>CATYLC010000039.1 GCA_958408685.1 uncultured Collinsella sp. | reverse complement strand
AAAAGAAAAGCCCCCGTTGCCGGAGGCTTCAAGTTCGATTGGTGCGGCGTATAGGATTCCGCGCATCCGCTGCGCGGATCCGCGCCGGCTTCGCCCGCCTGCCGGCGTGCTCGCCCGCTCGCTGAAAACGCTCCGCGTTCTCTTGACGCGCGCGCCTCGACCGAGGTTCGAATCCATGCGGTGTTGCCATAAAAGAAAAGCCCCCGTTGCCGGAGGCTTCAAGTTCGATTGGTGCGGCGTATAGGATTCGAACCTATGACGTTCTGATTCGTAGTCAGACCCTCTATCCAGCTGAGGTAACGCCGCAGCGCAAGACATATAAAACCACTTTAGTTAGTTGGAGTCAAGCACAATCTCAAACTTTTTTCGAGAATATGTTCCTCACGCAGCTCCGCATGCGCCAACGTCCCCCATGCGATCAATCGGTTTTTCAACTACATCGAACCCAGCACCGAGTTCCCTCAAAAGCGAGCGCACCCGCTGGGCACAGTCATAATCGGCAAACGAGATGCTCAGCATGCGCGCGACCTGGTTAGAAGTCCCAACTCCATAGAACTGCTCAAGCGCCACAAGCCCCTCGTGCGTCACAAAAGTCTCGACCACATGCGGCGACTCCTCAAAGCACCATTGGGTCAACGGACCCTCGCTGGTCTGCCGCACCACCAAACCACCCATACCCGATGGCTCACATGTAACTAGTAGGTGCTCCCCACCTTCATCGCTCTCAAACAAAACTACCCGCTCATCAAACAGCTCCATCGCATCCCCTTTCTCTCGCCCGTATCTAGTAAAAGCATAGCAGGTAGATGGCTGTATACAGAACGTTTGTTCGTGTATTTTCTATTGAGCTGTCCGCACGGCATGATATGGACCTGCGCACGAAATAGGGCGCCCCCGAAGGAGCGCCCTTGCATATCCCCTATGCAGCCAAGTTACGCGACCGGCTCGATCTTCTCGAGGCCACCCATGTAGGGACGCAGAACCTCGGGAATCGTGATGGTGCCGTCGGCGTTCTGGTAGTTCTCCAGAATGGCAGCCATAGTGCGACCAGCCGGCAGGCCGGAACCGTTAAGGGTGTGCAGGTAGCGCGAACCCTTGAAGTTCTCGGGGTCGCGATACTTGATGTTGGCGCGACGGGCCTGGAAGTCGCCGCAATTGGAGCAGGAGCTGATCTCCTTGTAGGCGTTGTAGCTCGGCAGCCAAACCTCGATGTCGTAGGTCTGACGGGCAGAGAAGCCCAGGTCGCCGGTGCACAGGCTAATCACGCGATACGGCAGGCCCAGCTGCTGCAGCAGGTACTCGGCCTCGGCGGTCATGCTCTCGAGCTCCTCGTCGGACTCCTCCGGCTTGGCAAACTTGACCATCTCGACCTTGTCGAACTCGTGCTGGCGGATGATGCCGCGGGTGTCGCGACCAGCGGAGCCGGCTTCCTCGCGGAAGCAGGGGGTGAAGGCGGTGTAGCGGCGCGGCAGGGTATCAGCATCGAGAACCTCGCCGGCGTGCAGGTTGGTAAGCACGACCTCGGCGGTGGGGATCAGGAAGTTGTCGCCCGAGACGTGATAGGCGTCGTCCTCGAACTTGGGCAGCTGACCCGTGCCAAACATGGTCTGACGCTTGACGACGATGGGCGGCCACCACTCCTTAAAGCCACGGCTGGTGTGCGTGTCAAGGAAGAAGTTGATGAGGGCGCGCTCAAGACGGGCGCCGGCGCCACCGAGAACGGTAAAGCGGCTGCCGGAGAGCTTGTTGCCGCGCTCGAAATCGAGGATGTCGAGGTCGGTGCCCAGGTCCCAGTGCGGCTTAAAGTCGAAGTCGAACTCGCGCGGGGTGCCCCAACGACGGCGCTCGATGTTCTCGTCCTCATCCTTGCCGTACGGCGTGGCCTCGCAAGGGATGTTGGGAAGGTGAGCCATAAAGTCGTACTGCTCCTGCTCGAGAGCGGTGCGGCGCTCGGCCAGACCGTCAATCTTCTCGTTGACGGCACGCACGGCCTCCTTGGCGGCCTCGGCCTCGTCCTTCTTGCCCTCCTTCATCAGGGCGCCAATCTTCTTGGACTCGGCGTTACGCGTGGCCTGGAGCTCCTCGACCTCGGTGATGACGGCACGGCGCTCGTCGTCGAGTTCAAAGAACTTCTCGCGATCCCAAGACGTCTGGCGATTTGCCATGGCGGTATCGATGGCATCGGGGTTCTCGCGAACAAACTTGATATCAAGCATTAGATCCTCCGGCGATATACATTCCATTTAGGTTGCAACCTTGTACATGTATGGGCAAGTATATACTTATGAGCGTTTACGACCCAACCCAACTACGCAAGAAGGCACCCAATGGACGCAGTTTTTTCCTTTTTGTTTGGCACCCGCACCGGTTTTGCCATCCTTTTCGCCGGCGGCATCCTACTGTTTGCGATTCTTGCCTTTGTAATGGAGAAGCGCACCCATAAGATGTATGTCGACCGTGGCCCCAAGTCCGAGGACGAAGAAGACGGCTTCTGGGACTAGCCTGCCAAAAAGAGACAGGCTTATTTTGAGCCTTCGTGAGTTCGTGTGGGTAGTCCCTACGCCTCGCGCCCCGGCAGGGCCG
>CATYLC010000038.1 GCA_958408685.1 uncultured Collinsella sp. | reverse complement strand
TCTTTCATGCAGCAGGGGCTCTCAATGTTTTTATGTCCTGCTCATATCGTCTCTGTCGGCAGTTTGGGACGGTCCTTAGAGCTGCAGCGCGCCATGAGTGACGTGGTGAAGCGGATCATCCTGTCTTTGAAGTTCTAAGTAGAATTCCCCGTCTCTGAGCAATGATTAGTGCGCATTTGTGCGTATTTGCGTGCGCAGGATTGCGTGACCATGCGTGTATATGCGCCGTCTGCGGTTGTATTTTGACCGTTTGGCGGTTATATACGCAGAAGTACGCACATACACGCGTATTTGTGCGAATATATAGCTGTCAGAATTGAAAGACTTTTCACGACGCAGGAGGCATTCATGGCAGATTCCAAGCAGGTTCCACTCGACGCCGAGGCAGCCGCAAAGGCGGCGTTTGCCTCGGTCCAGGATCAGCCGTTCCCCGATGATATCTTTACGGTCCCCGAGCTCCGCTGGGCCGTGATCGGGTGCGGCGTTATCGCCAACCAAATGGCCCAGTCCCTCGCTCTGGCCGGCCGCAAGCTCGCGGGTGTCGCCAACCGTACGCTGTCCAAGGCCCAGGCTTTTGCCGAGCAGTATGGCGTCGAAAAGGTGTACGAGACGGTTGAGGACCTCTACGCCGATCCGGACATCGACGCCGTCTATATCACCACGCCGCACAACACGCATATCACCTATCTGCGTGCCGCGCTGGCTGCCGGCAAGCACGTGCTCTGCGAGAAGGCCATTACCCTCAACTCTGCCGAGCTCGACGAGGCCCGTGCCATCGCCGACGAGCACAACGTGGTCCTTATGGATGCCACCACGGTGCTCCACATGCCGTTGTATCAGGAGCTGCGCCGTCGCATGGATGCGGGCGACTTTGGCCGCATGAACCTCGCCCAGCTCAACTTTGGCAGCTATAAGGAGTACGGCGACCTGACCAACCGCTTCTACAATCGCAGTCTTGCCGGCGGCGCCATGCTCGACATTGGTGTGTATGCCCTGTCCGTCATGCGCCTGTTTATGGCCAGCCAGCCAGCCGAGGTCGTGTCTCTGGGCAATACCTGCGAGACTGGCGTTGACGTCGCGGGTGGCATTGTCTGCCGTAATGCTGAGCAGCAGCTGGGCGTTGTGAGCCTTACGCTCCACTCCAAGCAGCCCAAGCGCTCGGTCATCAGCTTCGATAAGTGCTATATCGAGGTCAACGAGTATCCGCGTGCCGACCATGCGACCATCGTGTGGACTGCGGACGGTCACCGTGAGGAGGTCCACGCTGGCACCGAGGCATACGCTCTGTGCTACGAGATGGCCGACCTGGAGAAGGCCGTTGCCGGCGATGATTCGAAGCGCGAGCTTCTGGGCTATGCTTCTGATGTTATGGAGCTGATGACCAAGCTCCGCGCCGACTGGGGAGTCGTGTACCCCGAGGAGGAGTAAGCGATGCTTGCGGAAGATAGGCTCAACGCGATCGTGACGATGGTGCAGCAGGCCGGCTCGGTTACCGTGCCGGAGCTTGCTGAAGCCCTGGGCGTGACGGCGTCTACCATTCGGCGCGACCTGCAGGCGCTCGACCGTGCACACCGTATCGCCAAGGTGCACGGAGGCGCGACGAGTCTGGAGCGTGCGCACGTGACGCGCGACCTGACGATCAGCGAGCGCAGTGATCTCCATAACGATGACAAGGAGCGCATCTGCGCCCGTGCGGCGGCGCTTGTGGAGCCCGAGGGCTTTGTGTACATCGATTCAGGTTCGACGACGCTTAGGCTCATCGAGCATCTTCCGCGCCTTGAGGGCGTCACCTATGTGACCGATTCTGTGCTCCATGCTCAGCACCTCGCTCTGCGCGGCATGCGCACCGTGGTGCTGGGCGGCGAGCTCAAGCCCGAGACCGAGGCGCTCGTCGGTCCCGATGCCTTGGCAACTCTGGACCGCTATAACTTCAACTGCGGCTTTTGGGGTTCCAATGGTATCGCCGCCGAGCAAGGTCTCACCACACCGGATATCGAGGAAGCGCAGGTCAAGCGTATCTCGATGCGCCATACCGCCAAACGCTTCGTAATCTCGGACGCCAGTAAATTTGGCATGGTGGCGCCCGTTAAGTTCGCGGACTTCCGCGACGCAACGATTATTACCGCAGGTGAGGTCCCCGCCAAGTATCGGGCGATGGATAACGTCATCACGGTCTAGCGACAGGGGACAGGACAAGGCCAAAGCCGCCACAAAGGTGCCTGTCCCCATTGTGGTGGTAAGCAACGAAAACCGAGTAGTTTTCTCAATAGAAAAGTGGCAACGTCCATTACGGGCGTTGCCACTTTCGTTGTCAGCCGGTTTTGTCTAAGTCTGTAACAACTAGACCGTTAAAAGTGGGTTAGATGTTACAGATTGAGATACTTTCGAACCGCGCCGCCCCTTTGTCTCAATCTGTAACAGCTGGGATCGATTTTGACGAGCTATTGTTACAGATTGAGATTTTCCCTTGAGGGGGATTCGAATGTCTCGATCTGTAACAGATAGACCGGAAAATGGGTTCTAACTGTTACAGATCGAGACGTTTTGGGACCGTGGCTGAGCCATCGTGACGGCTTGACGTTTGCCCAGATAAAACCTGCCAAAATAAACCTGTCCCTTTTTGGGAGCCTTCGTGAGTTCGTGTGGGTAGTCCCTACGCCTCGCGCCCCGGCAGGGCC
>CATYLC010000037.1 GCA_958408685.1 uncultured Collinsella sp. | reverse complement strand
AACCCGCGACCCCAACCTTGGCAAGGTTGTGCTCTACCAACTGAGCCATGTCCGCATATGTAAAACAAAACGGGCGCCGGAGCGCCCGGATGTTGCCTGGAGGCGAAGCCCGGATTCGAACCGGGGGTAAAGGCTTTGCAGGCCTCTGCCTTACCACTTGGCCACTTCGCCGAAAAAGGACCGCCTAAACGGTCCGGAAATGCAATGGAGCGGACAACGGGGCTCGAACCCGCGACCCCAACCTTGGCAAGGTTGTGCTCTACCAACTGAGCCATGTCCGCTTGCGGGTTATTAATTTACGCGAGTTGTCCAAAAGACGCAAGTACTTTTTTCAAAAAACTTGTCTGCCGCATGTTCTTAGTAGCTAAACGCGCTAAAGCGATTGGCTAGGCACACGATTCCAGTGCTCCGCTAAACAGCTTCACCATCTGCACGCGCGTGCCGGCGCCGTCCGTACGACGAGCAACCTCCACGTTATCGACGAGCATACGCATAAGCTTGATGCCACGGCCGCGTTCCTCGGATGCGACCGGTTCGCTCGTTTCATCGATAGAATAGCCGGCACCTCGATCAAGCACCTCAACCACAACGCGATCGCCATAGGCCTGAACCGTCAGGACGCACCCGATACCGCCCGCATGGTCATAGGCATTACCCAGCGCCTCCCCCGACGCCAATGCGACATCGTAGCGCTCGTCACGGCGCAACGGGAGCGATTCAAGGAGTTCGGCGATGCGATGTCGGTAGTATGGAAGATTCTCGATACCCTGACGGACCTCGACGCTCTTACTCCAGCGAGGCAGCTCCCCCACCGGAATGGCGGGAATAGACTCCCGTGCCGGCCCCGCGACATGAAGGATATCGACAAGACGAGCAATCTCCAAAAAGCGAACAACTTCACCTGATGCATTGACGAGCGAAAGCAGGCCTTCTCGCCTCATGAGCTCACGAGCGCGCGTAAGCAGGAATGCCAAGCCCGTCGAATCGATAAAGCTAACAGCCTGACAGTTGATGACGACACGACGCACGCCGCGGCCAATCAAAGCATCCAACCGCCGACGCAGCGCAGGCACCGTGGCGATGTCGATATCGCCTGGTGGCGTCAAAACCGCTATGTCATTCCACTCATTCATACGACCATGGTTCCCCAAAAGAGCTTGTTCGATGCATGCGTTTCCGCAACCGTGCGGATTCGACGCGCCCAGCGTCGCTGTTTAGGACCGGCCCCGTAAAAACTCAAGGGACACCAATGCAATGTCATCGTCCAGCGCCGATTCGGTAAATCGGTCAAGCTCGCCCAAGACCTTGCCGCAAATGCCCGACACGCCCTCCCCCGAAACAGAAAGCAGAAGGTCGCGCAAGCGCTGCTCGCCAAAGAACGCTCCGGTGCGGTCGCGGGCCTCAATCGTTCCATCCGTATACATGAAGAGCATGTCGCCGGGGGCGAACGTAAACACGCCTGTCTCGTACACCATGCTCTCAAAGGCACCGATTACACCCGATTGGCATCCAAGCAGCTCGACCTCTCCCCCACGAGCCTCGCCGCCACCCAGCGGCATCGACTCTGGCCTGATGACCATGGTCGGAGGATGGCCCGCCGAACAATACGTTGCGCGTCCGGCTTTAAGGTCAATCTTGGCGATAAAGGCCGTCACGAACGTCTCGACCCTCGAAAAGCCCATGAGCATGCTGTTAAGGGAGCGTGCCATGCGGGCCGGTCCAGCGCCCTCCCAAGCATATGCCGTCAGGGCCGTCTTGACGAGCGCGGACATCGATGCGGCCTCAATGCCTTTGCCAGACACATCGCCCAAAATCATGACGGCGCAGTCGTCGGGAAGACGGATGAGCGTATAGAAATCGCCGCCGACCAACGCCGAGTTCGTGGCCGACAGGTACACCGAATCGGTTGCGATACCCGGAACATCCCCCAGGGAATTTCTCATGCCAATCTGAAGGGTCTGAGCGATATGGCGCTCCTCGCGCTTTTGAGATTCGCCTTCGTAGATCAGTTCAAAGTCATGCGCCAAGTGCACCAAGTAGTCATATTCAAGATCATCAATCGGCTCTTGGCTACCATCACGAAGCAGCAGCGCGCGCGTCGTCGGGCTCTTCGCAACAGAAGCAGGAACAATCGCGTCGTTACTGTGCTTGCCATCACCCTCAGAGCGCGGGCACCCCGCCTCGATGCCGGAGTCGACGTAGAGACCTTGACAAGGCAGACCATGCGCCCTAAGCCAGCCTCCCATAGGCATCGATTCGTCAACGCGAGTTATACGGACGTGTTTAAGGTCCTCGGCACTCGTACCTCCCAAAACAGATGCCTCAAAGCCATCAGGTCCAGCCCCCAGACGTGCCGCTGGCGCCGTCGTGGAAAAGAAAAGCTTCTCGGGATCGTCCGGCAAAGCAACGCGACTGCCGCCTTCAAAATCTATGACGTAGGAATCCAGACTGGCGTCATACTCAACAGGGCAAAAATGGCAGTTAAGCATATTGCAGATCTCGGACGATACCGCCTGGGTAGCCGCGGCGGAATCGTCTAGAAAGGTAAACAACTCATCACGCAAGACATTGAGCGAGCGGCCAAGCTCGGCCGTGCGACGGGAGCGAAGGCTCGATGCCATGCCGACCAGCTGGATAGACAGGTAATCGCAAATGACCTCGAGTACATTAACGTCATAGGCGAGCGGTGCCTGAGGGCGTTTCCAACCAACTTCCAGCACGCCAAGAATCTGCGTACCGTAAAAAACGGGAAGACAGATCTCGCTGCGGTACGGAGGCATATCCTGCATGCGCAATAGGTGCTTAGAACGATTGTCCAAGTCCATAAACATACCGGAGGCGGCCTTATCACCCTTAAGGTCCTGTTGAATCGACAAGCGACAGGCACGCGACTCACGAAGAACATACGTCGGAATGCCAGCGCCATACGGCAAAAACTCAGGCAGGTAGCTGTCGTACAGCTCCTTGGAAACACCGCGAAGTTTAAAACCGCCGCTCTCAGAAAAATAGATAGCGGCACCCGAAGCATCGAGCGTTCCTACAAGCTGGTTCAAAACGGTATCAAGTAGGCTGGGCAGCTCATCGGAGCCCACGGTACTCATAATGACCGAGAGCGTGCCAGAGAGGCGCTTGTTCGCCACTCTAAGCTCCGATAACGCACGCTTGAGCTGACGGTCGTGCGAATACTGTTCTTCGATGCTATGGAGCGCCACCAGGACACGTGGCGCGCGGCGCCCAAAGATGCGTGGAGGCGTTACGGAGCCCGCACGAACCAAGACGGGGATAAAAGAGCCGTCACTCAGCTTGAGCATCAGTTCGTTCTCGGAGCCATCAGTTTCAAATGGCAGACGATGTTCCGTCGCACGTTCAAAAGCGGACGAGTACAGGACGTCTTTAACATCTCCACCGATGACGTCGGCGCGTTCCTCGCACATCAAACCAAGTAAGCGATTATTCACATGCAGAATTGTTCCGTCGAGCTCGCAGATGATGACAGCATCGCTCGTGATCTCGACTAGTTGGGCAACGTCTGCCCACTCGTTGCGTTCAAGCGTTTCCATCGTGGACCCCACCGTCTATCGGTAACAAAAAAGCCTCCGAAGAGGCTTCTCAAATGCGATGGTGTCGGAGGCGGGACTTGAACCCGCATGACCAAAAAGCGGTCACTAGCACCTCAAGCTAGCGCGTCTGCCAATTCCGCCACTCCGACATGCTATGTTGTTGATTCACGGTTCGCTTTGTTGGACCCGCGCGTTCAACGAGGAAGATAATAACCTATGATTCGAGAACTGTGCAAGCACTTTTTTCAAAAAAGTTTACGAATTTGTAAATGCGCTGGTAGATCTATATGTTCGGCCCCGAATCGGTGTTGCCTCCCGGCGCGTCCTCGGGCATGAGCGATATTTTGTTGCGCACTTCGTGCTGCAAAATATCGCTCCCCCTGCGGAATGCGCCGGGAGGCAACACCGATTCGGGGCCTGCAAATACATACTTCAGGCACAGTTCTCAAACATGTTCTGGGGGCTGATGTAAATTTGGTGGCTCGGCAAAGCCGAGCCCTTATATAAGGAGGCCGGAGCCAAAGCTCCGGCCTCACTAACTTTCCTATTAGATTAAGTGAGCGATCGAGGAATCGCCCCCCCTGCGGTGGTAACACAGGGCCCGTGCTGGACTTAGTTTTCAGAACATTCCGCACTGATATTTTCTGTATTGAAGACGTCGATGATGCACCCGTATAC
>CATYLC010000036.1 GCA_958408685.1 uncultured Collinsella sp. | reverse complement strand
CGAGATAGCCCTCCTGGTCGAAATGCATGATCTCGATCTTCTCGGTTTCCTTCATGGCTTTTCCTTTCTGTCCTGCACGCGAATCTATACATCGCGTTTCTTTTCGATACCAATTATAGACATACACCCAACGTGTTTTTAATACCACTTTGTAATTTGCGCCGATCCTCGGTGAACGGTCGATATTCTCGGGTGAGTGGTATTAAATTAAAATTAGATGTATATCTAGCATTTCTGCCGCCTCCCTTGTGTGACAAAGAACAGCGTTCCTACCAGCGCAATAATGGTCGATGCCCCAAACAGCACCGCCTGGACGCCCAAAGCCTCCGCCAAAAACGGAGCCGCCAGCAGCGGCAGCACGCCGGCGCTCATCAGGCCAAAGCGCACAAAGCCGGTAATGCGCCCCAGGTATTTGATGTCGGCGCGCTCCTGAATCAAGATCATCTGCAGCGGTTCCAGGAACCCCCAGGCCAGACCGTTAATCGCCTGACCGATAATCGCGACCCCCAGCATATCGGTGCCCACGTACACCATGGACCCAATGCCCACGGCCATGAGCGCGCCGAGTAACAATCGCAGGTTGACATGGCGAGCAGAAAGCTTGGTCAGGATGAACGCGCCCACCGAGGAAGTGAGGCCCACGACCGAGGACAGCCAGCCCAGCCAGACGATATCCACGTTGAGCACATCGCGGTAGAACAACGACTCAAGCGAATCGAACGCGCCAAACGCAAAGAAACCCAAAAAGCCCGAGATAAAGATGAGGCGCAAGTCGTGGTCGCGAAACGTGAGTCGCGCGCCCTCGGCCATGCCGCCCAGAATACCGCCCTTCGGCTTGTCCCCTTTTGCGGGAGCAACACACTCGTGACAGCCCAAGGAGAGCACGGCCGCCACACCCATCATGCCCGCCATGAGCAGATAGACCGATTGCGTGGCAAAACAGCTCACGATGGCACCACCGAGCAGCGGGCCAGCGGTATAGGCGATATTGCTGTAGAACACCATAAGACCGTTCACGCGGGTACGGCCCTCGGTGGTCGACTCCAGGTATCCCGGAAACGCATGCGTGCAGGTGTTGATAAAGCCGCCCGCAAGTCCCAAGACGCACGCGGCAAACACAAGCCCGGGGACAGACAACGGCGCCAGCCCCACGCCAAGCGATAGCACTGCCGTAATCACGCACGTCACAAACGACGTCCGGCGCGGTCCAAAGCGGTCGATGACCGAGCCCGACACCATATTGCCCGCCGACGTCATAAGATTGCGCACGAGCGTAATGGCGGCAACCAAAAAGGCCGTGCCGGCCAGATCATACGTGGCCGCACCGATAAGCCCCAAAAAGTAGACCGCGTTGTTGGCGCACCACTGCAGGGACTCAATAAGAATCAGCCTGACCTCTGCCGGCGTCAGGCGCATTGCTTCGCGATCTTTCGCGAACATACGAACTCCTTCTATACAAAAAGGGATGGAGGGCATAGGCCTGCTCCATCCCCTTTCCAGGTTGCAACGAAAATCTATGCAGCCGGGCCCTTACGCCAGCACGCCGAAGAACGCGCCGATGATGCCCACGACCATGGTGGCCACGATCAGCACCATGGGGTTGATCTTCTTGGACAGCAGCCAGTAGTACAGCCAGAAGGCGATCATGCCGAGCATGCCGGGCATGACGCCGTCCAGGATGTCCTGGAGGGTCTGGGCGTCCTCGCCCGAGCCGATGGCCACCGGGATGCTGGCCCAGAACATGTCCTTGCACATGGCGCCCACGACCATGACGCCCACGATGCCCACGCAGGTCATGATCTTCTGCATGAGGCCGGTCCTCTGGGCCTCGTCCAGGAAGCCCACGCCCAGCTCGTAGCCCTTGACGGCGCCCCAGATGCGCAGCGCGAAGCCGGGGACGTTGTAGATGAGCAGGAAGGCGATGGGGCCGAAGGGGTTGCCGGCCTGGCACAGGCTGATGCCCACCGCGGCGGCGACCACGCGCAGCGTCGACAGGAAGATGGAGTCGCCGATGCCGGACAGCGGGCCCATGAGGGCGGCCTTGACGTCGTTGACGCTCTCGGGCTCGATCTCGCCGCGGGCGACCTTCTCCTCCATGGCCATCGCGATGCCGCCGACGAACGGGGCGAACTGGACGGTGATGTTGAAGAACGCGCAGTGGCGGTGCAGGGCCTCGGCGTAGTCGTCGGGGCGGCCGGCGTAGATCTTCTTGAGCATGTTGGCGACCATCAGGCAGAAGGCGATGTTCATCTGCTTGTAGTAGGTCCAAGAGAACTCCATGCCCAGGGCGCCGACGTTGACGGCGCTCTTGATGAGGTCGGAGCGCGTGATCTTGTTCTCGGGACTAGAAGTCATCGTCCTCATCCCCTTCCGCGGAGAGCTGGGGCTGGGCTCCGCCCAGGCCGAGCAGGTCGAACTTGTCGATGCCGATGATGATGGCGATCAGGGCGACGCCCAGGACGGGCACGTTGGCGTAGGAGCACAGCAGGAAGCCCAGGAAGTAGAAGGGCACGAGCTGCTTGGTGAGCACCAGGCGGCCGAGCATGGCGAAGCCCATGGCCGGCAGGATGTTGGCGGCAACGCCGCAACCGTCGATGATGAAAGGCGGGATGAAGTCGAGCAGGCCCTGGATAGCGTCGGAACCCAAATAGAAGGCGCCGCCGCACAGCAGGAAGTACTCGACGCAGCCCCAGATTCCAATTCCCCAATGAACGGCGTAGATGCCTTTGAGGTTTCCCTTGAGGGCGAACTTGTCTGCCATATCGACAAACACAGGGAACAAGGCATTGGTAATGTTGCCGATCGTCAGCGCAAGGACGGCGATGGGCATGGCGAGCGCGATGGCCGTCTCGGTACCCTGACCGAGCTGAATGGCGAAGGCACAAGCGAGCACGCCGCCGACGGTTTCGTTAGGCGGTACGTAGGCGCCGATGGAGATCGAGCCCATGAACAGCAACTCCAGACTGGCGCCAACGGCAAGGCCAGTCTGCAGGTCCCCCAGCACCAGGCCCACGAGCGGGCACAGGACGATGGGGCGGAACGCGTAGAGGGTGCCGAGCTGGTAGTCGAGGCATCCAAACGCTCCGACTAAGCCGACGAGGATTGCTTGGACAAGCATAATTCCTCCCAATAAGGAATCTCGAACCGTCGTCACCCCCGTCGCGCGCGTTGTTGATATCAATTCCGGGTGTTCGATCACACGGCTCGAAGCGTACCTGGTGTGCTGCTAACACCTATGCCAGATACAAATGATTTGATACCAATTATAGGTATGCAGGTTCTTACTATTTAATACCACCCGCTCAGCGGAGTGTTTTTTACCGTAAACGGCAGACGTATCCCGTCAGGCGCGCTCTTTGTTTCGATGGCGGACAAGCGCCACCAAAAAGCCATCGCCAAAGGCATCGGATGCCAAGTTGGCCACAATCACCAAAACGATAATCGCTGCGCCCAAAAACTCGTTCCAGCGAAAGACCTCGCCAAAGAAGAGCGCCGACCAGCAGGGAGCGAGCACGACCTCACTCATGCAAACCAAGTTGGCCGCAAACGCGTTGGTGCGCGCAATCCCCTTGGCATACAGCACGCTCGCAAGGCCACTGCAAAAAAGGCCATGCACCAGCATCAGTCCCCACTCAAATGGTCTCACGGAGTCTAGGGCGCCGGCAAAATAGACGATCGGCAGCATCGAGATACCGCAGGAGATGAGCGAGGACACCATGGGCGACGCATCGGGGCGAGAGTTCAAAAAGAAACACAGCCCAAAGGTGGCGCCCGAAATGACGGCAAGCAGGTTGCCGAGCATGCCCTCGGCGCTCAAATCACCTAAAAAGAAAAGTCCCATACCCGTAAAAGCAACCACCACGGAGGCAATCTTCGCAGGCGAGGGCAACGTGCGAGTTGCGAGCGATTGATACACGATAACGAAAATCATCGAGGTGTACTGCAGAACGATCGCGTTGCCGACCGTCGTGAGCTGGTTGGCAAAGTTAAACGTGGTGCCCGTCACGAAGTTGCAGACGGCCACAAGGACAATAAGACGGCTGACGCGGAGGACGGGCCTGCCAACGAGCAGGATAAAGAGCGCCATAAATATTGCCGTAACGGCACCGATCAAAAGAGCCGACTGCGAATTGGCGCGAACGAGGATGCCGATAAAACTCCACAAGAGCGCCGTGCCAAATAGATACATCGCCCCGCTCACGCCATTATCGGGTGGATTGTCAGATCGAATCACGAAGCACCTCCAGCTAACTTTCGGTAATAAAAAACGGCGACCGCAACGGGTCGCCGTTTCCCTTGGGGGCAGAATAAAACGCAGGAACCTACGCCAGCACGCCGAAGAACGCGCCGATGATGCCCACGACCATGGTGGCCACGATCAGCACCATGGGGTTGATCTTCTTGGACAGCAGCCAGTAGTACAGCCAGAAGGCGATCATGCCGAGCATGCCGGGCATGACGCCGTCCAGGATGTCCTGGAGGGTCTGGGCGTCCTCGCCCGAGCCGATGGCCACCGGGATGCTGGCCCAGAACATGTCCTTGCACATGGCGCCCACGACCATGACGCCCACGATGCCCACGCAGGTCATGATCTTCTGCATGAGGCCGGTCCTCTGGGCCTCGTCCAGGAAGCCCACGCCCAGCTCGTAGCCCTTGACGGCGCCCCAGATGCGCAGCGCGAAGCCGGGGACGTTGTAGATGAGCAGGAAGGCGATGGGGCCGAAGGGGTTGCCGGCCTGGCACAGGCTGATGCCCACCGCGGCGGCGACCACGCGCAGCGTCGACAGGAAGATGGAGTCGCCGATGCCGGACAGCGGGCCCATGAGGGCGGCCTTGACGTCGTTGACGCTCTCGGGCTCGATCTCGCCGCGGGCGACCTTCTCCTCCATGGCCATCGCGATGCCGCCGACGAACGGGGCGAACTGGACGGTGATGTTGAAGAACGCGCAGTGGCGGTGCAGGGCCTCGGCGTAGTCGTCGGGGCGGCCGGCGTAGATCTTCTTGAGCATGTTGGCGACCATCAGGCAGAAGGCGATGTTCATCTGCTTGTAGTAGGTCCAAGAGAACTCCATGCCCAGGGCGCCGACGTTGACGGCGCTCTTGATGAGGTCGGAGCGCGTGATCTTGTTCTCGGGACTAGAAGTCATCGTCCTCATCCCCTTCCGCGGAGAGCTGGGGCTGGGCTCCGCCCAGGCCGAGCAGGTCGAACTTGTCGATGCCGATGATGATGGCGATCAGGGCGACGCCCAGGACGGGCACGTTGGCGTAGGAGCACAGCAGGAAGCCCAGGAAGTAGAAGGGCACGAGCTGCTTGGTGAGCACCAGGCGGCCGAGCATGGCGAAGCCCATGGCCGGCAGGATGTTGGCGGCAACGCCAAAGCCAGCAAGGACAAAGGGCGGGATGAAGTCGAGCAGGCCCTGGATAGCGTCAGCACCCAGATAGAACGACAGCGAGCACAGCAGGAACGCCATGATGATACCGGTCAAACCGATCAGGAAGTGCATCGCATAGACACCCTTAAGGTTGCCCTGGGCAGAGAAGACATCGGCGCGGTCAACCAGGATCGGCAGGCAGGCGTTGAGGATGTTCTTGATGGCAAGGCACAGCGTGGCGATGGGCATAGCGAGCGCGATGGCTGCCTCGGTGCTCTGGCCCAGCTGGATAGCGAAGGCGCAGGCGAGCACGCCGCCGATCGTCTCATCAGGCGGCACGTAGGCGCCGATGGAGATCGAGCCCATGAACAGCAGCTCCAGACTCGCACCGATCGCGAGGCCGGACTGCAGGTCCCCCAGCACCAGGCCCACGAGCGGGCACAGGGCGATGGGGCGGAACGCATAGAGCGTACCGAGCTGGCAGTCGAACTTACCAAATGCGGCGATAAGTCCGATGAGGATTGCTTGGGTAAGCATATATCCCCCTTTCCTAATAGGACACTACGAAGAGCTCAGACTCTTCGAAATTGAACGCCTAGAGCACGCTGGCGCAGTCGACCTTGGGGTCGTCGGCCAGGGGTCGAATCTCGACCTCGACGCCACGATCCAGCATCTCGCGCACATCGGCTTCCTCGGCCGCGGTCAGGAAGATCTGACGAGAGACCTGACGAGCATCGGGACGCTTCTCGTCCTTTGGCTTGGTGTTGCCCAGGTTGACCGACTTGATCTGCGGGCAGCCCTCAACAAGCTGCTTTGCCTCAGCAATAGTGGCGACACAGATGATCATCTTGTACTTGTCGGTCACGCCCGAGTTGATAGCTTCGATTGCATGCTCCATATCTTTGATGACGAGCTTGCAGCCGGCAGGCTTGCCCATCTTGAGCGTCGTCTTCCACACCGGGTCGTTAGCGACCTTATCGCCCACGCAGAAGATGCAGTTGGAGCCAAGGCCCTGAACCCAGGAAACTGCGACCTGGCCATGAAGCAGGCGATGGTCAACGCGAAGTAGCTGAATCATAATGTGACCCCCCAAAGGTCTTGTGCCGTCTTACGGCATGTCAGTAGGTGCTGCGGATTAGAACTCTTCTTCCTCGTCGTCATCGACCAAAAGATCGTTGACAAACTTCACGCGCGTATCGTCCGCAGCGACGATGGTGCGAATCGTCTCCTCAACCGGCGCCGACTCGTCAGAGAACAGCAACTGGATGAGGAGAGGAAGGTTCATGTTGGTAACGAGGTACGTGCGGGGACGCGTCTGGACGATCTTGGTGAACTCGTTGTTGACGCTGCCGCCAAAGAGGTCGGTGCAGACAACGACATCATCGTCAGCAGACATGCCTGCCAGCAGTTTTTGGGCCTCCTCGGCCACGTCCATGCGGCCATCGACGAACATCGAAAGATCGTGGACGTTGTCGCGAGCGCCCGAGAGCAGCTCGACGCTCTCCTTGATGCCGGTGGCGAAGTGCGCATGGCTGGCGATGATGTACTGTCTCATTCTGTGTTCCTCTCAATAGCCCGGTACGTTCCCGCACCCGTTTTCTTTAGTAGTCGAACTGGTGATAGTAGCGACGATACTTGAGGTTGTGCTTGGTGACC
>CATYLC010000035.1 GCA_958408685.1 uncultured Collinsella sp. | reverse complement strand
AGCACGCGGCTGTTAACCGCGCTGTTGTAGGTTCGAGTCCTACCCGGGGAGCCAGGTTGTAAAACCCGTCGCTTATGCGGCGGGTTTTTTCATGCCGCGATCGCCTGGCGCGAACGTTACCGTATCAACATTTCGTGTCGAGGATGTAATCCCGTGACCCACCACCTCAACATGGCGCGCTCGTTGTAGAATAATGCAATGATTGCTCCCACGAGATGGTGCCGTGAGCACCAGATAAGGAGATTCTTGTGTCTGAGACCATTAACGGCAGCCTGAGCGTCTCGAACGACGTTATTGCCGATATTGCCGGTTATGCCGCGATGACGTGCTATGGCGTCGTCGGTATGGCCGAACAGCTCCAGGGCGCCGAGAGCGTGCGCCTGCTTGCCGGTCAGCGCCTCCGCAAGGGCGTGCTTGTCTCCGCCGACGAGAACGGCCTTACGGTCGATCTTCACGTCGTGCTCGAGAACGGCGTCAACATGAAGTCCGTCTGCCACAATCTTTCGAGCTCCGTTGCCTTCACCCTGCAGGAAATCGCCCAGATCGATCCCGCCAGCCTTAAGATCGGCATCCACATCGACGCGCTCAAGAGCCGTCTGAACTAGCATCCGAAAACGGAGATTCAAATACCCATGATTGCAAAGACCATTCGCACCTGTTTTCCGATCGCTGCGGCTGCCGTTTCCGACAAGGCCGAGGAGATCAACAAGCTCAACGTCTTCCCCGTACCCGACGGCGACACCGGCACCAACATGTCGCTCACGCTCGCCTCGGTGACCAAGGAGCTTTCCGCCCTTCCCGCCGATGCCGATATGGAGGCCATTGCCGGCGCCATCACCCACGGCTCCCTGATGGGTGCCCGCGGCAACTCCGGCGTCATCACCTCGCAGATCCTGCGTGGCGTGGCCGAGGGTCTCGTTTCTGCCGATGAGCCTATCACGTCCGCCAACATCGCCTTCGCCTTCCGTCGCGCCGTCAAGGTCGCCTTCCAGGCCGTCCGCAAGCCCATCGAGGGCACGATCCTCACGGTGCTGCGCGATGTCTCGACCAAGGCCGACGAGTGCGAAAAGAAGAAGTTCTCGGCCGAGGACGCGCTCGACGCCATCGTCGTCGAGGCCTACCAGTCCGTCGCTCGCACGCCCGACCTGCTGCCCGTTCTGAAGGAGAACGGCGTGGTCGACTCCGGCGCCTTTGGCTTTGCCATCTTCCTGGAGAACTTTGTTGCCGCCGCGCTTGGCCGCAGCACCGTTGTCGAGGATTTCTCCGCCACGTTTGATTCTGCCGGCTCTGCCCGCGACGCGGCCCTTGGTCGCGTTGAGATCGAGGCCAACGACGACTGGGAGGGCTCGGAGTTCCGCTACTGCAACGAGTTTCTCTTTAAGGCCGACGCCCCGTTTGACGAGGACGAGTGCCTTAAGTTCCTGGGCTCCATGGGCGACTGCGAGCTGCTCGTGGGTGCCTACCCCGACTACAAGATCCACGTGCACTCCAACACCCCCAACCTGGTGCTCGAGCACATGCTGCAGCTCGGTCAGATCTACGAGGTCTTTATTCACAACATGGAGATGGAGGCCCACGACCGTACCGCCAAGATTCATGAGGACCAGGAGAAGGCCGCCGAGCCCGCCAAGGCGTTGGGCTTTGTCGCCGTTGCCGCTGGTTCGGGCGAGGCCGACATCCTCAAGTCCCTCGGCGTTGACGTGATCGTCTCGGGTGGCCAGACCATGAACCCCTCGACCGCCGACCTGCTGGGCGCGGTGGACCAGGTCAACGCGACCTCGGTCATTATCCTGCCCAATAACGGCAACATCCGCATGGCTGCCGAGGCCGCCGCCTCTGCCTGCACCGACAAGAAGGTCGCCGTCGTTCCCACCAAGACTGTCCCGCAGGCCTTCTCCGCGCTGTTCGCGGCCCTGCCCGATTCCGAGCTCGAGGACGCCGTCGCCGCCATGGTCGACGCCATCAGCGAGGTCCGCGATGGCGAGGTCACCCGCGCCGTGCGCGATTCCAGCGCCTCCGACGGCTCTCCGATTCACTCTGGTGACGTTATGGGTATCATCGCCGGCTCCATCGACGTGGTCGGCTCCGACGTGAAGCAGGTCACGCTCGATTGCATCAACCGCATGCAGGAGGAAGAGGAGGGCGACGCGCTGACGATTCTGGCCGGCGAGGAGCTGTCCGATGAGGCCTTCCAGGAGATCGTCGACGCTATCGAGGAGGCTCAGCCCGATCTGGAGATTGACGCCCATCGTGGCGAGCAGCCGCTCTATCCCGTGATCTTCTCGATCGAGTAGGCAACTGCCTATGTCCGAGCTGTGCTCCGTGCCGCGCGTCTCGGAGCGCTTTGCCCAGAGCAATGCGCTCGACGAGGATATCGCGCGACTCAAATATGTTTCGCGTAAACGTGAGGAGGCCCTTCGCCGTCTGGGAATTCGGACGGTGGGGGACCTCCTTCTCCATATTCCTCATCGATACCTCGACTTTACCCGTTCTTGGTCTATCGAGATGGCGCCCATCGGTACCGTGTGCACCATCATCGCCACGGTCGACCGTATCGTCCAAAAGCAGCCTCGCCCGCGTATGCAGGTGACCGAGGTCTCGCTTGTGGACGAGACGGGCGTGCTGCAAGTCGCCTTTTTCCGCCAGCCCTGGATTGCCCAGCAGCTTAAGCAGGGCGACCGCCTGGCCATGATGGGCAAGGTCGAGTTTGCCTACGGCTTTAAGCAGATGGCCTCGCCCCACTTTGAAAAGCTCGAGGACGGGCGCGCCGCAGGCACCATCCTGCCGGTCCATTACGTGAGTGATGGCGTGAGCCAGGCGTGGATGCGCCGCATCGTAAGCGGCGCGCTCGAGGTCGTCGGCAATCCGTTCGATCCGATTCCCGCGCCGCTGCGCGCAAAGCGGAAGCTCATGAGCAATGCCCGCGCGTTGCGTTCGATCCACTTTCCCTCGAGCATGGCTGAGCGCGACATCGCACGCCGGCGTCTTGCCTACGAGGAGTGCCTCTACCTGCAGCTGGCGCTGCGTCTGCGCAACGACGGTGGCCTGGTCGATGTGGTGCCCTATGCCCACACCGCGGGCGAGCATCTGGGCGCGCTTAAACAGGCCCTTCCGTTTTCGCTGAGCGACGAGCAGGAGGCCGCATTCCAAGACATCCTGCATGACATGTGCGATGGCGGGCGCGTGATGAACCGTCTGCTGCTGGGCGATGTCGGTACCGGTAAGACCGCCGTTGCCGCCTGTGCGCTGGCTGTGGCTGTCGATAGCGGCACGCAGGCCTGCGCTATGGCGCCCACGGGCGTGCTGGCGCGCCAATATGCTGATAAGACCGGCCCCTTGCTCTCTCAGGCCGGTATAACGTGGGCGCTGCTGACGGGTGCCACTCCGGCGGCCGAGCGCGAGCGGATCCATGAGCAGCTGCAGTCCGGCGAGCTCGATGTCCTCTTTGGCACCCATGCGGTCCTTTCGGATGACGTTACGTTCAAGCATCTGTCGCTTGTTGTCATCGACGAGCAACACCGCTTTGGCGTAGGCCAGCGCAACGCCCTGCGCGCGAAGGGCCCCGGTGCCGATCTGCTCGTTATGACGGCAACGCCCATCCCGCGTACGCTGGCGCTTTCGGTCTACGGCGATCTGGACACGAGTATCATCCGCCATCGGCCCGTCCCTGGTGCTGGCGTGACGACACGCGTGCTCACCGAGTCGAGCCGTGACCTCGCCTATGGCGCCATTCGCGAGGCGCACGAGAAGGGGCAGCAGGCCTATGTGATTTGCCCGCTCGTGGAGCCGAGTGACTCGGCCGATGAGCTGGAAGACGTGCCCGGTATTGCCCGCGACGACGAGGGCCGCGTGACGGTCCCCGTGCCGCTTCACGATACGGCGACCGAGCTCGATCGCCTGCGTCTGGCGTTGCCGGGTCTTGCCATCGAGCGCCTTCACGGCCGTATGCCAGCGGGGGAGAAGGACCGCGTGATCGACGCCTTCAAGCGTGGCGAGATTGACGTGCTCGTCTCGACTACGGTGGTCGAGGTGGGCGTTGACGTGCCCAACGCCACCGTCATGGTCATCGAAAACGGCGAGCGCTTTGGTTTGGCTGCCCTGCACCAGCTGCGAGGCCGCGTGGGCCGTGGCGGCGTGTCGGGCACGTGCCTGGTCATGACGCACTCCAAGGGCAACGGCGGCGCATCGGCGGCGCAAGATCGTCTGCAATCGCTCGAAAACACTTCGGATGGCTTTACGCTCGCCCAAATGGACCTGCGTCTGCGCCACGAGGGCGAAATCCTGGGGTACCGTCAGCATGGCGGTGTGACCCTGCGCTTTGTCGACCTGGATGCCGACGAGGAGCTGATCGAGTGGGCCCATTTGGACGCGGTCGAGCTCTTGCGGTATGCTTGCAACCTTGACTCTGTGGCGACGCGCCCTCTGCGCGATGCGGTCGCCATGCGATATCGACACATATTTAAGGAGGTCAGCGGAGGATGAGAATCATCGGCGGCGAATGGCGCGGTCGTAAGATCGAGGAGCCCCGTGGTCGCGATGTTACCCGCCCCACGACCGATCGCGTGCGCGAGGCATGCGCATCTATGGTCATGTCGGCATTCGACTTCGATCTGGACGAGGTCCGTGTGCTGGACGCCTTTGGCGGCTCCGGTGCCTTAGGGTTAGAGATGCTCTCTCGTGGGGCCCGCTCGCTCACGACGTTTGAGATCGATCGCAACGCCGCGCGGCTCATTACCAAGAATATCGAGTCGCTCTGCCGTGACCGTGCGCGTTGGCGCGTGGTCACGGGTGACATGCTGGCGAGTGCCTCGCGCGGTCGTGTACCGGGCGGCCCCTTTGATCTGGTCTTGCTCGACCCGCCCTATGCTTTTGGTGCCAAGCCGGTCGACGAGCTGCTGCAGAACCTGGCCCAGCAGGGTCTGCTCACCCCGGGTGCCTATGCTCTGTTTGAGCATGCTGCCGCCGACGCGGGTGCACATCCTGCCGGCTTTGTAACCGTGCGTGAGAAACGCTATGGCATCACCTCGGTCGACCTGCTCCGTTGGGTCGGCGAGGGCGAGGATGACGATACCGCCACCGATGCCGATGACAGCGACGGCACGACGTTTCAGGGGGATGCCCATGAGTGACACCATTAACCGCGTCATCGTTCCGGGTACCTTCGATCCCATCACGTTTGGCCATATCGACGTCATCCGCCGCGCCCGCCGCATTTTTCCCAGTGTGATCGTGGCCGTTGCCGAGTCGCAGGGCAAATACGGTGTGGGCACCACGTTTACGCTCGATGAACGCGTGGCGCTGGCCCGTGAAGCACTCGGTGATATCGATGGCGTCGAGGTCCTGCCCTTTACTGGCCTCTTGGTCGACTTCGCTCGTGATCAGGGGGCGGGGGCCGTGGTCAAGGGTCTGCGCGCCATGACTGACTTTGAGTACGAGCTGCAGCAGGCCGACCTCAACTACCGCTTGGATAACGAGCTGGAGTCCATCTTTGTCATGAGTGCGCCGCAGTACGGCTATATCTCGAGCTCGGTCGTTCGCCAGATCGCCTCGCTCGGCAGCGATGTATCGACGTTTGTCCCGTCCAACGTGGTTGAAGCGCTCAGACATCGCTTTTCGTGACGTTTTTTATTGCCTGGTGGCATGTGGTAAACTAGCACGATGATATGTTACCTATGAAAGGAGACCGGATGCCGGGCGAGAATTTTCCTGGCGATAGGATCGTCAGCTTGGTCGATGAGCTCGAAGGGCTGATCGAGGAAGCCAAGCCGCCTTTCGGCAAGAACGCTCAGTTCAAGGTCATCGACGCCGACGTGTTCTTCAACATCCTCGACGAGATCCGCATGAGCTATCCCGAGGAGTGGCAGAAGTCCCGCCGTATCCTTAAGGAGCGCGAGGAGCTTATGGCTTCCGCCGCCGCTCAGGCCGATTCCATCATCGCCGACGCTCAGCAGCAGGCCCTCACCATTGCCGGTGAGCAGGAGATCGTCCGTCTTGCGCAGCAGCAGGCCGACGACATCCGCGATCGTGCCCAGCAGTACGAGCGCGAGACGCGTTATGCTGCCGAGGACTACGCAGAGCAGGTCTTTACGCACCTGGAGGAGAACCTCAAGAGCCTGACCGGCACCGTTACCCGTTGCCGTCAGCAGCTCAACGAGGGTGCCGCCCAACAGAATGGTCAGTGGTAATGGCTGAGTTCCCGAGCGTTACCGTCGATCTTTCCGAGCAGCTCGAGTTTCCTGGAGATTCGTATCCGCTGACCGGTAAGGTCGATGTCGCCACCTACACGGTAGGCGAGAAGGAGTACCAGCTTCAGGACGGCATCGACTACGACGTTGTCTTTACCAATGCCGGTACCGGTGTCTTGCTCACGGGCATGGTCCGCGCGCACGCCACCGGCGAGTGCGACCGTTGCCTGGAACCTGCCTCGTTTGATATCGCCGGCGAGATCGAGGAGTTCTACCTCTTTGAGGAGCCCGAGGATCCCGAGGCCTACGAAGACGGCTACGAGCTCCTGGGCGAGGATCGCATCGTCGATCTGGGAGAGCCCATCAACGACGCGGTCGTCATGGACACGCCGTTCGTTGTCCTGTGCAAGCCCGATTGCCGCGGCCTTTGCCCCACTTGCGGTTGCAATCTCAACGTCGAGCAATGCGATTGCGCCGCCCAGGCAGAGGCAGAATGGGCCGCTGCCACGGAAAATCCATTTGCAGCATTGAAGAATCTCAAGCTTGATGAGTAAAACTGTGGTAGTATCGTTACTTGCGCGTAATCGCCACACTGGATAGTTCATAAGGAAGGTCACTATGCCCGTACCTAAACAAAAGCAGGGTCGTATCCGCACTCACACCCGTCGTTCCGCCAACATGAAGATCTCGGCTGCGGCTCAGTCCACGTGCCCCCGTTGCGGCGCTGTTAAGCTTCCGCACCACGTGTGCCCCAGCTGCGGTTTCTACAAGGACCGCGAGGTTATCGTTACCGAGTAACGGTATACTCTGGATGCGATGCCGTTCCAAATGGAACCACAATGGCCGGCTCAATGAGTCGGCCATTTTTGTATAAGGAGCATGTATATGAGTAACGTTCGCGTTTGTGTAGACGTTGTGGGCGGAGACGAGAAACCTCAGGTTGTTCTCGATGGTATCGAAGCTGCGCTTGCCGCCGATCCCGATATCGAGGTCTTGGCAGCTGGTCCCGCCGAAATCGTCAATCCCTTTGCAGTTTCCCATGCACGTGTTGAGGCCCTTGAGGCGCCTGACGTTATCGCCATGGATGACGATCCCATTCGCGCCGTGATGACCAAGCGTAAGTCGTCGATCGTGCTTTCTTGCCGCGCCATTAAGAAGGGCAACGCGGATGCGTTCTTCTCCGCCGGCTCCACCGGTGCCATGACCGCCGCCGCCACCGCCTATGTGACGCCGTTTAGGTATCAGGCCGAAGGCAAGAAGCAGCCGGTGCGCCCCTGTCTGACCAATGCGCTGCCCAATCGCGCCGGCGGTCTGACGGTGCTGTGCGACATGGGTGCCAACCCCGATGTGGAGGTCGATGACATGGTGCGTTTTGCCCAGATGGGTAGCGCCTATGCCCGCGTCGTCCTGGGCATCGAGCATCCTCGCGTGGGCCTGCTTGCCAATGGCACCGAGGATGAGAAGGGCTCCAACTTTACCAAGGCCTGTTTCCCTGCTATGAAGGCCGCCGTTCCCGGCTTTGTTGGTAACTGCGAGGGCACCGACCTCACCTCAGGTAACTTCGATGTCGTCGTTGCCGATGGCATGTCGGGTAATATCGCTCTCAAAGCTACCGAGGGCGCTGCCAAGTTTTTGCTGCAGGAGCTCAAGGGCGCCTTTATGGCCTCGCTCGGCACCAAAATCGCCGCGCTGCTCATCAAAAAGCAGATGCGCGAGATTAAGGCCAAGCTCTCTGGCGACGCCAAGGGCGGCGCGATTCTTCTGGGCCTGCGCGGCGTGGTCCTGATCGGCCATGGCGCCACCTCGGTCGAGGCTGTCAAAAACGGTACGCTCGCGGCGGCCGAAGCCGTGCGCGCCGGGCTGGTCGAGAATGTCGCCAACTCTATGGACAGTATCGTTTTGTAAGGGTTGATTTCCGATCTCAGCCGAACACATTGAGCAAATAGGCCGTTCCCGCAGT
>CATYLC010000034.1 GCA_958408685.1 uncultured Collinsella sp. | reverse complement strand
AGGGGCGTCTTCATGAGTTGCGGTGAAAAAGGGACTGTTTTAACAGTTAAAAGGTCAATTCAGTCCCTATTTCACCGCAACTGAAACAGGGGCGCTCTCCAAGAGAGCGCCCCTGCCGGGTTTCCATAGTTCTGGCGAAGCAGTCCTTGAGATCCGCCTTGCCTTATGCCAAGAACTCCTTGGTGGTCGCCACGATGTTGGCGGCGTCCAGGCCATACTTGTGCAAGAGCTCGGCACCCGGGCCGGACTCGCCAAAGGTGTCGTTGACGCCGATCTTCTTGAGGGGCGTCGGGCACTGCTCGCACAGGACGTCGGCAACGGCGCTGCCCAGGCCACCGATTACAGAATGCTCCTCGACGGTCACGACGTGGCCGGTCTTGGTGGCGCTCTTGACGATCAGGTCGGCATCGATGGGCTTGATGGTGTGCATGTTGATGACCTCGGCGTCGATGCCCTCGGCAGCGAGCTGCTCGGCGGCCTCGAGAGCCTCGCCGACCATCAGGCCGCAGGCGATGATGGTGACGTCGGCGCCCTCGCGCATGACAATGCCCTTACCCAACTCGAAGTTGTAGGTCTCGGGGTCGTTGATAACCGGCGAGGCCAAACGAGCGAAGCGCATGTACACCGGACCGTCGCACTCGTAGGCGGCGCGCGTCACGGCGCGGGCCTCGACGTCGTCGGCAGGAACGATCACAGTCATGCCGGGGATGACGCGCATGAGGGCGATATCCTCGCAGCACTGGTGCGTGGCACCATCCTCGCCCACCGAGATACCGGCGTGCGTGGCACCAATCTTAACGTTGAGGTGCGGGTAGCCGATGGAGTTACGGACCTGCTCAAAAGCGCGGCCGGCTGCGAACATGGCAAAGGTGCTCGCGAAGGCAACGCGGCCGGTGGTCGCGATACCGGCGGCGACGCCCATCAGGTTGCTCTCGGCGATACCCACGTCGAAGAAGCGGTCGGGGCAGGCGGCCTTGAACTTGCCGGTCTGCGTGGCGGCGGCCAGGTCGGCGTCGAGGACCACAAAGTCATCGTGCTCGTTGGCGAGCTCGACGAGGGCCTCGCCGTAGCTTACGCGCGTGGCGATTTTTTTGACGTCTGCCATCCTAGAGCTCCTCTCCGGCGGCCGTGAGCTCTGCCATGGCCTGCTCAAACTGTTCATCGTTGGGGGCCTTACCGTGCCAACCCACCTGGTTCTCCATAAAGGAAACGCCCTTACCCTTCATGGTCTCGGCGATAATGGCGGTCGGCCGGCCCTTGGTAGCGCGAGCCTCGGCAAAGGCGGCGCGGATCTGGTCGAAATCGTTGCCGTCGGCAAGCTCCACCACGTGGAACTTAAAGGCACGGAACTTGTCGGCGAGCGGCATGGGGTCGTTGACCTCCTCGACGGGGCCGTCGATCTGCAGGCCGTTGTGGTCGACGATCACGCAGAGGTTATCGAGCTGCTGGTTGCCGGCAAACATGGCGGCCTCCCAGACCTGGCCCTCCTCGCTCTCGCCATCGCCCAGCAGGGCGTACGTGCGGTAAGTATCACCCCAGTGCTTGGCGGCAACCGCCATGCCCACGGCGGCGGAGATGCCCTGGCCGAGCGAGCCGGTGGACATGTCGACGCCCGGGGTGTCGTTCATGTTGGGGTGACCCTGCAGGTGACTGCCGATGTGGCGCAGCGTCTCGAGATCCTCCTTGGGGAAGAATCCGCGCTCGGCGAGCACGGCGTACAGACCAGGCGCGCAGTGACCCTTGGAAAGCACGAAGCGATCGCGATCGGCCTTGCGGGGATCGGCCGGGTCGACGTTCATTTCCTCAAAGTACAGATAGGTCATGATGTCGGCAGCGCCGAGCGAACCGCCCGGATGGCCGGACTTGGCAGCGTGCACGCCGGTGACGATGCCCTTCCTTACCTCGTTGGCAACCTTTTTGAGCTCTTCGTCGCTCATTGTGCCTTCCTTTCATCCTCATTAGACAAAATGCGCACGGCACCGAAGGTAATCCCAACACAGCCGCAATGCACGTACGTCATTCATTATGCTGGAAACTGATGGCTTTACCAGAGTTTTTATCATTATTTGAACAATTTAGCAGGCAGAACCGCTGATGAAACGGTTTATCAATGTGAACGTCTTTTGGATGGAACGCGGTCGACCCTACGCGCTAATGTCCTTGAATCCCTCGCCGAAGGCTTCCGTAACGTCAGCGACCGTCACAATGGCGTGAGGATCGCGCTCGCGCACGATCGTCTTGAGGGTATTGAGCTCTCGACGGCTCACGATGACCATAATCACCGGCTTCTCGGCACCCGAATACATGCCAGTCGCCTTAAACTTGGTACAACCACGACCCAGGCCATACATGATATCGGCAGCGATATCAGGGAACTTGTCCGAGATGATGAGTACCATACGGCGTTTGTTGCCACCATCGACCACGGCATCGATCACGTAGCCGCTAATGACCATCGAAAGGCCTGCATATAGTGCGTTTTCGATTGAAAAGACCGAAGCCGACAGCGCGCATACGGCAACATCGATCGCCATGACGGTCGAGCCCACGGGCAGCGAGGTATTACGCGATATGATTTGGCCAATCGTGTCCGAACCGCCGGTGTTGGCGCCGGCGCGCAGCACCATGCCGTAACCGATGCCCGTAATAATGCCGCCCCACATGGCAGGGAGCATCAGGTCCGCATCCGCCAGAGGTGCTACAAACGGGGCGAACAGATCGGTAAAGAAGCCCAGCAGCACAAAGCCCGTCGCGGTCTGCACCACGTAGAACATGCCGCCCTCGCGCATAACGACCAGCAACAGCAAGGCGTTCATCACAATCGTCTGAATACCAACGGGAAGTGATAGGCCTCGCGCCGCGCCGACCGCCTGGATAATAGTCGCAAGGCCCGTAACGCCACCGGCGGCAAGACCGTTGGGAATCAAAAACAGGTCGGTCGCGATGGCGGCCAAGGCACACCCCAACATGATCTGGGGCAGGTCGTGAAAGAAGTTCATCGAAAGAATGCGCTTGATGTCCAGACGATATGCCATGCTGCCTCCCTCAAAAAAGCGTACCCAAACGGATGCGCTTTGAACTTCTTCTTGTATTCGATTCTACCGATTCGCCGGACAAAAACCACCCCTGCGCAGGGTTTGTTCTGGATACAAACCCGTCCAACCGTTGGACTTGGCATCGGCTTGAAGCCACGATGTTTTAGACCTCCGAGCCTTCCGCATCGGCGTTGCCGGTCGCCCAGCGATGATAGCCAATAACAAACGGGTCCAGGTCGCCATCGTCAAGAACTGCCTCGACATTGCTGGTCTCCACGCCCGTGCGTAGGTCCTTAACCATCTGATACGGGTAGAGCACGTAGCTGCGAATCTGGTTGCCAAAACCGATCGTGGTCTTGGGTCCACGAATCTCATCGAGCGCCTCGGCACGCTTCTCGAGCTCAATCTCGTACAGGCGAGCCTTGAGGATCTGCATGCACGCGGCCTTGTTCTGGATCTGGCTGCGCTCGTTTTGGCAGGTGACCACAATGCCGCTGGGGAAATGCGTCACGCGCACGGCGGAGTCGGTAGTGTTAACGCCCTGACCGCCCGGGCCGCTCGCGTGGTACACGTCCACGCGGATGTCGTCGGGACTTATCTCGATGTCGATATCATCGGGTAGCACGGGGATGACCTCGACGCCGGCAAACGTGGTCTGGCGGCGCTTCTTGTCGTCGGTGGGACTAATGCGAACCAAGCGGTGGACGCCGGCCTCGGCGCGCAGCATGCCAAATGCGTCCTTGCCCTCGACGGTAAAGGTCGCGCGGTCGATGCCGATGACCTCGGCTGCGGGACAGTCGTTGATGGTAACCTTCCAGCCGCGACGCTGGCAGTACTTCATGTACATCTTAAAGAGCATAAAGGTCCAGTCCTGGGCCTCCAGACCACCCTGTCCGGGCTTGATGGCCACAATGGCATCGCCGTGATCGAACTCACCGGTAAACCAGCTCGAAAGCTCAAGCCCATCGATGGCACGGGCCAGGCGCTCAGCCGTAGCTGCAGCCTCCTCACGCAACGCAGCGGCGTCGGGGTCATCGCCCATTTCCTCGGCAAGCTCCAGCGCGGCGCGAGCATCGGAAAGCTCGCCGCGCGCGGTGTCCACGGCAGCGATATCTTCCTTGGTACGCGCGATCTCCTCCATGGTGGCACGGGCGGCGTCGGCGTCATCCCAAAAGCCAGGGGCAACACTTTTGGCCTCGAGCTCGGTCACGCGCGTGCGCTTTTCGTCCAAATGAAGATACGACTCGACCTCGCCGAGCCGGTCCGCGAACGCGTCCAGCTCGGCGGGCGTTACCTCTAAAGCCTCAGCCATTAACGATTCCTGCCGTGGCAGTACTTAAACTTCTTGCCGCTGCCGCAGGGGCACGGGTCGTTGCGGCCCACGTTGACGTACGGATCGTCGCTCTCGGACTTACGATAGGTGGTCACCTTGCCACCGTTGTTGACGGCAGCCGGACCACCCTGGACAGCCGTGCGGGCCTGCACCTGCGCCTGCTTGCGCAGCACCGAGTCGCCGTTGTCACCATCGACCTCGGCAGGGCCGGAGAAGCGCGCGCCCTCGAGCGCGGGCTCCTCCTTGTGCTCCACGGCGCGCGGGGCGGCCTTGATCTCGATGCGCAGAACCGTGCGCAGGTAATCCTCATACATGGTATCGACGAGTATCTGGAACGCGCCGTAGGCCTCGGTCTTGTACTCAACCAGCGGGTCGCGCTGGCCAAAGCCGCGCAGGCCGATGCCGGTCTTGAGGTAGTCCATCTCCTGCAGGTAGTTCATCCAGCGGGTATCGATAACGCGCAGCATGACCTGGGTGTTGAGCTCGCGCATCAGGTCCTCACCCAAGCGCTCGGCCTTCATGTTGTAGCACTTCTCTACGTAAGCCAGGACATCGGCGGCCAGGGCCTCATAATCCTCGTCGGGGAACTTCGGCGTATCGATGTGGCCGGTGAGCTCCACAACCCACTTGCGCAGGCCCTCCAGGTCACGCTCGCCATCGTGACTGTCCTTGGTGCAGAACTCCTGCACGCAGCGGTACACGGTGTCGTGCATGACCTCGGTGATGTGGTCGGTCAGGTCCTTGCCGTCCAGAATCTTATTGCGCTCGGCGTAGATGACCTGGCGCTGCTTGTTCATGACGTCGTCGTACTCAAGGACGCTCTTACGCATGGAGAAGTTGATGCTCTCGACCTTGTGCTGGGCGCTCTCGACGGCCTTGGAGATGATCTTGTGCTGGATGGGCATGTCGTCGCCCATGTCGGCCGTGACCATCATCTTGGAGACGCGGTCCATCTTGTCGCCGCCGAACAGGCGCATGAGGTCGTCCTCGAGCGACAGGTAGAACTGGGTCTCGCCCGGATCGCCCTGACGGCCGGAACGGCCGCGCAGCTGGTTGTCGATACGACGGGACTCATGGCGCTCGGTGCCGATGACGGTCAGGCCGCCGGCGGCAAGCACGCGCTCGCGCTCGGCCTTGCAAGTCTCCTTGGCCTCGGCGTTAAACTGCTCGAGCTGCTCGGGCGTCACATCCTCCATGGTCAGGCCCTCGTACTCCAGGCGCTCGCGCACCAGCTCGTCGGGGTTGCCGCCCAGCAAGATGTCGGTACCACGACCGGCCATGTTGGTGGCAATGGTCACGGCGCCGTAACGTCCTGCCTGGGCCACGATATGGGCCTCGCGCTCGTGGTGCTTGGCGTTGAGGACCTCGTGCGCGATGCCGCGCTTGGTGAGGGCGGCAGACAGCTTCTCGGAGCTCTCGATGGAGACGGTGCCCACCAGGACCGGCTGGCCCTTGGCGTGACGACGCTCAACGTCGTCGGCAACGGCGTTGTATTTAGCCTGAATGGTGCGGTACACCAGGTCCTCGTGGTCCACGCGCTGCACGGGCTTGTTAGAGGGGATGACCTCGACGGGCAGCTTGTAGATCTCGCGGAACTCGGCATCCTCGGTAAGTGCCGTGCCGGTCATGCCGGAGAGCTTGTCATACAGACGGAAGTAGTTCTGCAGGGTGATGGTGGCGAGTGTCTGGTTCTCCTCGCGTACGAGGACGCCCTCTTTGGCCTCGATGGCCTGGTGCAGGCCCTCGGAGTAACGGCGGCCTTCCATAATGCGGCCGGTGAACTCGTCGACGATCTTGACCTCGCCGTTAGTGACCACGTACTGCTTGTCGCGATGGAACATGTACTGGGCCTTCAGCGCCTGCTGCAGGTGGTTGACCAGCTGGCCGGAGAGATCGGCGTAGATGTCATCGATGCCCAGGCGGCGCTCGATCTTCTTAAGACCGCGCTCGGTGGCGGCGATGGTGTGCTTGGCCTCGTCCATGACGTAGTCGCCCGTGGGCTCGACGTCCTCGGTGGCGGTGAGCATGTCGTGCGACACGTCCTCACCGCGCTCCAGGCCACGCACGGCACGCGCGAAGTCCTTGTAGGTACTGGCGGACTTAGTGCCAGCGCCCGAGATAATGAGCGGCGTCCTGGCCTCATCGATCAGGATGGAGTCGACCTCGTCGACGATGGCGTAGTTGTGACCGCGCTGCACGCGCTGCTCGGGACGGGTGACCATGTTGTCGCGCAGGTAGTCGAAACCGAACTCGGAGTTGGTGCCGTAGGTGACGTCTGCCTGGTAGGCCGGACGCTTGAGCTCGAGCGGCATGTTGTTCTGGAGCAGACCGACGGTCATGCCCAGGTACTTGTAGATGCGGCCCATCCACTCGGAGTCGCGCTTTGCCAGGTAATCGTTGACGGTAACGACATGCACGCCCTTGCCGGCGATAGCGTTGAGGTAGCCAGCCAAGGTGGAGACGAGCGTCTTGCCCTCGCCGGTCTTCATCTCGGCAATATGACCCTCATGAAGCGCCATGGCGCCGATGAGCTGTACGTCAAAGTGGCGCATGCCCGTGATGCGCTTGGAAGCCTCGCGCACGGTGGCAAAGGCCTCGGGAAGCATGTCGTCGAGCGACTCGCCGTTGGCGTAACGCTCGCGGAACTTATCGGTCTGGGCGCGGAGTTCCTCCTCGGTCATCTTCTCAAACTGGGGCTCAAGACCGTTGATCTGGTCGACGATCTTGTAGTAGCGCTTAAGGTCCTTATCGGATCCAAAGGACAGCAGCTTTGACATGAATCCCATGTGGTTTTCCTTTTTGGCCATCGCCCACGCCGTGCAGCTGCGGGCGAGTTAAACACAGATGATTGTACTTTAGCCAAACAAGGCGCGGCCTATACGGTCGAGCTCGACCGCCACGTAATAACTACGACCAACCTGCCACAATGGGACAAGTTAATTTTGGCAAGTCTATCTGGGCAAACGCCGCCTCTCTGCCATGTGGTGCCATGGGGACAGGTTAGTTTGCACTAATCTTAAAAAGAAAAAGGGCCGCGCACCCAAATGGATGCACGGCCCTCATGCCATGAATGCGAGCGATTCCGCGGCGAGCTATTTACTCAGCAGCCTCGGTGGTCTCGGCCTCGGCAGCGGCCTCCTCGACGGGAGCCTCTGCGGGAGCCTCGGCGGCCTGCTTGGCAGCCTCCTCGGCAAACTTAGCAGCACGCTTAGCCTTCTCGGCAGCCTTAGCCTCAGCGGCGGCCTTGCGAGCGGCCTCGGCCTCAGCAGCCTTGGCGGCCTTGGCAGCCTTGGCCTCCTCGGCCTTCTTGAGCTGGGCGGCAGCGGCGCCACCGAACTTGTCGGCGAAGCGCTGGACGCGTCCACCGGTGTCGACGAACTTCTGCTGGCCGGTGTAGAACGGGTGGCACTCGTTGCAAAGCTCGACCTTCATCTCGGACACGGTAGCGTGCGTCTTGAAGGTGTTGCCGCAGGAGCACGTCACCGTGCACTCGACATACTGGGGATGGATACCCTGCTTCATGGTAGGACTCCTTATTGGTCAGGCGCTGGTTACCGATCAGCGCATAAGGCGTCTTGGTTTCCGACCAAGACAACAAACTAGGCTATGGTACCACGGCGCCGCGCGTCCCACAAAAGGTTCACGGTCTTTGCGCAACGCGGCGTGGCCAGCCGCGGCGGACACGCACCCTGTCGCCCCTTCGCCCATGTTGCAGACGTGTAACGCCGCAGTAAGCACACCCCTTTTGGCGCCAGACAGGTACAATGATGAACACTGTACCGTAGCGGAGCGCCCCGCGCGCCGCAACCACGCGAAAGGGTTTCCCATGGCCGAGATCTCGTCCTCCCGTATCGTCATCACCGTCCTTGGCAAGAACCGCCCCGGCATCGTCGCCGGCGTCACCCGTGTCCTGGGCGAGGCCAACGTCGACATCCGCGACATCACGCAGTCCATTATCGAGGACATCTTCACCATGACCATGCTGGCCGATACCGCCGAGTCCAAGCTCGACTTCGCTGAGCTGCAGAAGGCCCTGGCCGAGGCCGGCGAGCTTTCGGGCGTCAACGTGTCCATCCAGCGCGAGGACGTCTTTAACTTTATGTACCGCCCGTAGCGAGCAAGCCGCCGGGGATTGCCTGACACGCGCATGCCCATGCAAGCCACCCCGATGCGGCCCGGAGAGGAGCGCGCATGGCCTACGACGCCAAGAAAATCTATTACCGCTTCGATGACCGCTTGAGCCGACTGGTTCTGGATTACGAAGCAAGCCGCCAGATTTCGTCTGAGAGCGAAAGCCTCTACCACGGCCTGCCGACCGACCCTTATGACGAGGGCTTGTTCGAAGAGCACAATGTCAAGCGCGGCCTGCGCAATGCCGACGGCTCGGGCGTGGTCGCGGGTCTCACTCGTATCTCGGATGTGCACGGCTACAACAAAGTCGACGGAAAGGTCGTGCCCGATCAGGGCAAGCTCACGCTTCGCGGCTACAGCATCGAGGATCTGGTCAACAATGCCCAGGCCGAGAATCGCTACGGCTACGAGGAAGTCGCCTATCTGCTTATCACGGGTTCGCTGCCCAACAAGGAAGAGCTCGACGGCTTTTGCGAGCGCCTGGGCGCCTTTAGACATCTGAGCGACGAATACGTTAAAGAGTTCCCTATGACCACGGTGTCGTCGAGCATCATGAACGTGCTCCAGCGCGCCGTACTGTTGCTCTACGTCTTCGATGCCGAACCAGACGTGATCACGCCTGAGCACGAAATCGACGTCGCTATTTCCATGCTCGCACGTCTCCCGCGCATTGCCGCCTTCGCATACATGGCCTCGGTCGCCAAGCTTCGCGGCTCCGAGGTTCACGTGCCGCACCCTACGCCCGGTCTCTCCACCGCCGAGACCATCCTACAGGTCCTGCGCGGCGGCATGGCGTTCACCCGCGATGAGGCGATGCTGCTCGACGTTATGCTCATGCTGCATGCCGAGCACGGCGGCGGCAACAACTCCACCTTCGCTTGCCGTGTGCTGTCGTCTTCGGCCACCGACCCGTATTCCGCCTACGCCGCGGCTATCGGCTCGCTCAAGGGCCCGCGCCACGGCGGTGCCAATGCCAAGGTCGTGTCTATGCACGAGGACATCCGCGCACATGTCTCCAACTGGGAGGACGAGGACGAGGTCGCGGCCTACCTGAGCAAGATCCTCGACAAGCAGGCCTTCGACGGCACGGGCCTCATCTACGGCATGGGCCACGCCGTCTACACGCTGAGCGACCCGCGCGCCGAGGTCTGCCGCCGTTACGCGCGCTCACTGGCAGCCAAGAAGGACTTGGGCGAAGAGTTCGCACTCATCGAGCGCATCGAGCGCCTGGCACCGCAGGTGATGCGCGACCACGGCATGACCAAGCCCATCTGCGCCAACATCGACCTGTACACGGGCTTTATCTACAAGATGCTCGGCGTGCCCGAGACGCTCTTTACGCCGCTATTCGCCGTCGCCCGCATGGCCGGCTGGTCGGCACACCGCATGGAAGAGCTCTTCTGCGCACACCGTATTATTCGCCCGGCCTATCGTCCGGTGATCGAGCCGCTGGAGTACAAGCCGCTCGCCGACCGCTAGGACGCGGACCGTTATAGAACTCGAGCGTGGCCAGGGCATCGCCGCCCTCGGCCACGCTTTTTATGCCAGCAGAAAGGGCTGCATCAAATGATTGTGTTTTCCGATATGGATGGGACGCTGTTGACGAGCGATAAGCAGATGAGCGATGCCACCTGGGCGATGCTCGACGAACTCGCTCGACGCGAGATTGAATTTGTGCCCTGCACGGGGCGTCCGCTGTCGGGCATCTTTGAGCCCATTCTCGCCCATCCCGCCGTGCACTACGCGGTCTGTGCCAACGGCGCCAGTGTCTGGCAGCTCGACGACGATGTGCCCACCGACGCCTCGTGCGCCACGTGCATCTTGAGCCGTCCGCTCGATTGCGGCATTGCCCACCGCATCCATCGCATTGCCGCCGGCCACGATGTGACCTTCGATATCTTCGCGGATGGGCAGTGCTTCCTCCCCCGCTCGCTATACGGGCGTCTGGATGAGTTCTGTGGCGGCGACCCCCACATCGCGGCTTCACTCAAGCGCACACGAACACCGATCGACATGGATATCGACAGCAAGATCGACGAGGTCGAGACGCTCGAACGCATCGCCATGTACTGGCACGACCCGGCTGATCGCGACGCCATCGCGGCGGCGCTCGACACGCTTGGAGGCATTGAGGTCACGCGTTCTTACGCCATGAATATCGAGGTCATGGGTGAGGGCGCCACCAAGGGGACGGCCCTCACGTGGCTATGCGAGCACCTGGGCGAGCGTCTCGCCGACGCCTGGGCGTTCGGCGACAACATCAACGACATCCCCATGCTGCAGGCAGCGGGCCACGGCATGGCCATGATCAACGCCGAGCCCGAAGACCGCGAGGCCGCCGACGCCATCACCGAATACGACAACGACCACGACGGCGTCGCCCGCACCATCATGGCCGCCCTCGCCTAGTCATTGGTCAGTCATTGGGGACGTTCTTAAATGACTAGTCACTGGGGACACTCTTCGCAAAAAGCTGCAAGGACTGTCCCCCACTGTCGGCAGAGACGATATGAGCAGGACATAAAAACATTGAGAGCCCCTGCTGCATGAA
>CATYLC010000033.1 GCA_958408685.1 uncultured Collinsella sp. | reverse complement strand
CGTAGCGGGTGGTTTAAAGCTGGCCGCTGCGCGGCCAGCAGACTAAAGTCTTGAACCAGAAACGGCGCCGCTCCCGCGACGCCGTCATATTCCCTGGTGCCCCCGGGCGGATTCGAACCGTCGACACCCGCTTTAGGAGAGCGGTGCTCTATCCCCTGAGCTACGGAGGCATGTTGTACTAGTGTAGCAGATTTGCCCCTTGGCCATGTAGCGCATGGCCACTCATCAAGAAGGCTCTGCAGCGAATTATCGCCGTAGAGCCTTCTCAATAACGGAAAATTATAACCCAGAATAACGCAAAATAATGGGATGGGGTTTCCTCTAACCACATGTAAGGGAAATTCCATCCCGGTATTCGGCTAAAAAATGGGACAAGCTTTCCCAACTGGCGCTCAAAAGGAAAATGCATCCCGGAATGAGAACGAATTCCGGGATGCATTTTCCGCCATCTATCGCAGACGACTAGTCGCCTTTGTGAAAGAGGCTTTTGATGGCAGCAGGGATGCTCTTGGCGCCCTTGGCCGTCACATCGATAAAGTCGGGCGAACGCACGAGTCTATCCTCGTCCACGTACTTGCGCACAGCGCGCAGCGTCTCTTTGTCGTCGCGCGTCGAAAACGTAAAGTGACCGTTGTCCTTGGTGAAGATGGCAAAACGCGTAATCTTCTTGGTGCCGCGCAAGACCTCGGCGGCAATATAGTCGACCTCGTCCCACGGGATTTGAATATAATCCTCGGGATTGCGCTCGTTATAGTACTCAAACGCCTTATTGCCCACCATCACGTTACCGTGGCTGGTAAGCCCCATCAGGCAGGTTGCCGGCGTTGCCAGATCGACCGTGCTGTTCTGAGATTGCGCCATACGCGCCTCGCCCTCCAATAAAAACAATCGGACCGCATCCAGTGTACCCACCGGGTGCGGTCCGTTTCAATGGCTCAAAAGCCCTTGCCTAGCAATTCTCGGTCTTAAGCCGAAGCGTGCTTACATGAAGCCGCAGAAGCGACCGATGATGCCGACGGCGAAGAGAGCCAGGATGATGACGATCGGGCTGACCTTCTTCTTGAGGAGCTTGCAGACCAGCAGGGTCAGGCACACGGCGGCAAGGCCGGGGATGAGCTGATCGAGGTTGGCCTGAAGCGTGGTGACCTTCATCTGATCAAGGGCGGTAGCACCGACGGAGTTGTACATCGTCAGCGCTTCCTTGATACCCTCGGAACCGGAGGGCAGGCTAGCCCAGTCGATAAAGGCGCCAGCAGACTGCTTGACCGTGGAGACGATCGGGGTGAAGGAAATGGACACCCAGCGCTCGACCAGGGCGCCGATGATGAACATACCCAGGATGGAAGCGCCCTCGGTGACCTTGCCCATCAGACCACCGGAGAGGTCCTTGGCGATGGAGGAGCCGACCTTGTAGCCAAACTCCTGCGTGTACCACAGGAAAGCGTAACGGATGATGTTCCACGCGAAGAAGAACAGCAGCGGACCGACGATGCTGCCGGACATGGCCAGGGAAGCGCCCAAAGCGCCCAGAATCGGGCGAAGGGTGAACCAGAAGACGGGGTCACCGACGCCGGCGAGCGGGCCCATCATACCGACCTTGACGCCCTGGATGGCGACATCATCGATCGGAGCACCGTTGGCGCGCTCCTCCTCGAGGGCGAGGGTAACGCCAATGACGGGGGCGGAAACATAGGGGTGGGTGTTATAGAACTCCAGGTGGCGCTTAAGAGCGGCAATCTGGTCATCCTTGCTGGTGTAGAGCTTCTTGATCGCAGGGATCATTGCGAAGCACCAGCCGCCGTTCTGCATGCGCTCGTAGTTCCACGAGCCCTGAAGGAACTGATGACGGAAGCAAACCTTCTTGCGGTCAGCCTTGGTGAGCTGAATCTTGTTCTCTGCCATATGTATCACTCCCCTCCTACTCGTAATCGTTCAGAATGTCGCCGAGCGGGTCGCCGGAGCCACCGCCCATGCCGCCACCCTGCTTGGCCAGATCCTTAAGGCCAAGGTAGATGAGGGCAAGGGAGATGCCGATGAGACCAAGGGCTATCAGCGTGAGCTGAGGGATGGCAGCAAGGACAAAGCCGAGGACGAAGAACGGCCAGGTCTCCTTGGTGGCCATCATGTTGATGACCATGGCGTAACCGACGGAAGCGACCATGCCGCCGCCGACAGCCATGCCGCCGGACAGCCAGTCGGGCATAGCGTTAAGCGCGTTGGTAACGGCCTCGGCCGGGATGACGCACAGAAGCACTGCCGGGATGGCGATACGAAGGCCCTGCATGAGGATGGCAGCATACTGCCAGCGCTCGATGCCGGAGAAGTCGCCCTTCTCGGCGCAACCGTCCATGGCGTGAGCGATAGCGGTAGCAATGGTACGGCAGATCATGGTCAGGAACAGACCAGCGACCGACAGTGGGACGGCGACGGCGATAGCGGTGGTAACGGCCTTGGCCGAATCGGTGGCGCCACCGTTGAGGGCGAGCACCATGATGATCGAAGAAGCGACCGAGGCCAGAGCGGCGTCAGGCGCGACAGCGGCGCCGACGTTAGCCCAGCCAAGGGCCATCATCTGGAGCGAACCGCCCAGGAGGATGCCCTCCTGAAGGTGACCGGTTACGAGACCGATAAGCGTGCATGCCACGAGCGGCTGATGGAACTGGAACTCATCCAGAATGCCTTCCATACCGGCAAGCAACGCGACAATCGCAACAAGCAGAATAGTGATTGCAGACATGTATCGGACCCTCCTTTACTATGCTTGAGCGGCCAGTTCGGCCTTAGCTTTCTTCAACATGGCGTCGAGATCCTCGGAGGAATCCGAAGGAACCTTGCGGACCTCGAACTTGACGCCCTTGGCCTTGAGGGCCTCGAGAGTCTTGACGTCGTCATCGCCCATAGCGACGGCGTTGGTGACGACGACCTTGCCCTTGGAGTGAGCCATGGAACCGATGTTGACTTCCTTGATGTCGACACCGGCCTCGATGGCCTTGAGCAGATCCTGCGGGTTCTCAAAGAGCAGCATGGCCTTGGTGTCACCAAAGCGCGTGTCCTTGACGACCTCGGCCATCTTCTTGATGGGCACGACGTTGGCATGGACTCCCGGAGGGGCAGCCTGCTCGATCATGGTCTTGCGGAGCTCGTCGTGAGCAACGCCGTCGGAAACCACGATGATGCGGTTGGGGTTGATCTGCTTGGTCCACGTGGTGGCCACCTGACCATGAAGCAGACGGGTGTCGATACGGACGTGGGCGATCTTGATGTGCCCATCGCCGATGACCGTTCCCGGAGGGATGGCGCCTGCAGGAGCAGCGGCGGCCGCAGCCGGCTTCTTCTCCTCGGGCTCCAGAGACTCGGGCTTGACACGCACGCCAGCCTTAGCCTCAGTCACGAGATGTTTTGCGATCGCATGTGCAGTGTTCTTTGCGTCAAAGCGCTGCGAATATGCCTCGATGAGCATAGGCAGGTTGACACCGGTGACGATAGCCCAGGAATCGTGGCCCTCGATGAGCCCGCTGATCTGGTTGAACGGCGTGCCGCCCCACAGATCAACGAGGAAGAGCACCTGCTCCTGGTCCTCGAAGGAAGCGACTGCTTCCTCGACCTTGGCACGGAAATCGTCGGGGCCCATGCTCGGCTCGAGCGAGACCACGGCAACAGACGGCTGATCGCCAAAGACCATCGAGCCCGTCTGCTTGATTCCAGCTGCCAAGTCCCCGTGGCTAGCAAGAACAATACTTACCATCACATAACCTCCTTTTTGTCTACGTATTTCCTACACGACATGAAAGGAGTATACCTGTTTGGATTGTGGAATTATAGCTAAATTCGCAAAAGGTTGGATTATTTGTTTAAACGTCTAAGTTTGTTACAAATTGGTTACGTTGCTGCTTTTCGACTCATTACCCGCCAAAGCGTTGCTCATCAAGCCATGTACTTTACAGATACAAGCAGGCTGTTCATTAATAATGATTTTAAGCAAGTGCGAATGTACTTGTACTGCTGCTATTTTGTTTAAACAGACATGGCTTGACTATTTTCGTGACTTATGTTCTAGCGCAAGTAGTCGTTGGGAACGTTCTTGTTTGACTAGTCATGTAAGAACGTCCCCAACGACTAAGGACTAGACGATGCGGAGGGGGTTGGCGGCGTCGACGGCGTCGGGAGCGTCGGAAGGGCCATCGGGGGCAGCGCCTGCCGGGTCCTCGTCGGGGGTCTCGATCTGCTTGATCATGACCTCCTGGCCCTGCAGCAGGTATGTTTCGCCGCTGCCGCAATGAGGGCAGGTCTTGCCGTGCTCGACGGTCGCATAGTCGCAGCCGCACGCCTCGCAATGCGTCACGGCCTCGACAGGCTCCACAAGAAGCTCCGCACCCTCGGTAATGGACTTTTTATCTGCCGCCCAGCGCCAGGCGTCGAGCAGCAAGTCGGGAACGACGCCCGAGACCTCGCCCAGCAGCAGCGTGACGCTCGAAACGCGACTCACGCCATTGGCGCGCGCCACATTCTCAACATCACGAATGATGTGATAGACGATTCCGAGCTCGTGCATTTATTTCCTTCCGCCGTTCCCGTTATGACTACTTACTTGCGACCGAACTTAATCTTGATAGCGCGCTTCAAAGCATACTTGCCCAGACTTGGGAGCTTTTGCTCGTATTTGACCATCGTGGAGCACTCGGGGCGGTCGCGATCCAGATGGATGGCGTCGAACGCGCACTTGGTGGTGCACAGGCCGCAGCCGATGCACTTGTTGGGGTCGACGATCGAGGCGCCGCAGCCCAGGCAACGGGCGGTCTCGGCGCGCACCTGCTCCTCGGTAAAGGTCTCAACATACTCGCTAAACGGCGCAGCCTTCTCGCGTTCGCGGTCCACATGCGCAACCTCGCGGCTCGCGTTGTCGTAGCTCTCGAGCACAACGTCGTCGCGGTCGAGCGCGGTGTAGCGGCGCTGATTGCGGCCGATGGTGAGCGTGGAGCCCGGCTGCACAAAGCGATGGATGGACACCGCGGCCTCGTGGCCGGCGGCGATAGCGTCGATGGCAAAGCTGGGGCCGGTGTAGACGTCGCCGCCCACAAAGATGTCGGACTCGGCGGTCTGATAGGTCTGGGGATCGGCAAGGGCACCCTGGCCGCGGCCGAGCTCCACCTTGGAGCCAGCCAGCAGGTCGCCCCACACAATGGACTGCCCGATCGACATGACGACACGATCGGCATCGACGCGGCGCAGATCGTTCTCGTCGTACTCGGGCGCAAACCGGCCCTCGTCGTCAAAGACACGCGTGCAGCGCTTAAAGGTGATACCGCACACACGACCGGCCTCGTCCAGGTGAACCTCCTTGGGACCCCAACCGCAGCTGATGTGTGCGCCGTCCTCGATGGCCTCGCGACGCTCTTCCTCGCTGGCGGGCATCTGCGCCTCGCTCTCCAGGCAGAACATCTCAACGCGCTCGGAGCCCAGGCGGCAGGCGTTGCGGGCCACGTCGATGGCCACGTTGCCGCCGCCCACCACGATGGTGCGGCCGGGCAGCGCGTCGATCTTGCCGCTGTTGACCTCGCGCAAGAAGTCGACGGCCACGGTCACGTCCTCGGCATCCTCGCCCGGAATACCGGCAAGGCGGCCGCCCTGGCAGCCAATGGCAACGTAGAAGGCCTTAAAGCCCTGCTCGCGCAGCTCGTCGAGCGTCACGTCGCGACCGACCTCCACGCCATAGCGGAACTCGGCACCCATCAGGCGAATGATCTCGACCTCGGCCTCGATAACATCCTTCTGCAGCTTAAAGCTGGGAATACCGTAGGTGAGCATGCCGCCCGGGCACTCGTTCTTCTCGAACACGACAGGCTTGTAGCCCTTCTCGGCCAGGTAGAAAGCGCAGGACAGGCCGGCCGGACCGGCACCGATGATGGCGATCTTCTGGTCGAAGCCGCCGGCACGCGTCGGGGTCACCACAGGTGGGACATAGCGGGTCGCGGCATCCAAATCGCGCTGGGCGATGAACTTCTTGACCTCGTCGATAGCCACGGCGGCGTCCACACGGCCGCGAGTGCAGACATCCTCACAGCGGCGGTTGCACACACGGCCGCAGATAGCGGGCAGCGGGTTCTCGCGCTTAATGAGTGCTAGGGCCTCGTCATAGCGACCCTGAGCCGCGAGCTTCAAATAGCCCTGAACGGCGACATGCGCGGGGCAGGCCGTCTTGCAGGGAGCGGTGCCGGACTCATGCGTCTCGATGCGGTTGTCGTTGCGGTAGTTGGGCGACCACTTGGCGTGATCCCACTTGGTGGCATCGGGCAGCTCCTGGCGCGGATATTCGGGTACCTGTCCGCCGGCCTTTTTGCTGCAGAGCTTCTGGCCCAGCTTAGCGGCACCGGCCGGACACACCTCAACGCAGCGACCGCAGGCCACGCACTTGTCCTTTTCGACCTTGGCGACATAGGCCGAGCGCGACAGGTTGGGCGTGTTGAACAGCTGCGAGGTGCGCAGGGCGTAGCACACGTTGACGTTGCAGTTGCAGATGGCGAAGATCTTGTTCTCGCCGTCGATGTTGGTGATCTGGTGCACAAAGCCGTTGTCCTCGGCCTGGCGCAGGATGTCGTAAACCTCGTCGCGGGTCACGTAATGGCCACGATCGGTCTCGACCACGTAGTCGGCCATATCGCCCACGGCGATGCACCAATCGGCCGGGTCGTCTGCACAGCCCTCACCCATCACGCGACGGCTCGCGCGGCAGCTGCAGGTGCTGGCGGCATACTTACCCTCGTATTTGTCGAGCCAGTGCTCGATATGCTCAATAGGCACCGAGGTGCTCGCGGCGTCAATGGCCTTCTCGACCGGAATGACATGCATGCCGATGCCGGCACCACCGGGCGGCACCATCGGCGTGGCCTTGGACAGCGGTCCCTTAGACGCCTGCTCAAAGAACTTAGCATAGACCGGATGCTCCTCGAGCTGGCTCACGCGCATGTTGAGGAACTCGGCGGAACCCGGCACCAGCATGGGCAGCACCCATTGCTTGGCGCGCTCGGGATTTTCCCAGTTGTACTCGAGCAGGCCCGTGTAGCTCATGTCGTCGAGCATCTTCTCGATATCGGCCTCGGGCATGCCGGTGAGCTTGACCATCTCGGGCAGCGTATAGGGACGGCGCATCTTCATCTTGCAGAGCACTTCGGCCTGCTCGTCAGTCGCGGCCTCGGCAAACGACCAGTACTCGTAGCCCAGCAGCTCATCGCGATGCAGCAGACGGTTGGTGCAGTGCTCGCACAGCTTGACGATGGCCTCGCGCGGATGCTCCGGCAGCGGCGGCACGAACTCCGAACCGATGTCGGGCTCGGTGTAGCTAATCCCCGGTCCGTTGAGAATCATGGTTGTCCCTTCTCTTGCCACAGCCCGGCGAGGCCGCGGCGCCCCTCTTTTTACGGGCTCGACATGCCCCCACGCCGTTCACCCGTTATTGTTGACATTGTGTCAAAAACAGTATTGACGAACCGTCAACAATATTCAAGACTGTTAGGCGAACGGTCAGGCTCAAACGGATGAAAGGCGGCAAAACATGGGCAACAACACAGCAGATACCTCTGTAGTCGATGCCGTCCCCGCATCCGATAGCGCGGCAAAGCGCTTGACGGGCGACGAACGCCGTCGCGAGATCCTCGATGCCGTGCGCACCGTGAGCTCTGAGCTGGGCGTGTCGCATCTATCCGTCTCGGCCGTGACCAAGCGAGCCGGCTGCACGCGCTCGCTGTTCTACCACTACTTCGCCGACATGGACGCCGCCGTCACCGCCGTCATGGACGAGGCAATTGACGGTTTTATCTCCGAGCTCGAGCAGTGGAATGCCAACCGCATCGTCGGTGATATTGAGGGCGCGCTCGACACCGTCGCCCCGCTCTTTAAGCGCCTGGTCGCCAGCGGCCACGAGCTGCCGAGCACGCTCACCTCAAGCAGCGGCGCGCTCTACGGCGGCTTTTTGCACAACGTGGTCCAGCGCGTGGCGCAGTATATCTGCGACACCACCGTGGTGGACTTTGTCGCCCATCATGAGCTACGCATCGACCATGTCTACGAGACGTTCTACACCCTCATCATGGGGTTGTTGATGTATATCCGTACGCACCCCGATGTGCCCGACGAGACGGTCAAAGAAATCATCGCCTCGACACTCCACATCGAGGGCTATACCGCCAAGTATCCGGAGCGCAAGCCCCAGAACTGACGACATTTGGCCAAACTGCCCGCGATCAGAAGAGGGGCCGCGGGCGTGTGAAAGGAGAGCAGCATGCTGTTCGATGTTTGGGGTAGCGATACCCTTATCCACTGGGCCGGCTGGGCCATGGTCTTTATTGGCCTGATCGTGCTCAACGAGGTCGGCCGCCGCACCAAGCTCGGCGCAGCCATCATCTTTGGCGTGGCTCCGCTGGCCATGACCATCTACTGCGTCGCCATCGCCGTCGGCGTTTCGCAGGGTGCCGAGTGGGCGCTCACCAACCCCACCCATGTGTACCAGAACAGCTGGTTCCACTACGCCAAAGTGTACGCGGCGCTGGCCGGTTGCTGGGGCTTCATTGCCATTAAGTACCAGTGGGGCAAAATCGGCAAGGCGCATTGGTTCCGCGCGTGGCCGTTTGTGATCGTCGCCATCAACATCATGATCGCCGTCGTGTCTGACTTTGAGAGCGCCTATCACTTCTTTGTCCTGGGCGAGTCCACCTGGGTCACCTCCGAGGGCGCCACGCAGCTGGCCGGCTGGAACAACGTGTTCAACGGTATCGCGGGCATCATCAACATCTTCTGCATGACCGGTTGGTGGAGCGTCTACGCCTCCGAGGACAAGACCGACATGCTGTGGCCCGACATGACCTGGGTCTACATCATCGCCTACGATATCTGGAACTTCTGCTACACCTACAACTGCCTGCCCACCCACTCCTGGTTCTGCGGCTTTGCGCTGCTGCTGGCGCCCACCGTCGCCGCCTTTATCTGGAACAAGGGCGGCTGGATTCAGAACCGCGCCTTTACGCTGGCCATTTGGTGCATGTTTGCCCAGGTGTTCCCGTACTTCCAGGAGGAGTCCATCTTTGTGACGCACTCCACGCTCGATCCCGGCGCCGCCACCGCGGTCTCGGTCGCCGCGCTAATCGCCAACATCGCCGCGATCATCTACGTCGCCTACCGTGCCAAGAAGCTCGGCCGCAATCCCTACAAGCAGGATGTCTTTGAGGGCACCAGCGATTGGGAGAAGGCCACTGCCCGCCGCGCCAAGGTTGATTACGCGCACGCCGAGTAACGTGTTTATTCCGTCCACATTTGGATGTAGGCAAACTTAGCCGACGCCGCAATCGCGCGTCATGCGCAGCCCCGGAAAGCGATTCGCCCGCTTTCCGGGGCTTTTTGTTGTTGTACTTCATTCAAAAACATGCGCATATATAAAATCGGATTTCAAATCATGCGGCGGCTCTATGGAGTCCCGTTTTTGGGTACAGTGTTGTCCCGATATTGAGCTTGGGGGATATATGAAAGATGAGACGATGGGCCAAGAGGATGCGGCCCAAGATGCAGAAGCGTGTGCCGAGGCCCTGGAGAGCCTAGACCAGATCGCACTGGCCGAGATTGCGTTTGACGATTCGAGCGTTGATGTGCGGGATGAGCCGGAAATCGAGGTACAGCCCGATGATAAGGATGCGGAAGACGATGGCGCCGCGCCCACCGAAGACGAGGCGGGGCACGAGGAATCCGGGTGCAAGGCCGACGACCAGCCCGAATCCGACACGAGCGAGGAAACCATCTTGCTCGACAGCTTGCCGGCCGAAGATTCGCTGACCCGCGAGCTACCCGGTCTGGGCTCTGCGCCTGCCGTGGACGAGACCATCGCCATGGGCGATATTCCCCTACCGTCCGTTCCTTCGGCACGCGAAGCCGAGGTTCGTCATCGTAAGATGCCGCCCAAGCGCCGCAACCTGATGGTTGCCGGCGTTGTGGCCGTCGCGCTCGTCGCCGGCGGCGCAGGCTATGCTGCCTGGAACGGATATCAGCAAGAGCAGGCCGCCGCTGTCGCCGCCAGCGCGCACACGATGATGTCGGTGCAGATTGGCGTGCATGCCGCGGGCCTCGACTGCTCAACTGGCTCCAAGATTCCCGTACAGGTGAGCGGGCAGGATTCCGACGGTTCTTCCGTGAGCGAAACGCTCTACGTTGACGAGCATGGTCGCGGCATTAAGTTGCTGCCCGGCGATTACACGCTCTCCATTGCTGGATCCCCCATCGCGGAAGACGGCACCATCTACACCGTCCCAGCCACCAAGGCGCAGGTCACCATTAAGAGCGATGGACAGGATTTGAGTGCCCAGGCCACCTTTAAGCTCAAGGTGCCTTCGGCCGACACGGTGACTGACGACCAGATCGATGCCGCCGCCAAGTATGCCGAGGAAGGCGGCGCGAGCTCTGCCGCCGCGGCAAAGATACTCCAGCAGGCGGCAATTACGCGCCGCGATGCCGCCGTCAACGCCGTAAGCGCAAGCGAGGCACAGTCCGCCCGCGATGCCGACGCTCGACACAAGGCGACGGACCTGTATCAGCTCGATATTCCGGTTGAGTGGTATGGCAAGGTCGCCACCTGGCAAAACGGCAGTACGCTGTGCATTTATCTGGACGGCGACACCAACACACCGCTCGTGACGCTCGTCGCGGTGCGCGACGGCGAGACCTTTACGCCCGACGACGGCGATACGGTTTTGGGCACGGTCAGCCTAGGTAACGGCTACACCGTCTATGCGAGCGGTCCTGTCTATCCGTACGTGATTCCGCAAACCGTTAATGGACGCACGCAGGACCCTGTGTCGACCTACCCCATGGATACGGCGATTGAGCTTGTCGAGCTCACGACCGGCAACCGCTACACATACAGCCAGATCAAAAACGACCTGATCGGTAAAGACGGCAAGGCCGACGCTGCGACCAAACTCGAGACCGACTACCTCGCGCAGATCCTGCTGCCGAGTATCAAAGCCCAGGACTAGCCGGCCCGAAGACAGCCGCCCAACACCCCATCCCTAACGCAGTTGCGGTGAAATAGGGCTGTTTTTGCTGGTCAAACCGCAAAACAGTCCCTATTTCAGGCTCTTCGGGGGTTTGTGTGGGTTAGCCGCCCGGTAAAAGTGCTCGCCTAGCA
>CATYLC010000032.1 GCA_958408685.1 uncultured Collinsella sp. | reverse complement strand
CAATGGCTGGGATGGAGGGAGTCGAACCCCCATTGACGGAACCAGAATCCGCTGTCCTGCCATTAGACGACATCCCAATGACTGCATCGCTGCGCTCGGCTGTGCCTTTGCGCAAGAAAGAAATATACGGGAAGTCTCGCCGTGACGCAAGCCCCAATTTTGACTTTTTTGAAATTCAGTCAAATTGGCCTAATTTAGTCCAACCCGTGAAGGACCTGTGAAGCCGACCGCTGTACACGAAGGGCAAAACGCCGCGAGCGGTAGCCGTCAACCGTTGGCAGATTCTACCGCGAAAACGATAGCACCAGGCAACACAATCGAAGTATCAATGATCACGTAGATATCGAGGCGCCATGGACGAAGAGCTTGATTACCTATGGGAGACCCTGGGCCTTGAGATCACTGCCGACCTTTGGCCCGAACGGGACAAAATCCATCCCACACTGCGCCCCGCCATTACTGTGGTGCAGGCAAAATACCGCCGTGCATCCTTTTTGATCATGCGGATGTCATGGCACGCGGGACTCCCCGACCTTAAGCGAATCCAGGCAAGCCTCGTCGAGCTGTCCGGCATGCCGACCGTCATATCCGAGGCGCATCTGGAGCAGCGCCAGCGCGAGCGACTGCAACAGCAGCGGATTCCCTTTATCTGCCCCGGCGTTCAGGCATATCTGCCCTTTATGGACGAGGAGTACTGGAGCGGCAAGCCCAACAAGCACGTAAAGGTCTACGATCCGCACGAATGGGCGCAGCTGGCGGACTGACTGGGGCAGGCCCGCCGGCGGAAAGTGCGTCCCAGATTTCAAGCTCAAACTGGCCCCCACTTTCCCGTCGAGCCCTCAACCGGAAACCGTGTCCCACAATCGAAGCTCAGAATGGGACGTGCTTTCCGCAACCGGCCACTTTGGGAAAGCGCATCCCATTCTGGAAGCGAATTCCGGGTCGCACTTTCCGCAGCCGCTACAGCAACGCCTCGGCCCAAGCCGCTTCCCTAAAGCCGGGAATCGCAAAGTCGTCGCCCACCAGCAGCGGGCGCTTGACCAGCATGCCGTCGGTCGCCAGCAGCTCGTAGCACTCCCGATCCGTCATGCCCGCATCCAGACGCGCCTTCAGGCCCAGCTCTCGATATTTCATGCCCGACGAATTAAAGAAACGCCGCACCGGCAGCCCCGAACGAGCAATCCAGGTCGCAAGCTCATCAGCCGTGGGATTGTCCAAAACGATATCGCGGTCGATGTACTCTACCCCATGTTCGTCCAGCCATGCCTTGGCCTTCTTACAGGTCGAGCACTTGGGATATTCAACAAACAGTACGGTCATGGAAATCCTCCGAATATAGATCGGCCAACGCAGGCACACGCCACACGAGGCGCCTTCGTATGATGGGCCAATTGTAGCCCGCGGGTCACACGTTAAACGAACCGTACCCCGAATCCGCGCTTGATAAACGGCAGCAGTTCCATTGCCTCGGGCGTGATATGGCCCGCAACGTTCATGCGCTCGTCACCGGGAAGATCGACCCGCGCAATCTCAAGCTCGCCTTCGTAGCGCCCATAGCCGCTATTGCTCACAGCGATCGACCCCGCCTTTCGCGGCAGGCCGGCACCGGCATCCGTCGGCACGGAATCCGGCTTAAGCGTCGTGCGCGACTCCTGAGACCTAAAGATGAGGGTGCTCGAATCGGGCCGGTCGTGATGAATCTGCCCACGTACATAGGCATAGCCGGACTCAAGCTCACATTGCAAATCCACGTATCCGGCAGAAACTTGAGCAAACTGTGCCCAACCCGCTTCGGAAAGATCGGGGTCGCCGACCAAAACAATATCGCAATCGGCGCCATGTGCGAGCTCAAGCATGTTGAGGGCAACCTTTGACGCGCGACCGCGCTGCGCCTCAACCGTCGGCAGTCCCTCGAATACCGGCCCGCGAACGTTGGCATCACCCGGCACAAAAGCCATGATTTCGAAGCCAAGCGCCGCAAGACGAAGATTCGTCCGAGCAATGTCCTCCAGAGCTAAACCGGTATAGGGCTTGGGGTAGAAATTGTGGCAGGCGGCAAAACGAGTCACATCGGCACCGGCTTCTCGCCACGATGCGATTTCATCAGAACTCACCGTCGATGCATTGACCACAATGCGAAATACACCGGACAGCTCCGCGACCCGCTGGGCACTAAAGCCATAATCCAAGCGCAGGTACTCCAGCCCCAGATCACGCAAGTCCTCCATGCGCTCAAGGCCCAGCAAATCGCACGTGCGCGGTCCCACATCGGCAATGAGCGCAATGCCGCGGGCAGAAAGCAGCGACAGCACATGACGGACCTTATCGGCATACGCCGCTCCCCCATCCTCGGGAATATGCAGTGAGGTAAACGCATAGCGCGCACCCGCCGCAGCACCACGCTCAATCGTCCACTCAATATCCTGCAGAGGGCTGGAAAGATAAATCGAAATACCCGTTTTCACGCTTCAACGCTCCTTTAAAAAAGGCCGGCGGAGCAGTTAGCCCCGCCGGCACAACCATAGCATCAAGAAATCTTCCGCGCGCCGCGAGCCCTGAGCAACACGGCTCGCGATGTCAAACTACTCGCCAAAGAACTCGTTGATCTTCTGCTCGTCGACGCCAAAGAACCACGTCAGGACAAAGCCGGCGGCATAGGCAAGCAGCATAGCGGCAACGTAGCCGAGCTGCTGGCCAGGAACGACGATCAGCAGGCCAAACAGACCGGAAACGCCCTGAGAAACCGTGCCGATGTGAAGCAGCGCCGCGAGCGCGCCGCCAAATCCGGCACCCAGGCAGGCCGTCACAAACGGACGAACGAGCGGCAGCGTAACAGCATACATCAGAGGCTCGCCCACACCCAGGATTCCAACGGGAATGGACTCTGCGACGTACTTCTTGAGCTTGGCGTTCTTGGTCTTAAAGTACAGCGCCAAACCGGCACCGACCTGGCCGCCGCCAGCCATCATAAGGATGGGAAGCAGATAATTGATGCCCTTGGTAGCTCCGTCGGGATCGTTGAGCATAGCGTGGATCGGCGTGAGCGCCTGATGCAGGCCGACGGACACCAGCGGCAAGAAGCCTGCTGACAGGATATAGCCGCCCAGGACGCCCAGCTTCTCGAAGATAAAGGTCAAAACGCTAAAGATGGCAGTCGTCAGCCATGCGCCAACCGGCTGGATGACGAGCATCAGAGCAAAGGCGCCGATGATGAGCACCAGCAGCGGAGACAAGAACGTGTCGAGTGCGTTGGGCATAACCTTGCGAATCTGACGCTCCATCCAGGCAAAAAATGCGCCAGCGATGAGAGCCGCGATCATGCCGCCCGCTGCGGGGTTGTACTGCGCATTGGTGAGCGGCAGCAGAATGGCAGTGGCAGGATCAGCCGCGCCAGGCGCAAGCAGGGGCATGGCACTGTTGGCGATACACATCATGCCGGCGATGCCGCCCAGCGCAGCGGAGCCACCAAGCTCACGTGCCGCGTTATAGCCCACCAAGATGGGCAGATAGGCAAACAGGGCCCAGCCCATGGAACGAATGCCCTGGTACCACCACTCGCCTGCAAGCGCGCCTGCCGTCGAGACGTTAATGACGTTGCAGATACCGTTGATGAGGCCAGCCGCAATGATGCCGGGAAGCAGGGCGACGAAGACATTGGAAATCTTCTTGAGGAAGGCCTGAACCGGCTTGGACTCGTACTTGGCCTTCTGCGCGGCCTTGTTTGTGGCCGCAGCGTCAACCACGCTCTCGTCGGCAACGCCTTTCGCAAGGCCGGTGAGCTTGGAGAACTCCTCGAGCACCTTATTCACCTTGCCCGGACCCAGCACGATCTGCATCGTGTCGTCCTCGACCAGGCCCATTACGCCGTCGAGTGCCTTAATGCCCTCCGTGTCAACGTTGCCCGTGTCTTTGACGGTCACGCGCAGGCGCGTCATGCACGCCGCGTTTGCGAGCACGTTGTCTTTACCGCCCAAAAGGTCCAGCAGCTTTTGAGCCAGCTCTTTGTTCGTCATAACTCCTCCTTGTATTGGGTATCTCGTCTGGATGTCATATCAGCTCGCGCCGCGCACCTATTGGGCATTGGCATTGCTCTTCTCATGGCCACTCACCGCAGCACGGACATGGCCTCGCGCCCGCTCAAGAGCTACCGCAGCCTGCTCGGCATCGCAGTCCAGCAGTACCGAGACAATAGCGGTTTTTACGTGGCCGCCGGCATCTGCAAGCGCCTGAACGGCGCGCTCGCGCGTGCAGCCGGTCGCCTCCATCACGATGTTCTGGCCGCGCACCACCAACTTCTCGTTCGTCTGCTGCACATCGACCATCAGGTTTTGGTATACCTTGCCGATCTTGACCATGGCACCGGTCGAAATCATGTTGAGAATGAGCTTTTGAACCGTTCCCGCCTTGAGCCTCGTTGAGCCGGTCAGCACCTCGGGACCGGGCACGGGCTCAATGGCAAGATCTGCGCTCTCCCCGATCTTCGACCCTTGGTTGCAGGCAATTGCAATGGTCTTGCACCCAGTTGCCTTGGCGTACACAAGGCCGCCCACCACATAAGGAGTACGACCGCTTGCCGCCAGGCCAACGACAAGATCCTTGTCCGAGAGTCCACGCTCTCGCAGGTCGTTCGCGCCAAGCTCCTCGCTGTCTTCGGCACCTTCGACAGCCTTGATAAACGCCGTCTCGCCTCCGGCAATGAGCCCGACAATCAGATCGGGTGACACGCCAAACGTGGGCGGACACTCCGAAGCGTCGAGTACGCCCAGACGACCGCTGGTGCCTGCGCCCATGTAAAAGACGCGCCCGCCGCGCTCGAGTGTCTCAGCAGCCCAGTCGATTGCTGTGGCAACCTGGGGCAACACTTTCGTGACCGACTGGACGGCACGAAGATCCTCATCGTTCATCGTCGTAACGATTTGCAGCGATGTCATCGTATCGAGGTCCATTGACCTTTGATTACGCTGTTCGGTCGTGAATTTTGTTAAATCGAGCATTTCATTCACCTCATCTTTCCTGTTTCTCGATGTAGTTTTGCTTAATGACATGCGTCGCCCGTTCGTAGTCGCTGGCAACGTAAGCAGCGTACAGGGCATCGACAACCATAAGCTGGGCCATACGCGAAGCCATGGCACCGCTGCGGACCAAGGGTTCACTCGCAGCGACGCCGAGCACGGCATCGGCCATGGTGGCAAGCTTGGATGATCCATCTACTTTGGTAACGGCCACGACGGGACAGTTGTGACGTTGAGCCTCGGCGGTGCAGTCCAGCACCTCTTGCGTCAAGCCCGAGTAGCTAAAGGCGATTGCCATATCGCCCTCATGCATGTTCTTGGCACACAAGAGTTGATCATGCCAGTCGTCGTACAGATGGCACTCTTTGTCGACACGCATGAGCTTTTGCGCCAGATCGTGCGCGACCAAACGAGAGGCACCGATACCGAACAGATTGACTGCGCGTGCCCGCTTAAGACGGGCCGCGCATCGCTCCAAGACGGTGTAATCGAGCGTTCGCGCCGTCGCCTCGATCGTGCGCACGTTGCTTTTCATCACCTTCCCCACGATACGTTCGACGCTGTCATCCATGGAGATGTCCTCGAGGGCTACGTCTTTCTTGTCGCCTAAGAGCGCCAGCTCGGCAATCAGTTCGCGCTGGAACTCCTTGTAGCCCGCAAAACCCAAACGCTTGCAAAAGCGCAAAATGCTCGAGGGCGAGGAGAACGTGACATCGGCAAGACCGCGGACGGACAGCCCGACCACCTCGTGCGGATGAGCGCTTACATATGCGATGACATTGCGTTCCGCCGGGCTCGCGCTGAGCTCACGCTCGCGAAGCCGCAAAAGCAATCCGTTTGCCATCTCAAACACCTCCGTTGAAAAGAATTAAAGACCAACGAACGATTCGTACCGGATACAAACAGCTTTTGCGGTACATTGTGCCGCATCGTGGCGCACAAAGGGCGAGCGTTCTACCGCTCGCCCCTCAAATCCGACCGCTCGGAAATACGCGCGACACAAAATAATTCAACAAGGTCGCATTATCAGAAACGGGTTTGTTACCGGCTAGCGCCTCGCATGGGCGCCGATCGGCCGAGTCGCATGGCGCACCAACGCCGCTGCCAGCAATACCAACAGCATGGCGGTGACATAGCCCGCAGCATCGAATCCTAAATCGATAACGTCGAAATGCCTGCCGGGAACAAAGATCTTATGTACCTGATCGCCAACGGAGCAGGCGGCGCAAAAGAGCAATACGGGCACGCAACGGGAGCATACGCTCCACGGACGCCTGGAAAAGCAAACCACGACCACCGAGGCGAACAATCCGACGAAGAAAAACTCTACGGTATGGGCAACGCGACGGACGTTCGCGCCCACCCACATGCGAATGGAAGCAAGTCGGCCAGACCGGACATTCGAGGCAGCCGAATCGGTGCCCCCGGTCATTCCGTTCTCCGTCTGGGCTTCACCCGTGGCATCGACAGCCTGAACGCCCGTAGCCTGGCCCTCCACCACACGCGCGGTGGACTCGCTCAGCAACGACGTCTCCACCGCATTTTGCTCCGTCAGCACCCAGATGCCCGCCAGCGTTGCAGCGAACAGAACGACCGCGGTCCATCCGATTATTTGTTTTACGCGCGCCAAGGACCAACCTCCTTTTTTGAATATCAGCGAGTGTAGCCCCAAATGGCATCGTCACCGTATCAAAATTTGAATCGCAACAGGAAGCGACAAAGCGACGCAAACCCCTACCCCGCCTCGCGCATCCAGCGATCGAACGTCCCCACGCACACGCCCAGGCACTTTGCTGCCTGGCTGCGGGTAATATCGCCCGCCTCATAGCTATCGCGCACCAGCTCAAACTGAGGAGGGCACGGCTTACGAGGTCGACCGAAACGGACCCCTCGCGCCCGCGCCGCTGCAATCCCCTCCGCCTGGCGCCGATGGATATTCTCGCGCTCCACCTGCGCCACGTAGCTCAGCAGCTGCAGCACAATATCAGCAATCAGGGTGTTAGTCACATCCGGCGCGCCGCTGGCCCTGGCGCGCGTGTCAAGCAATGGCATATCCAACACCACAATGGCAACCCCGAGCACCTTGGTAATGCGTCGCCATTCCTCAAGAATCTCTGAGTAATTACGGCCAAGTCGGTCGATAGAAAGCACCACCAGCACGTCCCCGTCTCCCAGGACGTGCAGCAGCTCGCGATAACGCGGTCGATCGAAGTCCTTGCCGCTCGCATGGTCGGCATAAATATTCGCCGAGCCCACGCCATAGGCGCCCAGCGCATCCAGCTGCCGATTAAGATTCTGATCGCGCGAACTCACCCGCGCATAACCGTACACCGTCGCCATCTCATCCCCGCTTTCTTGTAAACCTGCCAAAAGGGACAGGTTTATTTTGGTAGGTTTTACCTCTCAAATAGCAGGTAAGCGGGCGGCCGAGCAGACGGCAAGGTAGCCACGATTCAAATGCGAAGGGCGGTCCCGAAAGGCCGCCCTCCGCTCCCCCACCATGAGTCGGGATTTGGCTAATGGATAAGCTTAAAGTCCAAGTGCCCACGCGTGGTATTGACGCGCGAGACCTCGATAATCACGCGCTGCCCCAGCTCGTAACAGGTGCCCGTGTCGGCACCTGTGAGCGTGAGCGCGTCCTCGTCGAACTCGAACCACTCGTTGCCCAGACTCTTGATCGAAACCAAGCCTTCGACCTGCGTTAGGTCCAAGCGCACAAAAAGGCCCATGCTGCTAACCCACGAGACGGTTCCGGCATAGCGCTCGCCCAGACGGTCCTCATAGTACTGGGCAATCTTGATCTTTTGCGTCGCATGGCTGGCGGCATCTGCCGCGCGCTCGGCATCGCTGCATGCGCGGCAGATCTGCGGCAGAATGCGCGGCAGTGACTCGCGCCCCTTGCCGATCAGGCGCGGCGTACGGACCAAGGCGTCCTTGCCGCCGAGCTGCTCATAGGCCAACTGCAGTTTGAGCACGCGGTGCACCACCAGATCGGGGTAGCGACGGATGGGACTCGTAAAGTGACAGTAGCACGGCGCGGCGAGCGCAAAGTGGCCCTCGTTGCGCGGCTTGTACAGCGCGCGCTGCATGCTGCGCAGAAGCAGCGTGTTGACGAGCGGTGCGTTGGCCGTACCGGCGGCAGCATCAACTGCAGCCTGCAGCTCATCGGGGCTCCCCAGGGCAATACCGGCAGCACGGCGATCGTCGATGATGCCTAGCTGCGCCAGCGCAACGGCGGCACCGTGCAGGCTATCGGGGCTCGGATCCTCATGCACGCGATAGCAGGCCTCGATATCACGGTCTGCCAGCCACTCTGCAACGCACTCGTTGGCGAGCAGCATGGCTTCCTCGATAAGCGACGTGGCACACGAACGCTCACGCGCCACAATCTGCACGGGCACTCCGTCCTCATCCAATAGAGCACGAATCTCGGCCGTGTCAAAATCGACCGAGCCGCGGGCGCGACGGATACGACGGCGAAGTTCGGCGAGTTCGTTGGCGGCGACAAGGAAATCGCAGAGGTCGACGTTGTGGCCGCGGGCGACCTCCTCGCACGCAAGACCGCGCTCAAGCGCTTCCTCGCGCGAGGTCTCGGCAGCCGCAACATCCTCGGCCGCACCCTCCAGCACCGAATACTCAACCGCGCCGGCACGCACCAGCAGCGCCTCGGCGCCGTCATAGTCCATACGCACACGCGAGCGAATCACGCTGGGGTACGGATCGTAATGCCGCACGCGACCCTGTGCATCGAGCTCAATGTCAACGGTAAACGCAAGACGGTCCTCGTCAGGGCGAAGCGAGCACAGGTCACAGGACAGGCGTTCGGGCAGCATGGGAAGCACGCGATCGGCCAGATACACCGATGTCGTACGATGGCGAGCCTCAAGATCGATATGCCCGTCCCACGCCACATAGTGCGAGACGTCGGCGATATGGACGCCCAGCTTGTAGCCACCCTCGGGCGTGCGCTCCAACGAAATGGCATCGTCAAAGTCACGCGCGTCGACTGGGTCGATCGTGATGACAAAGCGGTCGCGCAGATCGCGGCGGAGCGGGTCCTTAAGCGCCGCGGACACATCGAGCGAAAGCCCCTCGGCCTCGTCCAGCGCGGCCTCGGGATAGCTATCGGTATAGCCGTAACGCGCCATCACATATTGAACGCCCAAATCGGGCGCGTCATCTCCGCCAATGCGGCGCTCGATCGTCACGGTACCCGATTCCAGGCGCGTCGGGTAGGTCAAAATGCGCGCGACAACAGCATCACCCGGGTGGACACCCAGACGATCCGCCGAGGTATCCTCGGGCAGAATGAAGAAGTCGGCCTTCAGACGCGAATCGAGCGGCTCGATCGCACCGAGCGGACCGGCGGTCTGGTACGTGCCCACCACGCTTATGGCTGCACGCTCAACCACGCTTTCGATCACGGCGCGCCGCTCACCGTGCGGGCTGTTCTTAATGCTCACGGCAACGGTATCGCCATCCATGATCTCGCGCTTACCGCGGCCCATGACCTTGTAGTCGCCGTTTTCGGTTACAACGTAGGCGCTATGCTCATGGAGCTGCACGCGCCCGGTCAGGCTCGGACGGCGTTCGCTGCGCACCGGCCCGCGCTGATTGCGAGCTCCACGCTTATGCTTGTTATTGCGCCCCATGGCGCCTCCTAACTATCGATTGCGAACTCCAAAGAGTCTACCCAAATGATTCGCTTTCCTGCCGTCCCCTAGGGATCAAAAAACGGGCCGCCCCATAAGAGACGACCCGTTGGAAGGGATGAATTCCAAGCATGCCTACACGCGCAGGTAGCGGCGCATGGCGATGGCAGAACCAAAGAGACCGATAATCACACCGACCAGAATCAGCGCAGCATAGGTCACCAGGTAGTACTGCATCGGCAGGGCAAACGACATCCAGCCGATGCTCTCCTGCAGACGCGGAATCATCAGATTGCGCAGCAGCTCCAGAACGCCGATGGAAAGCAGCGAGCCCAAAATGGCCTGCAGCACGCCCTCGGTGATAAACGGGCCACGAATGAAGCCGTTGCTGGCGCCGACCAGACGCATAATCGCAATCTCACGACGACGCGCCGTGATGGACAGGCGAATCGTGTTGTTGATGAAGATGAATGCGATAAAGGTCAGAAGACCAACGAGCACCACGGCGGCGATGCGGATGTAGTTGGTCACCTGGAACAGGCGGCTCACTTCCTCCTGGCCGTACAGCACGCTCGCGTTGACGTCGCCGTCATCCGCGATCTTCTGGAAATCGGCATCCTTCTTGAGCTTCTTTGCCGTGCTCTCGACCTTGGACGGATCGTCCATCTCAATAGCGAAGGAAGCCGGCAGCGGGTTCTGGCCATCGAGCGCGCTCATGGTGGCGTCGGCGTTGCCCGACATCTTGCTCGTATACTCGGCCAGCGCGTCGTCCTTGTCCTTATAGGTCACGGACTTGACGTTATTCCACGTCTTAAGCTCGGCCTCAAAAGCCTGAACATCGGCCTGATCGGCGTCATCACTAATGAACGCGTTGATGACAACCTGATCCTCGACGGTGCCGATCACGGAGTTCAGCATCGCAGAGCCCATGATGAACAGGCCGATGATAAACAGCGAAAGGAAGATCGTGATGACGGCGCCGAGCGAGGTAGTCCAGTTACGGAAGAAGTGGCTGATTGCCTCTTTGAAGGAGTAGCCCACGTTAGTTGGTGCCATAGTTGCCGTAACCTCCCCTCTCCTGGTCGCGGATGACGTGGCCGCCCTCGAGGGCGATCACGCGACGGTGCATGCTATCGACCATCTCGCGGTCGTGCGTGGCGACGATCACGGTGGTGCCGGTGCGGTTAATACGCTCAAGCAGCTTCATGATGCCCAGCGAGATCGCCGGGTCGAGGTTGCCCGTGGGCTCGTCGCAGATCAGCAGCGGCGGACGGTTGACCATAGCACGGGCGACGGCAACGCGCTGCTGCTCGCCACCGGAAAGCTGGTCGGGCAGCGAGTCCATCTGATCGGCCAGACCGACCAGGCGCAGCACCTCGGGCACCTGGCTGCGAATGACGCCCTTGGGCTTGCCGATGCACTGCAGGGCAAACGCCACGTTTTCGTAGGCGGTCTTTTGCGGCAGAAGCTTAAAGTCCTGGAACACGGCGCCAATCTGGCGGCGCAGGAACGGAACCTTGCGGTTCTTGATCTTCATGAGGTCCTGACCGGCAACCAGGATGCGGCCGCTCGTCGGCTTGACGTCGCGGTTGAGCGTCGACAGCAGCGTGGTCTTACCCGAGCCGGAGTGACCGACCAGGAAGACGAACTCGCCCGGATAGATCTCGATGTTGATGTCGTCGAGTGCAGGCTTGTTGGGCTGTGCCGGATAGATCTTGGTGACATGCTCCATAAGGATGACGGGCTCGACACCGGCCTGCTTGGCCATCTTCTTGCGGCTGGCCTGCGGATCGATGGGCGCAAACACCGACGTAAAATCGGGGTTGTTGAGCGCGTTATCGAGGCTTGCGACCTCGGCTGCCTGATCGCTCTCGACCACCGGGGCAGCAGGCTGCGTGGGGTCGGGAATAGCGGCAAAGAGACCGGACTGCGCAGGCTGAGGAGCCGGCGTCGCAGGAGCCAAGGGGTCGGGAATGCCGGCCATGGTAGGCTGCGGCGTGGCGGCACCAGCCTGAGGCTGCTCCACGCGAGCGGTCACGGCCTGAACGGGCTCAAAACCCGCCGTGCCGGAAAGCGCGACATCGCTGGTTGGATTGTAGGCAAAGGGATCGGATGCCGGCTGTGCCTGATCTGCCGGCTGAGCGGGGGCCTGAGCAACAGGCTGGCCCTCTGAATCCGGAGTGGCGAAACGACTGCCCTGGACGCCTGCCTGCGTCTTGGGGGCATCATCGCCCGCACCGGAGGTACGGAAGTGGTTACCCACTGGTGCTCCTTATCGTCGTGCGTTTAAACTACATGAGCGCTTTGTATTTTAGCAGCATTAGCTTTGCTGCACATAAGAAGCATGGCGTGGTTAGGGATCCCGTCGGCCGGACCTTGATTATCGACTTTATCCGAACACCTCCCACATTCATCCGCACATGTGCGGA
>CATYLC010000031.1 GCA_958408685.1 uncultured Collinsella sp. | reverse complement strand
CGAGCCGGAGAGCACTTAATGTGCTCTCCGTGCGAGCAGGACTGTCCGAGCAGGCGACTTCGCATGCCGCCGGGCAGCCGGGGCCGACACCCCTCAAAGATTTTCAAAAAAGTTGTTGACGCGCGCGTAACGACTCGTCTAATATATCCCTTGCGCGATGGACCTGTAGCTCAGTTGGTTAGAGCGTCCGGCTGATAACCGGGAGGTCACAAGTTCGAATCTTGTCAGGTCCACCACTTTCTTTCGCAATAAACACCCCAGCGAGAGCCGAGTCGCCGCTGGGGTGTTTATTACTGTCTCCGTGGGGGTTTAGCTCAGCTGGGAGAGCGCGGGCTTTGCAAGCCTGAGGTCAGGGGTTCGATCCCCCTAACCTCCACCATGATGGACCTGTAGCTCAGTTGGTTAGAGCGTCCGGCTGATAACCGGGAGGTCACAAGTTCGAATCTTGTCAGGTCCACCATCAAAACTGTGAAGAGCCCTGGGGCGTTGCCTCGGGGCTTTTTTCTTGTCTGCGATAAATCTCATTTTGGTTTTGTGTGCTGTGCGAAAGATTGGGTAGTATAGCTATTCAATGCGGCGACCTTGCCGCGTGTTAACCGCTACGTACCGGAGGTGTTCCATGGTTCGTGTCGACATAGAGACCATCGTCATGGCCGCCGGTCCCGTGCCATCGCTTATCGTGCTTCGCGAGCGCTGCAGCAAATCGGACTCGCCCGCGCCACTGCGTTCCCTTTCCATTCAAACTGGTTCGTTTGAAGCCGCTGCCATCAGCCGCGGCATCGATAGCGGCCGCGCCGAGCGCCCGATTACCCATGACCTGTTGCTCGATACTGTTGGCGCCCTGGGTGCCAAGCTCGAACGCATCGAAATCGTTCGCGCCGAGCCGCCCGTGTTTTACGCGACGGTTGTCGTGTTGGCCGATGGCAACGAGCATAAGATCGATGCGCGTCCCAGTGATGCCATTGCCCTTGCCGTGCGCAGCAATGCCCCCATGTTTGTGGAGGACGACATCATGAATCGCCTGGGCACCGTTTCTGCCCATGCCGAGGAAGTTGACGACGAGCGGGAGTTCGAGAAGTTCGACGAGTTCGTCCATACGCTCTCCCCCGATGACTTCTAAATGTGGGGCGGCCAGGCTGCGGAGCGTTCGCTGATGGCCGGCGGTATGTCGGCTGAGGCGGCGGCCATTGCGCGCGAGGCCCAGATGCGCTCGGAGGCTTCTGAGGCGGCTCGCATTGCCTATGTGACGCAGGCCCGCACGCTTCGCGAACGCCGCGGCTCGTTTATCAAGATGGTTGTCGTCTCCGCCCTTGTCGCGGCAATCTGCTCGCGCCTTCGTGGTACAGTTGGAGCGCTTGGGTTTTCGATCTCTACGGGCCTCGTGATCTGGGGTGTGGTCGATGCGGTCATGCTGACCAGTCAGATCAAGGTGCTCGACAAGCGCGCGATGGATATGATGCGCACCCGCGACGCTGCCGCTAAGATCGCCGCCGAGGCACAAGAACTGTAATGACGCCAGACTCGATGGGAAGGTCTAAAGATGGCACAGGATATGCAGGACGCCGGTAACGTCTCCGCCGAGCTCGACGCCATGGTGTGTGACCTGATTGGTGCGTTCTTGGACGACCTTGCCGCCGGCGAGAATCCGGGCGTAGTTGTGGCGATTGAGGACGCTGCTTCCAACCGATATCTGGCGGCGCTCGACGAGGACGGCGAAGAGGCGTGCCTGGAGGCGGCCACCAACTTTATTTCCGAGCACAAGATGGGTCTTAAGGACGAGGGCCTGGGCCGTATCGCCCGCTATGCCATCGGCTACACCGGCTGCGTCGAGATTGACGGCGGCTATCACGATGCTCTGCTCGTGAGCTTCTTCGAAACCACGCTCGAGAGTGGTTTTTCGGCATATGTGCTGTATGAGGGCATGGGCGCCGGCGATGGTTTTATGTGGAGCGACCCTGAACCTGCAGGTGAGGAAACCCCTCTCATCTAAAATCGCTAAAATAAACGAGTTTTCGGTAAAAGGCTCAATATTCCCGCTGAGCGTTGCATCGCTGGGCGGGTCGCATACGCGTGCCGTTTGTATATGGATAGAAGATAGGGGAACTACATGCGCGTAGACAATCTGAGGAACATCGCCATCATCGCCCACGTCGACCACGGCAAGACGACGATGGTCGATAAGCTCCTGCGTGCCACGGACGCCTTCCGTGCCAACCAGCAGGTCGAGGACCGCGTCCTGGATTCCAACGACCAGGAGCGCGAGCGCGGCATTACGATTCTCGCCAAGAACATCTCTATCGAGTACAAGGACGTCAAGATCAACGTCATCGACACCCCGGGCCACGCCGACTTTGGCGGCGAGGTCGAGCGCGTGCTGCGTATGGCCGACGGCGCCCTGCTGCTGGTCGACGCCTTTGAGGGCCCCATGCCCCAGACCCGCTTCGTGCTGCGTCACGCTATCGACACCGGCCTCAAGATCATGATCGTCATCAACAAGATCGACCGTCCGGGCGCCAACCCCGAGAAGGCCTACAACGACTGCCTGGACCTCATGGCCGACCTGGGCGCCACCGACGACCAACTTGAGTTCGCCATGGAGCACGTGGTCTACGCCAGCGCCATGAATGGCTTTGCCCGCCTTGATCCCAACGACGGCAACATGGACATGTATCCGCTGCTCGATATGATCATCGACGACATGCCCGCGCCCGAGGTTGACGAGAACGCCCCGCTGGCCATGCAGTGCGTGACCATCGACCACTCCAACTTCGTTGGCCGTATCGGCATCGGCCGCGTGTACTCTGGCACCATTCACCAGGGCGATCAGATTCTAGTTGTCAAGAACGACGGCTCCAGCGCTACCGCTACCGTCAAGCAGCTCTTTACCTTCGACTATCTGGGCCGTACCGAGTGCCAGGAAGTCGGCGCCGGCGACATCGCTGCCGTCGTGGGCATTGACCGCACCGATATCGGCGATGTCTACACCGACCCCGAGAACCCCGTCGAGCTCGAGCCCATTGAGATCGACCCGCCGACCCTGTCCATCGTCTTTGAGGCTTCGACCTCCCCGCTCGTCGGTCGCGACGGCGACATCGTGGGCGCCCGTCAGCTCAAGGAGCGCCTGTTCAACGAGGCCGAGAACAACGTGACCATGAAGATCGAGGGGCTCGAGGACAAGAGCGGCGTCGAGGTCTCGGGCCGCGGCATTCTGCACCTGTCTGTTCTGATGGAGTCCATGCGCCGCGAGGGCTTTGAGTTCCAGGTCGGCCGTCCCCGCGTTCTGTTTAAGAAGGACGAGAACGGCAACAAGATGGAGCCTGTCGAGCAGGCCGTCGTTGAGTGCCCGGACGAGTACTCAGGCAAGGTCGTTGAGGTCTTCGGTACCTCCGGCGGCATCATGACGAGCATGGACACCTCGGGCATCGTGACGCACCTCGAGTTTAAGATCCCGACGCGCGGCATCATGGGGCTTAAGAACCGCATCATGAACGTCACCCACGGCGAGGGCGTGTTCTACCACACCTTCCTGGAGTATGGTCCTTACGCCGGCGAGATCGGCAACCGTCAGAATGGCGCCATGATCTCCATGACCACCGAGAAGGCCGTTGCCTATGCTCTGGGTACGCTGCAGGAGCGCGGCCAGCTGTTTGTTGAGCCGGGCACCGAGTGCTACGAGGGCATGATCGTGGGCGAGCGCAGCAAGGCCGGCGACATGGTCGTCAACATCGCCCGTACCAAGAACCTGGGCAACCAGCGTTCCTCGACCTCCGATATTTCCGTCCAGCTGGTGCCGCCCCGCACCTTCTCGCTGGAGGAGGCGCTGGAGTACATCGCCGACGATGAGTTGGTCGAGATCACTCCCAAGAACATCCGCCTGCGCAAGCGTCTGCTCAATGCCACCGACCGCAAGAAGGCTGCCGTCCGCGCCGGCCAGGTCAACAAATAAGCGCTGGACTTTATAGCGTCTAACAAGAAAGGGCGTCGACCGCGATGGTCGGCGCCCTTTTTGGTGCAAGGGGGACGGGTTAGTTTGCATCACAGCTGGGGCGACTATCCCTCCGATTGGCTTCCCAGCCAAAGTAAAGTTGTTTAAACATATACATAATTCCACTGAATATAGCCGGTATGATGCAAAACTGTTAACAGATAAATATCAACTGGTATTAAATTAAAAGACCTATTGACCTGCGGTTTACATGATTGGTATCTATATATTATTTTATGCATTGTGGCATAGACGAACCGTCTTAGAAGGTGCTCCCCAATGGGTTCTTGCAATGCGCTAGGTAGGTTCTCGTTGATGTTGGGGCTTGTGTTCGATCCGACGATTCGCCGTATTCCACACTGTGTTGTAGGAATTAGGGGACAACTATGGACGCACACCGCTCACGGTCGCTGGGTATGGCGGCTCTGATTTTCATTTTGATTTGCCTCACCGCCGCAGTGTTTTACGGTGCGGCCCCCGTGCGCGCCGAGGATGCGACGCCGCCGACGCCGATTGCGATTGATGAGAAGACAGCGAGCGTTACGGTTAAGCTCTATACCGACGAGTATCGTACTCAGGAGCTAAAAGGTGCCGTGACCTCTGTATCAACCCTTTACGGGGCTTTTTCGGCAAATTTCAAAACTGGCGAGGCTCCTACGCCTGGGAACAATGTTGCCGTTTACAAGTTTCCTGACACCATAGCCGTCGACGATAACGCCGCTGTGGACCTTATGGCGGGAACGGGCACCGATGCCGTAAGAGCTGGCACATGGGAGATTAAAAACAACAAGGCCATCTTTACGTTCGACAAGGCGTGGCTCGCGAAAAACCCTGCGAACATCCATGTCGCGGCCAGCTTCTCGTTCCAGCTTAAAAACAAGGACGTTGGTTCTGGTGGCGTGACATCTGTCGTGTTCCCCGGCGTGGGGAAGGTCGATATTTCCACCAAGGACGGTAGCGTTAAGGGAGAGAAGTCGGGGGTTTTCTCTCAGGGCTCCAACGGCGTGGCCAAGGTCACCTGGACCGTTAAGCTCACCGTCGAGCCGTATGCCACAAGCGTTAAGTTCACCGATACGCTAGGCGAGAACTTCAGCTTTGTGGAGGGCAGCTTTAAGCTTGACGGCAAGACGATTGAATCGCAGCCAACAATCGAAGGTCAGACCACGACCATCGAGAACTTGGGCAGCCTTCCCCGGGGTGTCCATACGATTACGTATGAAACCAAGCTGAAGAGTGACGTCTCCGTGAACAACGGCGAGTATATCAACGAACAGGGAGGCTCCAAAAACACGGCAGCGTGGGAATGGGGCGGCCCTAACGATCGCCAGAACGGCACGGCCACGGCTGCTCCTAGTCAATTTCGTTATGACATGATCAACAAGTCCAACGGCTCGGGCACGTCGTCGGACATCAAATGGACGGTCAGGCTCAACCAAGGCGAGCTTAAGGCTGACATGAATGGCTACAAGTTCACCGATAAGTTGGACGCTAAACAAACGTATACGGGGAGTTACACGGTTTACAAAGGTACGTCGGAATCGGATGGAGTCAAGATCTACGAGCGTGCTCTTGATTCGTCGAAAGATACCTTTTCCTATACGTTCCCGGACAACCTTAACGATAAGTACGCCACCTACTGCATCGTTTATCACACCAGGATGAACGATACGAATTCCTATGACACCGTGCACAACAATGCGACTATCGAGCATGAAGGCCGCGTCTCGGGAGCAGCCGAAGGCAAGTTTACGCCGCAGCTGATGGGTACGCCGATCACCAAGAGGCGCGTGAGCTCCGACGAGGCCGGGACGACGGGCAGGGCGACGTGGGAGACGAAGGTCGCGCTGAAAGCGATCGTTAATGCGGTCCATCCGGACAAGGTGACGGTGAAGGATACGTTTCAGTCGGCGTGGTCGCAAAATCTCGGCATCGACGTAGATTCCATTTCCATCACAATCGGCGAAACTGTGCTGAAACGGGGCCAGAACGCTGACTGGGACCTGACGGCCAACTGGACGGTCGGTGGAACAAAAAGAAATTTCAACCTTGATATAAATGTGAACGACAAGGTAAAGGCCGCCCTCGAGAACGAGGACTACGCCGTCATCACCTACACCACCACGTCCGATGCGTTGCCGGGCTGGTACTCGAACTTCGCGTCGGTCAGTGCGTCGGGCCTGAACCTTCAGCGGCAGTACACCGACCTCGTTATGTACGTTGTCAACAAAGAAACGACGCCTGCGGTCGAGAAGCCGGAAGCGGAGTCGAAGGTGTCTTGGAGCGAGAGCTTCGACTGGAGCTCCGTCGACGGCTCGGCAGAGAAGGGTGCTTGGCTCGTCGACTGGACAGTGTACGCGAACCGCCAGCAGGGCAACAAGGGCGCAAATGGTGAGTACGAATACTACGGAGCCGGAAAACTCGGCAACAAACCTCTGAATATTGTCGACACCCTTCCGGACGGTATGAGCTACGTTGTGAATTCCGCCAAATACACGCTCGTGCAGAATCCCTACGATCAGCATGCCGGCTACGGTAGCGGAAGCGAGGCGGAGACGATCATTTCGGGCAAACAGCTCGATGCCGGCAACGTGAAAAGCAACGGTAGCACGGTCACCTTCTCCATTCCTACAACAGAGCTTGGTGAATTTGCCGGTTACGCCAAGCTTACGTATCGGACGGCGGTCAAGCGAGGCAAGCTCGACACCTCTACGAACGAGGTGAAGTTCACTAATTCTGCCAGCGCTAAGTCGGGTGAGAAGGAGTTCAGCTCTGGCAGCGGAACCGTCACCATCAAGAACAACGTTATCAACAAGACCGGCGAGCGGGTCACTGACAGCAATCGCATCAAGTACACCATTCTGGTCAACAAGTCTGCGGTTGCCCTTAAGAGCGACACTGACATCCTCGAGCTCGTCGACACCATGGATGCCAAGTGCACGTTGGTGCCGTCTACGCTTAAGGTCTATGAGCGGATGAATGGTGCCTGGTCACTGCTGGCTGATGAGGACTATTCATCGGAGATGGAGCAAGTCAAGGATGAATCTGGCTCGCGTACGAAGCTGACACTCAACGTGCCCGATAAGAAGTATCTCAAAGTCGAGTATGAGGTGATCCCGAGCGGAAATCCTGGCGATGAAGTTTCTCTTTCCAACACCGCCACGCTCACGGGGGTGACTGATGGCTCCGCGATCGATGATCAAAAATGGATTGTCAAGAGCGCTTCTGCTACCGCAGGTGGCAACGGCTACGGCATCACGATGACCAAATACGACGCCCAGCAGGTCGGCGCGACGCTCGAGGGTGCGGAGTTTACGCTCTACAGTGTGGCCATGGATGGCGCCGGTGAGACTGATGAGGAATTCCAGACTGCCAAGACCGATGGCAGCGGAAAAATCTCGTTCGGCACGAGCACCAAAAAGATGACTAATTGCGTGCTCTACAAGCTTGTGGAGTCGAAGGCGCCTGAGGGGTACGACACAACAAGCCCCACATGGATCATGCTCAAGGGCGATGCGACTACGGAGGAATATCAGGCCGCGCTTGAAAAGGCGAGGGACGTTGTCGGGAACGCGGAGATCATCGGCGATGCCGAGAAGGACAAGATTTGGATCTACGATAATCGCCTGACGGTATCCACGGAAATCAAAGCAAAGAAAGTGCTTGAAGGTGGAACCTTCAAGGAAGGACAGTTCTCGTTCGAGCTCAAGGACGGCGAGGGCAAGGTACTCCAGACGGTGACTAATGACGCCGAGGGGAACGTCTCTTTTCCCGTCGAGTACAACAAGGCGGGAACCTATACCTACAAGATCTCCGAGGTCGTTCCCAAGGACGCCGAGGGCAACGTCAAGGATCACATTACCTATGACACGACCGAGCACAAGGTTAAGGTTGTCGTGGCTAATGGCGACGGAAAGCTCGATGTCACCGTCACCTACGATAACGACTCTCCGACTCCACCGACCTTTACCAACAGGTATTCGACCATGCTTCCTGAGGCGGGCGGGGCTGGCTTGACTATGACATATCTTGCTGGCGCTTCGTTGCTGTGCTTCGCCGCGACGTGGATGCATGCTCGTCGCCATCGCGATCTGGATCGAGGTGATCACCATGAGTAGGCTTAGCCGCAGCTTGTTGGCTGTCGCGACGATAATCATGGTCGCTATTCTGTCTTTCGCGATTGCTCCTGGGGCGGCCCGTGCTGCCGATACCGGAGCCATTACGGTGGACGGTACAGTCGCGACGCGTTACGACGCGTACCAGCTCTTTTCGGCGACCGTTGTCGACGATGACGATGCTGGCCAAAAAATTGCAACTGACGTAACGTGGGCGAATGGCGCGGTTCGTCAAGCCGTTCTTCCGGTGCTTCATGATGCGGGGCTCGATAGCTCGGCATCGACGGCGCAAGCGGCAGCCGAATGGATGAATGCCGACGGGCACATGACGACCGCGCTGACGGCAAAACTTGCCCGCGCGATTTGCAATGTCGGCGCAACTTCCGTGGCCCTTAACGCGGGCACGGCGGCCGAGCTGCCCTGCGGCTACTGGCTCATCGTCGCCGACGACGACGCCATCGCCCAGGGAGAGGCCGGCACCGCGCCGATCATGGCCCTGGTCGGCGGCAGCGCCGTCACCGTCAAGCCCAAGGCCGCGACCCCCAAGGTCGCCAAGCACGTGCTGGAGGACAGCACCGCCGCCTGGCAGAAGGCCGCCGACGCCACGGTCGCCGACGACCTGTACTGGCGCCTCTCTGCCACGGTCCCGGCGGGGCTCACGGCCTACGACACCTATACGGTGCGGTTCGTCGACACCATGAGCGCGGGGCTCGACCCCTCCAAGGTGGCCGCGAGCATGCGCGTGTACGCGGCGGCGGGCGCGGACGGCGGCTTCGGCGCCGTTGCATGTGAGGGCGGTAACGCCAACTCGACGCCGGCTAAAGGGTGGACAGATATTACTCCACAGTGCAAGGTCTCGATCGAGGGCAATGCCTTCACCGTGCGCACCGGCGACCTGATCGCCGCGCTCGGCGGGGCCGACGCCTTCGCCGCGGGCGCCCGCGTGGTTGCTGCCTACAGTGCGCCGTTGGGGGCCAACTGCAATCGAGGCGCTACCAAGGGCAACCCCAACGAGGTCTACCTGCGCTACTCCCGCTCTCCCTTTGCCGACCAGTCCGGCGACGCCGGGTTCACCCGCACGTCGAGCGATGACGCGTGCGCCTACACCTGGGGACTCAGTCTGATCAAGCGCTCAAGCTCGGACGATAAACCGCTCGCGGGCGCCAAACTGCGCATCATCGATGACCGCGGGCGCATTCTAACGACTGACGGCTCGTGGTCGACGGATGCCGACGCGTGCGTTACCACATGCGCGGACGGGCATGTGGAATTGAGCGGTGTGGACGCGGGTGTTTACACCGTCGAGGAGGTCGCGGCTCCCAAGGGATACGCCGCCTTTGAGGGCAGACGAACGGTAACGGTTACGTCCGAGGGTCTGGACGTTAAGCAGGTGGCAGCTGCGAAGCCCAAAGTGACCGTGTCGGCCGAAAGCCCTCTGCGGGTTGATACCGCCGATGCCGGGACGGGTTCGATTGAGCTGTCGGTACTCAACACCCCAAGCAAAGAAGCAAGTCGAGGCTTTATGCCCTCGACGGGAGATAGAACGTTGGCGCTGGTGGCGGCTTTGGCTGCCATCGGAGTGGCGGTTATTGTTGTCGCGCTCGTCATCAAGCGGGGAGGAGGTCGCCGTGAAAAATAGCTGCCCCCCTGCTCAATGGTGTACTGCCTCCGTAGCGAGTGACGCGCAGGCCTGCCGACCTGATGATCATTGGTTTTGACAAAGTTACTAGAGAACCCTCCAAGAAAACCGGGGCACCCGGTCGATGCGATCGGGTGTCCCGCTTCGTTTGTTGGTGCAAAGCAACCTGACACCTTTGTGGTGGTTGGCGGCTAAGCGGTGGGGAGTCCTGGCGTGTTAGCCGGCTGCTGCGGCTTGAGGCGGGCGTTGCGCCAGATGATCTGGATGATGTAGCCGAGCATAAAGACGAAGGCCACGCCGCTGATGAAGCCGCCTACGAGGGGAAGCCCCGTGAGGGCGCCTGCGATTACGCCACCAACGGCTGCCATGGCGTAGCGGTTCTGGCTGTGTCCGACCATGCGGGCAATCGCGCACCCCGCAAAGGCACTCGACACCAACGCGATGCCGATAACGCCGCACAAGAGGGCTCCGGCAAGCGACAGACCAGCGATAGAGATAATCAGCAGTAGGACGGCGGGGGCGATAGCAATCGTGCTCAGAAGACCGCTCACCCACAGGGGCATGGGGCGCTGGTGGAGCATGCCGGCGGCGCTGGCGGTCGCGCGCGGAAAGACGAGCTCGAGCAGCAGAGCGACAAAGCAGGTCGAGAGTGCCGCGGCGACGATACCGCCGATGACATCGTTAACGGTGGAAGTATCCTCGTTCTCGGTGCGGTCGATCTTGAGCGCGCCGACCTCGGCTCCTGCGGCACGCTCGGGGTCCTCGGAGACGTGTGCGTTCACGGTGCCGGTGATGTGGGCGTTCTTGCCCAGGACGAGCTTGTCGGCCCAAACCTCGACATCGCCCTCGACGGTGCCATCGATGGTCACCGCATCGCCCGCAAGCGCTGCCGACTTGGTAGAGCCGCGCAGGGCAACCGTCTCGCCTATCGCATAGAAACAGTTGGCGGTGCTGTCGGAATTGAGCACGACATGCTGACCAGCGACGGTCACGCTGCCATCAACCGTGGTCTTGGCGATATCGATAGTGCGTGCCGCCAAGCGGACGGCGCCACCCACCGTGCAGTCGCGGATAGAGAGGGTATCGCCCGCGCCGATGATATCGCGGTCGATGGAGACATCGTCCAGTTCGAGACTCTGACCTGCCCAGTACAGGTCACCTTCGACGCCGGATGGATTGGCGTCATTGTCGGTCGCAAGTACGTTCCCTGCGGTGTCCGTGCCGGCGAACGACGCTGTGGGAAGTGCAGTGAGCGCGAGCGCGATGAACGCGAATGCCATAAGCAGGCAGCGACGCATCTTGTGTGACGGCGCCGCCGCGGTTTGATTGAAAGCCATAGTTGATCCTTTTGTTAGGTGTTCGGCATATACCTAACAGGGTACCCAACGCGAGGGCGCTCTAAAAGAACCTCTCGGTTGCATTTCGAAGGGTCGTGCCGTGCTGTCTATTTTTTACGGTGCAAAAAGCGCGCGATGTCCTCTTCGGTGGGGCTTTTGATGTCAAAGCGCAGCGAGAGCCAGCGCAGACCCATGGTCACGACAACGCATACGACCAGCGCGGCGACATTGCTGACCAAGCCACTCATAACGAGACACACATAGCTTGTCGATCCGGCGATGGCGGCGATGGCATAAAAGTTAGTACGTTGGAAAATGCCCGGAACCACGCCCATAAAACCGTCGCGCAGCATGCCGCCGCCCACCGCGGTAAAAAAGCCCATCATGATGCACACCGCCGGCGCAAAGCCGTAGACCAGCGCCTTGTCTGCGCCGGTTGCCGCATAGATGCCGACCGAGATGATGTCGAGCAAGGGGATGAGTTTTTCGGGCTTGTCGACGATTGCCGGGAAAATATAGATGATGGCTGCCGTGGCAATGGAAAGCGGCAGCGCCATCGGCTGGTTGAGGATGTAGACGTTGCCCACCTGCAGCGTCATGTCGCGCAAGAGACCGCCGCCCAGACCGCAGACCACCGCGAGCGCGACCGCGCCCACCAGGTCGAGCTTATGCTCGCGCGCAACCAGTACACCCGAGATCGATGCAGCGACAACAGCGAACATCTCGAGCCAAAACGGAATAGCGACCATGGCATCCGAGGCATGTGAGGTAATGGTTATGGCGGCGACGACGGGCAAGATGGGGTCCTTTGGATTGTGGGTTTAGACAATGCCCGTACATAGTACATGTTCGGCGCCGATTGCGACCCTATTGCTCGGCAAACGGTCGGGACTGGATGCGGGCGTGGCGTTGTTGGAATGCCGGGGGTCCAAAACGTGTACGTCAGCCTCCAAAAACGACATTTTTCGGCATCTTTGGAGGGTGACGTACGCGTTTGCATATCATGCGCGGCATGCATGAGTCGATTTACTCACATCCAGTATATTTCCCCACTTCAACGGACATAAGAGTTGGGTATCGGCTCAAAGCGAGAGGTCATCAATGGATACCCCTGTTCTCATTTCGCATAAAACCGCACGGCTCGTTCATCATGCACCTCAGAATTTGGTGCAGCCTCTCGCACAACGCGACTACCAGATAGGCGCACGAGGCATCTCCACCCAGCAACGCGTTGCGCGCATACGACAGGCCCTTACCGACTGCGGCATTCCGCCCGATATGCTCAAGACTATCGACATCTCGGTTGTATTCGAATTCGAGCGAATTCGAACCAAAGGCGTCATCTGCCACATTCTTGGACAAAATCTTCCCTACGAGCATATTGACGAGTTGACGCCCGGAATCTTCATCACCGACGAAGCCTTCACCTTCGTGCTCGCTGCCGAGTGGATGGATAGGATCGAATACCTCGAATACGGCTATGAAGTTTGCGGCGATTATCGCATGGGGCTCAATCCCGCCGACCCTTATACCGAGCAACCAGCCACCGCGTCCAAGGAACAAATTACCGAGCTGCTCGATATGCACCCCGGCAAACCCGGTGCCACACGCGCGCGACTCGCACTCAGACATATCTACGACCATTCTGCCTCGCCTATGGAGACCGCTTCGGCAATCGCCCTCTCGCTCCCAACAAGCGAAGGCGGTGTTGGCATTCGAGGCATCGAGCTCAACAAACCGCTTGAAATCCCTCAACGTCTTTGGCACTGCGCCAAAGCTCGAACGCTCAAAATCGACACGCTCGTTACCTATAAGCGCAGGGAGCTCGGTATTGAATATAAGGGCGGCTTTCACGATGAGTTCGAGCGCAAGAGAGCAGATGCGGAACGAGAGGCCGTTCTCGCCCAAATGGGATATCGAATCGTTACGCTCACTTCGGCTCAGTTCGGCAGCCAGCTTGCCTTTCACCGCGCCATGAACAACATTCGCGAAGCACTCGGCATGCCTCGATGCACCGATACCGAGTACCAACGAAAGCAAAATGAACTGCGCAAGGCACTTATCCGCAACTGGAAGAGCGTACAAGGCGAAGAGACGCTTATCGAGTAGCGTCGCTCCCACGAGCCCGATCCAAACGTGTACGTCAGCCTCCAAAGATGTCGAAAATTGTCGGTTTTGGAGGGTGACGTACATGTTTTTGGTGAGGGGCGGGCTCGAATCCCTCCTCCTCCGCCGTATTTGTTTGTTGGGGACTCAAAACAAAAAAGCTCCCATTCTCGGGAGCTTTCTCAACCAAAATGGCGGAGGAGGAGGGATTCGAACCCTCGTGACCTTATACAGGCCAAACGGTTTTCGAGACCGCCGCATTCAACCACTCTGCCACCCCTCCGCGTGGGGTAAAAACAAAGCAGGCTCTAAGGCCTGCTTTGGAATTAACTGGCGGAGAGTCAGGGATTTGAACCCTGGAGACGCTTTTGACGCCTACACGATTTCCAATCGTGCTCCTTCGGCCACTCGGACAACTCTCCGTTAAATGCGAAAGTCAGTATACACGAGGAATCGCAAAGTGCAAACAGAAAAGTTGGCATTTTTTAAAACGCTTGGCCGCGCCTTGATTCTCATTTTCATTGCAACAGCCTCAGGACTCAGCGCAACGCGTTG
>CATYLC010000030.1 GCA_958408685.1 uncultured Collinsella sp. | reverse complement strand
GCGCAACGCGTTGCGCTGAGTCCTGAGGCTGTTGCAATGAAAATGAGAATCAAGGTACCTGCGTAAACAATGTGAGTGAAATATGAATCTCGATGGATACGCCCGCAGCCGTGTATACTAAACAGCTGTGTGAAACCAGGGGAGTATTCTGGCTGGACAAAATGCCTGCTTAATAGGGTTGTCAGGTAGTCCGGACGCTATACAAGACTGGGGAGCACGTCGTGTAAGTAGTGGTCCTCTAGGGGCGTACGCTCGGTGGTGTACGCATTGTCCCAAGACCACGCGAGAGTTGGGATCATATCTTGATCAGCATGATTCTCGGCCGCAAGATTGGCATGACCCAGGTTTGGGACGAGGACGACAACGTCGTTCCCGTCACGGTCATCCAGGCTGGCCCCTGCGCTGTCTCGCAGGTTAAAACTCAGGCAACCGACGGCTATGACGCCGTCCAGATCGGTTTCGGCGACATCAAGGCCAAGAACGTGAACAAGCCCATGGCTGGTCACTTCGCCAAGGCTGGCGTCGAGCCTGTCCGTTTCCTTCGTGAGGTCCGCGTCGAGAACGGCGAGGAGCACAAGGTCGGCGAGGTCGTCACCGTCGCTGATTTCGCTGATGTCGAGAAGGTCGACGTCATCGGTACCTCCAAGGGTAAGGGCTTCCAGGGTCGCATCAAGCGCTGGGGTCAGCGCCGCGGTCCTATGACGCATGGTTCTCACTTCCAGCGTCACCCCGGTTCTATCGGTCAGTGCGCCTATCCTGCGCGCGTCCTCAAGGGCGTCAAGATGGCCGGTCACATGGGTAACGAGCGCGTTACCGTCAAGAACCTTTCCGTTGTCCGCATCGATGCCGAGCAGAACCTCATCTTGGTCAAGGGCGCTGTCCCGGGTGCCAAGAATGGTCTCGTCGCCATCCGTATGGCCTAAGGGCCCAGCCCATTTAGCCCAGCGTCATACCAAGGAGAACACTTAAATGGCAAAGTTTGAAGTAAAGAACAGCGAGGGCAAGAAGGTCGCCGAGGCCGAGCTCGCCGCTGAGGTGTACGGCATCGAGCCGAACATCCACGTTATGCACCACATCGTCAAGTGCCAGATGGCCTCTTGGCGTCAGGGCACCCAGTCCGCTAAGGGCCGCTCTGAGGTTTCCGGTGGCGGCAAGAAGCCTTGGCGTCAGAAGGGCACCGGCCGTGCCCGCCAGGGTTCCATCCGTGCTGCCCAGTGGCGTCACGGTGGCGTTGTCTTCGCCCCCAAGCCCCGTTCCTACGCTAAGCGTATGAACAACAAGGAGGTCAAGCTGGCTATGCGCTCCGCGCTGTCCGCCAAGCTGGCCGATGGCGAGCTCGTGCTCGTCGACGACTACGGCTTCGAGAAGCCTTCCACCAAGGCTGCCGTCGCCATGCTCAAGGCTCTCGGCCTTGAGGGCAAGCGTCTGACCATCATCGTTCGCGATGAGGACGTCAACGCCTACCTGTCGTTCCGCAACATTCCCAAGACGTTCATCATCACTGCCGACGAGGCCAACACCTACGATCTCGTCAACAACAACGCCGTGCTGATGCCCGCCGACATCGCCGCTCACTTCGGGGAGGTGCTTGCATAAATGACCGCCCACGAGATCATCATCCGTCCGATCGTGTCCGAGCGTTCCTTCTCCGGCATGGAGCTGAACAAGTACACGTTCGAGGTCGCCAAGGATGCTAACAAGTATCAGATCAAGGACGCTGTCGAGGAGATCTTCGGCGTCAAGGTCGTTCGCGTGAACACCCTGACGGTCAAGCCCAAGACCAAGCGCGTGCGCTATGTCGCCGGCAAGACCCGTTCTTGGAAGAAGGCCATCGTCACGCTGGCCGAGGGCGACACCATCGAGGTCTTTGGCAACCAGGCCTAAGACTCGCTGCTGTTGAGTGAGCTCATGCCTCCCAAATAGGGGAGGCGAGAGCTCAAGGTTTTGGGCGTATAAAATGGACACGCCCGGAACCGTGTATACGTCCGGTGTCATCGCACCCGAGGCAGAACCTCAAATCCCTGTCTGCGATGGCTAACGGATTCCTATTGAAAGGGATTGTAATGGCTGTAAAGCACCTTAAGCCGACCTCCGCTGGTAGGCGTTGGCAGACGATCTCCGATTTCTCCGAGATCACCTGCACCAAGCCCGAGAAGTCTCTTCTCGAGCCCCTGCCCAAGAAGGCCGGTCGTAACAACAACGGTCGCATCACCACCCGCCACCAGGGCGGCGGCGTGAAGCGTCGTTACCGCGTGATCGACTTCAAGCGCAACAAGGACGGCGTGCCCGCCAAGGTTGCCACGATCGAGTACGATCCGAACCGTTCCGCTCGCATCGCTCTGCTGCACTACGCTGACGGTGAGAAGCGCTACATCCTGGCCCCCAAGGGCCTCGAGGTCGGTCAGACCATCATGTCCGGTTCTGACGCCGACATCAAGCCGGGCAACGCTCTGCCCCTCGCCGACATCCCCGTCGGTACGCTCATCCACGCCGTCGAGTTCCAGCCGGGCAAGGGCGCCGCTATCGCCCGTTCCGCCGGTAACTCCTGCCAGCTGATGGGTAAGGAGGGCAAGTACGCTATCGTTCGTATGCCTTCCTCTGAGATGCGCCGCATCCTCGTTACCTGCCGCGCCACCGTCGGTGAGGTCGGCAACGCCGATCACGCCAACATCGTCATCGGCAAGGCCGGCCGTAAGCGTCACATGAACGTGCGCCCGACCGTCCGCGGTACCGTCATGAACCCTGTCGACCACCCGCACGGCGGTGGCGAGGGCAAGAACCACACCTCTGGTCGTCCCTCTGTTACCCCCTGGGGTAAGCCGACGAAGGGCCTTCGTACGCGCAAGAAGAAGAAGGTCTCGAACCAGCACATCATTCGTCGCCGTAAGAAGTAATTTCGGATACCGAGTTTTAGGAGAAAGCACTTATGAGCAGAAGTCTCAAAAAGGGCCCGTTCGTGGAGACTCGCCTTCTCTCGCGTATCACCGCGATGAACGAGGCTGGCAAGAAGGACGTCGTGAAGACCTGGTCCCGCGCGTCCACCATCTTCCCCGAGATGGTTGGTCACACCATCGCCGTCCACGACGGCCGCAAGCATGTGCCCGTGTATGTTACCGAGTCCATGGTTGGTCACAAGCTCGGCGAGTTCGCGCCGACTCGTACGTTCCGTGGCCACAAGGCCAAATAGGGGGTTAACCGTAAATGGCAACTAAGTCTATTGAAACTGAGGCCACCGAGGTTCGCGCCGTCGCTAAGTACGTGCGTGTTTCCCCCAGCAAGGCCCGCCTGGTGGTCGATCTGATCCGCCGCAAGCCTGTCGCTCAGGCCTTCGACATCCTCCACTTCTGCGACCGCGCCGTCGCCGTGGATGTCGAGAAGGTTCTCCGTTCCGCCGTTGCGAACGCCGAGAACAACAACGGTCTGCGTGCCGACAACCTGGTTGTCGCCGCTGCCTATGTTGACGAGGGTCCGACGCTTAAGCGCATCCGTCCCCGCGCCAAGGGTTCCGCTTCTCGCATTCTGAAGCGTACTTCCCACATCACCGTCGTCGTTGCTCCTCGAAAGGAGGCGTAAAGCTGTATGGGTCAGAAAGTCTACCCCACCGGCTTCCGTCTTGGCATCACCGAGAACTGGCGCTCCCGCTGGTTCGCAGAGAAGGATTACGCTAAGACCCTCGGTAACGATCTCGAGATCCGCAAGTACCTCGAGAAGCGTCTTTCCCGCGCAGCTGTCTCCCGCGTCGAGATCGAGCGCGCTGGCGACAAGGTGAAGGTCATCATCCTCACCGCTCGCCCCGGCGTTGTCATCGGTAAGAAGGGTGCCGAGATCGATACCCTCCGCACCGAGCTCGAGAAGGTCGCTGGCGTCTCCAAGGGCCAGCTCTCCGTCGACGTTGTCGAGATCAAGCGCCCCGAGCTCGACGCCAACCTCGTTGCTCAGTCTATCGCCGAGCAGCTCGAGGGCCGCGTTGCCTTCCGTCGCGCTATGCGCAAGGCTGTCCAGTCCGCCCGCAAGGCCGGCGCTAAGGGCATCCGTATCCAGTGCTCCGGTCGTCTCGGCGGTGCTGAGATGGGCCGTCGTGAGTGGTACCGCGAGGGTCGCGTGCCTCTGCACACCCTCCGTGCCAAGATCGACTACGGCACGGCTGTCGCCAGCACCACCATGGGCGCTTGCGGCGTGAAGGTCTGGATCTACCTGGGCGAGAAGCTCCCGGGCCAGCCTGTTCCCAACCCTGCACTCGAGGGCTCTTCCCGTCCTCGTCGTCGTAACTCCGAGAGGAGGGGTCAGTAGTGCTTGCCCCTAAGCGTATTCTTCACCGCAAGGTGCAGCGTGGCTCCATGAAGGGCCAGGCCAAGGGTAATACCGAGCTGCATTTCGGCGAGTTTGGTATCCAGGCTCTCGAGGCCCATTGGATCACCAACCGTCAGATCGAGGCCGCTCGTATTGCCATGACCCGCTACATGAAGCGTGGCGGTCGTGTCTACATCACGATCTTCCCCGATAAGCCCATCACCAAGAAGCCTGCCGAGACTCGCATGGGTTCTGGTAAGGGTAACCCCGAGGAGTGGGTGGCCGTCGTCAAGCCCGGCCGCATCATGTTCGAGGTCAAGGGCGTGCCCGAGGAGGTCGCTCGCGAGGCTCTGCGTCTTGCACAGCACAAGCTTCCCATCAAGACCAAGATTGTTGCTGCTAAGAACGCTGAGCAGCGCATCGAGAAGGAGATGGCTGAGGAGGCCGCTCTCGAGGCCAAGTGGGCTGCTGAGGACGCCGCCGCCGCCAAGGAGGAGAACTAATGAAGCCCGCAGAGATTCGTGAGCTCTCGGACGCTCAGCTCGTTGAGAAGCTGAAGGAAATGCGCGCCGAGCTCTTTAACCTTCGTTTCCAGATGGCCACCAGCCAGCTGGACAACACCGCTCGCGTCAACACCGTGAAGAAGGACATCGCTCGTGTCCTCACGGAGCAGCGCGCCCGCGAGATCGCAGCGGAGAAGTCCGCTGTCGCCGAGTAGGACCTAAGGAGAGAACATGACTGATTCGCGTAACTCGCGTAAGGTCCGTACGGGTGTCGTTACCTCCGTCTCCGGTGCCAAGACCATTGTTGTCACCATCACCGAGCGCAAGCGTCACCCCAAGTACGGCAAGATGATGACCAGCTCCAAGAAGCTGCACGCTCACGACGAGGAGTGCACGGCTGGCGTGGGTGATACCGTCCGCGTTATGGAGACCCGTCCTATGTCCAAGATGAAGCGTTGGCGCCTCATCGAGGTCGTCGAGCGCGCTAAATAAGCAGTCGCTCTTACGACTTGTACGTTTCCGAAGATGTGCGTATGCCTGGCTTGCATACCACGGGCCGTATAAAGGCTGCGCACCTCTCTTCGGTTCTTAGTTCGGAGGAACATCTACCATGATTCAGATGCAAACCATGCTGAACGTCGCCGACAACTCCGGCGCTCGCAAGATTCGCTGCATCAAGGTGCTTGGCGGTTCCAAGCGTCGTTATGCAGGCATCGGCGATGTGTTCATCGGTGCTGTCCAGGAGGCTACCCCTGGCGCCAACGTCAAGAAGAAGGACGTTGTCCGTTGCGTCGTCGTTCGCACCGTTAAGGAGATCCGCCGCAAGGATGGCTCCTACATTCGCTTTGATGAGAACGCCTGCGTTGTCATCAACAACGATGGTTCGCCTGTCGGCACCCGTATCTTCGGGCCCGTCGCTCGCGAGCTTCGTGACAAGAAGTACATGAAGATCGTCTCGCTCGCTCCCGAGACCCTGTAGTTAGGGGAGATATATGTATATCAAGAAGGGCGATAAGGTCCAGGTTCTCTCTGGTAAGGATCGCGGCAAGCAGGGCGTTGTCCTGCGTGCTCTCCCCGCCGAGAACAAGGTCGTTGTCGAGGGCGTTTCGGTCGTCAAGAAGGCCGTCAAGCCCAACGCTGCCAACCAGCAGGGCGGCATCGTTTCGCAGGAGGCTCCCATCGACGCCTCCAACGTCAATCTCGTTTGCCCCGAGTGCGGTAAGGTTACCCGCGTCGGTCACGAGAAGGACGGCAAGAACAAGCTGCGCGTCTGCAAGAAGTGCGGCCACAAGTTCTAAGCTGCCCGCAACATCAAGTTGCTAGCTAAGGCCCGGATGCCCCCACGGCACCCGGGCCTTTTTCTATCCCTACTCGATGGCTTCGGGTTTGCCGTCCCGTCATTCCGGTTGCATCCAGTTTTCGGTGCCGTCTCGAATCGAGTGCCGCCAGGTGACACCCTGTCGCGTTTCGTCGGCTTCGGTGACAAAAGCCGGGACAACTCCAAAAACTATTTTCGAACTCAGGGCTTTGAGTTTTTGTTTTAGTCCCAAAGGGCGCGGCGGGATGCCTTTGAAGGCTCGATAGCGCCGAAACGCCCGTTTTGAAACTCAAATGCCTTTTCGCGTGCAAGACGCCAGCTGCAATAGGAAGTGAATCAACGCAGGTGGCTTTCAAACAGTTTGCAAAACTGCAGGTCGCAGGTCTTCATTGCCAGTAGGAGAAATGAGTAGTCTCAGGTGGCTTGCTCATGAGTTGACTAACGGGATTTGAGATTACGCTGACGTCCGGAAACGCTTCGAACACGGCGTTAAGTTTTTGGGGTTTGGGCGCAGCCCCTGCACCCGCGAGCGCGGGCCTTAAGCCCGCCGAGAGAGTGACGCGTCGAAAACGAAAGGGAAAGAGAGAAGGGGCCGTTCCTATCATTCAGGTTGCGACCGAAGAAGACAAGGAGACCCCCTGAGCCTGAATGATGCCCCACAGACCGCGTCCGACCGAGCTCAAGCCGAGCTTTTCCTGACGTCCGCCTTCGCGGAGATGATGGCTGGATTGGCTATGGATTGGCAACACCAATTTGGACGATTCCGGGAGGGACGGTCCCGCCTCCCTGAACTCGACCGGCGACATGTAGCCCAGTGTCGAGTGGATCCTGAAGTTGTTGTACCAGTGCACGTAATCCGAGAGCTTGGCTCGGAGCTCGCGCGCCCCTCCTCGGTCCTGCGGAGTGGCCGACGATCTCCCCGTTGCAGAGGTCGACGAGCAGGCAGACGTAGTTCCACGATGCCCCGACGCGTACGCAGGCCAGGTCGCTGCATATTTGGGTGCGCGGCGCCCTGCCGCCGAAGCCGCGCGCGACGACGTTCGGCACGTCGGCCTCGTTGACCGCCCCGGGGTGCACCTTGAACCTCTTCCTGCCGTATGTGCCGGCCAGGCCGTTCTCCCTCATGATGCGGCAGACGCGGCGCCGGCTGACGGTAACGCCCGACCTCCTGGGCGACGCCTTGATCTTGCGCGATCCGTTCCGGCCCTTGCTGGCGGCATGCGCCGCCGCGGCCGCCGTCGCCCCCGACATTAAGGTCCTCGAGGGCCGCGTCGTCTCCGGCGACCAGTTCGTCTCGCCCGCGGAACAGAAGGAGCGCATCCTCGCGACCTTCGGCGACCTGTGCTGCGAGATGGAGGGCTGCACCATCGCGCAGGCCGCCTATCTCAACGGCGTGCCCCTCGTCGTCGTGCGCGCCATCAGCGACAAGCCCTGCGCCGAGGGCCAGGTCGTCGACTACAACACCTTCGAGAAGAAGGCCGCCTGCGACTGCGCCCGCATCGCCGCGCGCATGGTTAAGCTTTAGGCCCTGCGCGCCGGGGCCCTTCTTTATGTTGGGACCCCGGCGCGCAGGGCCCTTTCCAAAGCGAAGTGTCGAGCCGAAGTGTTGAGCGTCGGCCCTGAATGTTCAATGGCCGTTGTTTTCTGCCCCTCAAGTGGTGGACTTTTCCTCGGGGCTGTTGATTCCCCCACGCGCCCCTTTCCGTTCTCTGTGTTCCCCTTATACTCCTTGTACGAGGAGGTAAGAAGTCATGGACAAGACCGCACAGGACAGCTTGGCAAAGAAACCCGTCGACATGAGGGACAGGATTCTCGAGCATCTCGAGGCCCTCACCTCTGCCGTCTCGCTCGACGACCTTGCCCGTCTGTCCACCTCCGACATCGCCGAGACGCTCATCATCTCCAGGAGCCTGGCGAGCCAGTACCTCAACGACCTTGTTCGCGCCGGCTTTGTGGTTAAGGTGGCGGGCAGGCCTGTCCGTTATTTTCATCGCCGCGCGTTCCAGAAGCGTTTTCAGGTAAAGCTCTCTGCAAGCGAGTACGCCTCGCTCGCCGACCTCATCCAGGCGACGGGAATCGCCGATCACCGCGACTTCGCGCGTGCCGTGGGCTTCGACCTGAGCCTCAGCTCCGTTGTCGAGCAGTGCAAGGCTGCGGTTCAGTACCCTCCGTTTGGCCTGCCCATCCTCTTGAGCGGCGGCGTGGGTGTCGGTAAGTCTTTCCTTTCTCGCCTTGTGTACGAGTACGGCAAGAACCAGGGCTTGCTGTCCCGCGACTCCTCCTATGTGCGCATCGACTGCGCCGGGGTCCCGGACGCCGCCTCGTTCAACGGGCTTCTTGACGAGTCGATCGCGAAATCGCGCGGGGGTGTGGTCTTTGTCAACGGCATCGAGGCACTCTCTCCCTCTGCGATGGAACACTGCCTTGCGACGGCCCTCGGGCTCGATGCCTCCCAGGATGCGCCGCGCGCTCGCCTCGTTCTTTCGACGACGCTTTCCGCCGATGACCCGAAGGTTTCCTCGGCCTACAGCAAAATGCCTATCTGTGCCCGCGTCCCCTCACTCAAGGAGCGGACCCCCGAGGAGCGCGAGGATCTCATCTTGAGCTTCCTGCGCAGCGAGGGGTGCCGAATCGGTTCTGATGTGAAGATCAGCCGCGGCGCATACCGTTGCCTCGTGAACGCGGACTTTTCCGATAACATCGCCGGCTTGCGCGCCTGCGTGACGAACTGCTGCGCCAAAGCGTTCCTCAATCGCGAGGGCGACTTCGTCGTCGTTCGCCCGTATCTTCTTCCCAGCGGGCTCCTCTCCTCCGCGCAGATCGATCAACAGCCCGACGATGGCGTTCTGATCGACGCGTCCCTGGATGCCGCCGAGAGCACAGGGCCGGTCGAGCAGGCGCTCGATGCCCTGTGCTCTCTCGATGAGCGATTCTGCGCCGGGGAGCTCTCTGTCTCCGAGCTTGTCTCGCAAGCTGTCTCCGCTGTGCGCGGCGTTGAGGATCACTTGATCTTCGGCCACGGCGTCGCCTCATCGAGGTCGCGCGCCTTCGAGCGCGTCGTGGGCGCGGTCCTTGCCGACGCAGGCTCTTCTTATGGCATCGAGCTTTCGAGGAAGGTCACTTTTCTACTGGCCCAGGAGATTTGCCTGCAGTTGTGGCCGGGCATCGGCCTGGCTAAGCGAAAGTCTGCCTGTGCGGAGCAAATTTCCCATCTCCTCGGTGCCGTGACCTCCGAATTGCCGTTTGCCTCGAGCGTCTCCGATCAGGTCGCCGCAGACATGGAAGGGGCGCTCGGAATCTCGCTCGATCACTTCACGAAGACGCTTCTGACGTTGTGCGTCGCATCGGAGTCTCGCGACGCGAAGGCCCTTCGGACGCTCTGCGTCATCTTGTCACACGGCTACTCGACGGCGACGAGCATCGCCGACGCGGCGAACCGTATGCTCGGCGTGCATGTGTACGAGGCGGTCGACATGCCCTACGACCAGCAGCTGAAGGACATCGTCGGTCCGCTCCAGCGCCTCGTCGACCGCCATTCCTACTGCACCGGGGTCGTGTTTCTTGTTGACATGGGCTCTTTGGAGGAGGCCTATAAGGCCCTCGAGAACGTTACCGACTCCACCATCGGGGTGGTGAACAACGTCTCCACCGGGCTCGCGCTCGAGATCGGGTCCGGGCTGCTCGGCGGCAAGTCCATCGCCGAGGTTCTTGGCGATGCGACCGCCGTGTGCGTGACGCACTGCAAGGTAATCGAGCGCGTCAACCGTGAGGACGCCATCGTCTTCTGCTCCGAGTCCGGGGTCGACGCGGCCGAGAGGATACGTCAGCTCGTCTCGCAGAGCCTCCCGCGCACCATAGGCGCGCGCCTGCTCACGAGGCCCTTCAAGCAGCTTGCCGCGAACGGGTCGAACGACGCCGTTTTCTCCGAGCACCGCGTCTGCGCCGTCATCGGCACGGGAGACCCCAGGATTGCCTCCGTTCCCTTCGTCGCCCTCGAAGACATTATGTCGACGGCGTCCGCCTCGAAGGTCGATGCCGTGTTCGGCAGGTGGCTCGACGTCTCCGAGCTCGCTTCTTTCCACGAGAAGCTGCTTTCGAATATGACGCTGCAGAACGTTATCCGCTCCATCACCATCCTCGACCCGGAGCGGCTGTTCCACGAGATCGAGAGCGCCGTGCACGAGCTTCAGCGCAGAACGGGCGAGAAGATCAGCAGCAACGCCATCATCGGGCTGTACGTTCACCTCTGTTGCCTCGTCGAGCGCCTCGTCACCCGCAACCCCATCGAGACCTACGTCGGCCAGGATCGCTTCGAGGAAGAGCACGCCGACTTCATCGAGTCCTTCAGGCAGAGTTTCTCGAGCATCTCGACGCGCTATCGCGTGGAGGTTCCTGTAAGCGAGATCGCCTACGTCTTCGACTACATCAGCGTGAGCGCCGCCCCGGCGCGAGAGGAGCGTCTCGGCTCCTCGAGCCTCCTGTTCGACGAGTGACCCCCCGCGCCGTCACGAGCTGACCGCGCGTCTTCTATAATCCGATAATCCCTCGCCCGGCGCGAATCCGGATAGCGCCAAGGCAGTGCTGAATGAAAAACTTGATTTGATAGGAGCAAACATGAGTGTTGTTATGGCACGAATCGACAATCGCCTGCTTCACGGCATCATCGTGACGCAGTGGGCCCCGGTGTCGGGCGCAACCCGAGTCATGGTCATCGACGACAAGGTCGCCGGCGACGAGGTCCTGAAGTCCACCATGAGGATGGCGCGCCCCGCGGGCATGGCCGTCTCGATCATCTCCGAGGAGACCGCGCTCAAGAACTTCGCGGCGGGCAAGTACGACCGCGAGAAGGTCTTTGTCATCGCCAAGGAACCCGAGACGATGCTTCACCTGGTCGAGTCGGGCATCGAGCTCCCGTCGCTGATCGTCGGCGGCTCTCTTGTCAAGGAGGGCGGCGTCCAGCTCACCCAGCGCGCCTATGCCTCTGCCGAGAACGTCCAAAGCTACAAGGCGCTCATCGCCCACGGCGTCAAGGTGACGGCACAGTTCGTGCCCGCCGACAAGCCCGTCTCCGTCGCCGACCTCATCTAAGGAGGGATCATGGTCAACTTCACTATCCTGCAGGTCGTCCTTTTGACCCTGCTTGCCTTCATCAAGCACGTGGACTACTACGGCATCCCGATGATCTTCGTCAACTATGCCGTCTTCTGGGGCCTTATCACCGGCGTGGTCATGGGCGACTGGCAGACCGGCCTCGTCATCGGCGGCACCATCCAGCTCATGCAGCTCGGCGTCGCGGGCTTCGGCGGCTCGTCGATTCCCGATTACGGCACGATGGCCATCATCGCCACCGCCTACGGCGTGACCCTGGGCTCCGACACGGGCCTCGCCATCGGCCTGCCGGTCGGCATGCTCGGCATCCAGCTCGACGTCGTCGTCAAGATCCTCAACGGCTTTGTCGTCGAGAAGTCCCAGAAGTTCTGCAACGAGGGTAAGTTCAATCAGATGAACGCCATCCTGTGGGTCTGCCCCGTGCTCTTCGGCCTGTGCGCCGCCCTGCCCGTCTTTGTCTCCGTGACGCTCGGCCAGCCCGCCGTCAACTGGCTCCTCGAGGTCATGCCCCAGTGGTTCCTCTCCGGCCTCACCCTCGCCGGCAAGATGCTCCCGGCCATCGGTATCGCCATGCTGCTCCGCTACATGCCAACCGCCAAGTACTTCCAGTACCTGCTCGCCGGTTTCTTCCTCTCGGCCTTCCTGAACGTGCCCATCATCGGTGCCGCCATCGTCGGCGTTGCCCTCGCGATCGCGTTCTATCAGCGTGCCGAGAAGGACGCCGAGCTCACCGCCCACGCTTCCGCAGACGCCTTCATCGGAGAGGATGAGTAACCATGGAAAACGAGAACATCACCGTTGCCGAGGGCAAGCCCTCCGGCTATAAGGTCACCAAGAAGGACCTGCGCAACGCGAACTGGCGCTGGCTCATGAGCGTGTGCACCTTCAACTACCAGACCCAGCAGGGCGCCTCGGTCGCCTACGCCCTCTCGCCGATCCTGAGGAAGATCTACACGAACGACGAGGACTATAAGCAAGCGCTCAACAACCACTTCCGCTACTACAACACCCAGCCTTGGCTCGCCGCCATCATCCTCGGCGCCTGCGTGGCCATGGAGGAGCGTGACGGCCTCGCGGCGGCGGACGCCGTCCAAGACCTGAAGATCGGCACCATGGGACCGCTCGCCGGCGTCGGCGACTCCCTGCTCATGACCATGATCCCGACCATCATGGGCTCCATCGCCGCCTACATGGCCATCGAGGGCAACCCCGTGGGAGCCGGCATCTGGTTCGCGCTCATCCTGGCCATCTTCTGGGTCCGCATGCACGCCCTCGAGTTCGGCTACAAGCAGGGTGTGAAGCTCGTCACCGACTTCAGCGAGAAGCTTCCCAACCTCACTGCCGCCGCCTCCGTGCTCGGCCTCACCGTGGTCGGCTGCCTCATCGCCTCGGTCATCGGCGTCACCTGCCCGATTAGCTTCAGCTTCGGCGACGTCTCGATGGAGATTCAGCCGCTGCTCGACAAGATACTGCCTGCCATGATCCCCGCCGCCATCACGGGAAGCGCGTATTACCTTCTTACCAAGAAGAACGCGAGCATGACGGCCCTCATCCTCGTGGTGATCGTCCTCGCGATGGTCGCCTCCGCCGCCGGCATCCTCGCCTAGCTTCGACCCAAGAGATTGGTGAATCAATGAGAAAGATAGTTGTGGCGAGCCATTCCCTTCTCGCCCAGGGCTTCAAGGACACCCTCGAGTTCCTTACGGGTAAGAGCGACGCCGTCACCGCCGTTTGCGCCTACGTGAACGACAACGGCGAGGGGCTCGACGCGGCGGTCGAGGCGGCGCTTTCGGGCACTGACGAGGTCGTCGTCCTTACCGACGCGCTCGGCGGCAGCGTGAACCAGCGCTTCTCCCGCTTCGCCTCCGACCGGATCCACGTGATCGCGGGTGTCAACCTCCCGCTCGCCATGACGGTCGCGCTCGCGCGCCCCGACGAGAAACTCGACTTCGACGCCCTCGTCGACGAGGCGCGCCAGCAGATCGTCTACGTGAACGGTGCCAGTTCCGCCGAGTGCGAAGACGACGAATAGAGGAGGTCGACGATGAGAGAGTTCCTTAAAGACGTGTGGATGCACGGCGGTGAGGAAAGCCGCGCCATCACCCCCGAGAACATCACGGGCGAGAAGGGCCACGCCGCCATGTCGGCCAGCCACCTCGGCGTCGGCCGCAAGGGCTCGTGCTGCGTGCCCCTTGAGTCCGGCGAGACCATCACGCTCGCGGACATCGAGGGCCCCGGCATCATCCGCCACATCTGGATGACCGTCCCCGACAAGACCGCCGCCGGCAGCTTCGTCATGCGCGACCTCGTGCTGCGCTTCTACTGGGACGACGAGGAGACCCCCTCGGTCGAGTGCCCTGTCGGCGACTTCTTCTGCAACGGCTTCGGTGAGCGCGCCATCGTCAACTCGATGCCCATCTGCGTGAACCCGACGGGCGGCATGAACTGCTACTTCGAGATGCCCTTCAGGAAGCACGCCAAAGTCACGCTTACGAGCGAGCACCCCGGGTTCATTAAGTACATCTTCTACACGTTCAACTACGCGCTCACCGACGTGCCGGACGACGCCATGTACTTCCACGCCCGTTTTAACCGCGAGCGCAGCACCCGCAGGGGCGTCGACTACACCGTGCTCGACGGCGTGCGCGGTAAGGGCTACTACGTCGGCACCTACATGGCCCTGTGCGCCCTGGAGCGCTATTGGTGGGGCGAGGGCGAGATGAAGTTCTTCCTCGACGGCGACGAGGAGTTCCCCACGGTCACCTCGACGGGAGCCGAGGACTACTTTGGCGGTGCCTGGGCCTTCCTCGACAGGCCGCCCCACGCGCTGCCCGAGGCGCAGTGCTTCAACACACTGTTCGCCGGCTACCCGTACCGCTCGACGCGCGACGCCACGCGCGACCGCTTCAGCGCGGGCAAGCCGAACCCGAACCCGATGCTCGCGACCAACGACGACGCGCTGCCCAGGCACGGCCTCTACAGGTGGCACCTTCCCGACCCGATCTCGTTCAAGGAGGACCTGCGCGTGACGTTCCAGGACCTCGGCAACGACGACATCAAGCTCTACGAGCGCGAGGACGACATCTCCACCGTCGCCTACTGGTACCAAAGCGAACCGCACGCCGTGCTCGCCCCGTTTGCCGCAAGGCAGGACCGCGTGCCCAGGTAGGGTCGCCTCGAAACAAGCCAACGTTATGGGCGTCCGCGGTTGACCATGACTGCGGGCGTCCCTTTGTAAGGAGGATCGCATGAGCGAAAAGCAAATGAGGCTCGGCGCCCTCGAGGCCGGCGGGACCAAGATGGTCTGTGCCGTGGTGTCCGGCGACGGCGAGGTCCTCGACCGTATGGAGACCCCGACGCTTGCGCCCGCCGAGACCGTCCCGCAGATGATCGAGTGGTTCGCCGCCCGCGATGTGGACGCGTTGGGCATCGGCGCCTTCGGCCCGACCTGCGTCGACCCCGCCGACGAGCGCTACGGCTCCATCCTCCAAACGCCCAAGCTCGCGTGGCGAGGCTATGGTCTTCGCGCCGCGTTTGCCGACGCCCTCGGGATTCCGGTGGCCTACGATACGGACGTGAACGTTGCCTGCCTCGGCGAAGCGGTCTTCGGCTGCTGCAAGGGGCTCAAGGACGCCGTCTACGTGACCATCGGCACCGGCGTGGGCGCGGGCGTCATGTGCGCGGGCAGGCTCCTTCACGGCATGCTGCACCCCGAGGCCGGCCACATGCTGGTAAGGACCCGTCCCACCGAGGAAGGACGCTGCGTCTGCCCGAGCCACGCGAGCTGCCTCGAGGGCCTCGCCTCCGGCCCCGCCATCGCCGCGCGCTGGGGAAAGCCCGCGGCCGAGCTCGCGGACAACGATGAGGTGTGGATGCTCGAGGGGGATTATCTGGGGCAGATGTGTGCGAACCTCGTGCTCATGTACTCGCCTCACCGCATCGTCCTCGGCGGCGGCGTGATGCACCAGGAGCAGCTCTACGGCATCGTCCGCAAGAAGACCCTCGAATATCTGGGTGGCTACATCCAGACCGCCGAGCTTAAGGACATGGAGAGCTACATCTGCGCCCCGGGCTGCGGCGGCGACCAAGGAATCCTCGGCGCGGCCGAGCTGGCAAGAAGGGCGCTCGCGTAACTTGCGCTCTCTCCGCCATACAACGCGTTAAGAAAAGACGAGCGCTTCTTGCCAATTGGGCGGCAAGAAGCGCTCGTCTTTTGCATTTGTTTTTGGGCAGAACGCCCCGCCTCCGCTAGAGTCCCTGGACCGCTACACCCACGAGGTTTGGACCGGTGTGGACAAGAAGCGCGGGGCTGATGTCGGAGCGGACGATCTCCACCGCGTTGGCCACGCGCTCGCGCAGGGCCTGCTCCATGCGGTCGTAAAGGTCGGCGTAGGCCGAGGTGTAGCTCACGGCAAAGCGCACCTTGGGGTGCTTCTCGGCGATGGCGGCGACGAGCTTGACCTCGGTGCGATGCGGTACTTGCATAGCCATTTCGTGTGCGCGAGGCTGTCGGCTTTCTGGGCCACAGCAATCACATTCCCCCTAGCATGATGACCTGAACAATCCTCATGCTAGGGGGAAGGTTTTTGTCGCGTAGCGGAAATTGGCCTCCACCCGCTGAGCGGGTGGCTTTCTATGCCGCGCGTGCCGTGCGGCACGGACTAAAGTCCATGAATAAAAACGAGGGAGGCCGTTTCCGACCTCCCTCGCAAAGGGTCTCTGATTACTCCCACTCATTGGGGACAGACTTAAATGAGTGCTCTTGAAATGCCGGCACCTGGGGACGTTCCTTTTAATATGAGCAGGACATTGTCAAGAGGCAAAATCGGGCCT
>CATYLC010000029.1 GCA_958408685.1 uncultured Collinsella sp. | reverse complement strand
CCGACGTCATGGCCTGCCGCCAGACCGGTTTCGCCATGCTCGCCGAGGGCAACGTCCAGGAGGTCATGGACCTCTCGCCGGTGGCTCACCTTGCCGCCATCGAGGGTAAGACCCCGTTCCTTAACTTCTTCGACGGCTTCCGCACCAGCCACGAGATCCAGAAGGTCGCCATGTGGGACTACAAGGATCTTGCCGAGATGTGCGACATGGACGCCGTCCAGGCTTTCCGCGATCACGCGCTCAACCCTGAGCACCCGCATACCCGCGGTAGCCACGAGAACGGCGACATCTTCTTCCAGAACCGCGAGGCCTGCAACAAGGTCTACGACGAGCTTCCCGCCGTCGTCGAGGGCTACATGAAGAAGATCAACGAGAAGCTCGGCACCGATTACGGCCTATTCAACTACTACGGCGCTCCCGATGCCGATCGTGTCGTCGTGTGCATGGGCTCCTTCTGCGACGTGCTCGAGGAAGTCATCGACTACCTCAACGCTCACGGCGAGAAGGTCGGCCTGGTCAAGGTCCGCCTGTTCCGTCCGTTCTCCATCAAGCACTTTGTCGACGTTCTCCCCGAGACCGTCAAGAAGATTGCCGTTATGGACCGCACCAAGGAGCCGGGTTCCATCGGCGAGCCGCTCTACCAGGACGTCGTCTCCGCTCTCTACGAGGCCGGCAAGACGGGCATCAAGGTCGTCGGCGGCCGTTATGGCCTGGGCAGCAAGGACACGCCTCCCGCGTCCGCGTTCGCTGTCTTCGAGGAGCTTAAGAAGGACGAGCCCAAGCGCGAGTTCACCATCGGCATTGTCGATGACGTGACCAACCTGAGCCTGCCCGAGGCCGAGGATGCGCCCAACACCGCAGCCCCCGGCACCATTGAGTGCAAGTTCTGGGGTCTGGGTGGCGACGGTACCGTCGGCGCCAACAAGAACTCGATCAAGATCATCGGCGACCACACCGACAAGTACGTCCAGGCCTACTTCCAGTACGACTCCAAGAAGACCGGCGGCGTCACCGTCTCGCACCTGCGCTTTGGTGATTCCCCGATCCGTTCGCCGTACTACGTGACCAAGGCCGACTTTGTCGCTTGCCACAACCCCAGCTACATCGTTAAGGGCTTCAAGATGGTCCGCGACGTCAAGCCGGGCGGCACCTTCCTGGTCAACTGCCAGTGGAGCGACGAGGAGTTCGCCGAGCACATGCCCGCCGCGGCCAAGCGCTACATCGCGAACAACAACGTCAACGTCTACCTGATCGACGCTATCGACCTGGCCGCCAAGGTCGGCATGGGCAAGCGCACCAACACGGTGCTCCAGTCCGCCTTCTTCGCGCTGGCCAAGGTCCTGCCCGCCGAGGACGCCCTGCAGTACATGAAGGACGCGGCTACCAAGTCCTACATGAAGAAGGGCCAGGCCATCGTCGACGCCAACCATAAGGCCATCGATGCCGGCGCTACCGCCTTCCGTAAGTTCGAGGTTCCGGCCGACTGGGCAACCGCCGAGGATGCCGCTCCCGTCGAGCTCTCCGAGGAGACCAAGTCCGCCATCGCCCAGCAGGTCAAGAACCTGCTCGAGCCCATCGATCGCATGGATGGCGACAGCCTGCCTGTTTCCGCCTTCGTTGGTTGCGCCGACGGCCAGTTTGAGCTGGGTGCCTCCGCATACGAGAAGCGCGGCGTCGCCGTCGTCGTTCCCCACTGGGACGAGACCAAGTGCATCCAGTGCAACCAGTGCGCCTATGTGTGCCCGCATGCCACCATCCGTCCGTTCGCGATGACCGAGGACGAGGCTGCCGCCGCGCCCGAGGCTGCCCGCACGCTCGACGCCATGGGCCCCAAGGCCAAGGGCATGAAGTTCACCATGGCCGTGTCCCCGCTCGACTGCATGGGCTGCACCAACTGCGTCAAGGTCTGCCCCAAGGGCGCCCTCGAGATGGTTCCCACCGAGCAGGAGATGGACCAGCAGCCCGTTTGGGACTACATGGTCGAGAACGTCTCCGAGAAGAAGGAGCTCATCGCGGCCAACGTCAAGGGCAGCCAGTTTAAGCAGCCCTACCTGGAGTTCTCCGGCTCCTGCGCCGGCTGCGCCGAGACCGCCTATGCACGTCTGGTGACCCAGGTTGCCGGCGACCGCATGTTCATCTCCAACGCCACCGGCTGCTCCTCCATTTGGGGCAACCCCGCTGCCACCGCTCCTTACTGCAAGGACAAGGACGGTCACGGCCCGGCGTGGAACAACTCCCTGTTCGAGGACAATGCCGAGCACGGTCTGGGCATGGCCGTCGGTTACGAGGCCGTCCAGAAGAAGCTGATCGCCGCTACCCAGGACATCATCGCTGCCGATGGTCCGTCCGATGAGCTCAAGGCTGCCGGCCAGGCTTGGATCGACTCCGTCAACGACGCCGAGGCCTCCAAGACCGCTGCTGCTGCCTACGTTGCCGAGCTCGAGAAGTGCGGCTGCGACGCTTCCAAGGCGATCCTCGCCGACAAGGCTTACCTCACCAAGAAGTCCTTCTGGATCTTCGGCGGCGACGGCTGGGCCTACGACATCGGCTTCGGTGGCCTGGACCACGTCTTGGCTTCCGGCCACAACGTCAACGTCTTCGTCTTCGACACCGAGGTCTACTCCAACACCGGCGGTCAGGCCTCCAAGGCCTCGAACCTGGGCCAGGTTGCTCAGTTCGCCGCTGCCGGTAAGGTGACCAAGAAGAAGTCCCTGGCCGAGATCGCCATGAGCTACGGCTACGTCTACGTGGCGCAGGTCGCCATGGGCGCCAACCCGGCTCAGACCCTCAAGGCCATCCACGAGGCCGAGGCCTACGACGGCCCGTCCCTCATCATCGGCTACAGCCCCTGCGAGATGCACTCCATCAAGAAGGGTGGCATGCAGAACTGCCAGGCCGAGATGAAGAAGGCTGTCGAGTGCGGTTACTGGAACCTCTTCCGCTTCAACCCCGAGGCTGCTGCCGGCAAGAAGTTCTCGCTCGATTCCAAGGAGCCCGCGGGCGGTTATCAGGAGTTCCTGATGAACGAGGCCCGTTACGCTTCGCTGACGCGTTCCTTCCCCGAGCGCGCCGAGGAGCTCTTCAAGGAGAATGAGCAGGCCGCTATGGACCGCTATCAGCACCTGCTGAAGCTCAAGACGGTGTACAACGAGGCCTAGGTCTCCCACCGCAGGATCTGAGGGCTAACCTTCGCGGACGTCCTCGGACATGAAAGAACCCCCGCTGCGCACTACGTGCGGCGGGGGTTCTTTCGTCCTGCGGAGTGTCCGCGAAGGTTAGCCCTCAGATCCTGCTACGACTACGTCCTCGGATGTGATGGCGGATGAAGGACGTGGTTGTGGGGGGCTTTTGTCCCCTTCGCTGTTTCGCGGCTTTGCCGCGAAACCTCGCGCCACTTTGGGGATGGATGGGGGACTTGGCCGTTGCCGCTTTTTCGGAGCTCTTCTTTATTCCTTTTGTTGGATGAAAAGCCCCTTGTTTTTGCAGGGGTGCATACTCGACTTATATGTGCATAGAATCTCGTATAGTGCGAGTAAGATATTGCGCTGTCTGTTTTGTGTTTAGCAAAGATATAGTTTGCATAATCCGACATAATCCTTGCTTCATTTAAATAAAGTCGCACGTAAATTACGTAGATATGTCTTAGCTGGAGTTCTGTACGCTGAGCGGATAAAAACGACCGTTCACCGTTCCGCTATTTTCAAAATGAATAAAATGAGCGATAAAGAGAATATAAACCTTAATAAACTCGCGTATCGCACGGACGCGGGTTATTAATGGGTTGTAGGCCTTTTACAGAAAGGATTCCAGCAATGTCTAAGCCTCTTGGCAAGCCCGATCGTATTGTCGTCGCCCTTGGCGGCAACGCCCTCGGCAACAACCCCGTTGAGCAGATCGAGGCCGTGAGCAACACCGCCCACGCTCTCCTCGGGCTCATCGAGCAGGGCAACGAAATCATCATCACCCACGGCAACGGCCCGCAGGTCGGCATGATCCAGAACGCCTTCGCTGCTGCCCACGATGCCATCGGTACCCCCGAGATGCCGCTGCCCGAGTGCGGCGCCATGTCCCAGGGCTACATTGGTTATCACCTGCAGCAGGGCATCGGCCGCGAGATGCACAAGCGCTATAAGCGTTGGCACGCCGCCACCGTCGTCACCCAGATCGAGTGCGATCCCGACGATCCCGCGTTCAAGAACCCGACCAAGCCGATCGGCCCCTTCTATACCGAGGAGCAGGCCAAGGAGTTCATGGCCGAGGATCCCTCCAAGGTCTTCGTCGAGGATTCCGGCCGCGGCTGGCGTCGCGTCGTCGCTTCCCCCGATCCCAAGAAGATCGTCGAGGCCGACTCCATCCTCAACCTGCTCGACAACGAGTTCATCGTCATCGCCTGCGGTGGCGGCGGCATCCCCGTCGTCCGCGACTACGAGAACAAGGGCTGCTACAAGGGCGTTCCCGCCGTCATCGACAAGGACCTGGGCGGCGAGCTGTTGGCCGAGGACTGCGACGCTGACGTTCTGTTCCTGCTGACCGCCGTTGAGCATGTCGCCATCAACTTTGGCAAGCCCAACCAGGAGGAGCTCGAGGACCTCACCGCCGACGAGGCCGAGCGCCTGGCCGACGAGGGCCAGTTCGGCAAGGGTTCCATGGAGCCCAAGGTTCGCGCTGCTATCAAGTTCGCGCGTTCCCGCAAGGGTCGTACCTGCATCATCGGCGCTCTGGACAAGGCCGCCGAGACCATGGCCGGCCTCTCCGGTACCCGCATCCACGAGTAGTCTCTACTCTGCTGCCTCTCTTCATGAGCCCCGCAGTCCGCTCCGACTGCGGGGCTTTTGCTATTCACCTAGTCATTGGGGACGTTCTTAAATGACTAGTCAAACAAGAGCGTCCCCAATGACCACTCATTTAAGTCTGTCCTCAATGACTAGTAGTAGGCCCACATGGCTTCGACTTCGTTGAGGACCTCTACGACGCCCCAGCGACGGGCGCTGCGGCTGGCCGAGTTGGGGTCGTAGACGCCAATCTGGTTGGCATCGTCGATGCCGTAGAGCACGATGTAGTGGCCTACGTTGGTAAACGTACCGGGGCGCACTGCGGCGATGACGGGCGCACCCGAGCGAAGTGCTTGGGTAATCGATTCGCGATCGTTATAGAGCTGTGTTCCGTTGAGCCCCAGCTGCCACGCACCGCCTGTCATAAACGACCACTCGGTGGCACCAGTGGGGGCGTAGTTGCCGGCTTCGGCCAGTGCGCATATATCGACCGGCGTCTTATCGGTATGGCCGGTCTTAAAGATATAGACCATGGTGAGGCAGGTAGGACCGCAAGCGTTTTCGCGAATAGTGCCACCGGCATAGGGCAGCTCCGACCATGCGGGGTCAATTTGGTAGATGTGGGGCATGGTGCCGGCCTGCCATTGCGAGCGTGGGGTCGAGAACGCAAAGGAGTAACCGGGTGCGACGGGAGCTTTAAGCAGCTTGTCTTCGGCAGTGGGCTCAAGACCGGCTGATCCGTGGGAGATACAGGATCCCAAAAACACAAAGACGAGGCAGGCGGCGATGGAGCAAAGCGTAAGGCGTAGGCGGCGGGCCGGAAGCGCGTGGCTTGTGGCGTGTGACGCAGGGTGAGGGGCGGAATTGCCGCGATCGCGTTGAGGTCGCGAAAAGGAGCGCTTGACGTAGTAGTCGGTCTTACGGCGATCGTAGCGGCGTGGCTGCGATGTGTCGGTCTGGCGTTGGCGTGTGCTCGTACTCACGCGGTCTGACTGCTGCACGGTACGGCTTTGTTGCCGCGAAGAAGCCCCGGGCTGCTCTTGGGGGCGCTGCGGGTTGTCGTTGTCGGAGGTGCTTCTGGGCGTTGACGTGGTGCGGCCGGCAAGGCGCACGCTTTGTGGCCGTTGGTCGCCGTCATTGTATCCGTATGCCATTCGAATCACCTTGCCTCATGTGTAACTTGTCTATCCTACATAAAAAGATGCACGACACATGGGCATGTGCGCCAAAAGCCTGACAAATGGTATGAACGTTGCCGCGCCGCGCGCCAAGCGCCACGGCAACAGGTATTCAAAAGCAGACAAGATGAAAGCGTCCAAGACGAATGACGTCTCCCGCCGTTCGTCCCAAAAACGGTGCCGCTCGTTTTGCAGTTCTGCCTTCGGTCGAGCTGCGAGCGGCGCTGCTGCGCCAAGGCCGTATCTTAAAGCCATGGAATAAAAGCGCGCGGCAAAACGGACCGCGCAAGGGGTGACGCCAAGGGCGTCAAACAGGAAAGGAGGGGAACAATGGCGGACAAGAACGCAGAAGTTGCAGTCGAGGATAACGGCGGCATGAAGAAAACGCTTTCGCTCTGGAACTTCTTCACCATCGGTTTCGGTGCCATCATCGGTACCGGTTGGGTTCTGCAGGTCGGCGACTGGATGGTCGTGGGCGGCGGTCCCGTTCCCGCTATGATCGCATTCCTCTTGGGTGCAATCTTCCTCGTGCCCGTCGGAGCTGTTTTCGGTGAGCTCACGGCTGCTATCCCCATCTCGGGCGGCATCGTCGAGTATGTCGATCGTAGCTTTGGCCGTACGCTGAGCTACATCACCGGATGGCTTTTGGCCCTGGGCAACGGCATCCTGTGCCCGTGGGAGGCCATCGCCATCTCGACCCTCGTGTCCGAGATGTTCGGCAGCCTGCCCGGCCTTGAGTGGCTGCGCGCCGTCAAGCTCTACACCATACTGGGGGCCGACGTCTACCTGTTCCCGACGCTGATCGCGCTCGGCTTTGCAGTCTACGTCATCTTCCTCAACTTCCGCGGTGCCAGCTCGGCTGCCAAGCTCCAGGCCTTCCTGACCAAGGCCCTGCTCTGCGGCATGCTGCTCGCCATGGGCGTCTCGCTGTTCACCGGCTCGCCGGACAATGCCATGCCCGTGTTCTCCCAGGTCACCGGCGCTGGCGGCGGCAAGGCCGCTACCGAGAGCTCCAGCCTGTTTGCCGGCATCGTGTCGGTCCTGGTTCTGACCCCGTTCTTCTACGCTGGCTTCGACACCATTCCTCAGCAAGCTGAGGAAGCAGCCGAGGGCCTCAACTGGAACAAGTTCGGCAAGATCATCTCCCTGGCCCTGCTGGCCGCAGGCGGCTTCTACATGGTCTGTATCTACTCGTTCGGCACTATCCTTGACTGGCACGAGTTTGTTAAGAGCCCGGTTCCTGCGCTTGCCTGCCTCAAGGGCATCAACATGCTCCTGTACCTGGCCATGCTTATCATCGCCACGCTTGGACCCATGGGCCCGATGAACTCCTTCTACGGCGCCACGAGCCGCATCATGCTCGCCATGGGCCGCAAGGGGCAACTGCCCGAGAAGTTCGCCGAGGTCGATCCCAGCTCCGGCGCTCCCAAGCTCGCCTGCGTCGTCCTGGGCGTCATCACCGTCGTCGGTCCGTTCCTGGGCAAGAACATGCTCATCCCCCTGACCAACGTGTCGGCTCTCGCCTTCATCTTCTCCTGCGGCATGGTCGCCCTCGCCTGCCTGCGCATGCGCTTCACCGAGCCCGACCTGCCTCGTCCCTACGAGGTGCCCGGCGGCAAGTTTGGTATCTGCCTCGCCATCGGTGCCTGCGCCATCATTATCGGCCTGCTCGTGATTCCGTTCTCTCCCGCCTCCCTCAACATGGTGGAGTGGAGCATCGTGATCGGCTGGTTGGCTATTGGCCTGGCCCTCATGGCTTTCACCAATTCCCGCAAAAAGTAACGCCTAGCCGGGGCGGACCAGGTGCGCGGGACCCTCTCTTCCGCGCACCGAACCCGGCATCACTTGGGTAGCTTTGTGAGGCCTTAACCCAACACGGCCTCGCCCACTATATGGATCCATAAGGAGGAACCATGTCCACTAAGTATGCAATCGTTGGCGGCAAGCTCATCGACGGTACCGGTGCCGAGCCGGTCGAGAACTCCCTCGTTCTCGTCGACGACAACGGCAAGATCGAGTACGCCGGCGCCATGCAGGACCTTCCCGAGGGCGTTGAAGTTATCGACGCCGCCGGCAAGACCGTCCTTCCCGGCCTGATCGACACCCACCTGCACTTCTCGGGCAACTTGACCGACGATGACACCGACTGGGTCATGCAGCCGCTCCTCGAGAAGCAGGCTGTCGCAGTCAAGCAGGCCTACGACTGCCTCACCCACGGCCTCACCACCGTCTGCGAGATCGGCCGCTTTGGTATCCAGATCCGTGACTGCATCGACAAGGGCGTCTTCAAGGGCCCGCGCGTTCTGGCCACCGGCCTTGGCTTCTGCCGCGTTGCCGGCCACGGCGACTCCCACCACTGCAGCCAGGAGCTCAACAAGGAATCGCACCCCTGGGGCGATCAAGTCGACGGTCCTTGGGATCTGCGCAAGGCCGTCCGTCGTCGCCTGCGCGAGAACCCCGATGCCATCAAGATCTGGGCTACCGGTGGCGGCATCTGGCGCTGGGACTCCGGCCGCGACCAGCACTACTGCTCCGAGGAGATTCAGGCCGTGGTCGAAGAGGCAAAGATGGTCGGCATCCCCGTGTGGAGCCACTGCTACAACAACCACGCCGCTGCCTACGATTCCGTTCGCTTTGGCTGCGAGCAGCTGATTCACGGCTTCGATATCGATGAGCGCACCATGGACCTCATGGCCGAGCAGGGCACCTTCTTCACCCCGACGATCGCCTTCCTGCCCACCTGGTACGCCACCTATCCGCCCGTCTACGTCCCCGAGCTGCACGACAAGTACGAGGGCACCCTGGTCGAGAAGGAGCTGCAGCGCAACTACGACTGCCTGCGCGAGGCCAAGAAGCGCGGCGTCGTCATGACGATCGGCTCCGACTCCTTCTCCTTCGTCACCCCGTATGGCACCTGCTCCATCGAGGAGATGTACGAGTTCGTCGACAAGATCGGCTTCACCCCGGTCGAGACCATCACCTGCGCCACCCTCAACGGTGCCAAGATGTGCCACATCGAGGACGAGACCGGTTCCATCGAGGCCGGCAAGTGCGCCGACCTGCTGGTCGTCAACGGTGACGTCGCCGCCGACATCCACGTGCTCAACACCGACAACATGGACGTCATCATGAAGGACGGCTGGATTGTCGAGGCCGGTACCTTCGGCGAGGCAAACAAGTACAGCGCCTAAGCTACCGTTCATCGATGGCTTGATGTAAAACACAGTATTTGATTGCATAATGCAATGGAGAGGGTCGCTTGCGGCCCTCTTTATTGCTATGGGGTGCGTCAGTAAGAAGGAGATGACTGTGGATCTCAATAGGCTGATTCTGGGCAAGAGCTACAACTCTACCAAGGTCTTTCGTACCGCTCAGCATGTGGTTCAAGCCATCTTGCTCGGTATTGTCGTTCCACTGCTTATCCTGCTGCTCATCTGGGATCTAACCGATAATCCCAATCCCGTTCCGGCCGTTGTCGTCATTGCCGGCTTGGTCATGCTGTGCTTCTTCTTCTCGTACGTCTTTGTCGTTCCCGACGACCTCACATCGAGCGCAACCGACCGCACGCTCGCCATCGCATCAAAAATATTCGCCTACACGTCGCGCGGCCTTACGCCCGAAGCTGCTCTGGGCGCCTCTAAGATCATCCTGTCCGAAACTATCGCCTCTGCCATCTGCTTTACCGACGGCAGGCAGGTGTTGGCGAGCTGGGGCGAGGACTCGGCAAAATGCCCCGCGGGCACCCCGGTGGTACTGCGGACTACGCTCAACGTGATCAACAGCGGTGAGCAAAGCGTGTTCTCGCGCGATGCCTCGACCGAGACGGGTGGCTACTTTCCGCGCCTGCGCGCCGGTATTGTCGCACCGCTTACCGTGCGCGGGCATTGCGTGGGCACGCTCGAGCTGTATTATCCCCGTCTGAGCAGCATCGATATGCGCCAGACGGCGCTTGCCTCGGGCTTTGCCGACCTCATTTCCACGCAGCTTGCGAGCTTTGAGCTCGAGCGCCAGGACGAGCTCACGGCCCGCGTTGAGCTTCGTGCCCTGCAGTCGCAGGTCGACCCGCATTTTCTATTCAATACCATTAGCACGATCGTGTCGCTCGTTCGAACCGAGCCCGACAAGGCGCGATCGCTGCTGATCGACTTCTCCAACTACTACCGTCAGACGCTTTCTGATTCCGATACCCTCACAACGCTCGAGCACGAGGTGGAACAGGGCACTCGCTATATCAATCTTATGCAGGCTCGTTATGGCGACGGCCGTCTGCGCGTCTCGGTCGATATCGACTTTGAGGTGCGCGATTGCATGGTGCCGCCGTTTATCTTGCAGCCGTTGCTCGAAAACTGCATCAAGCACGCGCAGCGCGAGACCGAGCCGCTTTCTATTCGTGTTAGGGCTTTCGAGACCGATGACGGTTTGGAGATCATCGTCGAGGACGATGGCATCGGTATGAGCGAAGAGGTCTGCGCGCATCTGTTTGAGCAACATCGCCTGGAGGAGCCCGAGAGCATTACCGCCGACGGCTCCGTCAAGCGAGGTTGCGGCCTGGCGCTCTTCAACGTGCTTCAGCGCATCCATTTCTTTTACGGAGAAGATTCCGGCATGCGCGTGAAGTCCCAGGAGGGCGTGGGAACGCAGGTCATCGTCGAGCTGAACGGCGAGCCGCATGAGCCGGCGCCGTTGACGGCGTAGCACGCGGTTGGATTGAGAGAAAAAGAGGGGAAGCACATATGTCCGAAGGCTGGAACATCTTGGTGGTTGATGACGAGCCTCCCATTAGGGCTGAGCTACGCTATCTGTTGGAAAAGGATACGCGTGTGGGTCAGATTGCCGAGGCGGGCAATGTCACCGAAGCCGTGGAGTCGATTCTGTCGAACAAGCCCGACGTGTTGTTTTTAGACATTACCATGCCCGGTCGCTCGGGAATTGAGCTTGCCGAGACGCTGCAGAACCTAAAGACGCCGCCGGTGGTTGTGTTTGTGACGGCGTTTGCCGAATTTGCCGCTGATGCGTATAACCTCGATGCGGTCGACTATGTCGTCAAGCCGGTCGAGGACGCACGCCTGTCAAAGGCACTCGACAAGATCGAGGCAGCCTTGGGTGCCCGTCGTGTTATCCATGCTCCGCGCCAGCCTTTGCGTCTGACGGTGGACCGCGGGGGCAAAAAGGTGTTCATTCCCGCCGCAGACGTCTGCTACTTTGAGGCGCGCGCCGATTTTTGCAACGCCATCTGCGCCGAGGGAACGTACCTGATCAATGAGTCGATCTCTTCGCTCGAGCGTCGCTTGGACTCCGAGGGCTTTATTCGCGTTCATCGCAGCTACCTGGTCAATTTGGAAGACGTGCACAATGTTGAGATTGGCTCCACGGGGTTGATGGAGCTCAGGCTCGACCGCGTGAACTCGACGGTACCGGTGTCCCGTCGTCGTGCCGCCGAGGTCAAGTCGCACCTGGGGCTTGCGTAAGGGGCTTGCGTGCCGTCGTTTACCATCGCAGGTTTGGCATGGGCGCGCGGTGGGCATAATGGGTGGCATCGAATGAAATCGAAAGGATCATTATGCCCGCGCTTATCACCCATCATCTGTTTGGCGAGGAAAGCATCGACCGTCTTCCGCAGGGCGTCATCACGTCCGATGAAGAGCGCATTGCCTTTATCTTGGGCAACCAAGGCCCCGACCCGTTCTTCTTTCACATTCTGACACCGCGTGTTTCCGACTGCACGCTGCTGGCGCAGGTCATGCATCGGTCGCGCATGTCTCGCCAGTTCGCGTGCCTGCGCGACGGCGTGTCGCATCTGCTGCCGCGCGACGCCAGCTTGGGTCGCGCCTTTGCGCTGGGCCTGCTGTCTCATTACGTGCTCGACCGCAACGCCCATCCTTTTGTCTATGAGCAGCAGTTTGGCATCGTGGAATCCGATTCAGAGCTTGAGGATTCGAGCAGTCAGGTCCATGCCGTGATCGAGAGCGACCTGGATGTACTGATGCTGCAGCTTAAACGCGATGGCGCTACGGTCGACGATTACCCGCCGGCGGGCGAGATCGTCACCACCGATCGCATCAATCGCGTGGCCGGCGTGCTGATGAGCTATGTTGCCGGACGCGTGTACGGCATTGACATTCCGGCGGGGGAGTACGGTGCTGCCGTTGCCAATATGCAGCGACTTTACCGTGCGATTGAGCCGGCCGGCTCCGCAAAGACGCGCGCGATCTCGCTGGTTGAGGGCTTGGTGCACGACTACTCGCTGCTCGACGGCCTTGCCCATCGCGTGACGACGGAGCTGCCCGAGCGCACCGGTAACCTGGGCCACCTGACATGGAAGAACCCCTTTACCGATGAGGTCTCGACTGAGAACTTCCCCGAGGTCTTTGATCGCGCGCTGGTCGATTACGAGTGCACGGTCGCACGTTTTATCGAGACCGGTGACATGGATGCCGTGACCAGTCACGTCAACTACAGCGGTCGCGTGCTCGAAGCCGATGAGGAGTTCGACCGCGAGGAATAGGGCCCGTGCGTGCCCCTTTGCCGAATCCTTACCGGCGGTTCTGGACAATTGGGGTACGATGAACTAACTGCATATCGGGCGAATACGAAGGGTCCCTGTCCATGAAATACACCAAGCTCGAGCGTAACTGGGTTATGTATGATGTGGGCAATTCGGCCCTTGTGCTGCTCAATACCTCGGTGGTGCCCATTTACTTTAACGCCATCAATACCGGCGCTTCTTCGGCCGACCTGGTGGTCGCCTGGGGCAATGCGCAGACGATCGCCTCGCTGGTCATCGCCATGCTCATGCCCATTCTGGGCGCGCTTGCCGACTACGCCGGCAACAAGATCAAGTTCTTCTTGGGCTTCTTCCTCACGGGCCTGGTGCTTTGCTTGGCGCAGGCTATCCCAATGTCCGCCATGGCATTTTTGACCGTGTACGTGCTGTGCACCATCGGCCTTAACTCTTCTATGACGTTCTACGACGCCATGCTGCCCGACATTACCACCGACGAGCGCATGGACGCCGTGTCCAGCTCGGGCTATGCCTGGGGCTACATCGGTTCCACCGTGCCGTTCGTCATCTGCCTAGCGCTCATCATGGGTGGCCCCGCTCTTGGCGTCCCTACCATGCTGGCAACGCGTCTGTCGTTTATCATCACTGGTGCCTGGTGGCTCATCTTTACCCTGCCGCTCATTCGCACCTATAAGCAAAAGTACGGTCGCGAGCGCGGTCCCGAGGACACTATCGGCCACATCGTGGGCGGTGTGTTCTCCGAGGTCGGACACACCATGCGCGAGATCGCCCACAACAAGACCGTGCTGGTCTACATGATTGCGTTCTTCTTCTATATCGACGGTGTGCACACGGTCATTTCCATGGCTACCAGCTACGGCTCGGCTTTGGGCATCGATTCGACGCAGCTGGTGCTGGCGTTGCTCGTTACGCAGTTCGTGGCCTTTCCGTCCGCCATCATCTACGGCAAGCTCGCCGGACGCGTGGGCACGCTCAACATGATCCTGGTGGCAGTCGCCGCCTACATGGGCATTGTGCTGTTCGCCGCGTTCTTCCTAAAGACCGCCTTTGAATTCTGGGTGCTTGCCATTATGGTCGGCCTGTTCCAGGGCGGCGTGCAGGCGCTTAGCCGTAGCTACTTTGGTCGCATTATCCCCAAGGAAAAGTCCAACGAGTACTACGGCTTCTTTGACATCTTCGGTCGCTATGCAAGCGTTATGGGCACTTTCCTAGTGTCGGTCGTCACCTCGCTGACCGGCAACCCGTCGCTGGGCGTCCTTTCCATTGGCGTGCTGCTGATCGTTGGCTTTATGCTGCTGGTCCGCCTGTCCCGCATGACTCGGGCGGCAGAGCATGCCGCATAGGAGCGAGCGGCTATTGTGCCTGTCCACGGTACTCTTTTGGGGTTATCCGCAATAAACATTGCGACTTGCGAGCAATGATTTGCCCAAGTGGGTATGATGGAATCAGCTAGGTCGCGGGGCGTCGCCTGTGTTTGGCGGCGTCCCGTTTTTGTGTTGCAGGGAGGGTAAGGCATGAACGCCACGGTCGTGATTCCAACGTATTGGGCGGGCGATGACGCTTGCGCAAACGCCCCTGGCACCTATGACCATTCGACGCGACTCAACGCCGACAATCCCGAACTCGACCGCTGTCTGGCCTCGCTTGAGCAGGTACGTGACATCCCGCGCATCATCCTTTTGGTGGTCTGTCCCGTTTCTGCCACAGCCGATGTGTCGCTGCGCGTGCACGAGATTGTCGACGCGCATCCCACGCTCAAGGTCACCGTTGTCACCAACACCCAGGCCTCGCGCATTGCAGACCGGGTTGCTCAGATCGCGCCCAAGGGTTCGGGCGAGTGCGTGAGCCTGCGAGGCTACGGTGCCATCCGCAACATGGGGCTAGCCTGTGCCGCTGTGCTGGGGCATGACGCGGTTATCTTTTTGGATGACGATGAGACTGTCATCGACGCCGACTTTATGAAGCGCGCGACCTATGCGTTGGGGCAGCAGACGCGTCAGGGCTTGCCGATCTTGGTCAAGAGCGGCTATTTCTACGATCGCGACGGCTCGCCGCTGGCTCCCACGGACAAGGCGGGCATCTGCCATCGTTGGTGGACCAAGCGCATCGAGTTCAACCGTTGGATGAAAAAGGCGCTCTCGGGCACTCGCATCTCGCGCTCCAACTACGTGTGCGGCGGCCTGATGGCCCTGCACGCCCGCGCCTTTACGCGTGTGGCCTTTGACCCGTTTATCACCCGCGGCGAGGACTTGGATTACCTCTTTAACATGCGCATGTTTGGCTACGACGTGTGGTTCGATAACGAGTGGACCGTGCGCCATCTGCCTCCGGAGTCCGAAAAGCGCTCACCGCGCTTTATGCAGGATGTATACCGTTGGTACTACGAACGGGCCAAGTTGACATTCGCCGCGCATCAAAAGGAGCTCATTCCCGTTACGGCGGCATCGCTCATGCCCTACCCGGGCCCGTGGATTTCGCGCGAGCTCGACGACCGCGTGCGCAAGACCGCTATGGTCCGCAGCGTGTTTACCCGCGAGCATGAGGGCTACCTGCGCATCTGGCGCCATGGTATCGGCGAGGCAAAGGCCTATGCGCGCCAAAACGCTGCAGGCCACCTGCGTTTCCAGAGCTTTTGGCCCAAGATCATGGACGGGCTTTGGCGTGACGCACAACTGATCAGTATCCTGGAGGGGGCCGAATGATCGACCGCCGCGCCCAGCGCGATAGTTCAATATCAATCTTTCGCATCATTGCCGTTGCCTGCGCCATTTGCGTGCTGGTGTACTTTATTTTTGCCTTGGTGACCGGTATCGAGCCGATCGCCACGGTGATTGCCTGCGCGCTGCTGTGCATCTTTCTGTGCATCTTTATCTTTTTGACGCTCAATCCCGATTCGGTGCGCTCCCAGTACACCGAGGAGACGCTCTCGGTGGCCTCGGCCATGCTCGAGGACATTAAGGGCGGTCTGACGCAGGAGTCGGCGCGTTTGGTGTGCCGGCGCATTTTGCCCGAGACGCGCGCCATGACGGTGGCCATCACCGACGAGGGCAACGTGCTTGCCTGCGCGGGAGAGTTTGAGGAAAAACTACTGCCAGATTCTCCCATCCACACGCTTGCCACACGCTACGTTATCGAACATGGCATCGTGCAGTCGTTCAACCGTATGGTGGATGTCGTGGGCTCGGACGGCTCGCACAACCAAGTCCCCGCCGGCATTATCGCCCCCATCAAGGTAGGCGATCGTACCGTCGGCACGCTCAAGTTCTACTACAAGACCCCGCGCGCCGTCGACCGTACCCAGTACGCGCTTGCCTCGGGCTTTGCCGAGATCTTGTCCACGCAGCTCGCCATCCACGAGCTCGAGGTGCAAAAGGAACTCACAGCGCGCGCCGAGGTGCGTGCGCTGCAGGCGCAGATTAACCCGCACTTCCTGTTCAACACGCTGAACACCATTGCATCGTTTACGCGCACCGACCCGCTGCGGGCCCGCGAACTGCTTCGTGAGTTCTCATCGTTCTATCGTGCCACGCTCGACAACTCGGGATCGCTTATTCCGGTCTCGCGCGAGGTCGCACAGACCAAGCGCTACCTTACCTTTGAGAAGGCCCGCTTTGGCGAGGACCGCGTGCTTGCGACGTTCGATGTGTCCGAGGACGTGGAAGATACGCTGGTGCCGGCGTTCGTGATCCAGCCGATTGTCGAGAACGCCGTACGTCATGGTATGGGCGATGACGACGCCCTGAGGATCGACGTGACCGTTCACCAAGACGGCGAGGATGCAATCTTGATTGCCGTGGCCGATAATGGCGTGGGCATGGATGAGGGTACCGCCGCCAGACTGTTTGACGAGCGTTCTGCCCGTCCCGACGCCAACTCTCCCCAGGGTGGCGGCGCCGGTGTGGCCATGCACAATATTTCGGAGCGCATCCATCGCTTTTATGGGCCGCACTCCTATACGCGTGTCGAATCGGCGCCGGGCAAGGGCACCAAAGTGCTCCTTCATCTTGATTTGTCAGAGAGCATCTTCGACATTCAAGAGTAAAATAAAAGGCTACGGGCTCAACGTCATGCGACGGATGCCCGGCGTAGTTAGTTGACGAAAGGTTTTATCCCTATGCTGCGTGCGATGATTGTGGATGATGAGGCGCCGGCTCGCTCGGAGCTTCGCTTCCTGCTCGAGCAAACGGGCAAGATCGGCACGATCACGGAGGCGTCGAGCGTCCGCTCCGCCATCGAGATGCTTATGGAAAGTCGCGTGGATGTCGTGTTTCTCGATATCTCGATGCCCGGTGCCTCGGGCCTGCAACTTGCCGAGGCGCTGCATAAGCTCAAAAATCCGCCGGCGATCGTGTTTGTGACTGCGTATAGCGACCATGCGGTCGAGGCATTCGATGTGGATGCCGTCGATTATCTGATGAAGCCGGTCGAGGAAGCTCGCTTGGATCGCGCGATCGAGAAGGTCATGCAACGCGCCAAGCCGGTTACGGACAGCAAGGTGACCATCGAGCGTATCCCGGTGGAAAAGGGCGGCCGCAAGGTGCTCATTCCCGTGGACGACATTCGCTTTATCATGGCCAAGGACGATTACTCCTGCATCTATACCGTCGATGATCGCTTTTTGTCGACGACCTCGCTGGCGCAGTTTGAGGCCAAGCTCTGCGACTTTGGCTTCTTCCGTGTTCACCGCCGCTATATCGTCAACTTGGCGTGCGTCACGGATGTCGAGACGGTGCCCTCGGGTGCCATCCAGCTGGGCATTACGGGCGTCGACGAACGCGTGCCGGTTTCGCGCCGCCGCGTCGTGCCGCTCAAGAAGGCTCTGAGTCTCTAGCACACTGGCCCCGCAGCCCTGTAGACCCATCGTCTGCGGAGCCGTGGGGCTTTTTTGTATGTATCTGCCGAATCGTTTTTTGCGGAAGGGATCCCATGAACAGCGCAAGCGCCAAGCGCATCGACATCATCTCGGACACTCACGGCTATTTATCGCCTGCGCTCTTGGATGAGCTTGAGGGCGCAGACCTGATCATCCACGCCGGCGATCTCACGTCAGAGATGGACTACGAGCACCTATGCACCATCGCCCCCGTGCGGGCCGTACTGGGCAACAACGATTACTACCGCGACTACGGTCCCGATGTAGACCGTCTTGCGCTCTTTACCTACGAAGGCCTCAAATTCGCCGTAGCCCACTACCGCGAAGACCTTCCGGTGGGATCCGTAGACGTAGCCATCAATGGTCACACCCACGTAACCAAAGAAGCCCAAGTGGGCCGTTGTTTAGTCCTCAACCCGGGCAGCGCTAGCTACCCCAGAGGCACCCGAGGCCCCACCATGGCCAGAATGCTAGTAAAAGACGGCAAGATCATAAGCACTAAGTTTATTGACCTAGAGTAATCACAACAAAAACGGGGGATGCAGATGCGTCCCCCGTTTCCATTTGAGCCAATGGCGGAAGTTCAACAAGATCCATCAGACCAACCCCGCCGAGGAGCATGCGGGCTAGCCGCGCAGCGGTGCACGCCCGCAAAACTGATTGAACAATGTGACGGCAGGGAGGGTCTCCGGGGCTGAGGGCGGGGGTTAAGTTTGTCGCGAGTTCCGCACGCAAAGGAAAGCACTTAATGTGCTTTCCGTC
>CATYLC010000028.1 GCA_958408685.1 uncultured Collinsella sp. | reverse complement strand
GCAACGCGTTGCGCTGAGTCCTGAGGCTGTTGCAATGAAAATGAGAATCAAGGGGAGTTGTGGAGTTGTGCAGGCAGACGAGGTTTTTCTGGAAATACGCTCCCGATGCGCGTATAGTACCGATTGTTTTGTCGGCTCCTGCTGCGTCGAGTCCAAACCGCAAAATGCCATGAGCGGCGCGGATGCAGCCAGGAGGCACGAGGACAACCCATCGTGGCCACGCCCCGTGCTTAAAACCCCAAGAAGGAGTGAACAATGGCAGAAGAGAAGTATGTGCCACGTCTGAAGACCAAGTACAACAACGAGGTCAAGCAGCAGCTTCAGGACAAGTTCCAGTACGAGAACGTCATGATGATCCCCAAGTTTGAGAAGATCGTCGTGAACATGGGCGTCGGCGAGGCCGCTACCGATTCCAAGGCCATCGACGGTGCCGTGCGCGACCTGCGCGCCATCACCGGCCAGCAGCCGATGATCACCCGTGCCCGCAAGTCCATCGCTACCTTCCGCCTGCGCGCTGGTATGCCGATCGGCTGCAAGGTTACCCTGCGTGGCGACCGTATGTGGGAGTTCTTCGATCGTCTGACCTCCGTCGCGATCCCTCGTATCCGCGACTTCCGCGGTATCTCCGCCAAGAGCTTCGACGGCCGTGGTAACTTCTCCATGGGCGTCACCGAGCAGCTCATCTTCCCCGAGATCGACTTCGACTCCGTCGATCACCAGCGCGGTATGGACATCACTTTCGTGACCACCGCCAATACCGATGAGGAGGCCAAGGCCCTTCTGGACGCCTTTGGTTTCCCGTTCAAGAAATAGGTTCACCTGCCCTATAAGCGCCGTTCCCACAAGGGGGCGGCGCTTGGGGCGAACAATACTCTATGTGAGGAGGATATAAGTGGCTAAGACATCGATGATCGTCAAGTGCAATCGCAAGCAGAAGTTCTCTACTCGTGAGTACACGCGCTGCCAGCGCTGCGGCCGTCCGCACTCTGTGTACCGCAAGTTTGGCCTGTGCCGTGTCTGCTTCCGCGAGCTTGCACTCAAGGGCGAGCTTCCCGGCGTTAAGAAGGCCAGCTGGTAAGTCACTACCAGCGTTTCAAGCATCAGTTTGGAACAGGGAAAACGCGCTAAAAAGGCTTTGCCGTTAAGGGCGGCGAAGAACCAAGAGCACGTGTTCATCAAGAACGAAGGAGAATCTGTATGAACCTTACAGACCCGATCGCAGATATGCTTACGCGCATCCGTAACGCTAACTCTGTGAACAAGGCCACGGTCTCCATGCCGAGCAGCAAGAAGCTCGTCGAGATCGCTCGTGTTCTGCACGAGGAGGGCTACATCGAGGGCTACGATGTCGAGGACACCGTTCCCCAGAAGACTCTGCACATCACGCTTAAGTATGGCCCCAAGAAGGCTAAGGTCATCAACGGCATCCGCCGCATTTCCAAGCCGGGCCTGCGTAAGTACACCGGCGTTGCCGACATGCCCCGCGTCCGCGGTGGCCTTGGTACCGCCATTATTTCCACCAGCCATGGCGTCATGACCGACCGCGATGCTCGCAAGCACAACGTCGGCGGCGAGATCATCGCTTACGTCTGGTAATTCGCTCGGTAGGTAGAAGGAAAGGAGATCACCGTGTCTCGTATCGGTAATAAGCCTGTCCAGATTCCCGCCGGAGTCGAAGTGGCAGTCAACGGCAACAACGTTGTCGTCAAGGGCCCCAAGGGCCAGCTCGAGCTCGATGTCTTTGAGAAGCTCGCTATCAACGTCGAGGGCAACGTCCTCACCGTTTCCCGTCCCGACGACGAGCGTGAGACCCGTGCCCGCCACGGCCTCACCCGCGCCCTCATCCACAACATGGTTGTTGGCGTTTCCGAGGGCTTCGAGAAGAAGCTCGAGCTCGCCGGCGTCGGTTACCGCGTGCAGCAGAAGGGTAAGAACCTCGAGTTCTCCCTGGGCTTCTCGCACCCCGTGATCGTCGAGGCTCCCGAGGGCATCACCTTCGAGGTTCCCGACAACACCCACGTGAACGTCAAGGGTATCAACAAGCAGCAGGTCGGTCAGATCGCCGCTGAGATCCGCGGCCATCGTCCTCCCGAGCCTTACAAGGGCAAGGGTATCCACTACGTTGGCGAGCACATCCGCCGCAAGCTGGGTAAGGCCGCCAAGTAGTCGTAACCGACTCACTCGCATAAGACCAGCACCCCGTCAGGTGCTGGCAAGATCAACCTTTTTAGGAGTTTACGTATGAACAAGCATAAGGCGAAGCTGGAAGGCCTCAAGCGTCGTCAGCGTCGTGTTCGCGGCAAGGTCTCGGGTACCTCCGAGCGTCCGCGTCTTCGCGTGACCCGTACTAACGCCAACATCTATGCCCAGATCATCGACGACAGCAAGGGCTCCAGCCTGACGCTCGTCTCCGCCTCGACCCTCGAGGCCGAGTTCAAGGGCACCCACACCTCGAACAAGGAGGCTGCGGAGAAGGTCGGTCAGCTCGTTGGCAAGCGCGCCATCGAGGCCGGCATCACCAAGGTCGCCTTCGATCGCGGTGGCCGTATCTACCATGGCCGCGTCAAGGCCCTCGCCGACGGTGCTCGTGCCGCCGGTCTCGAGTTCTAGGAGGTATGTAGCACATGGCTCGTAATCAGAAGCAGCAGCGCGAGGCCTCCGAGTTCGAGGAGCGCGTCGTTTACATCAACCGCGTGTCGAAGACCGTCAAGGGTGGTCGTCGCATGAGCCTCGTCGCTCTCGTCGTCGTTGGCGACGGCAAGGGCAACGTCGGCGTTGGCATGGGCAAGTCCGCTGAGGTGCCCATGGCCATCTCCAAGGCATCTCTCGATGCCAAGAAGAACATGTTCCACGTGCCGGTGACCGAGCAGGGCACCATCCCGCACGAGGTTCTCGGCCACTTTGGTGCCGGCCGCATCATCATTAAGCCCGCTGTCGAGGGTACCGGCGTTATCGCCGGCGGCGCTGTGCGTCCCCTCTTTGAGCTTGCTGGCATCAAGAACGTCCTGTCCAAGTCCCTCGGTACCGACAACGGCCTCAACATCATCAAGGCTGCCGTCGAGGGCCTCAAGGAGCTCTCCAGCCCTGAGGACGTCGCGGCTCGCCGTGGCCTGACGGTCTCCGAGATGTTCGTCGGTAAGGAGAACTAAGCATGGCTGACACCATCAAGATCAAGCAGGTCCGCAGCACCAACGGTTGCAAGCAGGACCAGGTCCGTACTGTCCGTGCCCTCGGTCTCCACAGGATCCGCGAGGTTCGCGAGATTGCTGACAACGAGTCCGTCCGCGGCATGATCTTCAAGGTCAAGCACCTTGTCGAGATTGTAGAGGAGTAGCAAATGCAGCTTCACGATCTTACTCCCGCGCCCGGTTCCACCAAGAATCGCAAGCGCGTCGGCCGTGGCAATTCTTCGGGTCACGGCACCACTTCTGGCCGCGGCCAGAAGGGCCAGGGTTCCCGCTCTGGTGGCACCAAGGGTGCCGGCTTCGAGGGTGGCCAGACTCCGCTGGCTATGCGCCTGCCCAAGCTTCCGGGCTTCCGCAACCCCCGTCGTATCGAGTACACCGCTGTTAACGTTGAGCGTCTCGAGCGTAAGTTCGAGGACGGCGCTGTGATCGACGGTGCCGCTCTTAAGGCCGCTCGCATCACCAAGAGCGAGTTCGAGCCCGTCAAGGTGCTCGGCAATGGGGAGCTCACCAAGAAGTTCACGGTCAAGGTCGACAAGGTCAGCGCTTCTGCGCAGGCCAAGATCGAGGCCGCCGGCGGAAAGGTCGAGCTGCCGTGCTAAATGGTCTTAAGAATGCTTTCCGCATCAAAGAATTGCGCGAAAAGATTCTTTTTACCATAGCTATGCTCGTCGTGTACCGCATTGGTGCGCACGTTCCTGTGCCCGGCATTCCCTTCCAGGGGATGCTGGGCCTTTTCTCGACCGATAACAATTCGGTCGCCGCAGGTGCTATGGCCCTCCTGAATCTTTTCTCTGGCGGCGCGTTGAGCTATGTGTCGGTGTTTTCGCTGGGCATCATGCCTTACATCACCAGCTCGATCATCCTCCAGATGCTCCAGGCCGTCGTGCCTTCCCTGCATGAGCTTGCCCGCGAGGGCGAGGTCGGTCAGACCAAGATTACGCAGTATTCGCGTTACCTCACCCTGGCTCTGGCAATCCTCAACTCCGTGGGTTACCTCTTCCTCTTTAAGAGCTTCGGCATCAGCTTCAATGGCGCCGGCGCTCCCGAGATCATCTTCGACCTCATGATCGTCGGCACGCTCACTGCGGGCGCCATGCTGATCATGTGGATTGGTGAGCTCATCACCCAGCGTGGTATCGGCAATGGCATGTCGCTGATCATCTTTGCGAACATCATGGCCGGTCTGCCGCAGGCTATCTTCTCCAGCACCGAGGGCAATGCCGGTGGCATCATCACCATGGTGATCATCTGCGCCATCATTTTGCTGGTTATCCCGCTGATTGTTTTCCTTGAGCGTGGCCAGCGCCGCATCCCGGTCTCCTACGCTAAGCGCGTCGTGGGCCGTCGCATGATGGGTGGCCAGACCACCTACCTGCCCATCAAGGTCAACACCGCGGGTGTTGTGCCGATCATCTTCGCTTCGGCGCTGCTGTACTTCCCGGCTCAGATTGCCGTGTTCTTCCCCGGCATCGGCTGGATTCAGGCAGTTGCCTCCGCGCTTTCGACCGGTTGGCTCAACTGGGTGCTTAACGTTGTCCTCATCGTGTTCTTCGCGTACTTCTACACCTCCATGGTGTTCAACCCCGATGACACGGCCGACAACCTTAAGAAGCAGGGCGGCTTTATTCCGGGCGTGCGTCCGGGTAGGGCTACCGCGGCTTACATCAAGAACGCGCTCAACAAGATCACGCTTCCCAGCGCTGTCTTTTTGGCGCTCATCGCCATTGTGCCTTCGATCATCTTCTCCTTCACGGGTAACCATCTGATCCAGGCATTTGGTGGCACGTCCATCCTCATCATGGTCGGCGTCGTGCTCGACACGGTCGATAAGCTCGAAGGTCAGATCAAGATGTATGATTACGATGGATTCTTTAAATAGGCTAGAGGAGGATTGCTCATGAACCTCGTATTGCTCGGAGCTCCGGGTGCCGGTAAGGGCACCGTCGCACAGGAGCTTGTCGCCGAGTTTGGCGTCGCCCATATTTCCACGGGCGACCTGCTGCGTGCTGCCGTCAAGGGTGGCACCGAGCTTGGTATTCAGGCTAAGAAGTACATGGACGCTGGCGAGCTCGTTCCCGACCAGCTCGTGATCGACCTTGTCAAGGAGCGCCTTGCCGCCGATGACGCCCAGCAGGGCTTCATCCTCGACGGCTTCCCGCGCAACACCGCCCAGGCTGTGACGCTCGATTCCGAGCTCTCCGCCATGGGTCGCGAGATCGATTGCGCCCTTCTGGTCGATGTGGCCCCCGAGGTCATTATCGATCGTCTGTCTTCGCGTCGCACCTGCCGCGCCTGCGGTTACACCGGCACCGCTGCCGATGCCACCTGCCCCAAGTGCGGTGGCGAGATGTATCAGCGCGACGACGACAAGCCCGAGACCATCAAGAACCGTCTCGACGTCTACGAGAAGTCCACGAGCCCGCTCGTCGACTACTATCGTGGCCAGGGTCTGCTCAAGTCGGTCAACGGTGACCAGGCTCGCGAGACCGTGTACGGGGATGTCAAAGAGGCTCTCGGTCTATGATCAAGATTAAGTCTGCAACGCAAATCGAGCAGATGAAGAAGGCAGGAGCGCTATCTAAGATGGCGCTCCGCCACGTTGGAGCCATGGTGCGTCCCGGCGTTTCCACCTTTGAGCTCGATCAGCTCGCGGAGCAGATTATCCGCATGCATGGCGGCACCCCGGCCTTTAAGGGCTACGGCGGGTTCCCGGGGACCATATGCGCATCGATCAACGATGCCGTGGTCCACGGTATTCCCAATCCCGACATGATCCTGCGCGATGGCGATATCATTTCCATCGATACGGGAGCCGTTGTCGACGGTTGGGTCGGCGATAACGCTTGGACGTTTTTCGTCGGTACCCCCACGCCCGAAGCCAAGGCTTTGTGCGAGGTCACGCGTGATTGCCTTAAGGCTGCCATCGAGCAGGCTGTTCCCGGTAACCATATCGGGGACGTCGGTTATGCCGTTCAGTCCCTCGCCGAGTCTCACGGCTACGGCGTGCTTCGTGATTATGTGGGCCATGGCATTGGCCGCGTGATGCACGAGGACCCCAATGTTCCTAACTATGGAAAGAAGGGGAGGGGCGTTCGCCTCCAGGCCGGCATGGTCATTGCCATCGAGCCGATGGTTACGATGGGTTCCAACCATGTGAGCACGGGCTCCGACGGTTGGATTGTTACGACCAACGACCACCTGCCCGCCGCGCACTACGAGAACACCGTCGCCATTACCAATGACGGTCCGGTGATTCTCACCACGGATGCCCAAGGTGCTTGGTGTTCCTTGCAAGGCGGTGAAATGTAAAAGTCGCCGCCCCCTGATGCCCAACCTCGCCTTTCAATTTCGAAGGCATGACCCCAAGGTCTATGCCTTCTCATTTCAAGGCGATCTTGGGCATCAGGGAACGGCTTTGTTTTACATTTCAAATGTAACAAGTTCCACTTAGTTGTGGAGCCATTACGAAGTTATTACGATGCGTGCATACGTGTTGTAGAATACTCAATCGCTGTCGTTTTCTAGAGAAAGATGATTGCTTGTGAAGAAGGAAGACGCAATTGAGCTCGAGGGTACGGTAAAGGAACCGTTGCCCAACGCCATGTTTAAGGTCGAGCTCGAGAACGGTCATTCGGTTCTGTGCAACATTTCTGGCAAGATCCGAATGAATTACATCCGTATTCTCCCCGGTGACAGGGTTGTCGTGGAGCTTTCCCCGTACGACCTGACCCGCGGCCGCATCACCTATCGCTACAAATAGCGGCACGCATACACGCACTCCATTTCCGACTGCAGGCTTAGCTCAACCTACGGTCGGATTGTGTGTGAAGACCAGCCATAGTTTTAAACGCCTGCGGCTGGGCGAGTAGATAGTAGGGAAGTAGTTTGAGCGCTACCGAAAGGAAGAACGATGAAGGTACGTCCTTCGGTCAAGAAGATGTGCGATAAGTGCAAAATCATTAGGCGCCATGGCAAGGTCCTCGTCATTTGCGAGAACCCCCGTCATAAGCAGCGTCAGGGTTAAGAGAGGAGACTACGTTGGCCCGTATTAATGGTGTCGACCTCCCGCGTGAGAAGCGCGTTGAGATCGGTCTGACCTACATTTACGGCATCGGCCGCACCACTGCGACGAAGATTTGCGTCGAGTGCAACGTTAACGTGGATACGCGCGTTAAGGACCTCACCGAGGATGAGGTTAACGCCATCCGCGATTATATCGATAAGAACCAGATCATGGTTGAGGGCGACCTCCGCCGTGAGCGCAACCAGAACGTCAAGCGCCTTATGGACATCGGCTGCAACCGCGGCCTTCGTCACCGCAAGGGCCTCCCGGTCCGCGGCCAGCGCACCCACACTAACGCTCGTACCCGCAAGGGCCCGAAGCGTCAGATCGGTGCTAAGAAGAAGAAATAAGGAGCGCTAGATAGATGGCTACTGCTAAGAAGAACGTTCGCGCTGCCCGTCTGAAGCGCGCGGACCGTAAGAACATTTCCGTGGGCCAGGCTCACATCCGTTCTACGTTCAACAACACGATCGTTTCGATCACCGATCCCCAGGGCAACGTCATTTCCTGGAAGTCGGCTGGCCAGGTGGGCTTCAAGGGCTCCCGTAAGTCCACGCCGTTCGCTGCCCAGATGGCTGCCGAGGCTGCTGCCAAGCAGGCCATGGAGCACGGTATGAAGAAGGTTTCCGTCTTCGTCAAGGGCCCCGGCTCCGGTCGTGAGACCGCCATCCGCTCCCTCCAGGCTGCTGGCCTCGAGGTCTCGAGCATCCAGGACAAGACCCCCATTCCGCACAACGGCTGCCGCCCCAAGAAGCGTCGCCGCGTGTAACTGAAAGGATCGTATCAATATGGCAATCGACAGGACTCCTGTTCTTAAGCGCTGCCGTCAGCTCGGGATCGATCCCGCTGAGCTCGGTTACAGCAGCAAGAAGGAATCTATCCGTCAGCCCAAGCGCCGTCGCAAGGAATCTGAGTACGGCATGCAGCTGCGCGAGAAGCAGAAGGTCAAGTTCATCTATGGCGTTCTGGAGAAGCAGTTCCACGGCTACTTCAACAAGGCCCGTAAGATGAACGGCGTCACCGGTGAGAACCTCATGATCATTCTTGAGTCTCGTCTCGACAACGTCGTCTTCCGTCTTGGCTTCGCCCGCACCCGCAAAGAGGCTCGTCAGTCCGTCCGTCACGGTCACTTCACCGTGAACGGCAAGCGCGTGGACATCCCGTCCTACCGCGTCAAGGCCGGCGACGTCGTCGCTGTCGGCGAGAAGTTCCGTGACCTCCTCCCCATCAAGGAGGCTCTGATTTCCTCCGAGCGCTTTGAGGTCCCTGGCTGGCTCGAGGTCGATATCGAGAAGCTGTCTGGTAACGTGCTCGCTCTGCCGACGCGTGAGCAGATCAGCGGTGATATCAACGAGCAGCTCATCGTCGAGCTCTACTCTAAGTAGTCCATCCGGGCTGCTGAGGCTGGAGGTAATACATGTCAGAATTCATTAGGCCTCAGGTTCAGGTCGAAGAGATCAACGAGACGTCTGCTCGTGTCTCCGTCGAGCCGCTCGAGCGTGGCTACGGCGATACGCTGGGTAACTCCCTTCGTCGCGTTCTTCTGTCCTCGCTCGAGGGTGCCGCCGTCGAGGCTATTCAGATCGATGGCGCGCAGCACGAGTTCATGACCATCCCTAACATGGTCGAGGATGTCACCGACATCGTCCTGAATGTCAAGGGTCTTGTCTTCAGGGCTCTCGGCACGACCGACGAGGCGACCGCCACCATCTCGGTTGACGGCCCCTGCGAGGTCACCGGTGCGGACTTCTTTATTCCGTCCGAGTTTGAGCTGGTCAACCCCGAGCAGCACATTGCTACGCTCACCGAGGGTGGCCATCTCACCATGAGCATGCGCATCGGCTATGGCCGCGGCTATGTTTCTGGCGAGGCCAACAAGCGCGACAACGATCCCATCGGTGTGATCCACGTCGACTCGCTGTACTCGCCGGTTTCCCGTTGCGCCAAGCTCGTTGAGGCTTGCCGTGTCGGTCAGCACACCGACTACGACCGCCTTGTCCTCGAGATCGAGACCAACGGCTCCATCGCCCCGCGCGACGCCGTGGTCCAGGCTGCCAATATCATCAACCAGCATATGGCCGCCTTTATGAACCTTGCCGAGACCCCCGAGGTCGAGGAGGAGGCTTCGATCTTCGCTCCCGAGGTCACCAACGACAACGCCGAGCTGGACAAGCAGATCGAGGATCTGGACCTTTCCGTCCGTTCTTACAACTGCCTTAAGCGCGCCAGCATTCACTCGGTCCGTCAGCTCGTTGAGTTCTCGGAGAACGATCTGCTCAACATCCGTAACTTCGGTGTTAAGTCGATCGAGGAAGTGAAGGACAAGCTTGAGTCCATGGGCCTGAGCCTGAAGGCTTAATGCTTCGCATATTTGAGGAGAAACTAGACCATGCGTCATAACGTTAAGAAGGGCCTGAAGCTCGGCACCGATGCGAGCCACACCAAGGCCATGAAGAAGAGCCTTGCTAAGGCCCTCTTCGAGAACGACCGCATCAAGACCACCGAGACCCGCGCTAAGGCGCTGCGTTCGGTCGTCGATCCGATCATCACCTGGGCCAAGAAGGGCGACCTGCACTCTCGTCGTCTGGCTATCGCCAAGCTCGGCGATAAGCAGCTCGTTGCCGAGATCTTCGACAAGGCTGCTCAGGGCATGTGGCAGGACCGCAACGGCGGTTACACCCGCATCATGAAGCTCGGTAACCGCAAGGGCGACAACGCTCCCATCGTTATCATGGAGCTCGTCACCGAGCCTTGCACGCCTAAGGCTAAGAAGGCTGCTCCGGCCCCCAAGAAGGCCGCTGCTCCCAAGAAGGTCGAGGCTGCCGAGGAGGCTCCTGCTGAGGAGACCGCTGAGTAGACAATCCGTCTGCATAGGCTATATTCGAGGGGTACGTTCGCGTACCCCTCTTTTTTTGTCGAAATGCCATTGCCTGTTTGTTGGGAGCGTCCATGACCGCGCCGTCTGATTTCAATTCGATTCCTGAGCTCGATGCCACGCTCGTTTTCCGCGTGGCCTACGATGGCTCGTCTTACAGCGGCTTTGCCGAGCAGCCCGGTCAGACGACGGTTGCGGGCGAGTTGCGCCGCGCTATCGAGACGCTCCTGCGCCGCCCGATCGACCTGACGTGTGCGGGGCGTACCGATGCCGGCGTGCATGCGGTGGCACAGTTCATCAGCGTGCCCGTAACGGACGCTGAGTTGGCTTTGACGCGCCGTAGGTGGCTGAAGGCTATGGATGCCCTCCTGCCCAAAGATATCGCCATAAACGAGGTCTACAAGGCCCGTAAAGGCTTTTCTGCACGCTTTGATGCGCGTTCCCGTACGTATACGTACCGTATTGCCGATCGCGACGCGCGCCCTGTGCTTTCGCGCGGTGCGGTGTGGTGGCATCGCTACCCATTGGATGTTGAGGCGATGTCTGCGGCCTGTCCCGCGCTGCTGGGCGAGCAGGACTTCAAGAGCTTTTGCAAGGTGGCGTCTGCTGTGGGCAAGCCCACGCACCGCTGCGTGATGCGTGCCGAGTTTGGCCATGAGGTTGCGTTTGGCGAGGACATCCTGACGTTTACCATCGAGGGCAATGCGTTTCTGCATTCGATGGTCCGCACGATCGTGGGCACGCTTGTCGAGATTGGCATGCATCGCCGTGAACCCGAGTGGATGCGCGAGGTCATCGATGCTTGCGACCGTACCGCTGCGGGCCCCACGGCTCCTGCCTGCGGCCTTACGTTTATGGGCGTGGATTACGATCCCGCCGAGCTCGTCGTGCTCGACTAGGGGAGGGCTCGACGCGTCGTGCGTCGACACCCGTCATCTGTGGGCTGCGCGTGTTCAACATCTGTTCTTGGCGTGCAATACAACCGGTGTCTCATTGCTTTTATTGCTGGGGTGTACCATGAACCACGGTTTGATTCATTGCTGTCGAGAGGATGGATAACTTGGTTCGACGTGGCTCGCATCCGCGACTTTCGGTGATCCTTGTGGTAGAAGGTTCGCCCAGCTATGCGATGCGTGCGCTCGAGAGTATCCAGAACCAAGACCTCTACGATTTGCAGATTGTCGTTGTCTGCCGCGATGCTGCGCCCGGTGTGCGCCATTCGCTTCAAGTTGCTGCCGACAGGGACATCCATATTGATTTGATTGACGTCGAGGACGCGAAGCGCGGTGCTTGTCTTCGTGCCGGTTTTGCTGCCTCGCGTGGCTCTCAAATCATCGCTATGAACGCCGATGAGTGGTTTGCTCCGCAGTCCCTTTCCAAGATGGTCGATATCGCGTGCGATACTGCGGCAGACATTGTGCTCCCCTCGGTGTCGCTCGATCGATACGATGCGCATCGCGAGCGTCATTCGCGCGTCTTGGATGCTGCCCCTATTGCCATAGAAGACGAGTCTTCTATGGTGACTGGGCTGCCCCAGTTGATTTTGGGCGGCCTAGTCGCTCAGACCTCTGGCGTGATGTATAGCCGTCCGCTGTTTGAGGCATGCCTTTTGTGCGGCAAGGTGTTTCGCACAGTTGGGTTTATGGCGTGCGCGCTCTCGCGGGCGCAGTGCGTCTCCGGCTGCGGCGACGCTTGTTTCCACGCCGCGGCACCTAAGCTTACAGATGCCTTTGATCCCACCATGTATGCCAAGGTATCCGATGACATCCGAGCACTCGACGAGCTTGCGGACTCACTCTCGGAAGCAGATAGCGGTGGTCGGCTCAAGCTGGCAAGCCAAAAGTTCTACTTTGCCGGACTGGTCGCCTGCATCGAGAATTTGTGCCTGAGCCCGCATGGGTTGTCGTCAATCGAGCGTTCCGCCCGCATGCGTGATATGCTCGATGCGCCTCGAACCCGTCAGATGGTCGCCGCGCTCAAGGACAACCATCGGGGACTCGGTCTGTTGTTTGGGCCGATTGCCAGCGCCAAGCCCGCGCGCTGCGTGATGTGTACGCATCTGGCAGCTTTTCTTAACCGGACGGGCGCAAAAACCGCCTAAACGGCTCATTACGAAACAAACTTGCATAGAATTGTTTCGAAATGCGTTCTTATACACAAAAGCCTTCAAATAGCGTTAAACTATTCAATCACTGATTGATTGTCTCCGCCATCTTTTGGAGAGAGGGTTTGTATGGCTAAAAAACGCAATGGGCGCCAGGATGCCATTAGAGATATTGTGCGCAATAAGGACGTCCGCACGCAGCGCGTGCTGGTCGATGAGCTCCGCGCTATGGGCTTTGATTGCACGCAGGCGACTGTCTCTCGCGATATTGCCGATATGGGGCTGCGTAAGCTCCCCGAGGGTATCTATGTTCTGGCAGAGGACCTGCACCTGCAGCGTATGGTTTCCGAGCTCGTAACGGGCGTTCTGCGCACCGATAATCTGGTTATGATCAAGGCTCAGCCTGGTACGGCTTCCGGCATCGCCGCCGCCGTTGATGCGGCAGAGTTGCCCGATGTGCTTGGCTCGCTTGCCGGCAACGATACGATTTTGGTTATTGCCCAGACGGCCGAGGACGGCGAGCGTCTCGAGGCGCTGATCAATAAGCTGAGCAATTCTCGCAAGTAGGCGTGCGGGTCGTGCGCTCGGCACTGTGTGCGTGACATGGTGGCTTGTAAGGGGGTATCGACGTTGGTCGGTACCCCCTATATTGTTTGCCGGTATAAAGGCCGTCCACCAGGTCGCTTTAAACTAAAAGGCCCCCGAGCACTTTAATAAGCTGCTCGGGGGCCTTGTTGCTAATGGCCGGATGAATTTCTAGCCAACCGTATCGTCAGGCGTGGGCGAGGGGTCGGGAGTGGGTGTAGGCGTAGGCGAGGGGTCGGGAGTGGGTGTAGGCGTAGGCGTAGGCGTAGGCGTGCCGCCATCGCCGCCGGTCGAACCACCAGTGGAGCCGCCCGTCGAGCCACCGGTCGTACCGGTGCCGCCGGTGGTGTCGCCGCCCGTGGTCTCGGTGGTCGTGGTCGTCGTGGTAGTCGTTGTGGTGGTTTCCTCTTCGTCCTCGTTCTCGTCCTTGTCGTCGTTCTCCGTCTTCTTGGTGTTGTTGGTGCCGTAGAACTTCCAGACGCTGTTGTTCTTGTAGGTGGGCGCCGTTCCGGTCGCAAACTCCTCGCGCTCGGTACCGGTCAGAACGGTGTTCATAAACCGCTTAAAGACAGGCAGGTTGGTGCTGTCGCCCAGCAGGTCTGTGCCGTATTTTTGGATGGGAATCTCGCCCGCGGAATAGCCGGTCCACAGGGCGCACGCCAGCTGCGGGGTATAGCCGCAGAACCACAGGTTGGTGGTGTTGTCGGTGGTGCCCGTCTTGCCGGCATAGGGCTGGTTGACGCTCAGGGCGCCGGCAGCACCCGTACCGCCGCCCTTCATGACGCCGGACAGAACATCGGTGACCGCGGCGGCCTCGCCCTCGGTAAGTACCTGTGAGGGATTGTCGGTGTGCTGGTACAGCACCGAACCGGTACGAGAGTCAATCTCGGTGATGGCGATCGGCTGGCGATAGTAGCCGCCGTTGGCAAACGTCGCGTAGGCGGCGGCCATCTCGAGCGGCGAGATCGAGCCGGTGCCGAGGGTCATGACGGGAACGTCCTCGATGTTGTCCTTGGCGGGATCGATGCCGAGCTTTTTGACGAGCGAGATGATCTTGCTGTTGCCGACGGCTTCCGCCACCTGGATGTAGCCGGTGTTGGAGGAGTATGCCGTCGCCTGCTTAAGCGTGATGTTGCCATAGCTATGGTTGGCGTAGTTTTGGACCTCGGTCGTGGTGCCCTTGGCCTTGAGCGGCGAGTTGCAGTTGAGGGTGACGTTGGGGTTCATGCCGTTTTGGATGGCAGTTGCCAGCGTAAAGGCCTTAAAGGTGGAGCCGACGGGACGCTTGGCCGTGGCATGGTTTACGTGGTTCTCGTCGGCGTTGTAATCGTAGCCGCCCACCATGCACTTGATGTAGCCGGTCTTGGGGTCGACGACGACCATGCCCATGTCCAGGCCGTCGAGCGAGAGCGTGTCGAGCTGCTCGCGAACGGCATTCTCTGCCACCTGCTGCATCGTGGGGTCGATGGTGGTCTTGACGGTCAGGCCGCCCTTAAAGAGCACGTCGGTCGAGAACTCCTGCTCCAGCAGCTGCTTAACATAGGCGACAAAGTAGGGCTGCGAGTATACGTCAACGCCGCTGCCCGAGATTTCGGTCACGTTGAGGGTGATGGGCTCGGCCTGTGCGGCATCGTGCTCCTCCTGCGTAATGTGGCCCAGGCGCAGCATGTTGTCGAGGACCTTGTTGCGACGGGACAGCGCCAGGTCGGGGTTGACCGTGGGGTCGTACTGCGAGGGCGAGTTGGGAAGGCCGATCAACAGCGCGGCCTCGCTCAGGGTGAGGTCTGCGGCGCTCTTGGACAGGTAGGTCTCGGCGGCGGCCTCAATACCGTAGGCGCCGTGACCGTAATAGATGGTGTTGAGGTACATCATGAGGATCTCGTCTTTGGAGTACATGTCCTCCATCTTTACGGCGATGTAGGCCTCGCGCACCTTACGCTCGATGGTCGAGTCGAACTGCTCCTCCTGCAGGATGGTGTTGCGCACCAGCTGCTGGGTGATAGTCGAGGCGCCTTCGTGCCCGCCGCCGAGGGTTGCCACCGCAGCACGCGCGATACCCCACAGGTCGATACCGCCGTGCTCGTAGAAGCGCTCGTCCTCGACGTCAACGGTGCCCTGCAGCACGTAGGGGGAGACCTCGTCCTTGGTGATGGACTTGCGGTTTTGCGTGTAGAAGCTCGCGATCTTGTTGCCGTTGCAGTCGACGATCTCGGTGGGCTCGCTCACCAGATACGCGTTGGCGTCGGTGTAGTCGGGCAGATCGGACAGCCAGCGGTTGACGTTGCCGACCATGCCGATGCCAAATGCCACGCCCGCGATAAGCAAAAAGCCCAAAAACGAGAGCAGGATTATGGGCAGGGCATGCGTCTTTGAACGGCTGCGTCCCTGTCGTTGGCGAGGACCCATATATTGACCTCCAGGTATGTCGTGCCGGACGGCGGATATGCCGTCGGGGCAGGATGGACATAAGTTATTACACGATAAACCAAACGGGGCGCGCGAGGCCTCGTGTATGCTGGAAGACGGCATTTTTCAGAGTGAATGCATACCTTGGTAAGGAGTTTGCCGATGGCGATTCGGACGATGGGGCCGAGCGGACAATACGAGACTGGATTGGATGCTGCCGGTGCGGCGCTGCCCGAGCTGCTGGCGCCGGCGGGCGGGCTCGACCAGATGCTTGCGGCCATCGCCGCGGGTGCCGATGCCATCTATGCGGGGTTGGGCGGCTTTAACGCCCGTGTGAGCGCTCATGGCTTTACGGATGACGAGTTTGCGCGCGGTTGTGCCGTGGCGCATGCTCATGGCGTGCGTGTGTACGTGACGCTCAACGTGTTCGTGTTTGACGATGAACTGTCCGACGCGGTGGCGCTGGGAGCTCATGCACTGGAGCTGGGCGCCGATGCTCTGATTGTGGCCGATGCCGGGTTGGCCTGCGCGCTGCGCGCGGCGATTCCCGGGGTCGAGATTCACCTGTCCACGCAGGCGGGCGCTCATAGCGAGGGTGCCGTGCGGCTTGCCGCCGACGAGCTGGGGGTCGAGCGCGTGACGACGGCACGCGAGCTGACGGTCGACGAGATTGCGGCGCTATGTGCCGCGGGCGTGCCCATCGAGGTATTCTGCCACGGTGCGATTTGCATCGGCTATTCGGGGGCGTGCGAGTTCTCGGCCCTGCGGCGTGGGCGCTCGGCGATGCGCGGCGACTGCACGCAGCCGTGCCGCCTGGCGTACGACCTGGTGGACGAGGCGGGGCAGAGCGTTGTCGCCGTCGAGGGAGATCGCCTGCTGTGCCCGCGCGACTATCTGGGTATTGCACATCTGCCCGAGCTTGTAGATGCCGGCGTGGCGTCGCTCAAGATCGAGGGGCGCATGAAGAACCCCGATTACGTATTCAACGTGGTGCGGGTGTGGCGCCGGGCACTCGATATGCTGTGCGACGGCGCGTGGGACCCCGGTGCCGTGGAAGAGCTTGAACGCGAGCTGGGAAGGTCGTTTAACCGTGGGTTTACCGATGCGTACCTGCGAGGGCGTTCGGGTGCCGAGCTGATGAGCTTTGAGCGCGCAATTAACCAGGGCGTGCGCGTGGGGCGCTTGGTCGCTGTGGGCCACGAAGAGGTGACCGTTGAGCTCGACGCCGCCGTGGCGGCGGGTGACACGCTCGAGATTCGGTTCTATCCGGGTGCCGACGCGCGTCCCGATGTGCCCAAGCGCTGGCCGCAGGTGCCCTGCCCGGTGGATGCCGCAGCGGGGAAGCGCGTCGTCGTGCATTGCAAGCGTAAGGTGGACACGGGCTGCGAGGTGTACCTGATTCGCAGCGCCGGCGTGTTGGATCAGACGGCGGCAGTGTTGGAGCGCATGCGGGCCGAGGCGGATGCGATTGCGCCCGTTGCGCGTGCCGTTGAGGTGCTGCCCTTTGAGGGCGTTGCGGTGGATGGCGGTGCGTCCACGGAGTTGGTGGAGTGCGCGGTTCCCACTCGCATGGTTTTTGCTTGGCAGCTGATGGATGCCGACCCGCGCGGAGAACTTGATTTGTCCGACGCCGTTGTGGTGCTTGACGAGGTGTGCCGCACGGGTGACGCTGACTGGACCCGCTCACTGATACAGCGTGCCGGGCGCGTCGTCTGCCGCAACCTGGGACAGGTGGTGATCGCTCGCGAGCTGGGCGTGACGTTTGACGTGGCGGCGCCGGTGTTCTGCGCGAATCGGGCCACGCTTACCTGGCTGCGCGGACTCGGTGCGGGGCGGGTGTGCTTGCCGGCGGAGTTGCTCGGCAATGATGCGGAGCGTATTGCCGAACTGGCCGCTGAACCCGGCGTCTTGGGTCCGGTCGACGCCGACCGTCCCGAGCTTATGGTGTGCGAGCACTGCCTGCTGACCGCCGAGGGCGTCTGCGCCACCGATGCGACGGGACAGGTTCGTTGCCGCGACTGCTTGCGTCGTCGGCAGGTACGCTATCTGGTCGAGCGTGACGGTACACGTCTGCCAGTTGCCATTGACGCATGCGGCAGGACGAGGATTTTCCTGTCGTAGGTGCTGCGTCGCGTCAGTTTGTTATCATAAGAGAGTTTATGGACTTCCAGCACCGCCGTTTTCGGCGAGGGTGCTATAGCAAAAGGAGGATACCCAATGCTGTCTGTTGACGAGCAAATGCGTATCATCACCTCGGGCGCCGCGCAGATTGTTCCCGAGGCCGACCTTCGCAAGAAGCTTGAGAAGGGCGAGCCCCTCAACATCAAGCTCGGCGTCGACCCCACCAGCCCCGACCTGCACCTGGGCCACGCCGTGCCGCTGCGCAAGATGCGTCAGTTCCAGGACCTGGGCCACAACGTCACCCTCATCATCGGCAACGGTACCGCGTTGATTGGCGACCCTTCGGGCAAGAATTCCACCCGTCCGCAGCTTTCGCAGGAGCAGATCGAGGCCAATGCCGAGACCTACGTGAGCCAGGCCATGAAGATCCTGGATCCCGAGAAGACCACCATCGTGCACAACGGTGACTGGATCCTTTCGATGGATCTGGCCGGTCTGCTGCAGGTGTGCTCCAAGTTCACCGTCGCCCGCATCCTTGAGCGCGACGACTTTACCAAGCGCTACCAGTCTCAGACGCCGATCGCCCTGCATGAGTTCCTGTATCCCGTGATGCAGGCTTTCGACTCCGTGCAGATCAAGGCCGACGTCGAGATGGGCGGCACCGATCAGCTCTTCAACCTGCTCGCTGGCCGTGAGCTCATGGAGAAGATGGGCATGGAGCCGCAGATCGCGCTTACCATGCCGCTGCTCGAGGGCACCGATGGCGTGCGCAAGATGTCCAAGTCCTACGGCAACTACATCGGCCTGACCGACGCGCCCAAGGACATGTTCGGCAAGACCATGTCCATCCCCGACGAGATGATCGGCAAGTACTATCGTCTGGCCAGCTCGCTCACCCCGGCAGAGGTCGACAAGATCGATGCCGCCCTGGCCGATGGTTCTGCCGACCCCTACGAGCTCAAGCGCGCTCTGGGCCGTGACCTGTGTGACACCTACCACGGCGCCGGTGCCGGCGACGAGGCTCAGGCCGAGTTCGACCGCGTGTTCAAGGAGGGCCAGCTCGCCGACTTCCCCGAGAAGCACGTTGAGCTGACTGTTAACGACGAGGGCCAGATCTACCTCGCCGGCCTGCTCAAGGACTTGGGTCTTTCGGCGAGCGCCGGCCAGGCTCGTCGCGATATCGACGGCGGCGGTGTCAAGATCAACGGCAAGGCTGTGGCTCCCAAGAGCTATAACATCGATCCCAGCGCCCTCAAGCTGGGCGACACCCTCTCCGTAGGCAAGCGCAAGGGTTTCAAGCTTATTTAGTTACGCGGTTTTACCAAACCGCGTAACAGTTCGACGCTGCGCGGGCTCCAGAGCGACAACTTGTCATTCAAAGAGGACGGCATGACCAGAAGGTCTATGCCGTCCTCTTTTCATGCCAATTTGTTCGCTCTGGAGTCCGCTCGCTGTCCGTCCTCCACCTACGGCGTTGTCCTGGTTGGCACTTAGGGACGTTTCTTTTTGGTGCAAAGCAACCTGTCCCCATTGCGCCATGCGGCGTGTGCCGTTAAGCGGAGGGGCGTATTGTTGGCCCATCGTTTGGGCATACAATGGCTATGAGCATGCTGCGGTGAAGGCTTGTCCGCTCCGCAGCTTTTTTCTACGGTTAAAGGAGTATGTATGTCCGTTGAGGTCATGAGGACTGTGATCGAGGCCGCCGAGGGCCGCGTGCCCGTCGACACGCTGTTTACCAATGCACAGATCGTCGACGTGTATGGCCAGCGCGTGGCGCCCGGTAGCGTTGCCGTCAAGGACGGTGTGATCGTCGGCGTGCTCTACGATGGTCGCGACGATGCCGCTGGCACCTATGAGGCAACTGAGGTCATCGACTGCCAGGGTCGCTATCTCGCTCCCGGTTTTATTGACGGGCATCTGCATATCGAGTCTTCGAACATCCGTCCCGCCGAGTATGCTCGCATGGCCGCGACGCGCGGTACTACCACCGCCATTGCCGACAGCCACGAGATTGCTAATGTGGCGGGCCTGGACGGCCTGCGCTTTATGATTGAGGACGGCCGCCGCGCACCCATCTCCATCAAATACATGATGCCTTCGTGCGTGCCCGCGCTGCCCGACGAGCAGGCCGGTGCCGTTATTTCTGCTGCCGATATGCAGGCGTTTTTTGCCGAGCATCCAGGCGATGTCTTTGGTCTGGGCGAAATGATGAACCTGCCGGGCGTCTTTATGGCCGACCCCGAGACTTGCGCTCGCATCGATGCTGCCAACCAGACGCCGTCCAAGCAGGTTGACGGCCACGCGCCGCTCGTTGCCGGCAAGGACCTCAACGCCTATGCCGCGGCGGGTATTATCGCCGACCACGAGTCGACGATTCCCGAGGAGGCGCTCGATAAACTGTCCCGCGGCATGTATGTGATGCTGCGTGAGGGCACGTGCAGCCACGATCTGGCCAATTTGTCCCCGATGCTGCTGGAAAACCCCGCCCGCGCCCGCCGCTGCTGCTTTGCGACCGACGACCGCGCTCCCTCCGACGCGCTTTCGACCGGCATGATCGACAATGCCTGCCGCGTGGCCATCGAGGCTGGCGTCGACCCGGTGGTCGCCATCTCCATGGCGTCCCTTTCCACGGCTGAGGCATTTGGCCTGGACCACGGCTGTCGCGACCCGCATGAGCTCCGCGGCGCGATCGCCCCAGGCAAGCGTGCCGACCTGCTGGTGCTCAACGACCTGACGTTTGCCACAGCTCCGCATCGCGTGTATGCCGCCGGTGCCCTGGTGGCGCAGGATGGCACCTTTGTGGGCGAGGTCGCGCCCGAGACGGCCGAGGTCGCAGCCCTTGCCGATGAGCTGCGCGCTTCCGTTAAGCTGCCGAAGCTTTCGCTCGACGTGTTTGACTATGCCTTTAAGCCGGGCGAGGCCGTTATCGATGTCATCCCGGGTATGGCTATCACGGGTATGGCCCGCCCCGAGAGCGCCGAGGACTTGCGCCGCATTATGCTGATCGAGCGCCATGGCCGTGGCGTGTCGCTGCAGGCCGAGGGCGCCGATGGCGACGGCCCCGCTGGCCTGGGCCTGGTCGGCAAGCATATCGGTCGCGGCTGGGTGCGCGGTTTCACCATCACCGGTGGTGCCATTGCCTCCACGATCGGCCACGACTCGCACAACGTGTGCGTGGTGGGCGATAACGCTGCCGATATGATGGCTGCCGTTGAGGCCGTGGGCCAGGGTGGTCACGTGCTGGTGCGTAACGGCGAGGTCGTGGCGCGCATTCCGCTGGCGCTCGGTGGCCTGATGAGCGAAGGCACGGCCGAGGACGTTGCCGCGCAGCACGACGACTTTATGGTCAAGGCGCGCGCCATGGGTATTGAGCCGCCGCTCGACCCCATCATGGGCATCATCTTCCTGCCCCTGCCGGTCATCCCGACGCTCCGCATCCGCCCCGAGGGCATGTTCGACGTCACAACCTTCACCTACGCCGACTAGTCATCGGGGACGTTCTTAAACGACTAGTCATCGGGGACGCTCTTTGGCGGGCTGCCTGACGCCGCGACCGTAGGACCTCTGGCATGTGTGAGCTATTTGCCAGGTCCTTGTAACGTTTACGCCCGCGGAGTCTTATTTGAGCTCCCTTTGGGTACGTTGGAATCGGATACACGTTCGATTCCAACAAGCCCGAAGGGAGCTTTTCCATGTTTAAACTGATTGCATCCGATATGGACGGCACACTGCTTGACGAAAACGGCCAGGTGCCTCCCGAGACCTACGAACTGATTCTGGCGCTACACGAGCATGGCGTGCATTTCGCCGCATCGTCAGGTCGTCGCTACGATCGCCTGTGCGAGTTCTTTGCGCCCGTTCGCGACAAGATGGACTTTGTCGCCGCTAACGGCGCCCAGGTCTACGCCGACGGTAAGATGGTAGACCGTGAGGTGTATTCCCACCTAGCGATTCGAAGGCTCGCCCAAGCCGTCAGGACGTTTCCCAATCTGCATCTTGCGCTATTTGATCGAACCAAGTCCTTCCTGCTCGATGACGAGTGCAAGTTCGTGCGTGAGGTCGATAAGGACCTTCCCAATGCCGAGCGCATTTGGGAGCTGCCCGATCCCAGCGTAAATATCATCAAAGCGAGTATCTTTTGCGACGACAGTGCGGTTATGGACAGTGCGTACGTGCTACAGCGCGAACTTGGTCAGCTCTTTACTTTTGCGCCTTCGGGCAATGCGTGGATCGATGCCATGCAGCCTGGTGTGTCGAAGGCCTCGGGTATCGCGCAGCTCGCGGAGCATTACGGCATTGGACGCGACGAGGTCATGGCGTTTGGCGACTCGATGAACGACTACGAGATCATTCGCTTTGTCGGCACGGGCTGCGCGATGGAAAACGCGCGCCCCGCGCTCAAGGCGGTGGCCGATCGCGTCGTAGGCTGCAACCGCGACCACGCCGTTCAGCATGAGCTCCGTCGCGTGCTGGAGAGTCTCTCCTAATCCGGCAGATGGGGACGTTCCTTTTAATATGAGCAGGACATTGTCAAGAGGCAAAATCGGGCCT
>CATYLC010000027.1 GCA_958408685.1 uncultured Collinsella sp. | reverse complement strand
CTGCGGAAACGCGGGGTCCGTTCAGGCTGTTGCGTTGAGATTGAAAATCAACCCGAGGTGGGCCCGGCTGATTGTCTCAATCTGTAACATCTACAGGGCAAACCTTCCTCTACGTGTTACAGATCGAGACAAACGGTCGACACGGTTCACAAACGTCTCAATCTGTAACAGTTATCGAGTAAAATCGGCCCTAATTGTTATAGATCAAGACAGAGGGGGATTTCCGTCCAGTCCAAACCAAATCTCTCAGTCTTCCTGCAACTTCGCACACGTGACCTATAATGTTGCTTTGGTTACGCTATATATTGCGCGGCCATTTAATACGTCGCCCACCGGGGGCCATTAATTCCTATCGCCATATTGGCTAGGAAGCAATCAAAGGAGGTATCCGTGGCAGCAGAGACGCCTTGCTCGGTCCTCTATAACGATATTCGCTCGTTCGGCGGTCTTAAACATCTCGAGATCGCCCGAATGCTCATCAATGGAAACTCTTATCTCGGCAGTACCCTGCTCGAGAAGTGCTCTTCCAACCGCTCGTATCTCACCCGTTACATCGTCCATCGCAAGCCTGACCAGTGCGCGCCCTCCATCTACAGCGACTTTACTGTCACCACGCTCAACCTTTCCTCGGCAATCTGCAGCAAGCTCGGCGGCGGCGAGTCCGCCTATCGGGCAATCGCCGAGCACTATCGCGGTCCGGCCGCCAACGAAATGATGTCGGCTCTCACCAGCTACAAGCTGGACAGCCGCCTATATGCAAATGCCCTCAATCGCATCGACAACTTTGACGGCAATGCCGTGCGCGAGAAAAGCACGCTTTACCTTATGCTCTTTGTGGCAACGGGGGCGCTCGCCGATCCCGTTCAGGGCGTGGCCACCGTCGAGCGCTTTTGCGACAGCAAGACGGGCGAGCACTTTGGCACCACCGAAACTACCGTCGGACGTGGCTTTATGAGCAGCCTGGAGCAGCCGCGCACCGTCGCCCACAACCTCGGTCTGCTCAGAACCCATGCCGACAACTGCGCCGACATGCAAATCCATCCCCTCACACGCGATCCGCGCGGCACCGTAATTGGTTCTTTGCCCAAAACCTCGCCCAGCATCACCGATGTGGGCGCCGACGCATCGCGCGAGTATCTTCGCATTTGGCTTGAGGGTGAGCACTGGTACGCCCAGGGCCTTGGATCGACCAACGGCACGGTACTCGAATCGGGTGCAGGCGACGGCGATATTGTGATTGAGCCGCCGCGCGACCAACGCGAGCCCGGCAAGATCTATCCCCCAGTGGAAATCGAAAACAGCGACAGGCTCCATCTGGGTCTCTACACGACATTCCTTGTCATTGTGGACTAGCGCGGACGGCGATCAAAAGACGGTCGCCGTCCGTCTTTCGTCTTCTACCTTCTGCGTCGTAAACGACAATGCTCAGCGGTATACGTGGGCAGTGCGGCTATCATGGTACTTTACCGATATCCGCACTGCTCACGTATACGTGCGGCAACCCATGCCAGACAAAGGAACGCCATGGATACTACCGATAGCGCCTATGGCGACAAACTCATCCGTCTCGATACGTTCGATACCGCCGTGGCGGTCGACCCCAGCGCCGAGGACGACGCCAAACGTCGGTTTATGACGCTTATTCTCCAGACGGCCCACCGCAACAACGGCAACATCGGGCACGTGCTGCGCGCGACCAACACAAGCGGCGAGGTCTTTGCCGTCAAGCTACTCAAGGACAACGCTATCCTTTCCGGCCAAGCCCCCGACCGCTCCGCCGAGCAATCGGCCGCGCACCTGGCCAACACCGCTGCGCTGTTCGAGGAGTACCGTCATCTGTGTACCGTCTCGCACCTGCGCGGATTTCCGCGCGTCTATGGCTACGGCTCGTGTGAGGATGACCCGCTCATCCTCATGGAGTGGGTCGAGGGCATCTCGCTCAAGCAGGCGCTGCCCCTGCTTCCGCACGACGCCTCGGGCGGGCTGACCACCCAGATGGTCGCCGCCGTCGGAAACGCCGTGCTTCGTGCGCTCTTGGTGACCCAAGGCCTCGTGAATCCGGTCATCCATCGCGACCTGTCGCCTGCCAATATCATGTTCCGCGCCACCAGCCGAACGCTCGAGCAGCAGATTGCCGATTGCTCCTTTGACCCCTGCCTCATCGACATGGGCTCCGCGACCACGGCTCTCGGCGACGACACGATCGCCCGGCGCGCCGACATCTGGCGCTTTGCCACGCCCGCATACGCTGCGCCCGAAATGCTCACGCAGGATATCGAAGGCATCACGGCCCTTCGCCGTTCGCCGGCAATCGATGTCTACGCGCTTTCGAGCATTTTGTACCAGCTCTACAGCGGTCGCAAACCGTTTGACTTTGAGTCGACGGACGCCGCTGCAACCGGCTCGTTCTATCTCGTAAAGACCAAGACCAAACCGGCACCGCTCGAGCCGCGCTGCGAGGGCGATGAAGCGCTTGTCCAAATCATCATGAAGGGTCTCTCAGCCGAGCAGTGCGATCGCCCTACCGAGCAGCAGATGCTCGAGGTGCTCTCGACATACCTCACCGACGCCGAATCCGAGGGCCGCGAGGGCGCGGGCAGTGACGCCGCAATCGACATCGACTCCGGTACGCACCTTAAGGTCGACGTCGCCGGCGAGCGCGCGCGAGAGATTCTGGAGCAGGCCCGGCACGATGCCATGACCCGCCGCCGGTTTATTATCGGTGGCGTCGTTGCAGCCGTTGCGGGGCTCAGCGTCATTGGGGCGGCGACCCATGGCTTTGGCATCCCCGACTACCTGGACGGCATCCGCGGTTCGCTTGACGACTACACCTGGGATCAGCTGCAGGAGATTTCGCTCAAGATTAAGGCCGCCGAGACCCGTAGCGAGGCACGCGAGATTGCCAAGCGCTATCACCTGCTCGATGACAACGGGCATATCCCCTATCCGTGCACCAAGCGTGTCACGCTCACCAACGGGCTGGAGGTCGGCGCGCAGCTTGTGGGCATCCGTCACGATGAGCTTCTGGACGGTACGGGCAAGGCCGGGCTGACGTTTATGTTCGACGCGGATATTGCCGAGCGCAACGCTGCAGCTGAACCGCCGAGCGCCGGCTGGGCAGATTGCGAGCTGCGGGAATGGCTCAACGGCGACGGCCTTAAGCTGCTGCCCAACGAGTTGCGCGCACTCATTAAAGGGGTCAAGAAGGTCTCGAACAATGTGGGCGCCGCCAACAGTGCATCGTGTCTGAGCGAGTTGCCCGCAACCCTTTGGCTGCCCGCCATGGTCGAGCTGTGCGGTACGCAACCGCCCGATTCGTTTGCCAAGGACTATCACTACCTGGCAGACATCTACAACAGCGAGGGCAAGGAGTACCAACTCTTCCGCGAGCTCAAGGTGAGCCCGTATTCCACGAACGAGACGATGGTCCGTCAGTGGAAGGGCAAGGACACCTGCTGGTGGGAGCGCACGGTGAGCCCCGACTCATCGGAGACCGAAGGCACGCTCTACATAAACCGTGTGGGCCACGACGGCGACGCCTTTACGTACGCAACGCCTGCGGACAAGCCAAACAAACGAACCTGCGTGATCCCCGGATTCTGTATCTAGAGAGCGGGCGTCTTGCCGTGACGGGACCCCTCCCCGGCAATTGTCTCGATCTGTAACACTAGCTCGGCAGATACAGGTCTAGATGTTACAGAACGAGACAAACCCCAACCCCGCGAGACAACATCTCAATCTGTAACATCTAGCAGGCAAAACGGTCCTCAGATGTTACAGATTGAGATGATTGGTTGGGACGGTCCATCGGCCAACCAACCACCCTCATCTGTAATGAAAAGTCATACATTCCAACTATTACTAGACACCCCCAGGGGGTATGGGTATATAGTATCGGATGGTTAACATTTCCGACACTACGTCACAGAAAGGAGAAGCCATGGCTCAAGATAAGTTCGACGTGGGCGGCATGACGTGCGCCGCCTGCCAGGCGCATGTGGACCGCGCCGTGAGCAAGCTCGACGGCGTCCAAAGCGTCGCGGTCAACCTGCTTGCCGGCTCCATGCTGGTCGACTACGACCCCGCGCAGGTCACCCCCGATGACATCTGCACCGCCGTCGATCGCGCGGGCTACTCGGCCTCACCCGTCGACGCGGGCACCGGTGCCGCCGGCTCAAACGGCAGTGCGCAAGCCAGGTCCGGCGCCGCCCATATGGAGTCGCCCACCAAAAAGCTGGAGGCCGCCGCCTCCGCCATGCGCACCCGCCTCATCATCTCGATCATCTTCCTCATCCCGCTGTTCTACATAGGCATGGGGCACATGCTCGGTTGGCCACTGCCCGGCGTCTTCACCGACCACACCCACAGCATGACGCTCGCGCTCACCGAGCTCGTCCTGCTCATCCCCATCGTCTACGTCAACGACGCGTACTTTATCAACGGGTTTAAATCACTCGCGCACGGCGCGCCCACCATGGACGCCCTCATCGCCGTCGGCGCCACCGCGTCCATCGCCTGGTCGCTCTACGCCATGTTTATCATGGCCGACCAGCTGGCCGCGGGCCAGGTCCACGAGGCCATGATGACGGGCATGGACAATCTGTATTTTGAGAGCGCCGGCACGATCCTGTCGCTCGTCACCGTGGGCAAATACCTCGAGACGCGCAGCAAGTCCAAGACCGGCGGCGCCATCGAGGCGCTCATCGACCTGGCGCCCAAGACCGCGACCATCGTGGCCGACGACGGCACCGAGACCGCTGTGGACGTCGACGCCATCCTTCCCGGCCAGGTGCTGCGTGTGCGCCCCGGCGAGTCCATCCCTGTCGACGGCGTCGTACTCGAGGGCGCTTCGGCCGTGGACGAAAGTGCGCTGACCGGCGAGTCTATCCCCGTGGAGAAGACCGCCGGCGACACCGTCAACGCCGCCACCGTCAACCGCACCGGATCGTTTACCTTCCGCGCTACGCGTGTGGGCGCCGACACGTCGCTCGCCAAGATTATCCAGCTCGTCGAGGACGCCAACGCCACCAAGGCGCCCATCGCCCGCATGGCCGACAAGGTCGCCGGCGTGTTCGTGCCCGTGGTGTTTGTAATCTCTGCCGTAACTTTTGTGGCGTGGATGGTGCTGACCGGAAGCATCAACGAAGCGCTCACCTCCGCCGTGGCCGTGCTGGTAATCAGCTGCCCGTGCGCGCTGGGCCTGGCCACGCCCGTCGCCATTATGGTCGGCACCGGCAAGGGCGCCGAGATGGGCATTCTGTTCAAGAGCGCCGAGGCGCTGGAGAACTTGCGCAGCGTGGGCACCGTAGTGCTCGATAAGACGGGTACGGTCACCCGCGGCAAGCCTGCCGTGACCGATATCGTGGTAGCCACGCGCGCCGACGGCTCGCCCGCCATGGGCGAAAAGGCGCTGCTCAAGCTGGCCGCTGCGCTGGAGCGCTCAAGCGAGCACCCGCTGGCCGAGGCGATTATGGCCGAGTGCGAGGCGCGCGGAATCGTCGCACGCATGGTCGAGGACTTTGCCGCCGTGCCCGGGCGAGGCGTTACGGCACGCGAGGGGCAAAACACCATCGCCGCTGGTAACGTGCGCCTGATGAACGAGCTGGGCGTTACCGTGCCCGCGGGCCTTGCCGAGCAATTTGCCGCCGAGGGCAAGACGCCGCTGTTCTTTGCCAAGAACGGCGAGCTTGCCGGCACCATTGCCGTGGCTGACGAGGTCAAGGAGACGAGCGCCGGAGCCATCGCCGCACTGCGCTCGCTTGGCGTCGACGTGCGCATGCTCACCGGCGATAACCGTGTGACAGCCGAGGCCATCGCCCGCCGCGTGGGGCTGAGCCGCGAGCAGATCATCGCCGACGTCCTGCCCGCCGACAAGGAGCGCCACGTGCGCGAGCTGCAGGATGCGGGCGGCAAGGTCGCCATGGTGGGCGACGGCATCAACGACTCCCCCGCCCTGGCGCGCGCCGACGTGGGCCTTGCCATCGGCACCGGCGCCGACATCGCCAAGGAGGGGGCAGATGTGGTGCTCATGCGCAGCGACCTCATGGACGTCGCCCGCGCCATCGAACTTTCGCGCGCCACGATTCGCAACATCAAGCAAGACCTGTTCTGGGCGCTGTTCTACAACGGCATCGGCATTCCGCTGGCGGCGGGCGTGTTCTTCCCCCTCACCGGTTGGCAACTCTCGCCGATGTTTGGCGCCGCGGCCATGAGCCTGTCGAGTGTCTGCGTCGTAAGCAATGCGCTGCGCTTAAAATCCTTTAAGCCAAAAGTGGCAAAATAAGCTCACCATTAAGTCCATTTAGAACGGGTTTTCCAGGTGCCCGAGATTGACCTGAAAGAGGAGCGACGCGTACTTTGGTACGCGAGCGACGGCTTGAAGGTCAAGGTCGGGTGCCTGGGAAAGCCGACACAACAGGGAGGAATACCCATGCGTTACACAATCAAGACTTCCGGCCTCATGTGCGGCCATTGCGACGCCACCGTCGAGACGGCGCTGCTCAACGTTGCCGGCGTGACCGACGCCGATGCCGATCACGAGACTCAGACCGTACAGGTGGAGTGCGCCGACACCGTGACCGCTGAACAGCTCACTGCCGCCGTCGAGGGTGCCGGCGAGAAGTTCCACGCCCTTTCGGTGACCGCCGCATAGCAGTCGCTGCCTACTCAATCCTCAGAAGTTGCGGTGAAATACGGACTGTTGAGCCGCCCTAGGCCTTTAAACAGTCCGTATTTCACCGCAACTGACGGGGGCATCCGGAAGATCGACCAGAAACGAGGACCCGCCATGATGGCAGACCACAAATCGGTGACCCGCATGCTCAAGACGGCACGCGGCCAGATCGACGGCATCTTGCGGATGGTCGAGGAGGACCGCTACTGCGTCGATATTTCCACGCAGCTCATGGCCACACAGGCGCTCCTCGCGCGCATTAACGCCGACGTGCTCAAGGCGCATATCGAGGGCTGCGTGACTTCTGCAATCGAATCGGGCGACGAAGACCTCAAAGCCGCCAAGCTCGCCGAGATCGAACGCGTCGTCGACAAGCTCTCCAAGTAATTGGGGCATTGGGGACAGACTTCTTTGCACCGTCTTGGTGTTCCGGGGACAGGCATGTTTGCACCACCTTGGTGCAGATTAACATGTCCCCCTTGCTCTAAATCGGGTATAAAGGCGTGCAGTATATCGAACGAAAGGCAATTTGCATGAATGACTTTATGAAGGGTCGCAATGGCGCCGATGAGCTCACCATCGTGATGGGTTTTGCCGGCATCGTCATCGCGATGATCGGATCGATAGCCCGCATCCAGTGGCTCAGCTGGATTGCCATCGCCGTAATCGTGATTGGCGTGCTGCGCGGCCTGTCCAAAAATATCGATGCACGTCGCAAGGAGAACGAGGCCTTTGTCGCCACGACCGCCAATGTTCCCGGCTTGGGCAAGTTCGTCGCCAGCTTGGGCGGCGGTGCTGCAGCGGCCAGCACCTCACGCGCAGCCGGCACCAGCAAGGAAGACTTTGAGCGTGCCAAGCGCACGGCCAAGAAGATGTGGAAGGGTCGCAAGACCACGGCATACCTCAAGTGCCCCAACTGCGGCCAGATGCTCTCCGTCCCCAAGGGCAAGGGCAAGATTCGCGTCACCTGCCCCAAGTGCCACGCCAAGATGGAAACCCGCTCCTAGCGCCTGCACGCGGGACAATTAATCAGGTTTGTTTGTCCCAGTCTTAAGTATTTGTTCGAAAAAAGCCGAGGCCTCGTGTTGAGACCTCGGCTTTTTGTATGCGACAACGGAGCTGTCCCTTTGTCACACCTATGCCACGCCGTCGCGGGCCAGCTCCTCGGCAAGCGCTTCGGCAGGCATGGTCATAATCGCGTCGAGCTCGGCGTCCACCTCGGGAATACGCTTCACCTTGAGCTTGCGTACCAGATCACCGCGACACATCACGTGCGTCGGCTCACGCAGTGCGCACAGGTCATCGAGCGGGTTCTCGCGCGTCACCAGGATATCGGCGGCCTTACCGCACTCGATCATGCCGGTCTCGCCGCCCAGCCCCAGCAGCTCGGCATTGACCTGCGTGGCCGTATGCAGCGCGAAGGCGTTGCTCACGCCGACATACTTGGCAAAATAGGCCACCTCACGCCACATGTCGTACTGCGTCACGAACGGGCAGCTCGAGTCCGTACCAAGGCCCACCTTAACGCCAGCTTCCAGTGCGGCACGAGCACTCTCGATGATGCCCGAGCACACGATGTCGCCGTTCTTCTTTTGCGTATCGGTCGAATGGGTCTTTTTCGGGTCGAGCAATACAAACGGCAGCGCCGGGCTGATAGTGCAGGTAACACTGGGCGCACGCCCCTCGAGTTGCGTGCCCGCGGCGCCACGGTACAGCTCCAGAATCTCGGGCGTCAACGGAGCGCCGTGCTCAATCGTGTCAACGCCGGCCTCAAGCGCGGCCTTCACGCCCTCGGTACTCTCGACATGGGCCATAACCGGCAGGCTCACCTCGTGCGCAGCCTTGCACGCCGCCGTGGCAACCTCGACCGGCATGCGCAGCACGCCCGGCTCGCCCACCTCGGTGGCGTCGAACACGCCGCCCGTTACGAACAGCTTGATGACGTCGGCACCGCGCGCATACAGGTCGCGCACCTGTTCGGCTGCCTCGGCGGGACTGTTTGCCACCTGGGCGAACAAGCCCGCACCATGGCCGCCCGGAACCGTGACGCCCGTTCCCGGCGCCACCAGGCGAGGACCTTGATACTTGCCGGCGTCGATGGCATTACGAACGGCGATGTCGGCAAACAGTGGGTCGCCCGCGCCGCGCACCGTGGTCACGCCGCTTGCCAGCTGCTGTTGGGCGCTGCCTTTGAGGATGTGGCGGACGATGGCGCGCCCCACGGGATTATCGAGCTTCTTCATCAGCGCGCCTGCATCGCCCGCCGAAACCGGCTTGCCCGAACCGCACAGATGCACATGCATATTGATGAGGCCTGGCATGAGATACGCACCTGCCAGATCGATGACCTCGGCACCTGCAGGCGCCTGCGCCACAGCACTCGGCCCCATCCACGTGATGACACCGCGCTCAACGGCCACGGCCATGTCGGGCTGCGGCTCCATATGCTCCGAACCATCCAGAATGGTCGCATTGATAAACAACGTGGAACGATCGGCAGACGCCATATCGAGCTCCTCCCTCACGATTAACATGAACATTTGTTCATTATCACCTAGTCCCGCTGGATTGCTGCAGACGCATCGGTTAACGGAGGGAAGAGGGGATGTGGGGGACGGAATACGTTGCAGTCCCACCCCAGCGACACCAGGGAAATGTCTCGATCTGTAACAGGTACAGGGTTGTTGGGCCCCTTGCTGTTACAGATCAAAACATTCGGTCGACGCTTCACCGGTTTGTCTCGATCTGTAACAGTTACGAGCTCAAATAACCTCTAAACGTTACAGATTGAGACAAAACCTCTCAGCGCCCATACCACTGGCGTCTCCACTCCTCAGCCAATTTTGCCTGCCGAGGAATACCCGCCAGCCTCATTTTCTCGACCAGCTTCCCCGGGTCTTTGAGTTCGTTAAACGTAAACCGAAGCACCTTATGCCCGAGCATTGTCAGATGGGACTCCCGTTGACGTTCTGCCACGAACGGGTCGACAGACTCCCAATCCTCGCCGTTCTGCAAGGTATACTTCCCCTTTCCGTCGAGCTCGCCAATCACGCACGTCCCGTCCTCGAGCCTCCAGAAATAATCGACCCGAAACACCTGGCTCGAATCGAGCGAATCGCGAAACTCCACCTGCAACTCCGGAACCGGAAAGCCATATGCAATAAAGAACGCTCGGAACCGAGACTCGCCACCGTTTTCGGACAGCCCGTCCGCATACGACGCAATCACCTGAGCTCTGCGATACCCTCGCCTGCCCTCGCAATCGGCCTGGAGCCGTTCGCAGAGGTCGTCGCGTGACATGCCCTTCGCCCGCAGCGCAGAATCGGCAATCGCCAACCCGTAGGAGAACGGCGCACGCAGCAGACAATCCTCCACCGTGCGCCAAAACGGCGTCACCCGCACGCCATCGACTTGTTCAAGCGCACCCGCCGCCTGCGGACGCAACAGCCTACATCCTGCACTAAGCGTCACCGAGCAACCTGTCTTAACAAGATATCGTGGCCCGAGCAGATCATTCGGCACCTCCAGACCCCACAAAAGCGCCGCGTCATAGCCCCAAAACGCCCAATCGGGATGAAACTCTGCAAGCCCTTTGATGGTACGCAACGCTCGCTCCGCCGGCGTCAGTACAACCCAATCATGTTGAAAGCAGAACAGATACGGCTCGGGCTCCGCAATATCATCGGTTCCCACATGGCGCCGCAGCCACATGAGCTCGGCATTGTCGTGCGTCACAAGCAGCACGCCTTGTTCAGCCGCCTCCGTGAGCCTGGCAAGCATCCTATTCCGCGCCAAGGTGTTACGTGTTACGTGCTTGTGTTTAAAAACGGCATTAGACACTTCTATCACCACCACATCGGACAAATGGACCATCGCCGCTGTTGCCTCCGCTGACAAATGTCTTGATCTGTAACAGGAAGACAATCTTTGAGCCTCTAGTTGTTACAGAACAAGATCTTTCGGCAGCCGCCAACCTTTGTCTCAATCTGTAACAGGTAGGTCGAATTTGGGCCTGTAGATGTTACAGATTGAGACATTCCCCCAACCAGGTGCCAAACGTCTCGTTCTGTAACAGTTAGACGTTCTCCAGCCCCCCAAACGTTACAGATTTAGACAAACCAGCGGCGCCCAAGCGTTCGTCTCAATCTGTAACAGGTAGACCGGTTTTTTGTCCCTAAACGTTACAGATTGAGACAAAGTCAAGGCAGTAGGGCGACACCAGTCACATCCCCTACTCCCACTCCTGCTCGTAGATGTTGAGGGACTTTACGTACCGCCCCTGGGCGCCCATGATGTCGCGGACCAGACGCAAGAAGAAGCTGATGCACGAGGTGTCAAAGCCGTCCTGCAGGTCCTCCGGATGCACCGCGCCCGGCCCGTCGACCGCCGTGTCACTCAGGCACGCGATGTCATACAGATAGAGCTGTCCCGCCGTCAGCCAGACATCGTCGACGCAGGCGAGGCGTACCGCAATCGCGCCGTCGCTCCAATGCTCCTTTTGCACGATATGCGGGTCGTAGACATCAAAGCGACGGTCGGTGCGCGTATCCTTCAGCGCAACCATGCCGTTCGCAGGATCCTTGTCCAAAATGCCAAAGCGCGAGAAATACTGCGTGTCGCGTACCTGCTCGAGCCGCTTGAGCGAGGCAGGCGAAAGCGATGCCGGCGGCTCGTCAACATACAGCTCGAGCAGCGTCTTGCCATGGCGATAGGGGCGCTCAAAGAGCAGCCAATCGGTAAATGCCATGTTGTAGGCCATGATTTCGTTTTGAGAAGGTTTCTCGCAATAGCCGAGCCATGGGTCGACAATGATCTCGAACTGCTCGCGCGCCGGCTCCAAAAACTGAAACTTCCGCAGCATCCAAAAATGGGCCATGTCGGCAATATCGTTGCCGACGGCTTCGGCCAGATGCGCTCGGTCTAAAACGTGGTCAGTCATGGCATCCTCCTCAAACTGATGAACCTCAATTTGAGCTTACGAGGAGAGTGGGCAGCCACTGTCAGCACGGACAAAATAGGCCTCCGGCTGCAAACCAACTGCTGACCAAACACTTGACGGGATGCTTGACCGAAAATGCGCACCGCAACAAAACCGCAGGTAAACATAGACGGCACGCCCGCCCTTTTGAGCCAGATGCCCGCTGCCACCACAGAAACAACAGGTGACCACAGCCCAAGAAGTCGACAAATGAACACCCGTACGTCGACAAACGAGCAAATCGGTCGCAAACCCGCAAGGAGTGTCCCTGGGTGCCGACACATAAGGAACGTCCCCAGCTGCCGTGAACTGCCTCCCATTTCTTGGACATGAGAAATGGGAGGCTTTTGGAGTGGGTATGATGAATTGGACACCTAGTTAAGAGCGAAAGGTGTTCAAGATGACCCAAAGAAGAAAGCGATACGACAGGCAGTTCAAGGTCTCGGCGGCGAAGGCGCTGTCGGTCCCGCGCGACACCGTGAGACAATGGCTCTACGTATACCGGTCGTTCGGAAGCGAGGTGCTGCTATCCATGGACGGCAAGCAGGCCAGGTACACATACGAGCAGAAGGTCGCCGCCGCCTCGGCCGTGGTCGACGGCGGCATGAGCAAGCGGGACGCCATGGAGGCGTTCGGGGTCATGTCCTTGGCGCCGCTCAAGAGATGGTGCGCGCTCTACCGCCGGGGCGGCGCGGAGGCCCTGCGCCCGAGGCCCAAGGGCCGGCCGAGCGGTTCCAAGGCGAGGCCGCGGACCCGCGAGGAGGAGCTCGAGGAGCGCTGCCGAAGGCTCGAGACCGAGGTGGCCTACCTAAAAAAATTGCGTGCCCTGGTCGAGAGGGACGGGCTCTGACCAGGGCGAAGGTCGAGGCCGTGAGGGTCCTGCGCGAAGAGGGGCACGGGCTGGGGCGCCTGCTGGAGTGCGCCGGCATGGCCCGGTCCAGCTACTACTACGCGCTGTCGCACCCGAAGGCTCCTACCAGGCCCGAGCTCTGGGAGGCCGCCGCCGAGATATTCTCGCGCACGGCCAACGGGTGCGGCCACAGGCAGATCGCCATGTGCCTGCGCGCCGAGCGGGGCGCGCGCATAGCCTACAAGACCGTGCTGAAGATGATGCGCGAGATGGGCATCAGCTGCGGGATTCGCCGCGAGACCGACTACCACAGGTACAACTCGTACAGGGGCAAGGTCGGAAAGACCTTCGAGAACGTCATCGGGCGCGACTTCGCCGCCGACGGGCCGTGGGAGAAGATGGGCACCGACGTCACCGAGTTCAAGCAGCCCTGGGGCAAGGCCTACTTCGCGCCGGTCTACGACTTCGGCAGCAAGGAGATCGTCGCCTGGTCCACGTCGCTGCACCCCAACATGGCCCAGCAGCACGAGCTGCTCGACCAGCTCGTGTCCAGGAAGCCCAAGGGCTCCAGGCCGATCCTGCACTCGGACATGGGCTGGCAGTACCAGCAGGCCGGTTGGTGCAAGCGGCTGGAGGAGGCCGGCGTGGTGCAGAGCATGTCCCGGAAGGGCAACTGCATCGACAACGGCGCGACGGAGCAGGTGTTCGGCCACATCAAGGACGAGTTCTTCCGCGGAAGGACGTGGCCGGACTTCGAGTCCTTCAAGGCGGACCTCGACGACTTCGTGGTCCATTGGAACACGAGGAGGCGCCAGGTTAAACTGAAGGGACTGACCCCGGAGGAGTTCCGGAGACAGTCCCTTGCGGCGTAGTTCTTATTTAAGCCGTCCAAGTTTTGGGGTGCAGTTCACCGGCACTTGGGGGCGTTCCTTTTGGGCCGGCCGTTGGGGACAGCCCTTGACGATTCAGCTGTGAACAGCCGCCTTACAGCTCCAGCGCCTCGGCGACTTCGGCTGCGCAGGCCAGGGCATCGGCCATGGCGCTCACCACGAGCGAGCTGCCGTTGTGAGCGTCACCGGCAACATACACCGGCGCGGCATCCGCGGCGACGCCGCCGACACGCGCCGCAAGATGCGAGCCCTCGGCAGCCATCACCGGCAGCGGACGACCAGCGGTGGCAACAGGCACGCCAACGGCGTCGAACACACCATGCTCTGGGCCCGTAAAGCCGCAGGCGATGAGCACCAGCTGGGCCGGCACCTCGTGCTCGGAACCTGCAATGCGTTCGGGCTTTCCCGCCGACCAGTCCAGATCGACCACGCGCAGGCCCGCGGCCGCGCCCTTCTTGTCCAGCAGTACCTCGAGCGTATCCACGCCCCAAGCGCGCATCTCGCCGCCCATGGCAGCGATGGCCTCCTGCTGGCCGTAATCGGTCTTCTTCACGTTGGGCCACTGCGGCCAGGGGTTGCTCGCCGCGCGCTTATCGGGCGCAGCCGGCAAGAACTCAAACTGGCGCACGCTGCGCGCACCCTGACGCACCGCGGTACCCACGCAGTCGTTGCCGGTATCGCCGCCGCCAATGACCACGACGTCCAGGCCGCGCGCGTCAATAGCGGGCTCACCGCCGTCGAGTACCGACACAGTCGAAGCCGTCAGGTAGTCCACGGCATACACCACGCCGGGCGCATCGATGTTCGCAGCAGAAAGCCCACGCGGGACGCGGGCGCCGGCAGCCACCACGACGGCATCAAAGTCATCGAGCTTGGCAGCAACCTTAGGATCGTTCGCATCGGCACCCAGCTCGAACACAATGCCCAGCTCGCGCATAAGTGCCACGCGACGCTCGACAACGGACTTCTCGAGCTTCATGTTGGGAATGCCGTACATGAGCAGGCCGCCCGGGCGGTCGTCACGCTCAAACACCGTCACGTGGGCACCGCGACGCGCAAGCTCCCATGCTGCCACCAGACCAGCAGGACCGGAGCCCACCACGGCGACCGAGGGCGCGTCCTCTCCCGCCGGCTCAAAGCGACGCGGGCCACCGTTCGCCCACTCATGGTCGCTGATCGCGCGCTCGTTATCGTGAATCGTTGTGGGCTGGCCATCGACCGAACCCAGGTTGCACGCGGCCTCGCACAGCGCCGGGCACACGCGGCTCGTGAACTCGGGCATGGGCGAGGTGAGCGACAGGCGCTCGGCAGCCTCGTCCCAGCGGCCGCGATACACTAGCTCGTTCCACTCGGGAATCAGATTGTGCAGCGGGCAGCCACTCGGACGCGCCTTGCCAAAGCTCGCACCCATCTGACAAAACGCCACACCGCACATCATGCAGCGGCTCGCCTGGGCACGGCGCGCATCGTCGTCGAGCTCCACGTACAGCGGATCGAAATCGCGGCTGCGCTCCTCCACGGGGCGCAGCTCATGGGTCACGCGATCGATATCAAGAAAAGCACCGGGCTTACCCATGGCACTTACGCCTCCTTCTTGGTCGAAGCAACAGAGCTGGCGGCGGCGGGCACAGCGCCAGCGACACCACCCGCCACATCAAAGCGAGCAACATCCGCGGCACTCGCGCGGCCGGTCACAATGTCAAACGCCAGCTCCTCGGCTTGCGCATGCGTCTTGCCCACAGCCTCGGCCGCAGCGACAATCGCCAGCACGCGCTCGTACTCGGTCGGAATGACCTTCACAAAGTGCTTGCTCATCGTCTCAAAGCTGTAGAGCAGCTTAATACCGCGCGGGCTCTGCGTCGCGTCCACGTGCTCCTGGATGAGCGCACGAATCTGCGCCAGCTCGCCGGCCGTCGGGGCCTTGAGCTCAACGCTCTCGTGGTTCACACGGGCATCGAGCGTGCCGTACTGGTCAAAGACATAAGCCACGCCGCCCGTCATGCCGGCGGCGAAGTTCTGCCCGACCTCGCCCAGGATGAGTGCCAGACCTCCCGTCATGTACTCGCAGCCATGGTTGCCGCAGCCCTCGACCACCACCGTGGCACCGGAGTTGCGTACGCCAAAGCGCTGGCCGGCCAGGCCGTTAATGAAGCCGCGGCCGCTCGTAGCGCCAAAGAAGGCCACGTTGCCCACGATGATGTTCTCGTCGAACTTGTAGGTCGCATGCGGGTTGGGGCGCACCGACACCTCGCCGCCCGAAAGGCCCTTGCCAAAGTAGTCGTTGGCGTCGCCGCACACGTTGAGCGTAATGCCGCGCGGCAGAAAGGCGCCGAAGCTCTGACCGGCCGAACCATCGCAATCGATGGTGATGGAGCCGGCGGGCAGGCCCTCGGGATGCGCCTTGGTCACCGCGTTGCCCAAGATGGTGCCCACGCAGCGGTTGACGTTGGCGATATCGGCGCGGAAGCGAATCGGACGCAGGTGCGCACGGGCATCGGCCGTATAGGGCACAAACAACGTGGAGTCGAGCGTCTTGTCGAGCTCGCTGTCGGCAGCCATCTGCGGCAGGAAGTGACGACCGTCGGCACCCGGGATATGGGCACCGAACTCACAGGTCGCGCTTGCCAGCACGGGCGACAGATCCAGCAGGTTAGCCTTGCGGTTGCCCGGGACCTCGATCTGGCGCAAGCACTCGGGATGGCCGACCATCTCGTCGACGGTGCGGAAGCCCAGGCTCGCCATGACCTCGCGCAGCTGCTCGGCAACAAAGAGCATAAAGTGCTCGACGTGCTCGGGCTTGCCGCGGAAGCCGCGACGCAGGCGGCAGTTTTGCGTAGCGATGCCGGCCGGGCAGGTATCCTGCTGGCAGTCGCGCTGCATGAGGCAGCCCATGGAGATGAGCGGCATGGTCGCAAAGCCAAACTCCTCGGCACCCAACAGGCAGGCAACGGCGACATCGGTACCGTCCATGAGCTTGCCGTCGGCCTCGAGCACCACGCGCGAGCGCAGGCCGTTTTGCAGCAACGTCTGTTGAGCCTCGGCAAGGCCAAGCTCCAGCGGCAGACCGGCGTGCCAGATCGAATCGCGCGCCGCAGCACCGGAGCCGCCGTTGTGGCCGCTGATCAAGATCTTGTCGGCGGCACCCTTGGCCACACCGGTGGCGATGGTGCCGACGCCGGCCTCGCTGACCAGCTTGACCGACACGCGTGCGCCGGGGTTGGCGTTCTTAAGATCGAAGATAAGCTCCGCCAGGTCCTCGATGGAGTAGATGTCGTGGTGCGGCGGAGGCGAGATCAGGCCGATGCCGGGCGTGGACTGACGGACCTCGGCGATCCAGGGGTAGACCTTCTTGCCGGGCAGGTGGCCGCCCTCGCCGGGCTTGGCGCCCTGGGCCATCTTGATCTGAATCTCGAAGGCGCTGCACAGGTAGCGGCTCGTCACGCCAAAGCGCGCGCTTGCCACCTGCTTGATGGCGGAATTCTTGGAGTCACCGTTAGCCAGCGGGGTCTCGCGACGCGGGTCCTCGCCGCCCTCGCCCGAGTTGGAACGGCCGTGCAGGCGGTTCATGGCGATGGCCATGCACTCGTGTGCTTCCTTGCTGATGGAGCCGTACGACATGGCGCCGGTGTTAAAGCGGCGGACGATGTTGAGCGCGGGCTCCACCTCGTCGAGCGAAACCGGCGTGCGGCCGTTGTCGTCAAAGTCCAGCAGGTCACGCAGGCGCACGGCACGGCCGGTGCGGTGCAGGCGGGCGCTGTACTCCTTAAAGGTGTCGTAGCTATCCTCACGGCAGGCGGTCTGCAGCAGGTAGACGGTCTGTGGGTCGATAAGGTGATCCTCGCCGCCGAGCGGGCGCCACTTGGTCAGACCCAGCGTGGGCAGCTGATCGGGAGCCGGGCTCTTAAGGATAGCGAGCGCGGCGTCGTAGCGATCGTTTTGCTCGCGCTCAACGTCCTCGACACCCATACCGCCCACACGGCTCACCGTGCCGGCGAAGTACGCGTTGACAAACTCCGGCGTAAAGCCCACGGCCTCGAAGATCTGCGCCGAATGGTAGCTCTGCACCGTGGAGATGCCCATCTTAGACATGATGGAGACGATGCCGGCGGTCGCAGCCTTGTTGTAGTTGGCGATGCCCTGCTCGGCCGTCACGTCCAGGTCGCCGTGCGCCGCCAAGTCGCGAATGCACGAATGCGCGTTGTACGGATAGATGCCGATCGCGGAGTAGCCCACCAGTGCCGCAAAGTCGTGCGGAGACACGGCGTCTCCGCACTCCACCACGATGTCGGCAAAGGTACGCACGCCGGCGCGGATCAGGTGGTTGTGCACGCAGCCCACGGCGAGCAGCGACGGTACGGGCACCTCGCCCGCAGCGGCACGATCGCTCAACACCACGATGTTCACGCCGTCGCGGACCGCGGCCTCAACGTCCTCTGCAAGCTGCTTGAGCGCAGCCTGCAGCGCACCCTCGCCGGCATCGCGGCGGTAGACGGCACGGAAACGGCGGGTCTTAAAGCCCACGCGGTCGATGGCGCAGATACGCTCGAACTCCTCCTCGCTCAGCAGCGGACGCTCCAGGCGCACCAGCTGACAGGCCGTACGGGAGTCCTCGAGCAGGTTGCCGTGGTTGCCCAGGTAGAGCGTGGTCGAGGTGACCATATGCTCGCGCAGGGCGTCGATCGGCGGGTTCGTGACCTGGGCGAACAGCTGATAGAAGTAGTCAAAGAACGAGCGCGTCTTCTTGGACAGGCAGGCCAGCGGCGCATCGATGCCCATCGAAGCGAGCGGTGCCTTGCCCTGCTGGGCCATGAGACGCACGACCTCGTCGACGTCATCCCAGTGGTAGCCAAGCTTGGCCATACGCACGGCGGCGGGCACCTCGGCGTCCTCGGCGGGCGTTGCCGCAACGGGCTCATCGAGCGCGTCAACGGTCAGCGTCTCCTCGGCAATCCAATCACGGTAGGGCTTTTCCTTGGCGTAACGGGCGCGCAGCTCGTCGTTGTAGATGACGCGGCCGCGGGCAAAATCGACCTCGAGCATCTGGCCCGGTCCCAGACAGCCGCTCGTCAGGATGTTCTCGGGGCTCACCTCGATGGTGCCCACCTCGCTTGCCAGCATAAAGCGGCCGTCGCGCGTCACGTAGTAGCGAGCCGGACGCAGGCCGTTGCGGTCGAGAGCGGCACCCAGAGTGCGGCCGTCGGTAAAGGCGATGGCCGCAGGACCATCCCACGGCTCCATGAGCATGGACTGGTAGGCATCGTAGGCGCGGCGCTCCTCGCTCAGACTGTCGTTGTGGTCCCACGGCTCGGGCAGCAGCATGGATGCGGCACGCGTGAGCGGACGACCGTTCATAACCAAAAACTCGAGTACGTTGTCCAGAATCGCGGAGTCGGAACCCTCGCGGTTGATGATGGGCATCACACGCTCAAGGTCGTGCTGCAGCACGGGGCTGTACAGATTGGGCTCGCGGGCGCGAATCCAGTTGACGTTGCCCTTGAGGGTGTTGATCTCGCCGTTGTGGATGATAAAGCGGTTGGGGTGCGCGCGCTCCCAGCTGGGCGTGGTGTTGGTGGAGTAGCGCGAGTGGACGAGCGCCACGGCTGTTTTGACGGCGGCGTCGTTGAGGTCGATGAAGAAGCGGCGCATCTGCGTGGCGACCAGCATGCCCTTGTACACGATGGTGCGCGAACTCATGGAGCACACGTAGAAGATCTTGTCGCGCAGGGCAAACTCGGCGTCGGCCTTTTTCTCGATGGTGCGGCGGCACACGTATAGGCGGCGCTCAAAGGCATCACCGGCGGGTGTGTCGTCCGGACGGCCCAGGAAGGCCTGCAGGATGGTAGGCATGCAGGCGCGGGCCGTCTCGCCCAGGTCGTGCGGGTCGACCGGCACCTCACGCCAAAAGAGCAGCGGCACGCCGGCTTCGGCGCAGCCCTCCTCAAACACGCGACGGGCATCCTCTACGCCCTTGCCGTCCTGCGGGAAGAATAGCATGGCCACGCCATAGTCGCCCTCTGCCGGCAGAATCTGGCCGCACTTTTGGGCCTCTTTACGGAAAAAGTGATGCGGAACCTGGAACAGGATGCCGGCACCGTCGCCGGTGTTCTTCTCGAGTCCCGTGCCGCCGCGGTGCTCCAAGTTGACCAGAATGGACAGTGCGTCGTCCAGGATCTGGTGATGGCGCTCGCCGTTGATATCGGCAAGCGCGCCGATGCCGCATGCATCGTGGTCGAATTCGGGGCGATAAAGGCCCTGCTGCTGAGCGGAATCTGCCTGCATCGCGATCCTCCCCTAGATATTAGACAGTCAGTTGACTAGGCATACTAGGTGCATCGCCGGCCCGTTGTGTTTCCCGCCCGTTTCGAAACAATCGCGTAACGCACGCCCTACGAGTGGACACCGCCGACCTCAAGGACGGCAACAAGGGCCCCAAGTTCGACCTGTAAGCTCACCGCTTCAAACATCTCAATCTGTAACAGGAGGAGCCGATTTTGGCGCTTAGATGTTACAGATTGAGATTTTCTGCAGGACAGTTTTGGTTTATCTCAATCTGTAACACGAAGGGCCGGTTTTTGCAGCTAACTGTTACAGATCGAGATATTCCATAGGACCATTTCTTCCTGTCTTGATCTGTAACACCTAGACCCAATTTCCATCCTTAGTTGTTACAGATCAAGACATTTCGGTAATCCCCTTTCACCATCCTATTCAAATACAACAATTTTGTTAGTCTTGGTTAACTTTTTAGCATAAAACGGGTATCCTTTGCGGCGTCAAACAAACGGCACGCAGGAGCTCACCATGCTCAACCATCTCAAACAACACTTTGGCTCGCACCGCACCGGAGGCCACGGAGGTCTGGATATCGCCCGGCACATCGGCCCCGGGCTGCTCGTGACCGTCGGCTTTATCGACCCGGGCAACTGGGCCTCCAATATGGCCGCGGGCTCGCAGTTTGGCTACGCGCTGCTGTGGATCGTCACGCTGTCCACAATTATGCTCATTGTGCTGCAGCACAACGCGGCGCACCTGGGCATCGCCACGGGCACCTGTCTTGCCGAGGCCACGACACACTACCTCCCCCGCATCGTGGGACGCTCGGTACTCGCCAGCGCCTATCTCGCGACTATCGCCACCGCCATGGCCGAAGTCCTGGGTGGCGCGATTGCCCTTCAAATGCTCTTTGGGCTGCCCGTGCGCGCGGGCTGCGTCATCGTGGCGGCAGTATCGATGGCGATGCTCATGACGAGCTCCTACAAGCGCGCCGAGCGATGGATCATCGCCTTCGTAGGTGTGGTAGGACTCTCGTTTTTGGCCGAGCTTGCACTGGTCAAGGTCGACTGGCCGCAGGCCGCCGCAAGCTGGATCACACCCAGTATGCCCACCGGCTCGGCCGCGATTATCGTAAGTGTCCTAGGCGCGGTCGTTATGCCTCACAACCTCTTCCTGCACTCCGAGGTCATCCAATCCATGCACTTCGAAGGCCAAGGCGAGCAGGTTATCGAGGAACGTCTGCGCTACGAGCTCTTCGACACGCTCTTTTCGATGGGCGTGGGCTGGGCGATCAACTCGGCCATGGTCATCCTGGCCGCAACGACCTTCTTTGCGCACGGCATTGTCGTAGACGACCTCGCCGTCGCAGCGGACACGCTCTCCCCCATTCTGGGCCCGGCAAGCTCGACCATCTTTGCGGTGGCACTGCTGTTTGCGGGCATATCGAGTAGTGTGACGGCGGGCATGGCGGCGGGCACCATCACCGCGGGCATGTTCGACGAGGAATGCGACATCCACGACCGGCACTCATCGATTGGAGTGGCGGTCTGTTTCGTCGGCGCAGTGGCGGCGTGCCTGATCGTCCCGAATCCTTTTGAGGGTCTCATCTGGAGTCAGGCGCTGCTGTCGCTTCAGTTGCCGATTACGGTCTTTGTGCTCATACGACTCACCAGTTCGCCCCGCGTTATGGGCAAATACGCCAACTCGCGCCCGCTCAACGCGCTGCTCGTAGGGATCGGCGTCATCGTGACGATTCTCGACATCGTGCTGCTAACGGGGATGTAATTGGGATGGCGTGGCTGTCCAGATATAACGTCTCAATCTGTAACACGTAAGGCCGTTTTAAACCGTCAGATAAATCAAAAGGGTCCCAGCCGGAATATCCAGCCGGGACCCTTGGACAGAGCTCTGTATGGCTAATCGTCGTGTGTCTACGAGCTACTCCTCGACAAGCTCAAACTCATCGGGACCAACGCCGCACACCGGGCACACGTAATCCTCGGGCAGCTCGGGCGTGTCGACCTCAACCTCGTAACCGCAAACGGTGCACACAAACTTATACGTCTTCTTCTCCTCAGCCATGATGTTCTCCTCTCGAACGCGACTAGTGATGTACTTCACTTATTAGTATAGATTCTCAATAATATAATGCAAGTATTTTTAGAACATTTCTAGCCTTGATACGACGAGGCTTTGGGCGGCGTCTTGCCCTTTAACACCTTGTGATAGTAGTCGTACGTCAGCGGCGTCTCATCGCTCAGGCGCTCGGCATCCTCGACCTCGCCAATAAACAGCAGATGCGTGCCCACATCCACAGTGTCGATCAAACGGCAGCTAAACAGGGCCGCCGCGTGCTCGGGCACATAGGGCATGCCCAGAGCCGTCTCGCGGGTCTCGTATTTGGCAAACTTGTCATAATCGCTGCTGGTGCGGAACCCAAAGTTACCGATGTAGAGCATGTCGGCGGTCTGATCGATCACGGTCAGCGCGAACGCTTTGGCCGATGCGATGGCGCCCGAGGTGACATTGTCCTTGTTCACGGCAACCGAAATACGCGGCGGCATGGACGTCACCTGCACCGCAGTGTTGATGACGCAGCCGGCGCGCAACCCGTCTGCCGCAGCGCTCACCACGTACAGACCGCTCGGCATGGTAAAGAACGCAGTTTTGTCCATAACGATCACTCCCCTAGCTCGGGTTGGAACCTCATGAATGTATGTACCCACAAAAAAGGGCTCTTCGGGGGTTTGTGTGGGTTAGCCGCCCGGTAAAAGTGCTCGCC
>CATYLC010000026.1 GCA_958408685.1 uncultured Collinsella sp. | reverse complement strand
CGTAGCGGGTGGTTTAAAGCTGGCCGCTGCGCGGCCAGCAGACTAAAGTCTTGAAACAAAAACACGCCGCTCAGAAGCGGCGCATTCATTCAAATCCATATTTGAGTGTATCAGCGAACCCAAAAGGTTGCGCAACGAATGGGCAAATTAAGGATGCGAGCGGAAGCATCCATGCGATAAGCGGATACGAAGTATCTTTGTTGCACAACAAACTCACAGTCGCACGGGGAAATTATGACTACCCCGTGCGTCGCGAGGAAAACATACGGCAGGAGCAGGCTCGCCACCTAAATCGCGCGACGGGCCTCGATGGCGCGGCCAAGCGTAAGCTCGTCGGCATACTCCAAGTCGCCGCCCACGGGAAGGCCACTTGCCAGACGCGACACCTCGACGCCCAACGGCTTGATGGTACGGGCCAGATAGCTCGCCGTGGTCTCGCCCTCGATGTTGGGGTTGGTGGCGATGATGACCTCATGGATGTCCTCGCGGCCCAGACGCGCCAGGAGCTCGCGAATGTGCAGCTGCTCGGGGCCAATCTTGTCCATGGGGCTGATCACGCCGCCCAGCACATGGTACAGGCCATGGTAGCTGCCCGTGCGCTCGATCGCCTGGACGTCGCGCGGCTCGCCCACCACGCAAATGCGAGTGGTATCGCGCATCGGGTCTTGGCAGATGGAGCACTCATCGGCCGTGGCGTAGTTAAAGCAACGGCTGCAAAAGTGGACCTCTTGCTTGACCTCCAGGATGGCCTCGGCCAGGCGGCGGGCCTCCTCGGCATCGGCCTCGAGCAGGTAATAGGCGATGCGCTGAGCCGACTTGGGACCAATGCCCGGCAGACGGCCCAGCTCATCGAGCAGTTTTTGCAGACTGTGATTCGCACTCATATATATGCGTGTCTTAGAACGGCATGCCCGGGATGTTGAGGCCGCCGGTGATGGCGCCCATCTGCTTGTTGGCGAGCTCGTTGACGCCGCGGACGGCCTCGTTGACGGCAGCCATGATCATGTCCTGCAGCATATCGACGTCCTCGGGATCGAGGGCATCGGGATCGATGGTGAGGTTGACGAGCTCCATCTCGCCGTTAACGGTCACCTTGACCATGCCGCCGCCGGCAGAGGCGTCGACGGTCTGGGACTTGAGGTTCTCCTGCGCGGCGGCAAGCTGCTCCTGCATCTTGCGAGCCTGCTTCATCATCTGCTGCATGTTCATACCGGCCATGATGGCTCCTTTACGTGCGGCCGCGCGACAAGCTGCAAGGGCAGCCGGAGCACGGCAGGACTTTCAAACTCAAAAATCGTACCACGACGCGCGGCGAGAGAGCGGGGCGGACGTGTTACCTCAGTCGATATACATGTCCTGGAGTGCAAGCCGCACCCATAGATTATGCAAAGTTGAATAATTCGCATCTGCATAATATTGAAAGCTAAATCTTGTAGAGCCGGAATCCGGCATTTTCTGCATCCAGCTAGATAACAAAATGCCGAACCGCTGCTCGAGGCGGCGCTCATGATGGCAGGGTATAATTTGATTGTCACAGACAGCAATTTGGAGGTGCCCCCATGAATACCCCCGACGCGCTCCAAAACATCCGCTCAAAACACCCCGTTGCATATGTGGTTCTCTATCTCTTTGTCGGCTGGGCATTACTGGTTGTCATCACCCATGCTATAGCCTTTGGAGCAGAACTGCTGATAGCCAGCTCGGACCAGCCCGTCGTCAAATGGGAAGCGACCGATGAGTGCACCGACGGGACCCGGACCGTTTACTACAACAGCCCGTCCCTTTACCAAGAGCTCAAGGTCAAGATAAAAGATTCCAAGATTGTTGATGCCGAGCCAGGCTCTTTTTTGACAATCGGAGCAGTTGCCAACGACATGCAAGTCGAGTACACAGACAGTCGTGCGACGTATCGTGTCGACCTCAGCACCCTAGGACGACCGTCGCGTACCTGTCTGCTCGAATGCGATATAAGCGGCACCACATTACACATGTCCGAAATACAGATGTGCCCGAACAAAAGAAAGTGATATATGGCCAAGTCGAAACAGACTAGGCATTAGGCATAGACTCGGCCGCTTTTGTAGGCAAAACGCAGGATGAGCGGGGCATTGTTACGCACGAAATCATCGAGTTCTTTGAGGTCCGCTTCGCTAAAGCCCTCGTGCGACACCCAATTGAATGCCGGCAAGATACACTCCGCCGTGTCAAAACCCCAATCGCGCGGGCGCTCCACAACAACCTTCACCGTGTTGTCCTCCCGGACTTCGGAATACGAAACCTGCGTATCGTCCTCAAGGCGGACATATTCCCACATCATAAGCTCGCTCCGTTCAAAGGGTTCTCTTCTTGAGCAGTATACCCGCCCGTACAGCTACTCCACCGGTTTGAAGATGGTGGCCTGACCGAAGACGCTGCGGATGAGGTCTTTGGCCTCGTCCTCGGTCTGCGGGATGCTCGGGGCTGCGCCCTGGTGGCCGAAGGGGCTGCCGGCGCCGGGGTTGGACTCCCAGGGAGCTGCAGAAGCGTCCTCCTCTTTGGCGGCAGCCGCAGCGGGCCTGGGCGCGGGCGTCGCACCCGCCACGTCGAACGGGGGCAGATCGTCCCCGCCGGCATCGGCAGCAAAACCGCCAACCATGGCGTCGTCGTAGGGAACCTGCTCGGATTCCCACGGGGCAGGCTGCGCGACAGGCTGAGCCGTGGGAGCGGACGCGCGCTCGGGCGCACGGGGCGCGGGCTCGGTCGGGAGCTTACCCGTGGCAGGAGCGCCGGCGGGGTTGTCGGAGCGTAGCCAGGGGGCTTTGCCCAGGTCAGACGACTTGGGCGCGGGTGTCGGAGCAGCCGGTTTGGGCGCCGCGGGCTTAGGCGCCGACGGGGTCGATGCCGCTACCGGCGCCGCTTGCTGCTGCGGCGCGCTGGCGCTCGAGGATACAGGGGCCGCCGAGGACACGGGTTGCGGGTCCGCAGATGCCGCAGCCCGTGCAGATGGAGAATGCTCCTCATGTTGAGGAGCCGGCGTGCCACCCCCATCCAGGACATAGTCGACGGTACGACGACCGAAGACCGCGCAGACCGTCGGCAGGACCACCGACTGCGTATCGGCGCGACCGAGCATCTTAATGGCAAAAGTCGAACCTGCGGGGAACGAGACCGTGAGCTTGGAGCCGTCGTCGGCCGTGGCGCGGGCGTTGAGCAAAAGCCCTGCGTAGGAAGCCTGACGTGCCTTGACACGCTCGACAACCTCGGCCCATTTGCGCTGCAGCTCTCCGGCATCCTCGACCGCGGGCGTCTCGGCAGCACCGGCGGCGGCAACCTGGGCGGCGTTGTTGGGCTTGGACACCGGCACGGTCGATGCAGCAGGCGCGGGAGCCGGAGCCGCAACGGGCTGAGGTGCAGGCGTTACAGGTTTAGGCGCCGGCGCAGGAGCCGCGGACTTGGGCGCAGGCTGGGCAGCCGGAACAGCAGCGCCGCGGTCCCAAGGCATGCCGCCCTGATGCGCGGACGTAGCAGCGGGGGCGGCGGTCGCCGCAGGAGTAGCAGCACGGGCGCCCGAAATTAGCGTCGGCTGCTGGGCAGCAGCGGGTACGGATGCTGCAGGCGCGGCGGCCTGAGCAGCAGCCACGCTCGCCGGCACGGCGGCGTTGGCAACCATGGCCTCCAGGCGTGCCACGCGCTCGGCCAATGCCTCAATCGTTAAATCAGCCTCGGGACGCGCCAGACGCGTGCAGGCAATCTCGAGCACCAGGCGCACGTCGCTCGCGCCCCTCATCTCCAGTGCGGCATCGTCGAGCACTGTCAGCACACGAGCCAGGCGGTCGGCAGGATGCTCGCCAAAGGCAGCGGCCTCGGCAGCAAGCGCCTCGGCCTGCTCGGAGCCGCCCTCAAACAACTCGGCACGGGCACCGGCAACGCAGGCAACATACACGTCGCGCACGTGTGCCACCAGGTCGCGCGTCAGCTCCAGCAGATCGTTACCTTCCTCGACCTGCGCGCGAATAAGCCCATACAGCTCGGCAACATCGCGATCGGCAATGGCGTGGGAAAACTCGCCCAGAATCTGGTCCGAAACCTCGCCTAAAAGCGAGCGGGCGTCGTCCGCATGCACAGAACCGTTGCCAAAGACGCTCAGCTGCTCCAGCGTGGACAACGCGTCGCGCATGCCGCCCTTTGCATGGCGCGCCACGATAGCCAGCGCCTCGTCGTCGTAATCGAAGCCCTCCTGCTCGCACACGTATGCCAGGCGATGCTCGATATCCTCGTTGCCGATACGGTGGAAATCGAAGCGCTGGCAGCGCGAGAGGATGGTCTCCAGAATCTTTTGCGGGTCGGTGGTGCACAGCACAAAGATCACGTGCGCCGGCGGCTCCTCAAGCGTCTTGAGCAGCGCGTTGAACGCCGCCGTCGTGAGCATGTGGACCTCGTCGATGATATAGATCTTGTACTTGCCGCGCACCGGGGCAAAGTTGACGGAGTTGATGATCTCCTCGCGCACGTTGTCCACGCCGGTACGGCTTGCAGCATCGAGCTCGTAGACATCGGGGTGGTTGCCCTCGGCGATGAGCTCGCACTCCTCGCAAGTACCGTCGGGCATGCAGCCGCTTGCACCCTCGGCGCGCGCCGCCTCGGCATTGCGGCACAGCAGCGCCTTGGCCAGAATGCGCGCCATGGTGGTCTTGCCCGTGCCGCGCGGTCCGCAGAACAGGTAGGCGTGGGACAGGCGTCCCTCGGTGATGGCGTGCTCGAGCGTCGAGACGATATGCTGCTGGCCCACCACGGAGTCGAAGGTGAGCGGGCGATACTTTCGGTACAACGATTCCATGGGTGCTCCCCCGGGTATACTGAGTCTTGTTGCCGCGGCGGCCATGCGGTCGCACGGCATACTGCATTCATAATAACCCGTACGGCGAGCCCGCCGCGATAGGAGTCTAAAGAGCATGGCAGACGCAGAGAGCAACCTCGTTCCCTCCGAAGCAGCCGACCAGGTCGAGGTCGCGCTCGAGGAGCAGGCCGCGGCCGATGACGGCATCCTGTACCTCAACGAGTACCAGTACGAAAACGACCTGGTCACCGACTTTGCGCGCCTGGTCGCCTCGCCCAGGCGTCGCGGCTCGCTGTATGTCGCCGCGGCAATTGCCGCGCTCATCGGCATCGGCATGTTGGTGGCCGGCGGCAACTGGATCAAGTTTGGCGTCGTCCTGATCGTATTCGGCGCTTTTTTGGCCTGGTGGAGCAAAAACCTGCACCACACCCTCGCCCGCGACTTTATCGACGCCGTCGAGGCCGACGAGTCCATGGGTGGCCGCTATCGCCGCGTCGCCGCCAACGAGGATGGTCTGATGGTATGGGGCAAGAGCGGCAAGTCGCAGTTTTTCCCGTTTGAGAAGCTCGACCACGTACTCGACGGCGAGCGCATCTTTGTGGCCATGTTCGCCGACCAGGGCGTGACGATCCCCAAGGACACCTTCGTCCGTGGCGATGCCGAGCAGTTCGGTCCCTTCCTCAAGGCCCGCATCAACAAAAAACTCCGCATCGAGACCAAGCGCAAGAAGATGAAGGCCGAGAAGGCCGCCGCCGAGGCCAAGCAGGGCGACAAGCCCCAGGAGACCAAGGGCAAGCAGCGCAAGCAGAAGAAGAACAAGAAGAAGCGCTAAGGCCAAGTCAGACAGGCAGCCTCGCATCCCGCTATCCTCCCCATGCACCCGAGCGTGCTACACTAGCAGCATCTATGCCACCGCGAACGGCTCGGCTCCGCGCCCGCCGCTCGCAAACGAACTTTAAACGCACGAGGGTTGGCCATGCCGCTTTTCTCGCAACATACCGCCCGGTTCTCGCCGGACGTTCCTTTGGAGGGCACCAGCTCTCGCGAGCTGCTCAAGCGGTACCAGCCGCTCGAGACACTTGCGACCGGCGGTTTTGGCTCCATCGAGATCTGCCGCGACACGCACCTGCGCCGCCGCGTCGCCATTAAGCGCATCCCCCTTATCAACGGTGCCGGCATGCCCGCCAGCGACATCATGGATGTCCTGCGCGAGGCGCACACTGCCGCCATGCTTCAACATCCCAATATCGTGCAGGTCATCGACTTTACGCACGACACAGCCTATGCCTACCTGGTTATGGAATATGTCGATGGCATGTCGCTGGCCGAGTTTTTGCACCGCGTGGACGGCCACTCACTTACCTTTGACGAGGCCGCAGCCATTGCCGATGCCCTGGGCCAGGCGCTCACCTTCGCCCATAGTAATGGCGTACTCCACCTGGACATTAAGCCCGCCAACGTGCTCATCGACCACTCGGGCAATGTAAAGCTCACCGACTTTGGCATGGCGCGACTGTCGTCCGCCGGTGGCTTTGGCGGCTCGCGCGGCGGCACCATCGGCTACATGCCGCCCGAGCAGCTCGATATCGAGACCGGCACGGTCGACGAACGCGCTGATGTCTTTGCCCTCGCCTGTGTGATCTACGAGGGCCTGTGCGGCAGCGCTCCCTTTATGGCGGCCACGCCCGCTGACTCGCTCGGCCGCATCATCGGCGGCGCCACCTATCCCAGCGAGCTGATACCACACTTTCCCCCGGGAGCCGAGAGCGCGCTCATGAGCGCGCTCTCCCCCATGCCGCAGGACCGCCCCAACAGCATCGAGGCATTTTGCGACCAGCTCCTTGCCGGTCTGGGCAGCGTGCGCGAGGGCCGTCGCAGCCTGGAGCAAATGGTTGGCGAGCTTTCGGATGACGAGCAGGAGCTCGACGGTATCGAGCCGTCGCACTACGAGGACGACGCCATCGAGGTCGACCCCGCACTCGGCTGGGCGGGCACGCGCTGGAGCCATGCGCGCGACTACACCATGCGCATTATCTCGGCGCTAACGTGCGGCACCTTTAGCTTTTTGCTGATGCAAACGGCCGGGGTCGCGGCGCTTCCCGGCCTGGTCATTGCGGCTATCGCGATCGGAGCGGCGGCTGGCCTGGCCCCCCAGATTGGCTCGGCCATCTCGGCTGTGGGCTTTTTGGTACTCATGGCCAACGCCACCATGCAGGCGCAGGGCATCCTGTCGATGTTGCCCGTCGCGGTGATCTTTGCCGCCGCCATGTCCGGTTGGTGGATCGCCTGGGGTCGCACCGAGGCTGCCGCGAGCGCCGCACTCACCTGTGCACTCGCGCTTGGCTGTCTAACCGGCAATACCTTCCTGGCAGCTGGGGTCGCCGCCGGCGTCGCGTCATTTTGGCTCGGCCCGGCAAGCGCCGCCGCGGCAACGGGCATGGGCGCGCTTTTTGCCCGCCTAGCGACAGTCGCGCTTTCAGCCGGAGGCGTGCTGGGGCTCGGTAACGTTGCCGCAGCGCTGGGAGACCCGCTCCTTTGGGCTGCCTTTGGGCTGGCCGCGGCAACTGCCGCGGCGTCATCTGCGCTGCTCAATGCCCATGCCAAGCGTGCCGACCAGGGCTCAAACCTTGCCGCAATCGCCGCCATCGCTGTCACCGGCATCGGCTGCGCAGCGGCGTCCTGTCTTGCACACCATATGGAAATTGCCAGCCTTGCAGCCGCGGTCGTCGCCAAGGCGGCGGTTGCGGGAACCCTATCCTCTATAATCGTTGGGATATGCCTATATTTGCTCGGATACCAAAGAACCTATACGGAGAGTGATCTTTCGTGAACTTCCTGAACATCTTCGAGGACCACGTGGCCGGCATCTTCGGTGCCACCCGTGCCCCGTTCTCCTTTAAGAAGCTTGCCAAGCAGGCCGCTCGCGACATGGAGGATCAGACTCTGGTGATCAACGGCGTCAACACGGCGCCGGCACTCTATACCATCCTGATCGCCGCCGACGACGATCCCATGCTCGCCCCGTTCTACCCCGAGCTTTCGCGCGAGGTCCGCGAGTTTGTGAAGGCACAGGCCGAAAAGCGCCGCTATGTGTTTGTCGGCGAGCCCCTCGTGCGCTTTATGATCGATCCGCAACTGCGCGCCGGCAAGTTCTCGGTCTTTGCCGAGAACGTCGATGCCCCCACGCTCGGCCGCCTGTACGAAGAAGAGCGCGCCTATCAAAACGGCCTGGGCCAGAACAACTCCGCGGCAAGCCGTGCCGTCAGCGCCCCGCGCGCCGGCCAGCAGCAGTTTGCTGCCCCGCAGCAGCAGCGCCCCGCCGCCATGCCCCAGCAGCAGCCGACGCCTCGCGCCGCCGCTCCCGACCCGCTTGCCGTGGCAGACCCCTTCGCGCCTAGCGTCCCCGACCCCGCCGCAGCACCCATCCCGGTGCCGCAGACCGTCTCGCGCGACGCGCTTGCCGGCATGGGCGGAGCCGCCGCGACCGGTGCTGCCGTGGGCCTAGGCGCTGCAGCCGGCATCGCCTCCAACATGGCGAGCACTCGCGCCCCGCAGCGCCCGCTCGCCCAGCTCGTCGACGTCGTGAGCGGCGAGAGCCATAGCATCACCTCCGCACAGGTGACCATCGGTCGCGAGCGCTCAGTTTCCGACATTGCCCTGCGCGACCCCAACGTGTCGCGCCGCCACGCCCAGCTCACCTTTACGGGCTCGGATTGGTCGATCGAGGACCTCAATTCCACCAACGGCACGCTCGTCAACAACCGCCGCATTACGCGCTGCCCGCTGCGCAACGGCGATCTGCTGACGTTTGGCCTGAGTACCTTTGAATTTAGGGGATAGTCGCTTATGAACATCGATATCGTCCTTTTTGCAGGCCGCATCGTCCTGGTCGCCTTGCTCTATATCTTCCTGTTCGCCGTCATGAAGGCCGGCGTGGGACTTGTGCGCGGGCAGCGCCGCGACTCGGCTATCTGGACGATTGATGTGGACAAGGGTCCGCGCGGTATCCGCGGCATCCACGTAGACATGCTCGGCCCCGTCATCGTCGGTCGCTCGCCATCTTCGGACATCTGCATCAATGAACCGTTCGTCTCGGCCTCGCATGCGCGCTTTTCGCTGCAGGGCCCGGCGCTCATCATCGAGGACCTCAACTCGCTTAACGGCACGCTCGTCAACGGCCGCCAGCTCGTGGAGCCCGCGACGCTGCGTGAGGGCGACGAAGTCCAGATTGGCGACGTGGTCATGAAGGTGAACCGTCGATGATCGACGAGGAGAACAAGTCCGCAACTATGACCGAGGCACCGGCCGCCGCCACAGCTGCGCCGGCCCACGCCGCTCCGGCGGGCTCCGCACCCGTGGAGCCCGAGGACACCGTGTTCTCCCTGCCTCTTTCGCATGTAACGCATGATATTTCGGATCTCGCCGATAACGAGGACGAAGAGGATGCCGTAGCGGCGCCCATCGGCGCACATGCTGCGGAACAGCCCACAGCGCCCGAAGCAACCCCGGCGCCGGCTCACTTTGCAGAGCCCGTCGCCGCGGCAATCAACGAGAGCGCTGCGGTGTTTGTGGCACCCGAGCCCGCCGCGCCGGCGTTTCCCATGGCCCCGGCATCCGAGGTTGCGCCCGCGTCTACGCCGGCGCCCGAGCCTATAGACGTCAGCCCGCAAGATGACGAGTCGACCGTCCGCGTGTCCGAGGAGCCCGACTCCCCGGACACCGGCGATTCCGAATCAAACGCCGAGACCGACACCGTCTCTCCCGGTGACACAGCCGAAATCGACGTTGCCGCCGTTGAGACCAAGCTCAAAGACCCCGGCTCGACCATGAGCTTTGAGCCCCTGACCGAGGAACGCATCGAGACCGACTCGACCTATGATGCCGGCACCACCACGCAACTCATGTGGGGCGCCCGCTCCGACGTTGGCTGCGTGCGCCCGCACAATGAGGATTCCTACCTGGTGCAGTCGCCGCTCTTTTGCGTATGCGACGGCATGGGTGGTCACGCCGCCGGCGAGGTAGCCTCTTCTATCGCTGTCGAGACTATAGCCAAGACGGCCCCACAGTCCGCCGACGCAGCACGCCTGGCCGCAGCCGTCGAGGCAGCCAACGCCGCCGTAATCGAGGCGGCCCTGAACGGCCTGGGCAAGCCTGGCATGGGCTGCACAGCCACTTGCGCCTATATCGAAAACGACACGCTCGCCATCGCCCACGTGGGCGACTCGCGCGCCTACCTGCTCCACGAGGGCACGCTCATCCGCGTGACCCGCGACCACTCCTATGTTGAAGAACTCGTGGACGCCGGCGAGATTACGGCAGACGAGGCTCGCGTCCACCCCAACCGTTCGGTCATCACCCGTGCGCTGGGCTCGGACCCCGCCATGTATGCCGACCACTTCACTCTGCATATCGAGGAAGGCGACCGTCTGATCCTGTGCTCTGACGGCCTTTCGAGCATGATTCCCGATAGCGATATCGAGAACATCGCCACGCAGTCCTCAACCGCGCAAATCTGCGTCGACAACCTAGTGGACGCGGCGCTTGCCGCCGGCGGCCACGACAACGTGACCGTAGTAGTCGTTGACCTGGTTGACGATGGCGTCATGCGCGAGGCGCAACGCGTGCGTCGCCGCAACGTTACTATCGCCGCCATCCTGGCCCTCGTCTTTGTGCTGGCAGCTGGCATCTGGGCCTACACGGGTGTCACCGGCTCGTACTACCTGGGTACCTACCAGGGCAATGTCGCCGTCTGGCGCGGCCTGCCCGGCAAGCCACTCGGACTCAAGCTCCACTGGCTCGAAAGCGAAACCAGCATCAAGCTGTCCGACCTGCCCGAAGACACGCAAAACCGCCTCAAGGCGGGCATTCCGCAAACAAGTGTCGACGATGCTCAGGACACGATATCCAAGTACCGCCACCAGATCGACGAGGAGCAGACCCGCCAGGTGATCGACGCGCAAACGATTCGCGACAACACCAATCAGGGATCGACCTCCGAATCAGATTCCGAGAAAACCGCCGAACAGTCCGCCGAGGCCGAAGCCTCCGATAAGAATTAGAAAGGGAGTGCCGCTTATGAGTCGCCGCAACACCGAGCTGCTCTTGCTCATCGCCTCGGCGTTCCCCGTCATCCTGCTGTATGCGATGTACGTCCTCACCGCGGGCGCTGCCATCTCCTTTGAGACGCTCGCCGTACCGATCGGCCTCTTTGCCGCCTTTGCCGCGGCCCACATTGCCGTGCGCATCTTGGCGCCCGGTGCCGACCCCGCCATCCTGCCCATCGTATTTATACTTTCGGGCATCGGCATCACGTTCGTGACGCGTCTCGCCCCCGCTCTCGCCATCTCACAGCTCATCATCCTGTTTGTCTCGGTGGCCCTGATGGTGGGAACGCTTGCACTGGTCAAAAACCTCGACGTGGTCATGCGCTACAAGTACACCTTTGGCATTATCGGCATCATTCTGCTGATGCTGCCTATCTTTATCGGCACCACGATCTCGGGCTCCAAGCTGTGGATTCGCATCGCGGGCTTTACCATCCAGCCCGGCGAGTTCGCCAAGGTCTTTATCGTCCTGTTCCTGGCCGGCTACCTAGCCGAGAACCGCGAGCTGCTCTCCATCTCCAACCGCAAGATCCTGGGCTTTAAGATCCCTCGTCTGCGACTGCTGCTGCCGCTGTTTGCCGTGTGGGGTGTGTGCCTGCTCGTAGTCGTCTTCGAACGCGACCTGGGTTCGGCCGTGCTGTTCTACACCATCTTCTTGCTGATGCTCTACGTTGCCACGGGGCGCTTTTCGTATGTCGTTATCGGCCTTGCGCTCTTAGCTGTCGGAGCCGTGGGCGCCTACAAGTTCCTATCGCACGTTCAGGTGCGTTTCCAGGTTTGGGTCGATCCGTTTAAGGACGCCCAGGGCCAGGGCTACCAGATCGTCCAGTCGCTCTTCTCGCTTGCCGATGGCGGTCTGGTCGGTGTTGGCATCGGCAATGGCATGGCCAACAACATCCCTGTCGTCGAGTCCGACTTTATCTTCTCGGCTATCGGCGAGGAGATGGGCCTTTTGGGCGGCGGCGCCGTGCTCATCCTGTTTATGCTCTTTGCCGTGCGTGGCCTCACCACGGCTGCCCGCGCTAAATCCGACCTCGCTGCCTTTAGCGCCACGGGCCTTACGGCCGCCATCAGCTTCCAGGCCTTCTTGATCGTTGGCGGCGTAACCCGCCTGATTCCGCTGACCGGCGTCACCCTGCCCTTTATGAGTCAGGGTGGCTCCTCGCTGCTGGCGAGCTTTATCATCGTCGCGCTCCTGCTGCGCGCCGGTGACGAGGCTACCGGACGCGAGGCCGAGCTTACCGGCACCGGCACCATGGCCGCCATCACCGATGATCAGGTCGCATCTGCCGCCGCCCCGACGGGCACGCGCTTTGCCACCTCGTCTTCCTACGGCAGCGGCAGCCATTCCGTCGGCTCGCGCATGCGCCGTCGCCTGCTCGACACGCCTGAATCCGGTGTGCTCGGCCGCGTGGCGCTCGCCAACCGTCTAACCCGCGCGGTGCTCGCCTTTACGGCGCTGTTCGCCATCCTTATCGGCAACCTCACCTATGTCCAGGTCATTAAGGCCAAGGACTATCAGGACATGCCGACCAACAACCACACCATCGCCCGCTCCAAGTACATCCAGCGCGGCTCCATCATCACGTCCGACGGCGTGACGCTGGCCGAGTCGCTGCAGCAGGAGGACGGCACCTACGTACGCTCCTACCCCAACGGTAACCTGGCAGCGCACGTGGTTGGCTACGTGAGCCAGCAGTATGGCACCACCGCCATCGAGAGCGTCATGAACGACACGCTCACCGGTTCTAAGGACTACTCCAGCTGGAACAACGCCATCGCGTCGCTCGCGGGCCAGACCCAGCCGGGCAACACCGCCAAGCTCACCATCGACTCGCGCATCCAGACGGCGGCCGAGCAGGCACTCAAGGGCTTTAAGGGCGCTGTAGTGGTCATCGACCCGCGTACCGGCGCGGTGCTCGCATGTGCCAGCTCGCCCACCTACGACAACACCAACATCGATGCCCTGCTGCAGACGGGCGGCGGCGAGGACGGCTCCATGTACAATCGCGCCATGGACGCGCTGTACACGCCGGGCTCAACGTTTAAGGTCGTTACGCTTTCCGCGGCACTCGAGACCGGTACCGCCAGCCTTACCAGCACCTACCAGGCGCCCGGCTCCATGGACATCGGCAACGCACCGGTCACCAACTATGCCAACGAGAGCTACGGCACCATCAGCCTGCAGCAGGCCTTTGCCGTGTCCTCCAACGTCGTCTTTGGCCAGGTGGCAAACGAAGTTGGCGCAAACACGCTCGTGCAGTTTGCCAACGCCTTTGGCTACGGCCAAAAGCTCGGCCAGGACCTGACCTCCGCGGCCTCCATCATGGCCGACCCGTCGCTCATGACCGAATGGGAGACTGCCTGGGCCGGCGCCGGCCAGCCTGTCGGCATGGACCATACGCCCGGCCCGCAGACCACCGTCATGCAAAACGCCGTGATTGCCGCCGCCATCGCTAACAGCGGCGTGGTCATGGACCCGTACTTTGTAGCCCAGGTACTTGCCCCGGACGGAACCGTGGTCAAGACCACGCAGTCCCGCTCGCTGGGGCAGGCCGTCAGCTCCGCCACGGCCGACCAGGTCAAGCAGGCCATGCTTGCCGTCGTCCAGTCCGGCAGCGGCACCGATGCCCAAATCCCCGGCGTCAAGGTCGCCGGCAAGACCGGCTCGGCCGAGACCGGCGGCACCAACGTCAACTCGATGTTCGTTGGCTTTGCACCTTACGATTCACCCACGGTCGCCATCTCGGTGGCCTTGGAGGATTACGACAAGCATGACGTCAAGGCCGCCAAGATCGCCGGTATCGTCCTGACTGCGGCGCTTGCCGCACAGGGAGCGTGATGCCCATGATTGAATCGGACACCCGAGGCGCGCCGCGACCGAAGAGTTAGCGGCAACGCGCCACACGGCCCCAGCGGCCACATCGTAGGTACTACACACATAGTTGAGCGAATAGTTATGTTAGGAGCAGGAATGGAACAGAGGGTCCTCGGGGGAAGATACCTCCTCAAGGATAAGGTGGGAACAGGCGGCATGGCGACCGTCTACCGTGCACAGGACCAGGTCCTCGACCGCACGGTAGCCGTCAAGATCATGCTGCCGCAGTATGCTGGCGACGCAACCTTCGCCGCACGCTTTAAGCAGGAGGCCCAGGCAGCAGCCGGTCTCTCCTCCCCTTATATCGTGGGCGTCTACGATTGGGGCAAGGACGGCGACACCTATTACATCGTCATGGAGTACCTGCGCGGTACCGACCTTAAGAGCGGCATCAAGAGCCACGGCGCCCTCGACCCCAAGAAGGTCGCCCAGATCGGCTCGCAGATCAGCTCCGCGCTTTCGGTCGCCCACAAGCACGAGATCATCCACCGCGACATTAAGCCGCAGAACATCATGGTGTTGCCCGACGGCAACATCAAGGTGATGGACTTCGGCATCGCGCGCGCCAAGAACAGCCACCTCACGCAAGACAACAACGTGCTGGGAACCGCCCACTACGTCAGCCCCGAGCAGACCCGCGGTCAGGACCTCGGCCCCACCTCGGATATCTACTCGCTGGGCGTCGTGATGTACGAGTGCGCCACCGGCCGCGTTCCCTTTGACGGTGACGACGCTATCTCGGTCGCACTCAAGCAGGTCAACGAGCTGCCTATTCCGCCGAGCCAGATCAACTCCGGTGTCGACGCCGACCTTGAGCGCATCATCCTCAAGTGCATGGAGAAGGACCCCGCAAACCGCTTCCAGACCGCCGACGAGCTGCGTCAGGTGCTCAACAGCTACCTGTCGGGCCGTGCCGTCAACGTCTCGGAGCCCACGCGCATCATCGGTGCCCCCGGTGAACTGGGCGCCACCAAGACTCGCGAGCTTTCCGATCAGACGCGCGCCATGGTGCGTCCCGTCTCGGGCGTGAGCGGCCAGAATACCGCCCGTAGCTCGGTTTCGGGCTCCACTGGCTCCTACGAGGTCGAAGAGCCCAAATCCAACAAGAACAAGATCATCGCCGCCGTGGTGGCAGCGGTTGCCGTCATCGGCATCGTGGTGGCCTTTGCCACAGGACTCTTTGGCGGCGAGCAGGTCACCGTGCCCGATGTGCTGGGCAAGGACCAGCAGACTGCCGTCGAGCTGATCAAGGAAGCCGGCCTCGAGGTCGGCACCATCGACCAAAGCTACAACGACGATGTCGACGAGGGCAAGGTCGCCGAGCAGACGCCCAACGGCAACACCAAGAAGGCCAAGGGCACCAAGGTGAACCTGGTAATCTCCAAGGGCCCCAAGCCCTCCGAGAAGGTTGAGGTTCCCCAGCTTGTCGGCCTGACCAAGGACCAGGCAGAAGCCGCGCTGGCAAGCGTTGGCCTGAAGGGCAACGCCTCCGAGGAGGCCAACGAGGCCGATGAGGGCCAGGTCTTTGAGCAGGGCACCGGAGCCGGTAAGGAAGTCGCGAAGGGCACGACCATCTCGTACAAGGTCTCGAGCGGCCCGGATACCACGTCCGTCCCCGACCTGACCGACATGACCGAGGCCCAGGCGCGCAACGCCCTCGATATGGCAGGCTTTGGCGTCGACGTGAGCTACCAGGAGAACGACTCGGTTACCGAGGGCACCGTGATCAGCTGGAACCCCAGCGGTAAGCAGAAGCCCGGCGCCACGATTACCGTCGTCATTGCCAAGAAGTCCGGCAAGGCCACCGTCCCGGGCAACCTGTACGGCAAGAGCATTTCCGCTGCCGTTACCGCGCTCAACAACGCCGGTTTCTATAACATTGGCTTCTGTGACCAGAACGGCAATCCCGTGAGCGGTAACGAGGATGCCACCGTTACGGGCGTCTCCCCCACCGGCAAGCAGTCCACCGACAGCACGATCACGCTGACGGTCGCACTTTCTGGCTCCACCTCGGGTGACGATTCCGGCACGACGACTAACTAGTCGACAACCCATCACCTGCAGCGGCTATGGCCGCAAACATATTCGCTCAGAAGCGCCCGCTTGCTCCCCGGCAAGCGGGCGCTTTGTTTATCGACAGGCCAGGGCTCCATAGCAACACAAAGAGGCCCGCAAAAACAAGCCTCCCAGGTGACAACAGAATATGTAATGCAGTAATTACTAGCCGCAGAACTTCACCATGGTCTCGACCACGAGCTTCTCGGAGTTGAGCTGCTGTATCATGATGCCCTGCTGGAACAGCGGGATGTTGGCGCGCGTGCGCTCCGGATCGGAGTGCTCGACGAACTCCTTCTTATCCAAGGTGCAGACCGAGCGCGACAAAACGACTTCGAAGCGACCCATTACGGCATCGCGCATGCGCTACAATCTCGGTTAATCTGTTAACCACCCGAAAGCAGCAGGAGGCCCCATGCCCACACCAGGCAAGCGCCCATCCATGCGCCAGATTGCCGTCGCGGCCGGCGTATCCGTCGCCACGGTCTCCCACGTCATCAACGGCAGCGGCCGTTTTTCCGAAGACACCCGCAAACGCGTGGAAGCCGCCCTAAAGGAATACGGCTACGTCACGAACATGGCGGCGAAGAGCCTCCGTATGGCCCAGTCCCGGACCATCGGCATGATCGTGCCGGACATCTCCAACGACTTCTTTTCCAAGATCGCCCTGCATGTGGAGCGCGAGCTGGCAACCGAGGACTACTCGGTCTTTGTTTGCAACAGCGCCAATGACCCCGCCCGCGAGCGTGACTACTTCCGCACGCTGGCAAGCAAGCAGGCCGACGGTATCATCTGTATCTCCGGCCTGCGCAGGCTCGACGGCGAGTTCGTCCCCCACGGAATCCCCGTGGTCTGCATCGACCGTGCGCCCGAAAACGACCTCGGTTTCCCACACGTGGGCTCCGACAACATCGGCGGTGGCTACATGGCGACCGAGCACCTCATCGAGCGCGGCTGCAAGGACATCCTGAGCATCTCGAGTTTTACCGCCAACTACCCCGGCAACGAGCGCCAGATGGGCTACGAGCGGGCGCTCGCCGCGCACGGAATGCCGCTACGCCGCGACTACCAGCTGTTTGTCTCGGGTAAGCAGCCGAGCATCATCGAGTCGGAAGAGCTCGTGACCGACTTCCTCTCCACGGGCTACCCCGTCGACGGCGTCTTCGCCCATAGCGACCACGCAGCCGTGGGCGCGCTGCGTGCGCTCGTTGCCGCCGGCAAGCGCGTACCCGAAGACGTCCGTCTCATCGGCTTCGACGATTCCGTTTACGCGCAGCTTCCGACGCCGCAAATCAGCACCATCCGCCGCTTCCCCGAGCGCCTCGCGCACGAGGGATGTCAGGCCCTGCTCGCCCTGCTGCGCGGCGAAGAGCCCGAGATGGAGACGCTTGTCCCCGTTAAGCTCGTGCAACGCGCGAGCAGCTAGACAGCGGGCAGCGAATAGCCGCGTTTTTCTCTCGCATGTGCTCTATCCCACGCGCGACATGCAAAAAGCCCGCCACACGGGTGACGGGCTTTTCCGCTACCAGCCGCGTGCTTCCTCCGCACGTACGAGCTGACGAGCCTCGATCTGGCGAATCATATCGATGCGTCGCTGGTGACGGCCGCCCTCGAACTCGCCGGTGAGCCAGGCGTCGACAATCATTTTGGCCAGCTCGATGCCTACCACACGAGCACCAAATGCGAGCATGTTGGTGTTGTTGTGCTCGCGCGACAGGCGAGCGGAATACGGCTCAGAGCAGGTGCAGCAACGGATACCGCGCACCTTGTTGGCGGCAAGCGAGATGCCCACACCCGTACCGCAGATAACGATACCGCGATCAACCTCGCCGGACATGACAGCGTCCGCCACGGCCTCACCCGCGATGGGATAGTCAAAGCGCTCGGTGCTGTCCGTACCGAAGTTCACGACTTCGTAGCCGTACTTCTCCTGGATATACGCCGTGATGGCTTCCTTGTACTCGACTGCGACGTGGTCGTTTCCAATACCGATCTTCAAAAGAGACCCCTTTCCATAAGAACCATTCGCGCATGCCGCGCGCTCAATCCGTCCTAATTCGCCGTTCCGCTTCTAATACACCTCGCCGGCGCGCAAACGGCGCAGACACTCCTCGTAACCAGCGTCCTTGCCAAACAGCGCACTGGTGCCCAGGATAAATCCGTCCGCGCCAATGGCGGACAGGTCGCGCACGCGCTCGGGCGAGCAGGCGCCGTCGATCATGAGCTTGAAGCCAAAGCGCTCCTTCAGCGCGGCAAGGCGACGCACCTTGTCGTTCGTGAACTCGATAAAGCTCTGACCGGCAAAACCCGGATTCACCGTCATGACCATCACGTAATCGCAGAGGTTCAACATCTCCTCGATCTCGGAGATAGAGGTGTCGGGGTTCACGGCGATACCGGCGCTCTTGCCGAGGGACTTAATCGCGGCGAGTGTCTTGACCACGTAACGCTCGGACTCCGGATGGATATAGATGATGTCCGCGCCGGCGGAGGCGAAAAGTTCAACCTTGCTGGCAGGATTCTCGACCATAAGGTGCACGTCGACGAGCTTGTTGGTGGCAGCTCGCACGGCCTTGATGTCTTCGAGACCCATGGCGAAATTGGGAACGAAACTGCCGTCCATCACGTCGCAATGGAAGATGTCGATGCCGGCGGCGTCGAGATCCTCGACGGTCGCACGCAGATTGCCGTAGTCGGCGCACATGAGACTGGGGCAGAGCAGCATAGTGAACTCCTTATCTGCTCGGTGATTATCTACTCGGTGGTAATTAATCGTTTAACCTTTATCTACAGTCTGGCTGATTAATCGTTTAACCACGTTGTTAACCTGCAGGCTTTTCCAGATTCACAACGTTGCCATATTTGCCTATCTAGCTGGTATCATGCAGGAGCCCGCACCACGAAACGCTGTCGTATTCCCTAGGAAGAAATCCCGCTACGCGGACAGCAGCAGCCAGGGGCCGCAATCCGCAGACCTGAGCCCGGACCCCCTACGCTCCAGGCGTGATCAGGCGCGCGCACTGGGCGATCTTCTCGTCATAGGACTCCGCGATAATCGACACACCATCGAACCCAAACGCGCGAACATTCGAGAACTGATGGAACTTCGAGCTGTCGCACAGCACGTACGCCTTATTCGAATTCTCGCGCACGATGCGCTTCTTCGCCGCCTCAACGTAGGAGGGCGTCATGACGCCGCGGTCCTCGTCAATCGCGTTGGTCCCGATAAACGCCTTATCGAAGTACAGATCGCGCAGGATCGATTCGGTCATAGAACCGCAGAACGAGGAGTTCACATAGTTGAACTCGCCACCCACCACGATGAGCTGGGCGCGCGTCTCGCTCTTAATCAGGCACGCCGAGGCATCCGTCGTGTAAATTGTCACGTCGCGGTCGAGCAGCAGACGCAGCAGCGCCGTGCAGGTGGAACCCGAGTCCAAGTAGAGCGTGTCCCCGTCCTCAACAAAACGCAAGGCGACTTGGGCAATCTGTTCCTTCTCACTCCCGTGTAGGCCCGAACGCGTCGAGATACTCACCTCGTGGACAGCCGAGAGGAGCCTCACCGCGCCGCCCGAAAGATGCTCAACCTTGCCAAGCGCCTCCAGCTCCTTGAGGTCGCGACGTAGCGTCGAAATAGAGACGCCCGGCAGCTCCTCCTGCAGCTCGGAAATCCTCGCGAGGCCCGACTTCTGCAGGCACTCTACAATTCGCTCCTGGCGCTCATACGGAATCATATTGGGAACCTCTCCAAACCACTCTGCTTCACGCTCGTTCATTTCTTTTCGAAAAGTGTAACGCACAAGCAGAATAGCGGCCGCCACCTGTTGCGATGACGACCGCTTAATCGATTGACCTACCCTCTCGTTCACAATTTGAACGAGGTTGACACACCTCGCGTAAGCGCGACGCTCTTCAAGCGAAGAGAACGACCCTAGGAGAGGCGGCGCATCCGGGGCTCTTAGGCGAGCTGATCCTCCTTGCCGGTGAAGGCGAAGGCAAGAACACCGGCCACGACGGCGGAAATGAGCATGCCGACCATAGCCCAAGCGAAGTTCATGGGGTCGGAACTCACGAAAGCCGGGAACGTAGTGACGGAACCGAAGGTGAACGCAGTGGTGACGACCTTCATGATACCGAGGAACGCGCCGCCGACGGCACCGCCGATGATCTGCGCAAGCCAGACCTTCTTGTTCTTCACGAGCATACCGAACAGCGTGGGCTCGATGATGGCGGACAGGGCGATCGATACGACACCGGTCATCGCGAAGCTCTTGAGCTTCTGGTCGCGGGCCTTGAGGAACACGCCGAAGGCGCAGCCGATAACGGCGAAGTTGCAGGCGAAGGTGAAGGGGCAGATGTAGTCGAAGCCGTTCTGAGCGATGTTGTTGATCATGATGGGGTTCACGGCCCAGTGGATGCCCATGGACACCAGCACGGACCAGCCGCCGCCAACCAGCACGCCGGCGAACACGGAGCTGCGCTCGATCAGCCAGTTGACCACGAAGGCGATGGCCTCACCAGCGTAGACGCCCAGGGGACCGATGACGAGCATGGTGAGCGGAACCATAACGATCAGGGAGATGGCGGGCAGCACGACGAGCTTGAGCATCTCGGAAACGTGCTCATCGAGCCACTTGTACAGGTACGAGTAGACCCAGACAGACAAGATGGCAGGGATAACCGTGGAGTTGTAGTTCATGAGAACCACGGGGATGCCGAAGAAGTCCGTCATGGCGCCGTTGCCCGCGTCGCCCATGAGGGCGATGAAGTCCGGGTAGAGCAGGCACGCGCCGAGCAGCGCCGACAGGTACGGGCTCGCGCCGAAGCGCTTGCCGGCGGAGAAGCCGAGCAGCACGGGCAGGAAGTAGAACACGCTCATGGCCAGGGTGTACAGGATGGTGTAGGTACCCGTGCCCTCAGCGATGATGCCGAGCTGGGCGGCCAGGATAACGAAGCCGCGCAGGATACCGGAGCCGGCCATGGCGGGCAGCAGCGGGGCAAAGATGCCGGAGATCGCGGAGAAGACTTGGCTGACGATGCTCTCGCCCTCGTCCTTGGTAGCAGCGGAGATTTCCACGCCCGAACCCTTGACCAGCGGCTCAAACTTCTCGTACAGCTTCGGGACCTCAGTGCCGATGAGAACCTGGTACTGACCGGCCTTGTTCAGCCTGTTCACAACGCCTTCGACTTCCTTGACCGCAGCGTCGTCGCAAGCCGCGTCGTCTTTGAGATTGAGGCGCAGGCGCGTCGCGCAGTGCGTCATGCCCGAGATGTTCTCGGGACCACCGACGGCGTCCAGAATCCCCTGAGCCATCGCGTTCCAGTCGCGTTTCATTGGTTACCTCCCCATTGCGCAGAAGAGCTCGCGGACAAGCTCGGCTGCCTTAATCGCGTCGTTTGCATCGATAACGGATTGGATCTTCTCCATGCTTACGGCCTCGATGGCGTCGTTGAGCAGATGGATCATCTGGTCGTTCTGTGCAGCCTCGCCGGCAGCGGGCTCGATGACCGGGAACGTGTCGAAGTAGATTGCGCTGTCGTAACCGTGCTTCTTCACGTAGTAGAGGAACTCGAGGGTCTTCACCGGCGTGGACGTACCAATCATAAGGCCATCGTCGAAGCGACCGTTGCCGTCGTTTAGGTGAATGCCGTAGAGCTTGCCCTCGCGGCCGAACAGGTCGGCGGCCATGGCAGGGTTCTCGTGCTTCATGAGCATGTGGCAGTAATCCAGCGTGACGCCCAGGTTCGGGCGGTCTGCAGCGTTGAGAATCATGCCGGTCATACCCATGGAGTCGATGAACGCGTACGCGCGCTCCTCGTAGGGTTTGTACTCAATCGAGATCTTGAGGTCGGGCGCGTAGTCGCAAACCTTCTGGAATGCGGCTACGAGCTGGTCGAAGACGCGAGCGTAGGCGATCTGGAAGCTGTAGTCAAAGCCGTCGTGGCCGAGCCAGATGGTCACCGTGTTGCCACCGGCAGTGCGGCAGTAGTCGCACGCCTCGTAGCAGAGCTCAAGGGCTTCCGCGGCAAGGGCATCATCGGCATTGCCCAGGTCACCGTTGAGGAAGGCGTTGCGGAAGCGCAGCGCGCAGCCGTTCAGCTGCAGGTCGTGAGCTGCGAGCTTGGCGGCCATGTCCTCAGCCGTGACACCTGTGCAGTGCTCGGGGTAGTTGAGGTCGACGTGCGTGAGGCCCACGCTCTGGAACTCCGCGAACACGCGATCAAGATTCTTGTCGCCATCGCGAAAATAGGAGTTGATACGAGTTGCAAGCTTCATGCTTCTACGTCCTTTACCTTCGTCCTTGATCGTTTCTGCCCGTTCGAGCACCTGATCTATATCCGTAATTCGATAAGGGCCGCCGCCTGCGCGCCGGGGCTTACCCTGTGACATGTAGATTACTGCCACATAAGTTCATTTTCAATCAGTATTTTTCACTCTTTTTCTCATTGTGTCAGAGTTTTTCACCGTATAAAGCCATCTACCTTGTGGTTTTGCTGTTAATCAAGTTTGACCATTCTTGAAATTACCTGATTTTTTCTGAATTAATTTGCCGTTTATCGGTAAAAATCGACCGCTCACGGCTGACGGCGACGCAAGATGGAAGATACTTGCATGAGGAAAAGCACTGAATTCCCAGCGCCGATTCGAATGACGCGATTGGTGACGCGAGCGTCGACGGCCCGAATCTGCCGTCGGCCCCCACTAACCAAAAACGGCGCCGCTCACGCGACGCCGTCATATTCCCTGGTGCCCCCGGGCGGATTCGAAAACTCCCCCCCGCGGGGAAATTGGTGACGCGGGTGTCGACGGCGCTGAGCGCTCCGTGTTTTGGTATGTGGATATGGCAGCCATCAACCTTTCTCGGCATGTGAAACTCTAGGCACATATGAGCATACCTGAGCGACGCAACACATGCGCTCCATCTATCCCAACAAGCTCCAGCGGTACCCGCACTTCCCATTTCGTGTAGAAAAGGGCCTGTATATACTTCCCATTTCGTGTATTGAATCAGGTAACCACACTTCCCATTTCGTGTATACAGCAGCTAGATTGGGCAATCATGTCAGTATTCAGACGTACGGCCTACAATAAACTCCTCGATTGGAAAGCGAGCAATGGATCCCGAGCCATCATGCTCGAGGGGGCCCGCCGCGTTGGAAAAAGCACCCTTGCCCAAGAGTTTGCGCAGTCCAAATACAAATCCCACCTCGTGATCGACGAATCTGTTGCGAGTGAAAAAAGAAGACCGGAGACTCAACTGGTCTCCGGCCTCATTTCTAAAAAACGTCTCGTGGTTCTACTCGTGCTGTCGGGCTTCTACCAGCCTGCAGAAGTCGTTGACGCTCATGAGCCATTCCCTTTGCGCGGGCGTGTAGGTTTCGAACAGCGATGAGGGCACAACGAGGCTGAGCCTGTCCTTAGCCATAGCTCGTGTGTAATCCTCACTTACGGCGGGCTCAAGTGTTACAAGATGCTTGTCCTCGATTCTGTCAGCCTCATCAAGCACCTGACGCCAACGCTCCTTGATGGTTGTCTTGGCACCGAGCATCGTCAGTCGAGCGACAGGGAACTTGGGGTCGTGGTAATCGTCAATAGAGGGAAAGATGAAATCCGGCTTTGATTTGCCCTCGGTGTATTTCTGCGCCGAGTAGCGTATGCCCCTAGCATCGAATAGCATCGAGAGTTGATTCTCGAACGCCGTCCCCGCACGGGACTTGCGGCGCTGGAAGGCCGACATAGTGGTGCGCAGCACGCCATCAACATCAAGCGCCGAGCCAAGGTATGGCGCGAGGTCGCGCTCCAAGAGATGCCGCTCGAAGACGCGGAACAGCATCTCTTCGCGTTCGTAACAAGCGACCAAGCAGCCATCCGGGTCGCCCGTCCAATCGAGCTTTCCAAGGGTGGAAGCTGAGTAGGCTGAGAAGTCTGCCCCTTTGGGGAAGGACTCGCCGAATTTCTCGATCATACCGTCGAGGAAGTTCTCCGCTGCGATCGGCATGCTAACTTCGATGCCGATGGACTCCAAAATCCTTGCGGCGATCGACGTGATGCGCGTATCCTCCCGAGCAGAGGGCGTAAAACCCTTCTCGCCAACCCCGTCGAGCGCGAAGAGCCAGCGAACTTGAGATTCCGCCGTACTCCCCGCTCGGGCAAATAGGATTACGACCTCCTTGGCTTCGTGTAGGGCCAAAACCATGAGGTCGCCCGGACGGGCCATGCCCATGGCAGCATTATCGTTGTAGTAGAGCCTATACTCAGTTCTAGTTGGATGCTTCCTGCGGGCGTCGTACCAAGTGGTATAACCATGGTCGAATATAGGGTCTGCACCATCATCGAGATATGCGAAGGTAGTTCGCATCCCCTTTATGTCATCGTCTCCGAAAAGCGCGCGCAAAGGCCCCACGCCGTTGAATTCGTGCTGGTGGCTTTTATTGGCCCCCATGATGTCAACGCCCGCGAGGGTTTTCGCGACAGCACCGTCAAAATACGCGCCAAGTACTCCATAGTCCATCCTAGAACACCTCCATCATCAACTTCGCGACCGAGCGCACGACCGGCACGGTCACGGAGTTGCCGAACTGCCTGTATGCCTGAGTATCCGACACCGGGATGATGAACTCATCGGGAAATCCTTGCAGGCGCGCGCATTCGCGGGGAGTGAGTTTACGAGGGTTTTTTCCTTCCTGCCCGACCAGAATCTCGCTGCCATCCTTGTGGTACCGGGCGGAAAGCGTCCTTGTCGTGTCCTCTGGGCCGACCATCGAGTATCCAAAGCCGTGGCCCGCCGCCTCATGCTTTTCGCGATAGGCGCGCAGATAGGCCCATAGCTTATCCGAAATGGTGTAGCGTTCGTTTGGTTGCTCTTCGAGGATTTCCCCTAGCGTATGTCCCGGTCCCGGCACCTCAAGGTCATCCCACGAGAAGGGAACTTCCTCCCTGAACCCCACGATGTAGATGCGCTCCCTGTGCTGGCACGTCCAGTTTTTTGAATCAAGCACTTTCCAGAAAATATGGTATCCAAGGTCCTCCTCAAGCGTCTGTCGTATGACCTTGAAGGTCTTCCCGCCGTCGTGACTCGTAAGGTTCTTAACGTTCTCAAGCAAGAAGGCCTTCGGGCGCTTGTCGCGTATGATGCGAGCGACCTCGAAAAAGAGGGTTCCCTGCGTTTTATCCTCAAAGCCGGTGGGTCTCCCCAAAGATTGCTTCTTCGAAACGCCTGCAAGGGAGAATGGCTGACAAGGAAAGCCTGCGAGCAGGACATCGAAGTCCGGTATATCGTTTGATGCGACCTGACGGATGTCGCCCGCCGGGGTCTCTCCATAGTTCATCCGGTAGGTTTTCTGGGCGAACTTATCCCACTCGCAAGAGAAGACGCACCTACCGCCAAGCTCCTGGAACGGCATTCGTATACCGCCGATGCCCGCGAAGAGATCGCAGAAGGTAAAAGGCGCGTCGCTGCGCTCCCCTTGGTCAAATGGAGCCCCCGCATCGAGCGATGCGATAAAGGCGCATTCAGCCGCCGTTGGACTAGTATCCCCAGACTCCCAGCGCCGAACGGTGCGTTCGCCAGACGAGCCCATACCAAGGGCGGCGGCGAACTCCTTTTGGGTGAGGCCGAGGTCAATTCTCTTTTGCGCTATATCAGCTGCATTTAGTTGCATGGGACGCCTATCTTGGTTGAAAAACGGTCAAACTGTCCTGTATTTACCACAGCGTTAGTCTATCACCCCGAGCGGACATGTCTTCCCCTTGCTTCAGTCCGCCTCTAAACCCCGTAGCATCAACTGGGCTTTAGGGCTTGGACACTCTACCGGAGGGCTCTAGACGCAATTGGTGACGCGGGTGTCGACGGCCCGAATCCGCCGGCGGCCCCCGCAAATCAGAACCACCCTTAAAAAGGGTGGTTTGCTCTTAGGGTATAACCCACGGGCC
>CATYLC010000025.1 GCA_958408685.1 uncultured Collinsella sp. | reverse complement strand
CCAGACCGGAGGGGCCCCGTGGGCGGGAATCTGGGCGTACACATTTCCTACACATCTTCTGATCCGACTAACGTTTGCCAGCCGTTACCTACCGCTCGCCGAGCATCTCTTTATATAAGGCAGCCTCATGGTTAAAGCGGATACGTCCCCCTAGCTAAAGCACAGCCAGCATCGAGCAACTCATCACGTTCTTCCACCGAGAACCCCTCGGCGTAGACGCGCACCACCGGTTCGGTCCCGCTAGGACGGACCAGCAGCCACGTGTCATCCTCGAATGACAGACGCAAGCCGTCCATATGACTAACGTTTTGCGGCACCTTGCCACAAATCGACTTGGGGTTTACGCCCGGCAGCAGGGTTCGTAACGTTTCGGCATCTTCGGCCTCAAGGCGCAAATCGCGTCGACCGTAACTCGTCTTACCAAAACTGTCCTCGAGTTGGTCGACCAGAACGCCCAAAGGCGCGTCCGTCTTTGCCATAAGCTCACACAGAATCAGACAGGCGAGGATTCCATCACGCTCGGGCATATGCGCGGCGATGCCGATACCACCGGCTTCTTCGCCGCCCATGAGGACGCCGCCCTTCTTCATCTCCGCCGCTATATATTTGAAACCGACTGGTTTGACGGTCACGCGGCAGCCAAGCGCCTCGGCAATGCGACGCACGAGCGTCGAGCATGAAAGATTGACGACGACGCGCCCCTCCAAATTGCGAAATTGAACCAAGTCGCCCAAAATGAGCGCCATGATCTGATGCGGATGTATATATCTGCCGCGCTCGTCAACCGCGCCGATACGGTCGGCGTCGCCGTCGGTCACCAGGCCAGCGCAAGCTCCGTCCTCGATAACCGTGCGCTCGCAAGTGTCCACCCAAGGCTCAACGGGGTCGGGGCAGATATCTTCTTGATCAGACACCTGCCCGGCGTGAATCTCGTGCACCTCAACGCCAAGCTCGCGCAGCAAGTCGGCTAGATAGCCCTGGGCTGCGCCGCCCATGGGATCGACAACCACGCGCAAGTGCGCGGCGCGGATGGCTTCGGCATCGACAAACGATGCCACCGCCTGCATATAGTCAGGAATGATATCCGCGGTGCGATATTGCCCCTCGATCCCCATTGGCTCGGGAGCCATAGTCTCTTCGAGCTCTTCGATGACATCCTGGTTGGCGGTCGAGCCGTCACCCATGCGAATCTTGAGGCACAGATAACCCTGCGGATGATGGGACCCCGTCACCATGAGCGCGCCGCACGCCTCACCGTCATAAGCCGCCGCCCACGTAAGGGCAGGGGTCGGGACAGGCCGCGAAGCGAGCACGGCGTCTAGCCCGTGCGCTGCTAGCGCGCCCGCCGCAAGCTCAGCGAACTCGCGCGCCAGGGGCCGGGTGTCGAACCCTATATATACCGTTTTGCCCGGATTGGTCTTTTGCCACAACTCGCCGACGGCATCGGCGATACGGGCAACGTTATCGGCAGTGAAGTCCTCATCGACGCGAGCGCGCCAACCGTCAGTTCCAAAATGAATTATCGCGCACACGCGCAGACACCTCACAGTGTTTGGATCATGGTACGCATGGGGTATACCCGCAACATGCACTCGGCAACCTGCCGGCACCAGCATTCACCATTTGGGCAAATGCTGCCGAGGACATGCAAGCAATAAAAAAAACCGCCCCGTATGGAGCGGTTTTGCCCTTTATATATCGAGCGCCTCGGCCATCGCGGCCGTAGTGATTGCCGTGGTTCCACAGCAACTGCCCACCATTGCGGCACCGGCATGTCTCCATTCGATGCATGCGCGCGCGAAAGCTTCGGGGTTCTCGTGCCATACGGGGCCATCCTGAGTCTGGACCGGGTCGCCCACGTTGGGACGCACCGTGACGGGAGTAGTCGCCGATGCAACCATCCTGGGCACCGCCGCGTTCGCGGCCGCAAGCGAACAGCAATTAACACCAACCGAGTTTGCGCCGTGTTTTTCGGCGTACAAAACGGCTGCCTCGATGTTGAGGCCATCGCCCAACAGGTCGCCTTTATCGTCAACGACAAAACTCACCAGAACAGGCATGCCGTCGGCGGCATCTCGGGCGCCGGCAAGCATGGGCTGCAAATTACGGATAGACGTCACCGTCTCGATCAGCAGACCGTCAACACCAGCATTGAGCAAGGCGTGCGCCTGTTCGCGCGCAATGCCTCGGATTTCACGATACTCGGCAGAGTCCTCGGCAAACCACTCAATACCGATCGGGCCCATCGAGCCCAGCAGCAGCTGAGGGTGCGCCTGGCGGGCATCGTCGACAGCCCCGCGATTGACCTCCGCCACGGACGGCGCAATCTGGTCGTGCTTGAGGGCATAGCTCGATGCCTGAAAGGTGTTGGTAATGAGCACCTGCGCGCCGGCGGCGACATACAAGCGATGGATACGAGAAACGGTCTGCGGCTCTGCCAGATTCCAAAACGCCGGTGGAATGTCGGCGGCATCGTACTCACTCAACAGAACACTGCCCATGGGACCCTGCGCCAACAAGGTCTCGCTCGACAAGCGGCGCGTAAGTTCCTCGGCACCAAAGCGGTTGTAATAACTCGTATCCATATATATCCCGCTATTCCTCGACGCTGATTCCCTGCTTTTCGAGATAGGCGAGCCAGCGGTTCATCGTGTCCTCGGAAAGCGCATGCTCCATCATGCAGGCCTCGGAATCGGCTCGCTCAAATTCGACACCGAGCTCCTGAACCAAAAACGTGCGGATGAAGCGATGACGGCACCAGATAGCCGTACCAACCTCGCGGCCGCGATCGGTCAGGACTACCTTGCCGTAGTGCGATTGCTCGACAAGTTCGGATGCCTTGAGCGCCGAAACCGCCTTATTGACCGATGCCTTGGAGACGCCAAGACGCTGCGCGATGTCGACCGATCGCACGCCGTTGGTTTCCCCCTCTTCGCTTTCAATGCGAACCATGCACTCCAAGTAGTCTTCGTTCGCCACCGTCAGATGTAGTTCGCGCGAGCTATTTGTCGTATCCATGATCTTCCGTCCCTTCTGCATTCAATGGCTGATTCTACCCCATCCAAGCGTCGTGGTATGCCGTGGCATACCGTGCTAGAGTTCTTGTTGCACACGACGACCAAGATTGGAGCGGTCTTTATGGAAAACACCACCACGAGCCCCGATGTCCTCGAGCGCTTTTTGCGCTACGTCCAGATCAACACGCAGTCCGAGGATGCAAACTGCGACCAGGTACCCTCGAGCGCCGTTCAGTTTGACCTTGCCAACGTGCTGGCTGAAGAGCTGCGCGAGCTTGGTGCGGAAGATGCCCACGTGACCGAGCACGCCTATGTCTGCGCGCATATCCCCGCAAGTGCGGGCGCTGAGGACAAGCCCGCCCTGGGCCTGATCGCCCATCTCGACACCACCGAAGTTGCACCGGGCGCCGGCGTGAAGCCGCACATCGTACACTACGAAGGCGGCGACCTGGTCTGCGGCACGGTTGACGGTAAGCCCGTTGCCATGAGTACCGCCAAGCTTCCCGCCCTGAATGACCTCGCGGGTGAGGACCTGGTCTGCAGCGATGGCACCACGCTGCTGGGCGCGGATGACAAGGCAGGCGTCGCCGAGATCATGTCGCTTGTCGCGCGTATCGCTCAGGACCCTTCTCTGCCCCATCCCGCACTCGGCATTTGCTTCTGCCCTGACGAGGAGATCGGCCACGGAGCCGAGCTGTTGGATATCGATACCTTTGGCTGCAAGTACGCCTACACGGTCGACGGCGGCCCCATCGGCGAACTGGAGTGGGAGTGCTTTAACGCCGCCGAGGCGACCGTCCGCTTTGAGGGCCAGTCCATCCACCCGGGCGACGCTAAGGGCCGTATGGTCAACGCAGGCAATCTGTTCTGCGACTTCAACGCGTTGCTCCCCTACGTGCAGCGACCGGAGTATACGGAAGGCTACGAGGGCTTTTATCACCTTGAGGGTGTATCTGCGACCGTCGATCACGCCACAGCGCGCTATATCGTCCGCGACCATGACGCCGCCAAGTTCCAGCAGAAACTCGACCTTATTGATGCCGCCGCCTCGATGCTCAACCAGCGTCTAGGTGAGGAGCGCGTGACGGTCGAGATTAAGCAGCAGTATCGAAATATGGCCGAGATCGTTCGTGACTATCCCGAGCTTATTGATGTTGCCAAGGAAGCCTATCTTGCCTGCGGCGTTGAGCCCCAAGTGCTGCCGATTCGTGGCGGCACCGACGGCGCTCAGCTGTCGTTCCGCGGTCTGCCCTGCCCCAACCTTTCCACCGGCGGCTATTGCTACCACGGCGTCAACGAGTTCGTCCCGGTCAGTTCGCTCGTCAAGATGACCGACGTGCTCCAGGAGCTCGTCGCCCGCTTTGCATAAGTCTGGCTGCACAAGTCCAAAAGACGAATCGCCCCGTCCTCAAGCAAGAACGGGGCGATTTTTTGCTGCAATGAGAACAGGTTGACGCACGCCAGCCTCTTAACGCAAGGAGTGTCCCAAACTGCCGGCACAAAAGGAACGTCCCCAAGTGCCAAGTGTTCCGGCAACGCCGATGTTTTGGCGCGGACAGCGAAAACCCGCCAGAGCGAGCAAGGTGCCTTGAAACAAGGCGGCATTGATCTTTTGATCATGCCGCCGAAGTTGAAAGGCAGATTGCCGCTCTGGCGGGTTTGCAGCGTCAAGCGGTTACGCGGTTAGGTAAACCCGCGTAACTCTAGTAGTTGGCTTCGTAGCCGTTGCCGTCGCCGGTGGGCTCTTCGTAGTAGTCCGAATCGCTCGAATCGCTTGAGTCATCGGAATCGTCAGAGCTGACCGATGAGGTTGCGGTACCGTTTGCGTAGTCGTCAGACGTGTTGTTGTTCAGGTCGCCAATCGTAGAGCTGGAACCGTCGGAAAGACCCATGGTGTTGGGACCCTTGGGATCCTTGCCGGCATCGACGCGCTCCATCATTTCCTTCAGCTCGTCCTCATAGACAAAGACGTAGCTCACACCGTCGATCATGGTGCTGTCGTCGGCGTACGAGGGCAGGTTGGCCGAGTAGATACCGTCGACATCCATACCGCGCATGGCGTTGACCGTAGCCACGATATCCTGAACGCTCATATCGGTTACGAGCATATCGGACAGCGAATTAACCAGGCCAAAGATCTTCGTGGCATCGAAGTTATTGAGAATCTGGTTGGCAAGGGCGCCAAGCACCTGACGCTGGTGGCGCATACGCGTGTAATCGCCGTCGGCATAGGTGTAGCGGCAGCGGGCATAGGTAAGGGCGGTGGCACCGTCCATATGCTGCTGGCCAGCGGTAATCTTAATATCCAGATGCTCGGGGTCGTCAACATCATCGGTTGCGTTAATGTCGATACCGCCAACCGAATCAATCAGCGCCTGCATACCGTCGAAGCTGACCTCGGCATAGTGGGAAATCTGAACACCGCACAGCTCGTTGACCGCCTCGACCATGGCCTCGGCGCCGCCAACGGTATGGCAGGCGTTGATCTTCATGGTCTCGCCCTTGTACTCGACCTTGGTGTCGCGCGGAACGGAAATGAGTGTCGCCTGCTTTTGCGTGGGGTCGATGCGTGCCAGGATAATCGAGTCGGCACGATACGTATCCTCGCCCGGGCGGCCGTCGGTGCCAAGAAGCAGCACGTAGAACGGATCCTTTGCCTCATCGGTGTCAACCAGAACCCGACGCAGATTGTCGGTAATGACATTAGAATCGCCGAGCTTGCCCATAATGGTGGCAAACCACAGGCCGGCAGCGGTAGTGGCACTCAGCAGCACGCCAAGCACGACAATGAGCGCGACGTGACGAATCGTGTGGCTACGGCGACGTTGACGAGCGCGCTCGGAATAGCGAGCCACGTTATCGCGACTGTAGATCTTGGCCTGCGCACCAGTTGAGGGTCTTCGGGTGGTGGTATCCGCGAGGGGCTTTTTATTAAACATAGGCAACCTATATTAGTAGATGACGGGATCGGGGACGGTAGCATGCTCGACATGCGCGCCAAGCGCCTGCAGCTTTTCGACAAACCGCTCGTAGCCGCGCTTGATGTGATGGATGGCCGAAACCTCGGTCGTCCCGTCGGCGATCAAGCCCGCTACGACGAGGGCCGCTCCGCCACGCAGATCGGGCGAGGTAACCTGTGCACCCGAGAAGCCCTTGACGCCATGAATCATGGCATGATGGCTCTCGATACGAATGTCGGCACCCATGCGCACCAGCTCAGAGGCAAACATAAAGCGATTCTCGAAGATGTTTTCGGTAATAACGGAACTGCCGTCGGCAAGGGCGGAGAGCACCATAATCTGCGCCTGCATGTCGGTCGGGAAACCGGGGAACGGAAGCGTCTGGATGTCGACCGGCTTGATACGCTCGGCACGGTTCACATGGACGCCATCTTCGACGCGCTCGCAGTCGATACCCATGAGCTCCATCTTCTTGAGCACCATGCCCAAGTGAATGGGGCAAAAACCCGTGACGTCGACACCGCGATCGTCGGCCATCAACGCACCGGCAACGATAAAGGTACCGGCCTCGATGCGGTCGCCCACCACGCGATGGGTAACGGGATGGAGCTCTTCCACACCTTCGATAGTCACGACGGGCGTACCGGCGCCAACAATCTTGGCGCCCATCTCGTTGAGCATGTTAGCGAGATCGACGATCTCGGGCTCGCGGGCGGCATTATCGATAACCGTGGTGCCCTGTGCGCGCACAGAGGCCATGATGAGGTTCTCGGTCGCACCGACGCTGGCGAACTCGAGCGTGACGGTGGTACCGCACAGACCTTGGGGCGCATTAGCGTTGATGTAACCGTGGGCGGTATCGAACTCAACGCCCAGGGCCTCAAGACCAAGAATGTGCATATCGATCTTGCGAGCACCCAGGTTGCAGCCGCCCGGCATGGCAATTTTGGCGCGATGGAAGCGGCCCAGCAGGGGTCCCATGACGGCGGTGGAAGCGCGCATCTTGGCAACGAGCTCGTAGGGGGCCTCCCATGAATCGACCTGAGAGGTATCAATCTCGAGCGTGTGCTCGTCGAGAACATCGATCGTAGCGCCCATGCCTTTGAGCACCTTGCCCATCACGTGGACATCGGAAATATCGGGCACGTTCTGCAGCGTCGTCTTGCCCGGCGCCAGAAGCGTTGCCGCCATGAGTTTGAGCGCGGAGTTCTTGGCGCCCGAAACGGGCACGGAGCCTCCGATGGCGTGGCCACCCTCAACGCGGATAATATCCAAGGTCTACCCTTTCAAAAAGCATGCCCGGGGTGGCTGGGCCATCCCGGGCATGATGTGTTCGCAAATGGTCGAACGCTAAATCGTTTGACTATTGGGCAAGCTTGAGCTTACACCATGCGATTTCATTATAGAGGTAGGCGCGGCGTGCATCATCCTCCGACAAATTACCCAGCTTCTCTTCAAAACCTTGAATATCAGCTTTAAGCTTGTCGGCATCGACGGTCGCCAAATCGCAAGCGCGCTCGGCGAGAACGGTCACGACATCGTCCGCAACCTGGGCATAGCCGCCGGCCACGGCAAACGTGTGGTCGACAGTGCCCATGGCCTTATCGGAAACGCGAACGTAACCGCGGTCGATCGTGCAGATCTCGCTGGAGTGAGCAGGCAGGACGCCAAACTCGCCATCCGTGGACGGAATCGACACAAACGCAGCGTCGCCCTCATAGGCGCAGCTCACGGGGCACACGATGCGGATACGCATAACCTACTTCTCCCCCATCTTGCGGGCGCGCTCGCGCACGTCCTCAATCGTGGAAGCATAGCGGAAAGCCTGCTCGGGCAGGTCATCGGCCTTGCCGTCGACAATCTCGGCGAAAGAGCGGACGGTATCCTCGACGCGGACGTAGACACCGGGGTTGCCGGTGAACTTCTCGGCGACGTGGAAGGACTGCGAGAGGAACTGCTGAATCTTACGGGCACGGTTGACCGTAAGGCGCTGCTCCTCGGACAGCTCGTCCATACCCAGAATTGCGATGATGTCCTGAAGGTCGGAGTACTCCTGCAGGAGCTCCTGGACCTTGACGGCGACACGATAATGCTCCTCGCCGACGATCGAGGGATCGAGAGCGTCGGAGGAAGACGCGAGCGGGTCGATAGCCGGGAACAGGCCGAGCGACGAAATGCTACGCGAAAGAACCGTGGTGGCATCGAGGTGCGTAAACGTCGTGGCAGGCGCCGGGTCGGTCAGGTCGTCTGCGGGGACGTAGACAGCCTGGACGGAGGTAATGGAGCCCGTCTTGGTCGAGGTAATGCGCTCCTGGAGGTCGCCCATCTCGGTTGCCAGCGTGGGCTGGTAACCGACGGCGGACGGCATACGGCCCAGCAATGCGGAAACCTCGGAACCTGCCTGGGAGAAGCGGAAGATGTTGTCGATGAACAGCAGAACGTCCTGGCCGCGATCGCGGAAGTACTCAGCGGTGGTAAGGCCGGCCAGACCGATGCGCAGACGCGCTCCGGGCGGCTCGTTCATCTGACCATAGACCAAGCAGGTCTTGTCGATAACGCCAGACTCGCTCATCTCGAGGAACAGGTCGGTGCCCTCGCGGGTACGCTCGCCGACGCCGGTGAACACCGAGGTGCCGCCGTGCTCCTGGGCGAGGTTGTTGATGAGCTCCTGAATCAGAACGGTCTTGCCGACGCCGGCGCCGCCGAACAGGCCCGTCTTGCCGCCACGGATGTAGGGCTCGAGCAGGTCGACGGCCTTGATGCCGGTCTCGAAGATCTCGGTCTTGGTGGTGAGCTCGTCGAAACGGGGCGCTGCATGGTGGATGGGGTAGAACTCCTCCACCTCGGGCATGGGCTTGCCGTCGACGGGCTTGCCCATGACGTTCCAAATGCGGCCGAGCGTCTTGGGACCAACGGGCATCTTCATGGGCTCACCGGTATCGGTGGCGATGAGGCCGCGCTGCAGGCCGTCGGTCGAGGACATGGCGACCGTGCGGACGACGCCGCCCGGAAGCTGGCTCTCGACCTCGAGGATCGTGCTCAGATGACCGATCGGGGTCTCGGCCTCGACCGTGAGCGCGTTGTAGATCGGGGGCACCGCGCCGTCAAACTTGACGTCGACGACAGGGCCGATGATTCGCACGATGCGACCATCACCGGCAGTCGTCTTCTTGGTGGCTTCCTCGACCGCAAGCTTTACGGTGTTATTAGCCATTACTGTTCCTCCAATGCTGAGGCTCCGCCGACGATCTCGTTAATCTCGGTCGTGATCGAAGCCTGGCGCACGCGACTATACGTGCGGGTAAGGGTCGAGATGATCGCGGTGGCGTTTTCCGTCGCGGAGTGCATGGCCTTGCGGCGTGCACCCTGCTCGGCAGCCGCCGAATCGATCAGGGCCTGGTAGATGACCGTCAGGATATAAGACGGCACAAGCTTGCCGAGAACATGCTCGGGAGAGGGCACGAACTCGAACGTGGACGAGATGCGCTTAGGGGCGTCGGTCTCGTTCTTACGCGGACCGTGGGCCATAGCGATCATCTCGGGGTCGAGCGGCAACAGATGCTCGACGCGAAGCTCCTGATCCACGCGGTTCTTGGCGTGGTGGTAGACAAGCTCGACACGGTCAAGCTCACCGGCACGATACGCATCGCAGATATGAGAGGAGATCATGCGGGCCTGATTAAAATCGGGCTCAGAGGAGTTGCCCTCAAAGTGCATGACGACGTTTGCGCGGTCACGGAAATACGTGGCCGGCTTACGCCCGCACGCGATGATCTCGCACTCGATGCCGTCGTTCGCCCAAGAAGCGGCGAGCTTTTCGGCCGTGCGCTCCACCGTCGTATTGAAACCGCCGGCAAGGCCGCGGTCCGAGGCAATAACGACAATCAGGCCATGCTTGACGCTCTCATGCTTCTGCAGCATGGGATCGGTGCCCGAACAGGAGGCGTCGCCGGCGACCGTCAACATGACGTCGGTCAGCGCCTCCTTATAGGGCTCGGCCTGCTTGGAGCGATCGAGGGCACGACGGATCTTGGCCGTAGAGACCATCTCCATCGTGCGCGTGATCTGCTTGGTCGTGGTAACCGAGGAGATTCGCTTCTTAATGTCGCGAAGGTTGGCCATGGGGCTTAGTTCTCCTCTGATCCAGAAACATCCGAATGGTGCTTGGCCATGAACTGCTGCTTGAAGTCGCCGATGACGCGCAAGAGCTCAGCCTTGGTGTCATCATCGATCTTCTTGGCGCGAACCTTGTCGAGCAGCGAGCCAAAGCCATTGTCCATGTACTCGATGAGCTCGGCACGGAAAGGCAGCACGTCGGCGATCTCCAGGTCATCCAGGAAGCCCTCGTTGCCAGCGAACAGCGTAACGATCTGCTCGCCAACCTCAAACGGCTTGTAACGCGGCTGCTTCAGGAGCTCGGTCATGCGAGCACCGTGGGTCAGCTGCTTCTGAGTAGCCTCGTCGAGGTCGGAGCCGAACTGCGTAAAGCCAGCGAGCTCCTGATAGGAAGCGAGGTCCAGACGGAGGTTACCGGCGACCTGCTTCATGGCCTTGGTCTGCGCATCGCCACCGACGCGGGACACGGAGATACCCACGTCGACTGCCGGGCGCTGACCCTGGAAGAAGAGCTCGGACTGCAGGTAGATCTGACCATCGGTAATGGAAATGACGTTGGTCGGAATGTAGGCCGAGACGTCGCCGTCCTGGGTCTCGATGATCGGCAGTGCCGTCATGGAGCCGTAACCGTTCTTCTTGGACATCTTGACGGCACGCTCGAGCAGACGAGAGTGCAGGTAGAAGATGTCGCCAGGATAGGCCTCGCGTCCGGGCGGACGATGCAGCGTCAGCGACATCTGACGGTAGGCCACAGCCTGCTTGGACAGGTCATCGTAGATGACGAGCACGTGGCCGCCGGGGTTGGTCTCGCTGGCGGGCTTGCCGTCCTCGCCGTTGTACATAAAGAACTCGCCAATAGCGGCACCGGCCATAGGCGCGATGTACTGCATAGGGGCGGAATCGGCAGCGGTGGCCGAAACGATGATGGTGTAGTCGAGCGCACCGTGCTGAGCGAGGGTCTCGCGGATGTTGGCAACCGTGGAGGCCTTCTGGCCGATGGCGACATAGATGCAGACCATGCCCTTGCCGCGCTGGTTGAGGATAGCGTCGATGGCGATGGCGGTCTTACCGGTCTTACGGTCACCGATGATGAGCTCACGCTGACCGCGGCCAATAGGCACCATGGAGTCGATAGCGAGCAGACCGGTCTGAACCGGCTCGCACACCGGGGTACGATCGATGACGCCGGGAGCCTTGAACTCGATGGGGCGACGGTGCGTAGCGACGATGTCGCCCAGGCCGTCGATGGGCTGGCCGAGCGGATTGACGACGCGGCCGAGCATGGCACGGCTCACGGGGATATCCATAACGCGGCCAGTGGTGCGGCACTCGTCGCCTTCCTTGATGGAGTCGACGGCACCGAACAGAACGGCGCCGACCTCGTCACGGTCAAGGTTCTGGGCAAGGCCGAAGACGGTCTCACCGGTATCGGAGCTCTTGAACTCCAGAAGCTCGCCTGCCATGGCGCTCTTGAGGCCGGAGACGCGCGCGATGCCGTCGCCTACCTCGTCGACCGTTGAAACCTCATGCGTATCGACCGTCGCGGAGAGGCTCGTGAGCTGCTCCTGCAGTTTCTTGGCGATATCCTGGGCATTGAGGGTTTCGGACATTAGGCTTCACCTCCGTACGAATTAGCAGAGTTTGCGAGGGTCTCCTGCGCGATGCGCAGCTGCGTCTTGACGGAAATGTCACGACGCTCGCCGCGGGCCTCGAGCACCAGGCCGCCCACGATAGACGGGTCGACCTGCTCGATAAGGAATACCTTGCGGCCGAAGTCCTGCTCGCATTTCTTAGTGATGGTTTGACGCAGCTCGTCGTCGAGCGGGATCGCCGTGGTGACGGTCACGCCCACTACATCCTCGTCTTCCTCGGCAACATACTTAAAGGCAGCTGCCACCTTGGGAAGAAGGTCGAGCTGGTCGCGCTTGGACATGGTGTCGAGCACGGCGATGATCTCGGGGCTGGCAGAAGCCAAGCGCTCGATCATCTCGAGGTCCTCGAACACATGGTTCTCGGCCTTGGCGGCTTCCAAAAGGGAACGCGCGTAGGTCTCGAGCACCTTGTCCTGATAGCGGCTAGTCGGCATTCAGGCTACCTGCTTCCTGGATGTAGCGCTCGATGAGCTTCTTCTGCTCGGCATCGTCCTCGAGTGCCTCGCCCACGATCTTGGTGGCGACGGCAACGGACAGGTCGGCGATGGAGCTCGCGGCACCGGCGTAGATGGACTTGCGCTCGTCCTCGACGGTCGTATGGGCCTTGGCGATGATCTCCTCGGCCTCCTTGTGAGCAGCCTCGATGATACGGGCACGCTCGGACTCGGCGTCCTTACGGGCCTCGAGAACGATGTCGGCAGCCTGACGACGGGCGTCGGTGACGATCGAGTCGGACTCAGCGCGCTTGGCGATAGCCTCCTGCTTGGTCTTCTCGGCCTCGTCGAGGCTCTCCTCGATCTTCTTGCCGCGCTCCTCCATGGTTTTCATGATGCCCGGCAGGGCGACCTTGGCCAGCACGATCCAGATAATCAGGAAGGCGATAAGCGCCGGGATGAACTCCGCCATCTTAGGGATGAGGATGTCCGCACCGGCGGCGCCGTCCTCGGCGAACGCGGAAACCGGCATGAGCAGCGCGGCCGCGGACGCGGAGAGTGCGATCGCGCTCTTCTGGGATGAAAGATTCATACTTGACGCTCCGTGCTATTTAACGATCAGCGCGACAACGAAGCCGATCAGAGCCAGAGCCTCGCCGAAAGCGGAGCCCATGATGAAGACGGTGAACACGCGGCCCTGGACCTCAGGCTGACGGGCCATAGCACCCGTAGCACCCAGAGCAGACAGGCCGATAGCAAGACCAGCGCCGATAACACCGAGACCGTAACCGATAACTCCCACGATTCCTCCTTTGTCGTGCGTGTCTTATTTCACGCAGGATAACCTTTTTATAACTGCCGGGCTCCATGGGTACGGGCACCGGCGGTTTAACGAATTGCCTTACCTTTAAGGCGCGAACGGAAGACTACTCCTCCTCCGCGACCTCCTCTGCCTCGGAGACATACACGGCGGTAAGGACCGTGAAGACGTAAGCCTGGATGGCGCCGACCACAAGCTCGATCGCATAGATCAGGATGAGAATGGCAAGCCAGGCCAGCGAAGGCAGGGCGCCGACGGCGTGGGCCGCGGAAACCTGCTGAAGCAGCGGCTGCATGAACATGCTCGCCATGATGGCGAACGAGCCCATGACCACGTGTCCTGCGAACATGTTGCAGAACAGACGGACGGCGAGCGTGATGAGGCGCAGGAAGGTCGAGAAAAGCTCGACGACCCACACGAGCACGTTCATCGGGAAGCTCACGCCCTGCGGAGCGAGGCTCTTGATGTAGCCGATCACGCCGTGAGCCTTGCATCCGTAGTAGATGAAGTACACGAAGGCGAAGATGGCGAGCGCGGCGGTGGAGCCGATTGCACCGGTGCCGGGCTTCATTCCCGGGATCAGGCCGATCATGTTATTGATCAGGATGAACAGGAAAAGCGAGCACAGGAACGGGAAGTGCTTCTTCCAGTTCTCACCCACGACGCCCTTGCCGATATCGTTCTCGACGTACTCGATGATGTACTCGAAACCGTTGACGAAGAAGCCCTTGGGGACCAGGGTCTGCTTCTTCTTGAACACGGCCAGGACGATCAGGAGCACGATCGTGGAGACGATCAGCCAAAACGAGTACTGCGTGATGCCGCAGCTCAGATCGCCCACGACAGGGGTGGAGCTGAACTCGCTGACCAGATGATTAATCTCATCAGGCAGCTTTTCAAAAATTTCCACGACTTACCTTTCGACCTCATGAGGATCTCGTAGCGCCTTGGCGACGCGAACCGCGCAGGCGGCCATAAAGGCCACGAAGCCGATCGCCTCGCCCAGGAGGAACATGCGAAATGCCTCTCCGAACAACACAAACACAACCAAGGTAAAGACGAGCAGAGCGATTGCCGAGACCGCCAGACTCACCATACCCTTGAGCATGTCCGCATTCTGCTTATCGTCAAGAACCGGCTTGAGCGTAAAGACAAAGGGAAGGAAGGCAATCGCGCCCGCGATGGCACCTGCAACGATAGCGAGCAGATCGGCTATCTGAAACACTGGCGTCCTCACTTTCCTTTTTTATCGCCTCACAGGACAGTTCCCGCCAAACATTGGTGACTATTGTACGAGCCAATCGCTAAAGTACAACCGAAAAAGCATCGGTTAATACGCACCTGTTCGTTTTCTTAAGACCTTCTTTATGCCGCAGGTACGGTAATACGTTTTTCTCGAACCCTGCGGGGCAAAACGTCCGTTAACAGGAGTGCGCGCGGTCGTCTTTTGTTCGACCGCGCGCACCATTTCTTCGTATTTTCGACGTTAGCCGGTATGGCCCAGAGATTACAGCGTGCCGTAGATGCGGTCGCCGGCGTCGCCCAAGCCGGGAACGATGTAGGCAGCTTCGTTGAGATGGCCGTCGATGGCGCAGGTATAGATATGCACATCGGGGTCCTTCTCAGTCAGCGACTTGAGGCCCTCGGGGGCCGCGACGATGCACAGCATGCGGATGTCCTTGACACCGCGCTCGCGCAGGTAGCTGATGGCCATCTCGGCCGAACCGCCCGTGGCGAGCATGGGGTCAACGACCAGGCAGATGCGCTGGTCGATATCCTTGGGCATCTTGCAGTAATACTCGTGCGGCTCGTGGGCGACCTCGTCGCGCTCCATGCCGATGTGGCCCACGCGAGCGGAGGGCACCAGGTCGAGGATGCCGTCGACCATGCCGAGGCCCGCACGCAGGATGGGCACGATGGCGAGTTTCTTGCCGGCAAGCTGTTTGAACGTGGCGGTAGTGATGGGGGTCTCGACCTCGACGTCTTCCATAGGCAGGTCGCGCATGGCCTCGTAGCCGTCAAAAAGCGCGAGCTCGCGCACGAGCTGGCGGAACTGGTTGGTGCCGGTGTTTTTGTCGCGCAGGATCGACAGCTTGTGCTGGACGAGCGGGTGATCGACAAGCGTCACACGGGACTCATCGTAGGTGACGGTCATGGATTGATTGCCCCTTTCGTTGCGGCCGGAAAACGACCTTGCTGACAAGGCGCGAAGCAATGTTGCCGCCGCACGCCATGCATTAGTTTAGCGGTTTGTTATATCGAGCAGCCCATCACAGCCCTACTGTGCGATGCTGAGCGAGCGCCTGACTGCATCACGCCAGCCCGCAAGGTTTTGCTCGCGGCGCTCGGCGGACATGTGGGGAAGGAAGGTCCTAACGATCTGGGCATTTTGCTCCAGTTCTTCCAGGTCTTCCCAATAGCCGACGGCAAGACCCGCCAAGTACGCGGCACCGATTGCCGTGGTCTCCACCGTCTCGCATTGCAGCACGGGGATATCCAGCAGGTCGGCCTGGAATTGCATGATGAACTCGTTGCGTGAGGCGCCGCCATCGACGGACAGGCGCTCAATCGAAAGTCCCACGTCCTGCTCCATGGCGCGCAGCACGTCATAACTCTGGTAGGCCATGGACTCGCAGGCCGCACGCACAATGGTCGCGCGACTCGAGGCACCGGTCAGGCCGCACACGATACCGCGGGCACGCGGGTCCCACCAGGGAGCGCCCAGGCCAGCGAAGGCGGGGACGAAGTAGCAGCCCTCGTTGTCGTTGATCGAAGCGGCGAGTTGCGCGGACTCGCTCACACTCGAGATGATGCCCATGTTGTTGCGCAGCCAGTTCATGGTTGAGCCGGCGGCAAAGATAGAACCCTCGAGCGCATAGCTGATCTTGCCGTCCGCGGCGATACCGATCGTGGAGACCAGACCGTTCTTGGATTCGACGACCTCGTCGCCGGTGTTCATGAGCATAAAGCAACCCGTGCCATAGGTGTTTTTGGTCTGGCCGGGATGGAAGCAGCAGTGGCCGAACAGCGACGCCTGCTGATCGCCCGCCACGCCCATGATGGGCGGCATGTTGGTCATGATGTCGCTCGCGACGCGGCCGTAGTCGCCCGAGCTCCAACGAACCTCGGGCATCATGGAACGTGGAACGTCAAAGAGCGCCAGCAGGTCGTCGTCCCAATCGAGCGTATGGATATTAAAGAGCGCCGTGCGGCTGGCATTGGTGTAGTCGGTGGCAAAGACCTGACTGCCGGTGAGGTTGTAGATGAGCCAGGTGTCGATGGTGCCGAACATGAGGTCGCCCGCCGCCGCGCTCTCACGCGCACCGTCGACGTTGTCGAGGATCCACTGCACCTTGGAAGCCGAGAAATACGGATCGAGCGTGAGTCCCGTGCGGGAGCGCACCAGCTCTTCTGCGCCCCGCTCGACCAGCTCGTCGATCAGAGGTGCGGTGCGACGGCATTGCCACACGATGGCGTTATAGATGGGTTGGCCGCTTATGCGGTCCCACACCACCGTGGTCTCGCGCTGGTTGGAGATACCGATGGCGGCGATGCGGTCAGAATGGATGCCGCTCTTAAACTGGACCTCCATCATCACGCCGATCTGGCTGGCAAGCACCTCCATGGGGTCTTGCTCTATCCAACCGGGACGCGGGAAGCTGGTTTTGACGCTACGACGTGCCTGCGCGACGATGCAGCCGTACTCGTCGACGATGGTCGCAAGTACCGAGGTGGTGCCGCAGTCGAGCGCCATGATGTAGGAACCGCCAAAGTTAAACGAGGCATCTTCCATGCCCAGGCTGCCCAGATTCAACGACATCGCTTACACCTTTCTATTGCATCGGGTCAGACAGGACCCGTTCGATCTCTGATGCGGGAAGTGCGCCTTGGCGCAGGATCTGGAGCCCGCCGTGCTGGAACGACACGATGGTCGAGGCGTCGCGACACGGGGTCTCGCCGGCGTCGACGGCAACATCGACCCCCTCCAGGATGCGACCTTCGACGGCGGCAAAGCTTGCCGGCGAGGGCGCGCCGTGTGTGTTGGCGCTCGTGCAGGCAAGGGGACTGCCGCAGGCGCGGATGAGCGCTTGGACCACGGGAGAGGCCGAAGCGCGCAGGGCCACGGTGTCGTCGGCAGCACGCATAAAGGTCGGCACGCAGGGAGCCGCCTTGACCACGATAGTCAGGGCTCCCGGCCAGCATCGTCGCGCAAGTACGCGGGCATCTTCCGGGATATCCACGCCATAGCGGTCGAGCGCCTCGACGCCATCGACCAGCCAGGCGACCGTTTGGGTGAGCTTGCGCTGCTTGAGGGTAAAGATGCGGCGGTAGCCGGTACCGAGCGCAGGGACCGCGGCGCCATTGACGACAGCCTGCGGATCGCGCGGCCACGATGGGAATTCGCTTGTATCTTGGGGCACGGCGTCCGAGAAGGCGTTGACTGCCACGGCGACACCGTAGACGGTCTCGGTCGGGATCAAGGCCAGGCCGCCGCGGCCGAGCACCTCGGCCGTGCGCTCGACGGCGAGCCGATGCGGCTCGCGCGTTCCCTCGTATACCCGATAGACCGTCTGCATGTGTATGCCAGCCCCTTACGCTCTGGTGAAAGTTTGTTTACTGAGGGGCATTCTCGCACGAAACGTTCAACCTATTTGGCCAGAGTGCATGTTGGTTTGGTGAGCGGCTCTAGTAGTCGGTGAAAGTCAGGGGGTTAATTGAAGATTTTTAGCGCGCAAGCGTAACGGTACGATCGGGAAACTCGATGCTTGCAACCAGTTTTCCGCCGAGGCTCTCTGCGTACCTGCTCAGCGTGTCGAGCCTCATCGAACCCAACTCCCCACGCTCGAGCTCGGATACACGTTTTTGAGAAACGCCCATCGACTGGGCGACCGACGCCTGTGTTAGATCTTTTAACCTGCGAATCTGAGCAAGCTTATAGGCTTCGATACGATCGCGAGTCCTCTCCTGCTCGGCGGTAATGGAGTCGCGTGTTATCCCGCGAGATTCCATATACTCATGCAGTTCCATCTCGATCGAGCCTCCTTACGTGGCGACGGTATATTTGCTCGGCCCTTGGAATGTTGATCGCATACCAACCGTTCCATTTTGCCCTTGACGATCCCGCTCGCGACTTATCACCCGCCAATAGCAATACCGCCTGGCGCTTGGGGTCAAAGGCGAAGAGGATGCGAATCACCTGCCCACCACACGACGTCACTCTCAGCTCCTTTAAATGATGAAGCTTCGAGCCCTTTACGCGGTCAACCAGCGGACGACCAAGGCTGGGACCTTCCTTCTCGAGCACCAAAAGGTCTGCATAAATCTGCTTCAGCGTAGCTTCATCCTGCTCATCAAGCCAAGGTTCAATGTAATCAAGCACGATACGGTACCGATGCAGCTGATTTGACATACCTTTCTCCTTCTATAGTAGAAGTTTTACGGTATATTGCAAGGACAAACTTGCGCAAATGTCTATTTATTCAGCTTAAATACACTGTTTGGGCTCGGTGACGATGGCTCGAACGATGCGGGGACGATCGGTGAGGTCGTGGACGATACGCACGTCCGAAAGGCCTGCTTGACGACAGAGCTCGGCCGCGGCGTCGAGCGCGCCCTCGTAGAGCTCGCAGGCAAACAGGCCGCCGGCACGCAGCATGTAGGGCGCCGCGTTGAGCAGGCGGCGGAAGATATCGAGACCGTCGGCACCGCCCTCGAGCGCCAGATCGGGCTCAAAGTCCTTGACCTCATGCGGCAGCGAGCGCATGACATCGGTGGGGATGTAGGGCGGGTTGGAGACGAGTACGTCAAAGGTGCCCCACTCTTCGCGGGGAATGGAGCTCACCAGGTTTGTGAGGCTGAAGGCGACCTCGTCGGACGTGAGGCCAAGCGCATCGCGGTTTTTGGTAGCAAGGTCGATGGCGCGCGGCTCGATATCGGTAGCAGTGCAGGTAACGTGCCCGCGGCGCTCCCAGGCAAGGGAGAGCGAAATGCAGCCCGTGCCGCAGCCGACCTCGAGAACGCGGGCAGTGCGGGGCTCGGCTGGGGCAGATACGTTGGCCTCGGCGGCATCTTGCGCGGGAGTCGCCTGTTGGTCGTTGTCCTCAATGGCGATGCCGTATTCGTCGAGCTCGGGCTCGGGGGTTTCCATGGCCTCTGCTTCTGCCGCTTCGGCTTCTGCTGCCTGCGCGGCGGCTTCCTCGGCCTCGCGGTCGGCCAGTTCCTCGGCATAGGCGCGGCTGCCGAGCACGTCGCTACCCAGCGCAGCCTCATCGGCGGCCGTCAGGTTGGCGGCACGGCGCTCGGCGGCCGCGCGTTCGTCAGCCAGCGCCGCCTCGGCTTTGCGGGCCTGCTCGACCTCATCGTTCCAAGGCAGCTCCACGCGCTGGCGGGCAGCGGCCTCGGGGCTCAGCACCTCGGCATCCAGATAGTTCAGAACTTCTTCGACGAGCATCTCGGTCTCGGGGCGCGGGATGAGCACACCGGGGGCGCACGCGACGTCGATCATGCGAAACTGCGTGCTACCGGTGATGTACTGCAGCGGCTCGCCCTTCGCGCGACGGACGACCGCCGCGTGCATGGTCTCGAGCTGCGCTGCGTCGAGCGTCTCGTCCATGCGCATATATAAGTCGATACGCGCCAGACCCGTAGCTGCGCACAGCAGCCACTCGGCAGAAAGACGGGGGTGCTCCTCGCCGCGCTCGGCCAGATACTCCTTGGTCCACTCGAGACAACGCTTGATGGTCCAAATCTCGTTTGCCATGGGGCCCTCCCCTCTTAAGCGCCGGACGGCGCGCGAATGTCGGAGCAGATTGTAAGCGAGGCCAACGCTTGGCAAGGGGCGATTGAAGGCGATTATCGAGAATCAGCCCAGAATTTTGCTTGGAGCCCACCTGAAGTGTTCATTCGTCGACGTCTAAATCTGCATTCGTCAAGCTTTTGGCAAGGTTGACCCAAAACTGACCAATATCTAACCAAGAACTTGCCACATCGCTTGACGCACGACCCATCAAAAATCGCCCCGCGACTTCTCGGACGATTTTTTAAGCATTATTTTTAAAAATGATAAATAACTTTAAGCAGGTAAACAACTTAATTGTTATTAAAGAAGATTGAATAAACTCACAAAGCAATGTGCCCGACCTAGTCATTGGGGACGTTCTTATTTGACTAGTCGTTTAAGAACGTCCCCAATGACTACTAAGCCAGGAGTGTCCCAAACTGCCGGCAGAAAAGGAACGTCCCTAAGTGCCAACTAACCAATTGCCGTCTTCGGCAGCGATGGCAACGCCGTAGGTAGAGACCGGACAGCGAGCGACGTCCAGGGCGAACAAGTTGGCATGAAAAAGGCAAGGCATAGACCTTCTGGTCATGCCTTGCCTTTTGAATGACAAATTGTCGCCCTGGGCGGCGCGCAGCGTCGGCCGGTCCGCCGTTCGGTAGAACGGCGGAACCCACTACACAGCCTGTGCCAGCTTCTCGGCACGCTCGGCGGCGGCGAGTGCCTCGATGACGGTGCCGAGCTGGTCGCCCAGAAGGACGCCGTTATAAGTGGAGTTGAAACCGATGCGGTGATCGGTCACGCGGTCCTGGGGCTGGTTGTAGGTGCGGATCTTCTCGGAACGGTTGCCGTGGCCAATCTGGCTCTGGCGCTCGGCACCGAGCTCTGCCTGCTGCTTCTCGAGCTCCATCTCGTAGAGGCGGGCGCGCAGCATCTGCATGCAGACCTCGCGGTTCTGAATCTGGGAGCGCTGCTCCTGCGACTGCACCACGGTGTTGGTGGGCAGGTGGGTGATGCGCACGGCGGAGTAGGTGGTGTTAACGCACTGACCACCAGGACCCGAGGCGCAGTAAGTGTCGATGCGCAGGTCGGACTGGTTGATCTGGACGTCGATCTCCTCGGCCTCGGGAAGCACGGCGACGGTTGCCGTGGAGGTCTGGATACGGCCTTGGGACTCGGTCTTGGGAACGCGCTGGACACGGTGCACGCCGGACTCGTACTTCATAACGGAGTAGACGCGGTCGCCCTCGACCTTGAACTCAATGGACTTAAAGCCGCCGGCCTCGCTGGGGCTGGAATCGAGCACGGTAGTCTTCCAGCCGCGCGACTCGCAAAAGCGCTGATACATCTTGTACAGGTCGCCGGCGAAGATGGCCGCCTCGTCGCCACCGGCGGCGGAGCGGATCTCGACGATGGTGTTCTTGTCGTCGTTGGGGTCGCTCGGAATGAGCATGTACTTGATGTCTTCCTCGAGCTGGGGGAGCTTGGCCTCGTTTTCGGAGATGTCCATCTGGAGCATCTCCTTCTCATCGGCATCGGTGGTATCGTGCAGCATTTCCTTGGCGGCCTCGATGTCATCGAGCGCGCCGATGTACTCGCGCGAGGCGGCAATGAGGTCGGACTGGTGCGCGTACTCCTTGTTGAGACGCGTGAACTCCTTGATATCGGAGGCGACGGCCGGGTCAGATAGCTTCTTCTCGAGCTCCTCGTAGGCCTTAATGATCTTTTCGAGCTTGTCGCGCATGGCGGGACTCCTTTATGTGCGTGAAGGCGAAAATCGGCAGAGTTGATGGGGCGCGCGGCGCCACTGCGGGGGTAAGCCCAGCTAGAACATGTCGATCTTCAGATACATGCGCATCCCTTCGCGTATGAGGTACATAGTTGCGGTCTAACCCATACATGATAGCGTGCGCAGGCATACCTGCATATAACCCGCACGGAATGCGACAAAGGGTCAGTCTCTTTCCTTGAATACAACTTCATCCGAACGCCTCCCGCATTCATCCGCACATATACGGATAAATTTGGGAATCCGATACCCTGAGGGCCGGATCGGCCGGCCCCGGGAGATCGGAGGACGCCATGTCCGGAAAGGGCGGGAAGGGCGCCGCGAGGGCGGTCCCGAGGACCCACGGCAGGCTCACCGGGTACGAGCGGGACACGGTCCAGAGGATGCTGAAGCGCAGGGTTCGCTCGGCCACTTCCTCGAGAGGTTCAAGGGCGTATCGACCCGCAGGCTCCACAGCTGCCTGATGTGGTTCAGATGGCTGCGCGAGGCCGCACGCGTCGGGGACAGGACGTCGCTCATGCGCGAGCAGCTCGACGACGGGCGCTACGAAAAGATCCGGAAGAAGATGATGGAGCCGGAGTACGAGTTCCATCTGGAGCCGGACGTGCAAACGGCGGGTTAACATAGCCTTTCACCAAAAAGGGCGAGCGGCCGCGCCCTGCGACCACCCGCCCTCAATCAAAGCCCTTCTCGGCCGCCGTAGCTACCGGTTCCGGCGCCGCAGGATAACGCCTGCGGCGATCAGCACCACCGCGCCGCCCGCGATGCCACCCAGGGCCATCGGCGACAAGCTGGTATCGCCCGTATACGGCAGACCCGGCTTCTCCTCCTTCGGCACCGGTGACTTGCTCGGCGGATTGGTGGGCGGCTCCGTCGGCGGGGTGGTCGGCGGCGTGTACGTGTTCTTGAACACCGGCGCCACGGCGCCGTCATAGGTTACCGTCGCCACCAGATGGCCCGCACCGTCGTCCGTCACCGTCACCGTTACCCGGTGCTCGGCCGCGTCGTACGTCACGTTCTTCTGACCGTCGTCCACCTCGGAGATGCTGTAGACGTACGTTCCGGGCTTGTCGTACGAGATCGCCTCGAAGCCCACCGTGCCGTCCGCCGCGTTCTTTGCGGTCTGCAGCACCTTGCCGTCGGCATCCTTCAGCTGGAAGGAGAACTGCCCTTCCTTCAGGTCCTCGCCGCTCAGCACCTTGGAGGCCCCCAGCTTCACCTCAGTCGCGGCCGGCGCGTAACTGTTGCTGAACGCCACCGCACCCGCAGCCTTGCCGCCCTTGCTGTAGGCAACCTGCGCCTCCAGCGCGTGCGTCTCCGCATTCTCCGTCACCGTCACCGTCGCGGTAAAGACCGTCGTGTCGTAGGTGACGCCGTTCGCCGTCGCCCCTGCCCGCTCGGACACGGTGTAGACGTACGTCCCCACCTTGTCCAGCTGCAGCGGCGCGAAGCCGAACGTGCCGTCGGCGCCGTTCTGCACCGTCTGCACCACGTTACCGTCGGCGTCCTTCAGGTCGAAGAAGAACTCACCCTCGGCCAGGTCGCGGCCGGTCAGAGCCTTCGTTCCGGTAATCGTCGCCGTCGTTGCCGTCGGCGTGTAGGTGTTGGTGAAGGTCAGATCCGCAGCCGTCTTGTTCGCCGTCGCGGTCAGCTGGCCGCTGCCGTCATCGGTCACGTTCACCGTTACGTCCAGCACCGCATCGCTGTAAGTGATGGTGCCATCTTGGCCCGCAACCTCCTTCACCTGGTACGCATGCGAACCAGTTGCGGTGTACGAGATGGCCTTGAAGGTAAACGCTTTACCCACGTTCGTGGTCCGGTCGATCTCCTGCCCGGTGGCCACGTCAATCAGCGCGAATGTGAACTCGCCATCGGCGGGCGTCCGCGTGGTGGCCGGGTCGGCATTCTCAAGCACCTTGGTGCCAGAGATCTGGTAGGAGGTCTGACCCGGCTGGTAGCTGTTCGCAAACGTCATGGTATTGGGGGTGACGCCGTTCTCGGTGCCCTCGCTCGGTTTCACCGTAGAGCTCTCTACCACCAGCTTGCCGTCGTTGTTGTCCTTCACCACGTAGGTCAGGGTGTACGTCTTGCCGGTGTAGGTCACGCCCGGCACGCCCGGCGCGTCCCCCGTCGGCTGCACCTCGCGGACCGTGTAGGTAAAGGTGCCCGCATGGTCGAAGGTCAGCTTGTCGAAGGCAACCTTGCCGTGCGCATCGTTCTTCTGGGTCTGGATCACCGAGCCGTCAGACCCCACCAGCTCGAAGGCGAAGTCTCCCGCCTTTAGCTGATAGCTGCCGTCGTGCACGTCAACGCTCTTGGTGAGGGCGATCGCGCCGGAGTCCGTCGCCTGTGCCTCGTAGGTGTTGGTGAAGCTGGGCTTCGTGACATTCGTGCCGTCGTAGGCGACGCTCGCCTGCAGCGTGCCGGCATTGTCCGCAACCGTCACCACGGCATGGTGCACCGCGGCGTCGTAGGTCACGTAGGCCAGATCACCCTTCCGCTCCACGATGGTGTACTCGTGCGTGCCCGGCTTCGCGTAGGAGAAGGCGTCGAAGTTAACACTTCCGTCCGCGCCGTTGGTCGCGGTCCGGACGGGCTTGGCCCCGGCAAGCTGCTCAGCCGTCAGGTTGCCCTCGTACACATCGAAGGTGAACTCGCCGCACTTGGGGACGATCGGCGTGTTGTCGTCCTTCTTCACATAGCTCTTCTGCGCACCGAGGGCCAGGCCGGTCGCGGCCGGCTGGTAGGTATTGGTGAAGGTATCCGAGCCGGATGCGCTCGTCACGATCGCCTTCGCATTCAGTGCTCCGTTCCCGCCGTCCGTGACCGTCACCGTATAGGTGAGGGGATGGCTGTCATAGACCATGCCCGGCTCCGCGCCCGGCTGCTCCACGATGGTGTAGGTGAAGTCCTTGCTCGCGGCGCCGTCCAAGTCGGAGAGCTGGAACTCGCGCGTGAAGCTGACCTTGCCGTTTGCATCGTTCTTCGCGGTGTCGAGCACGTTGCCGGCAGCGTCCTTCAGGTCGAAGGTGAACTCGCCGTCCGCGGGCTTCGTCGTGTGGTCGAAGCCGTCCGCAACCTTGATGGTCTTGGTCGCCGTCAGGATTACGGAGCCCTTTGCGTCGTAGGTGTTGTTGAAGGTGGGAGCCGTAGCGGCACCGTCATAGGTGACGGTCACCTTCGTCTTGTTGTTGTCGCCCTGGTTCTGCTCTACCTTGACGTGGACCTTGACTTCCTTGGCGTCGTAGGCCACGCCGTCGACGGTCTGGCCGGCTTTCTCCTCCTTGAGCGTGTAGTCGTACTCGCCCAGGTTCAGGCCCTTGACGGTCAGCTTGACCTTGCCGCCCTGGTCGTTGGTGCCGCGGGCAACCTCGTTGCCAGCCTGGTCGTACAGGCCGAAGGTAAACGCGTCGGACGTCAGGTCCTTGCCCGCGAGAACTTTCATGGCCTCGACGGTAACGTCCGTCGTCGGCTTCGAGTTGGTGAAGGTCGGCACGGCCTTCTCGCCGTCGTAGGTGGCGACCGCCTTCAGCTCGCCCTTCTCGTCGGTGACCTTGACGTGGACCTTCACGTCCTTCGCGTCGTAGACGATGGTCGAGTCGTTGCCGGCAACCTCCTTGATGGCGTAGTCGTGATCGCCCGGCGTAGCGTAGTCGATGGCTGCAAAGGCGACCTTGCCGTCCTTGTCGTTTTGGACAGCCTGGAGCTCTTTGCCGTCGTTGTCGAGCAGCTGGAACGTGAAGTCGTTCCCTGCGAGCTCACCACCTGCGAAGCGCTTCTTCGCCTTGAGCGTTACCGAGGTCCCCTTCGGTCGGTACGTGTTCGTGATCTTGGCGATTTTGTCAGCGACCTTGATCGGGTTGTCCTCATGGCTCACGCCGTCGTCGGTGTAGGTCTGCTCCATCTTGACTTCCGGCTGCGACAGCGTGCCGTCGCCGTTATCCCTCACCGTCACCGTGACGCGGTAGGAAGCGCTCGAATACCCGAACCCGGGCAGCCAGTCAGCGTCGTTTTGAGACGGCGTGGCCTCGGCAATGAGATAGGTGTAGGTGCCGGGCTTGGCGTACTCAATCTTACCGAAGTCGAACTTGCCCCCGTTCTCGACGGTCTTCACAACCTGCTTCATATCACTCACGGGCGCATCCTCGGCACCGTCGGGCATCGGCGTGCCCTTGTCCGCGCGCAGGTAAATCTTGAAGCTATCGCCATCTTTCCAGTCACGGCCCTGGAGCACCTTCTGCGCCCAGAACGCATTGGTGAGCGTCACCGGCGACTTTACGCTGTAGGTGTTTGTGAACACCAGCTTGTTGGCTTCGGCCAACGTGCCGTCGGCATTCTGTTTCGCGATCGTGCCGGAGATGCTGTCGCCCTCGCCGCCCAGGGCGTTGCCGCCCTGCTCGCGCTTGGTCAGCGTGAAGCCGGCCGGCATCTTGCCCGCGCGGGTCAGCTCCTGAACCGTATACTTGTCACCCTCGGCGAGACCGTACACGCGGATCGTCTGGCCGGCCGTGATGGTCTGCTCGCGTCCGTTCGTCAGGTCGAACATATCGCCGACCTGCTTCTCATCGGCCGCGCCCGCCTTCTCGAAGACTGCAGCCTTATACGTCTTCCCCTTGGGCACGGTGAACTTGAAGGTGAACTCCGCATCCTTATTGCCCGTCAGTCCATCGGGCACGTCAACCTTCTTCGTCACCTCGAGGCTCGCCTCGCGCTTGTTAGCCACGCGCACGCAGGTGGCGCCCGTAAACAGGGCATTCAGGTTGTTCATGTCGCGCAGATCGACACGGGCACCTTTCGACTTGGTCCCCTTGGGCTGCTCGTCCTGGGTGATACCCATACGTATCCAGCCCGTCTCGGTCTCCAGGCGGTAGGGTTTGCCCTCCTCGGTGGGCCCATACTGGTAGACACGTCCGTTGGCACCGTACTTGAGGTGCACCGTGTCGCCGGCACCGGCGGGATCGACATTGCTCCACGACAGATTACCGTCAGTATCGGTCACACCATTCGAGGTCTGCCGCACACCCTTGATCCACGTGAGCGTGTTGTCGATGTCGCCCTCTGCGCCAAACTGGCCCAGGCTCTTCATCAGCGCGCCCGGGCCCACAAACGTCGAAACGCCGTCATCGCGCGTACCGGCATCGGCATGGACGCCGTAATCGTCCACAATCACTTTGGTGAGCGTGTCGTTGAGCAGGAAACCGCTCGGCGCTGAGATTTCCTTCAGGTAGTAGGTGCGTTTCGTAAGCGGCTTGTGCTCCTTGCTCGTATTCGGGAATATGCCCGCACCTTCGAGCGAGACCGGGTTGCCGACCGACCCCGTCGTCAGGGTGTCGTAGGGGGTCTGCTCGCCCTTGAGCACGACCTTGCCGTTTGCGTCTGTTGTCACCTGATCGGCCGTGTACAGGCCGAACTTCGCCCCCTCAACGGGCTTACCCGCGGTATCGGTCTTCTGCACGAACAGGCGATTCTGGATGTTCGAGACGAGCAGGCGCGTGGCGAACTGCCGCCGGAAATTCTCCTTGCCGTCGGGGAGGTCATCGCTGAACACGTGGACCGTGTTGTCCATATCCGCCTCGGCGATGGAGCTCGCCGCTGTGTAGTAGATGGCCACCGTGTACTCGGCATCCTTGCGGGCATCACCGCTCAGCAGGTAGTAGTACTTGGAGATGTCACCGGGCAGATTTTGAATCTCTACCTGGTACTGGCCGCTCGTGTTGAGCGTGAAGGCGTGCAGGTCCTTCTTCGCCGCCTCGATAGCGCCGGCCTTGCTCGACTTCTCGGCGAGGGTGTACCCCGCTCCCGTCAATGGGTCGCCCGACACGGCGTACCAATTGTTCTGATCTTTGATATCTGCGTTTGCGCTTTTATCGCGCTTGAGCACCACAGCGAACAGTATGCCGGACTCCAGGTCGTCGATCTTGTCGGACTTCGTCAGGTTATCATTTGCCTTGTACACGGTCGACGGCGCGGTGATGGTCTCCTTCGCAGCGGCGAACGCACCGGTCTTCCACACGACGCTGTCCGCGTCCATACCGCCGCGGTTGATGATGACGCCGCCCGCGTCCTTCTTGTCGCTTGCGGGCACGTACTCGAGCTGCATGTTACCGTCCGTTGCCGTGAGGCTCGAGCGGGGTTGATTTCCGATCTCAACCGAACACATTGAGCAAATAGGCCGTTCCCGCAGTTAGCCGAACGCCCCCGCGGC
>CATYLC010000024.1 GCA_958408685.1 uncultured Collinsella sp. | reverse complement strand
CTGCGGAAACGCGGGGTCCGTTCAGGCTGTTGCGTTGAGATTGAAAATCAACCCGGGCTTATCCTCGACTGGGCGGTGCAGTCTGGCTGCGTTGTCTGGCGCGGAAGCTCGCTAATCGGCTATTATTTGTTTAGACAACTTGAGTTGTAGAGGAGTGACCGGCGATGGTGCAGGGCGCCAAACATATGAAGAGCAATAACGCCGCGGACAACGGTGGCTCAAGCCCTCAGCCCAAGCCCAAGCCCAAACGCCGTCGCAAGCGGCTGCCGCGCTGGGCTGATCGGCTCATCACCATCGTCATCATCCTTATTGGCGTGGGCCTTATGACCTGGCCGTGGATCTTGGACCGGCTCGAGGCCTCGGGCGTGTTCAACCAGATCAGCACCGTGTCCAGCACCGTGGACGCGCTGTCTGCCGAGGAGCGCGAGCGCATCCTGCTCCAGGCGCGCTCCTTTAACGAGCAGCTGGCGGGCGAGGCCACCGAGCTTCCCGCCGACCAGATCGAGCCCTACGCCCAGCAGCTCATCTTTGACCGCGACCCCATGATGAGCTGGGTCGAGATCCCCTCCATCGACGTGAGCATGCCCATCTACCACGGCACGAGCGAAGAAGTCCTTATGGCGGGCGTCGGCCACCTGGAGGGCACGAGCCTGCCGGTGGGCGGCACCTCGACGCATTGCGTGCTCACCGCGCACTCGGGCATGCGCAACCTGAGTATGTTCGACGACATCCATTCGCTGGAGCCCGGCGACCTGGTGCTGCTGCACACCATGAACAAGACGCTCGCCTACAAGATGGTGAACTCCGAGGTGGTGCTGCCCGAGGAGATGGAGTCGCTGACCATCGAGCCCGGCGCCGACAAAGTGACGCTCGTCACCTGCACGCCCTACGGCGTGAACGACCATCGCCTGCTGGTGCATTGCGTGCGCACCAAGTACAACAAGAAGGACGTCGACAAGCAAAAGTCGCTGGCCGGCCGCCACTGGGGCAAGCGCGAGTTTGCCGTGCTCATCGTGGTCGTGGCCATTGTGCTGTTGCTACTGGACATCGTGATCCACGCGGTCCGCAAGCGCCGCAAGGCCAAGGCCTCGGCATAGGACATTCTCCAGAACCACCACAAAGGGGACAGGCACCTTTGTGGTGGCCGGGACTTCCAAACCATCACAACATTCGATGAAAATTTCGATTTTGGCGAAAAGCGTCGAATGTTGTGATGCTTTTCGTTGTGGGCGGGACGGTTTTCGTTTCGGGCGGGACGATTTTCGCTATGGACGGTGCGGTTTCGTTGCAGAACCGCCGGCCCGCCGCCTGCCAACCGCCGCCCTCGTTACGTTTTCGCTGCATTTGGGTAAAGCACCTGCTCCAAGCGGCGTTGCCTTGTATACTAGAGCGGTTTATCTGTTATGCGGAAGGGAGCGCCTATGGCACTCAGCGAGAAAGACGTGCACGGCATCGCCGAGTACGCAAAGATCGCACTGACCGATGACGAGCTCACCCAGATGACGTCCTACCTGAACGACGCCGTCCAGATGCTCGAGCCCGTCTTGCAATATGACTTGCCCGACGTGGAGCCCACGTTCCATCCCATCGGAAGCCTGTCCAACGTGATGGGCGACGACCTGCGCGAGCCCGAGCGCGACCTGCCGCTCGACGTCGCGCTCGAAAACGCCGGCAGCGCGCGCGACCGCTACTTCCGCGTGCCGTCCATTTTGGGAGAGGGGGAGAGCGAGTAATGGCGCTAAGCTTCGATTCCCTTACCGCCGCCCAGATTGCCGCAGGCGTTGCCGCCGGCGACTTTACCGCTACCGAGGTGGCCCAGGCCTCCCTTGCCGCCATCGAGGCGCGCGAGGGCGGGGTCCAGGCATTCCTGCAGGTGGCGCCCGAGCTTGCGCTCGAGGCCGCCGCGCGTGTGGATGCCGACCGTGCCGCAGGCAAGTCGCTGCCCCCGCTCGCGGGCGTGCCGCTGGCCATTAAGGACAACATGAACCTCGTGGGCACGCGCACCACCTGCGCTTCCCGCATGCTCGAGAACTACCAGAGCGTCTACACCGCCACCTGCGTCCAGCGCATGCTCGACGCCGGCTGCCTGCCCATGGGCAAGGCCAACATGGACGAGTTTGCCTTTGGTAGCTCCACCGAGAGCTCGGCGTTCCACCGCACCAACAACCCCTGGGATACCGAGCGCGTGCCCGGCGGCTCTTCGGGCGGTTCCGCTGCCGCCGTCGCCGCGGGCGAGGTCGCGCTCTCGCTGGGCTCGGACACCGGTGGCTCCATTCGCCAGCCGGCATCGCTGTGCGGCGTGGTGGGCTTTAAGCCCACGTATGGCGCCGTGAGCCGTTACGGCGTGGTCGCCTTTGGCTCGTCGCTCGACCAGGTGGGCCCCTTTGGACGCACGGTCGAGGATGTCGCGCTGGCCATGAACGCGCTTACCGGTGCGGGCCACGACCCGTACGATTGCACCAGCCAGGACTGTGCCGTCGACTTTACCGAGCACCTCAACGACAGCATCGAGGGCAAGCGCGTGGGCATCATCCCCGCGTTTATGGAGGCCGAGGGCCTGACGCCCGAGGTCAAGGCCGCTGTTCAGCGCGCCGCCCAGGAGCTGCAGAACCAGGGCGCCGAGCTGGTCGAGGTCGACCTGCCGCACCTGGACGCCGCCATCGCCGCCTACTACGTCATCGGCCCGGCCGAGGCGTTCTCCAACCTGGCCCGCTTCGATGGCATTCGCTACGGCTATCAGGAGGAAGGCTGCGCCAACCTGTCCGACCAGAGCTCGCTTTCGCGCGCCCACGGCTTTGGCGCCGAGGCCAAGCGCCGTCAGATGCTCGGCGCCTACCTGCTGAGCTCGGGCGTGTACGACAAGTACTACTACGCTGCGCAAAAGGCCCGCACGCTCATCACGCAGGACTACGACGCCGCGTATGCCAAGGTGGACACCATCCTCATGCCCGCCTCGCCGCGCACGGCCTTTAAGTTTGGCGAGATCAGCGACCCCACGCAGATGTACCTCTCCGACCTGTACACCATCTCGCTCAACATTTGCGGCAACGGCGGTATCTCGGTGCCGCTGGGCCTGGGCGAGGATACTCAGCTGCCCGTTTCTGCCCAGCTGGTGGGACCTGCCTTTAAGGACCGTCAGCTGCTCACGTTTGCCCGCGCCCTGGAGCGCGGCTTTGCCGATGCCGCCACGGGTGCGCCCGCGCTTTCCGTCGCGCCCGATTTTGCCGGGAAGGGAGGCGAGCTGTAATGAAGGAGCTTTCCGAGGTCCTGCAGGATTGGGAGGCCGTGATCGGCTTGGAGATCCACACCGAGCTCACCGCACTCGATACCAAGATGTTCTGCAACTGCAAGCTCAGCCACGATGACGAGCCCAACGCCAACGTGTGCCCGGTGTGCCTGGGCCTGCCCGGTGCGCTGCCGGTGCCTAACAAGAAGGCAATCGAGAGCATCGTCAAGGCCGGTCTCGCCACCAACTGCGAGATCCAGCGCCACTCGATGTTCTACCGCAAGCACTACTTCTATCCCGATATGGCCAAGAACTTCCAGACTACGCAGGGTCCGGTCGCCTTTGCCATGTACGGTCACCTGGACCTGGATGTGACCGGTCGCGGTGCCGCCGAGCGCCCCGACTGCGCGTTTGGCGAGGCCGAGGCCCAGAGCCTGGCGAGCGCCTCGGCCAACGCCGAGGGCCTGTCCACGTCCATGACGTCGACCATGCGCGAGGGTAACCAGCGCGCCGGTCACCTGGCCAGCTACGATGCGTCCAACCTGCAGATGCCCGAGCGTCGCGAGGACGGTTCCTACACGGTGCCCATCCGCATCCTGCGCATCCACATGGAGGAGGACGCCGCCAAGATGGTGCACGTGGGCGGCGCTGAGGGTCGCATTACCGCTGCGGCCGAGTCGCTTGTCGACTACAACCGCTGCGGCACGCCTTTGATTGAGCTCGTCACCGAGCCCGATCTGCGCACGCCCGAGGAGGCTCGCCTGTTTATGGAGAAGCTCCGTCGCATCTTTGTGACGCTGGGCATTTCGGACTGCTCAATGGAGAAGGGCTCCATGCGCTGCGACGGCAACGTGTCGCTGCGCCGCCGCGGCGAGACCAAGCTGGGCACCAAGACCGAGCTCAAGAACCTCAACTCGTTTAAGAGCCTGCACGATGGCCTTGCCTACGAGATTTGCCGTCAGGCCGAGGTGCTCGAGGAGGGCGGCATTATCTACCAGGAGACCCGCCACTGGGAGCCCAGCCGCAAGCGCACCGTGGTTATGCGTGTGAAGGAGACGGCCGACGACTATCGTCTGTTCCCCGATCCCGACCTGGCGCCGTTCGATCTGGATGACGAGTTCATCGACCGCTGCCGTGGTGAGATCCCCGAACTGCCCGATGCCAAGCGCGCCCGTTTTGAGGCCGACTTTGGCATTAAGACGGCCGATGCCGAGCAGATCGCCGGCGACCCCGAGTTTGCCGAGTTCTTTGAGGCGGCCGCTGCCGGTATGGCTGGCAAGGAGGCACAGACGGTCGCAAACCTGCTGGTCAACGAGATGATCGCCTACCTTAAGGGCGCAGGCGTGTCGCTCGCCGAGTCCGGCATCGCGCCGGCTCAGGTGGCGGCGCTGGCCAAGCTGCTGGCGACCGATGCCATCAGCTCCAACCAAGCGCACGAGGTCTTTGAGGCCATGGCTCAGACCGGCGACGACCCCAACAAGATCGTCGACGAGCGCGGTATGCGTCAGGTGAGCGACGCCGGCGCACTGCAGCCGATCGTGGACGAGGTGCTGGCTAACTGTGCCGAGCAGGCGCAGCAGTATCGTGACGGCAACCAGAAGGTCATCGGCTTTTTGGTGGGCCAGTGCATGAAAGCGAGCCGCGGCAAGGGCAACCCGAAGCTCTTCAACGAGTTGCTGAGAACGTCGCTCTCGTAAGCGGGAACCCGGGAGCCCCGGCAGGGCGGGTGCTTCCTCAAAATTTCGAACAGTCCTGCGCAAGACGAAGGCCACATTAAGTGGCCTTCTTTGCGTGCGGAACTCATTTTGAGCAAGCACCCGCCCTGCCGGGGCTCCCGGGTTCTGCAACGACTCGGCCGTTCGGGTCAGGTGGGCTGAATGGAATAGAGTGAATGGGCGCACCGTTGGCACGCCCATTGTTTTTGAGGGGAACTCATTGAGAGGCAAGGCCCTGCGCCCGGCCCCTCGGTTCCGCAACGACTCGGCCGTTCGGGTCAGGCGGGGCTGAATTGAATTTGGTGAATGAGGGTGCCGTTGGCGGCCTCATTTTTTATGGATGGGGCGCAGGAACGGTCCCCTTGGTCACATCGCGCCTCAAGATTTCCAAAAAGTTAACCTTTGTTGACCTTAATAGTTAGATAAACTAAACTATTTTCCAAAAGTGTGCTCGAGCAAACTTGTTTACTCGGGTGCTGAGGCACCGTGCCGCGTCCAATGCGGCAAAAGGGAGAAGCAACATGAAGAAGTCGACGTTCAATACCCTGCTTGTCGGTGGCGGTTTTCTGCTTGGCACGGCCGGCATCAAGCTGCTTACCAGCGCTCCGGTCAAGAATGCCTGCGTGCAGGGTATCGCGTGCAGCATGCGCATCAAGAACTGCTACCAGGACATGGTCGAGCAGGCCAAGGCCAATGTCGACGATATGGTTGCCGAGGCTGCCTACATCACCCAGAGCGAGGTCGCTGCTGACGAGGCAACCGAGTAACGCTCCCAGGCACAAACTATGAGATTCTCGATTATCAGCGAGATCCCCGGCAGGACCCGTCTTCAATTGGCGGGTCCTGTGCCAGAGAGCGATCTCGATGCACTTCTTAAGCTTGGCGGCGACATTGACGGCGTGCGCAAAGTGCGCGTGTATGGCCGCATTGGCCAGATGGCGTTGGAGTACGACGAGCCGCGCCGCGCAAGCGTGCTCGACGCCCTAGGCGCACTCGATGCTCAAGCTATCGCCGATGCCAAGTCGGGCTACGTGATGCAACTCGAGCCGCGCAAGCACAAACTCGTTATGGACCTGGCGACACTCGTCGGTGCCCATTACGCACGTCGCTGGTTCTTGCCCACGCCCCTGCGCGCGGTGTTTGTCGTGGCCGGTTACATGGCATTTTTGCGCGCCGCCCTCCGTGAGCTGGCGCAGCCGCGCCTGACCGTTCCCGTGCTCGACGCTTCGGCCATTGGCATTTCGTTCGTCAAGCGTGATGTCGACACCGCGGGCCAGACGATGTTCCTGCTCAACGTGGGCGAGCTGCTCGAGGACTACACCCGCGCCATGAGCGAAAACGAGCTCATCAACTCGCTGCTCGATGTGCCCGACAAGGCGCAAAAGGTCGTCGGCGACACCGAGGTAAGCGTTGCCGCGACCGAGCTTGAGCCCGGCGACTTGGTCGCCGTGCGAACTGGCATGTCCATTTGCATCGACGGTGTTGTCGAGCAGGGGAGCGCTATGGTCAACCAGGCGACCCTGACCGGCGAGCCGCTTGCCGTCGAGCGCAGCGCAGGCGACGACGTGTTCGCCGGCACTGTCGTGGAAGACGGCAGCATCTTGGTGCGCGTGCGCGCCAACACGGCGCAGACCAAACTGCGCTCGATCGTCTCGCTCGTGCAGACGGCCGACTCGCTCAAGTCCGAGGGCCAGTCGCACATGGAAGACCTCGCCAACAAGATCGTCCCGTGGAACTTCCTGCTTGCGGGCTTGGTTGCACTCACCACCCGCAGCCTCATCAAGACCTCGGCGGCGCTGATGGTCGACTACTCGTGCGCACTCAAGCTTACGGGCTCCGTCGCCGTCATGACTGCTATGAGCGATGCTGCCAAGATGGGCGTTATGGTTAAGGGCGCAAAGTACTTTGAGTCGTTTGCCAAGGCCGACACCATTGTGTTTGATAAGACCGGCACGTTGACCGAGGCGCAGCCGCGCCTGGCTTGCGTGCTGACGACCGACGGCTGGAGCGAGGACGAGATCCTGCGTCTTTCCGCTTGCTTGGAGGAGCATTTTCCGCATCCGGTGGCGCGCGCCGTGGTCAACGCCGCCCGCGAGCGCGGGCTCGAGCACCGCGAGCGTCACGCTGCGGTCGAGTATATTGTGGCGCACGGCATCGCTTCGTCCATCGAAGGGCGACGCGCCATCATCGGTTCTGCGCACTTTGTATTTGAGGATGAGGGCGCGCAGCTCGAGTCCGACATTAAGGAGCGAATTGAGTCCCAGATGCAGGGCCTGTCGCCGCTGTATCTGGCGGTCGATGGCAAGGTCGTCGGCGTGCTCGGTATCGAGGATCCGCTCAAACCTGGCGTGCGCGAGGCCATCGCCGACCTGCATGCGCTGGGCGTCAAGCACGTGGTCATGCTCACGGGCGACTCGGAGCGCACGGCCGAGCGCATTGCGCGCGAGGCAGGGGTCGACGAGTTTAAGGCCGAGCTGCTGCCCGAGGACAAGTACGCCTATGTGGAGCGGATTAAGCGCGAGGGGCGCCACGTTGCCATGGTGGGCGACGGCGTCAACGATTCACCGGCGCTGGGCCTGGCCGATGTGGGTCTGGCAATGGGTGGCGGAAGCGACATCGCCAAGGAGGTCGCCGATATCATCCTGACCGATACGGATCTGGCTGCAATCGTGCGCCTGCGCCGCATGAGCCAGGGCCTCATTGATCGTCTGACGAGCTCCTACTCTAAGGTGATGCTCACCAACTCGGCGCTCCTGGCGCTGGGCATTACCGGCATGATCACTCCGCAGACGTCGTCACTGCTGCACAACGGCTCGACGATTGCCTACAGCCTGAGCAACGCGAAGGCTTACCTGCGTTAGCGTTTTCGATTGAGTATATGGCCTGCATTCGGGCGGCACCGCAGCCGCCAGGGTGCAGGCCTTCTTTTGTTTGACGAGATGTTAGCTCGGATATATGCTTGTGCTAGCACTGCTAGCAAATGCTGAAGGTGAGGTTGAGATGGCTACCGTTGGCAGCATGGCGCAGGTGAATGTTCGCGTAGATCGCTCGGTTAAAGAGTGCGCCGAGGAAGCGCTGCAGCTTTCGGGCAGGTCACTGCCCGAGCTCATCAAAAAGGTCGTGGCCAAGGTCGCACAGGGTGGCGGGCAGTGTGAGGAAGTACTGTCTGCCGTTGATGGCCGGCAGCAGGCCGTCGCGTCCGATACTCCGTTCGCCGCATCGTGGGCGGCGGCGGATCAGCTTTACGCGGACCTGGGCATTGCTACGTCGCCCGTATCCGACGATCGCGATTGGGACACAATCTATTCCGAAGCCATGGACGAGCGCTATCGCCAAAAGGGGATGATCCAGTGAGTGGAGCGCCTCTCAAGATCATGGTGGACGCCAACGTATGGGTCGATTCGTTTTGCGTCGACCATGCCGAGTCGCTTGCCGCGCGTGCGTTTATTGGGCAGGCGACGGAGACGGGGGCGTTGCTGTTCTTCCCGGTGCATATCGCTAAGGACGTACTGTACGTTGTCCAACACGAGCTGAAGCGTAGCGTTCTTGCCAGCGGGGGAGCACTCGACGAGTCGTCTGCCCGTGCAATTGGCGATGCGGCGTTGGCGTTTGTTCGGAACATGACCGAAAACGCCACGGCCGTGGGCGCTGATGCATCCGATCTGTGGCTAGCCGACAAATATCTGACGCTCCATCGCGATTACGAGGACAACTTGGTGCTCGCCGCGTGCAAGCGCGCACAGGTCGATTACTTGGTGACCAACGATCGCAAGCTGCTCGAACATGCCGATCTTGCAGCAAAGACACCTCGTCAAATGATGCCGATTCTTGCATTGGCCGAACGCGGCGGCGCGGCTATCGGTTGACGCGAGCTGTTTGCGGGCCTCTTGGACGACGGTGCGCCAAGGGGCCCGCGTCTGCTATTTACAAAAGCTCGGCCTTAATGGCGGGACTTTCTGCGAGCTTCTCGGCTGTCTTTTCTTCGGAGCTGTTGAGCGCGGCTAAGCTGCGGTAGACCCACTCGTTGACCTGGGTGTTCTTGACGCCTGCGGTCTGCATAAGGGCGCCTACCTCGCGGATTGCTGCGAACAGATCGGCTTTGGGACCCGCGAGCTCGACCTCGATGCCGTGGTAGGCGGCCACGCCGCGGTTCTCACTCACGTGGTCGATAAAGCCCTCGACGGTCTCAAGCTGCTGGGCGAGAGCCGCATCATCGTCAGCGTCCAGCGCGACGAGTGCGTTCGATACCGTGAGGGCGGGATGTCCGCAGGGAACAAAGCCCTCGATCACATCCATGGCTTCGGTAATGGTTGAGCCCAGGCCTGCGAGGGCATTGACGATTTGCTGCTTGGTATCCATAACGGTCCTTTCGACGGGTCGATTGTGCTTGGCGAAAATATACGTGACGAGATCGGTAGCAAAAGTGCGAAGTGCAGCGCACATTGGGGTCTTCACAGCTCGTGCATAGAACAGCTGTCCGCTTTCAGAACGTGGTAAGATAACACTCCACAAGCGGGGCTCGCCCCGTATGTTCCTTGAAAAGTCGACGGGTGTTGGGTACTCGTGCCCAATGCTATCCAGACTTCCCGACATTCGGGGGCGACTGGTTTCGACACGATAGCTCTGAGAGAGGAAGCAAGCCGAGGTCTCCTCGCCTCGTTAAACAGGGGTACCGTCAAATTGAATTGACAACAACTCTTCTTTTGAGCCTATGGCTCTCGCTGCTTAGTTTATAGCGGCGCGTCAACCCGGTGATTTCCCCGACACCGGCGCGACGTCATGTTAGGGGAATGCTCCTGCGCACGTAATCGGTATGGCGCAGGCTAAGACCGAACCGGTTAGGACGCCGCGAGCGTGTCGCTGCGCGCAAAGCGTCCGAGACTAAACCAGCGACTGAGCTTGGAGATGCCAATCAGGGGGCTTTCGTGGACCGGAGTTCGATTCTCCGCGCCTCCACCATAAGTAACAGGCAGGTAGATACTTATATCTACCTGCCTTTTTATTTCTAGCCCGTACCGCGGAGAATCGAACTCTATGCAGGGCGCGGGCGTAAAGAAAACGCGTAAGCGTTTTTAGCCCGCGGGCGAGGACGCCGGCAGGCGGCCGAAGCCGGTGCGGATTTGCGAAGCAAATACGCGGATTCTCCGCGCAAACTTCCGACTCAAAACGGATGCGATGTTTATCGAATCTCAGCTGGCCTCGCCCAGCATCAACGGATCCCCCAAACCGCGGAGAATCGAACTCTGTGCAGGGCGCGGGCGTAAAGAAAACGTCTTGGCAACGCAGACCGGGACACGCTTTCCCAATGGCAGCCCAGGCGGAAAGTCCATCCCGGAATCCGCGCTCAGACTGGGACGTAGTTTCCGGATGGCGCCTCAAGCGGAAACTGCAACCCGGAATCGAGCCGTAGAGTGGGACGTGCTTTCCCAACGGCAGCTCAAGCGGAAAGCACATCCCGGAATCTCGCCTCAAACTGGGACACACTTTCCGCTTCACTTGCCGCCTCAAAAAAACCTGCGCTCTCGCCATCCCAAAACTGGGTAGAAGAAGGCCAAAACGCAATCGCAGGAGGTCAACATGACTGCAGAAGATAAGGCAAAGAACGCTGGCAAGGTCGCGCTCGTCCTGGAGGGCGGCAGCTTCCGCGGGCAATTTACCGCGGGCGTGCTCGATGTTCTTATGGAGGCTGGCGTCGAGATTCCGGCTGTCTACGGCGTATCGGCCGGCGCCCTCAACGGCGTGAACTACAAGTCGCACCAGATCGGCCGTGCCAACCGCATCAACCTGGCTTTCTGCAACGACAGCCGCTTCATGGGCGCCGCATCGTTTGCGTCCACGGGCTCCATTGTGGGTTACGACTTTATCTTCAATGATGTCCAGGACCGCCTGGATCCCTTTGACAACGAGACGTTCGACGCGAGCCCCATCGAGATGTACGCCGTCGCTACGGACATGCTCTTTGGAACCGCCACGTACCTTCCGGTCAAAAGCGCCGTGCTCGATCTCGATGCCGTGCGCGCCTCGACCTCGTTGCCGCTGGTGACGCCGCCAGTCGAGATTGACGGGCACAAATACGTCGACGGCGGCGTAGCCGATTCGATCCCCATCGAGCACGTGCTGGAGGAGGCGGGCTTCGACCGCGCGGTTGTCATTGTCACGCAGGACCGCTCGTACGAGAAAAAGCCTTACGAGTTTATGCCTGCCGCGCGCGCCCGCTATGCCGACTACCCCTATCTGCTCGAGGGAATCGAGACGCGTCACGACCGTTACAACATCCAGCGCATGCACCTGTGGAAGTATGAGCGCGAGGGCCGTGCGCTGGTCGTCGCTCCGCAAAAGCCGGTCGAGGTCGGCCACGTTGAGCACGATCCGGCAAAGCTTTTGGACCTGTATATCCAGGGCCGTCAGGAGGCAAAGCGCCTGCTCGCGGAAATCCAAGAGTTCGTTGAGCGCTAGCGACGGCGAACCCTCAAAAAATGACAACAGCTAAAGAGCTGGAAAATCACGGCTCGTGGATGACATGTGCAGAAACTCTGGTCGGAGCCAAAATACCTGTTGACTCGTACGGCGAGCGGGGTAATATGGACGGGTTACTTGCAGAGCCCCGTGAATCTCTGTAACAACACGTACTGTACATGGAGGAGTCTAAGTGATTTCGAAATCGACTCACTACGCCAAGCAGGGCGAGGTCCAGCGCAACTGGGTTCTCGTCGACGCCGATGGTGCTGTCCTGGGCCGTCTTGCCACCCAGATCGCAATGATCCTGCGCGGTAAGAACAAGCCCCAGTTCACGCCCAACAGCGACTGCGGCGACTTCGTTGTCGTCATCAACGCCGATAAGGTCCAGCTTACCGGTAACAAGGCCGACACGAAGACCTATTATCGCCACAGCGGCTACAACGGCGGCCTCAAGGCTGAGAGCTTCCGCCAGGCTATGGAGAAGCACCCGGAGAAGGTCATCGAGCGCGCCGTTCGCGGTATGCTGCCCAAGACCACCCTCGGCCGTGCCCAGATGACCAAGCTTAAGGTCTACGCTGGTGCCGAGCATCCGCATGCTGCCCAGAACCCCACGAAGATTGAGCTGGAGGCTTAAAGATGGCTGAGAACACCGTTGTCTACCAGGGTACCGGCCGTCGTAAGAACGCCGTCGCCCGCGTCCGTCTCGTCCCCGGCACCGGCAAGGTGACCATCAACAAGCGTGACGCCGAGCAGTATTTCGGCCGTCATCAGCTCGTTGAGAACGCCCTTGCTCCCTTCAAGGTGACCGACACCGCCGGTCAGTTCGACGTTATCGCTCTGTGCGATGGCGGCGGCATCTCCGGTCAGTCCGGCGCTCTGCGCCTGGGCATCGCTCGCGCTCTTCTGAACGCTGGCGACTACCGTGCTGACCTCAAGAAGGCCGGTTTCCTTACGCGCGATGCTCGCGTGGTCGAGCGCAAGAAGTACGGCCTCAAGAAGGCCCGCCGCGCTCCCCAGTTCTCCAAGCGCTAAGGTTTTATCTCCTTTCGAGATACAATGTACAAGCGGGGCCTGCCGATTCCTCGGCGGTCCCCGCTTTTCTTTTTCGACTAGGGTGGGCGGTTGCATATCGCCTGCTAGGGAAGGAGCGATCCTATGCCCCAGAACATCTTCGGTACCGACGGCGTCCGTGGCGTCGCCAATGCCGACCTCTCGTGCGACCTCGCGTTTCGCCTGGGCCGCGCGGCGACCAAGTTCCTTGGTCCGGATATCTGCATCGGCCGTGACACGCGCCTTTCGGGCACCATGCTCGAGAGCGCTCTGACCGCCGGCATTATGGCCGAGGGCGGCCGCCCGCATTGCTGCGGCGTTATCCCCACGCCGGCCGTGGCGCTGCTCACCGTTCAGGACGAGCTCGATGGCGGCATCGTCATCTCCGCTTCGCACAATCCGCCGGAGTTCAACGGCATCAAGTTCTTTAGCCGCAAGGGTATGAAGCTTCCCGATGCTGTCGAGGAAGAGATCAGCGCCTGGGTCATGTCCGAGGAAGCCATGGCTGCCGACACGCTGCCGACCGGTGCCGGCGTGGGCCACATTATCAAGATGAAGGACGCCCGCAAGGCATATGTCGACCATGCCATCGATACGCTTGATGGCCTGAGGCTCGACGGCCTGGTCGTTGCCGTCGACTGCGGTCACGGTGCCTCCTGCCAGACTACGCCCGCCGCGCTGCAGCGCCTAGGCGCCACGGTGCACGCCATCAACACCGATTATTGCGGCACCGACATTAATGTTGAGTGCGGCTCCACTCACCTTGAGCCCCTGCGCGAGCTCGTGCTGCGCACCCATGCTGATATCGGCCTGGCCCACGACGGCGACGCCGACCGCGTACTGTTCGTGGACAGCGAGGGCAATGAGATCGACGGTGACTACATCCTGGCTATCTGCGGTTCTGACCTCGCCGCTCGCGGCAAGCTCGCCAACTCCGAGATCGTCTCGACCGTCATGTGCAACCTGGGCTTCTCCATCGCTATGAAGGAGCAGGGCTTCGAAATGGTTCAGACCGCTGTGGGAGACCGTTATGTGCTTGAGCGCATGCTCGCGGACGGCGCCGTCATCGGCGGCGAACAGTCCGGCCACATCATCTTCCTGGAGCACAACACCACCGGTGACGGTCTGGTGACGGCTCTGCAGCTGCTGGCCGTGCTCAAGCGCACCGGTCGTACCCTCACCGATCTTGCCGGCATCATGAAGAAGTACCCGCAGGTACTCGTCAACGTGCATTCCGACAACAAGGCTGGTCTGGACGATTGCCAGCCCATTTGGGACGCCGTTGCTGCTGCCGAGAAGGAGCTTGACGGCCGCGGCCGCATTCTGGTGCGCCCGAGCGGTACCGAGCCGCTGGTCCGCGTGATGGCCGAGGCCGAGACGCACGAGCTGACCCAGCGCGTTGTCGACGACATCGTCGAGGTTGTCAAGCGCGAACTTCCCTAATGGTCAAAAACGGGTGCCAAGTGGTAAACTGTTAAGGTTATTTTGATTGATCGGTATGTCCGAGGGGGAGCATGTTCACTAAAGTCCTAAGGTCTTTTGGTATGCGTGGTCGAGTCCTTACGCTGGATGCTCCCATCTCGGGTGACGTCATTCCGCTCTCCGAGGTAAACGATCAGACGTTTGCTACCGGCCTTTTGGGCCAGGGCGTGGCGATTCAGCCCACCGGAACGCGCGTGATCGCGCCGGCTGATGCCAAGGTCGAGGCTATTTTTCCCACGGGACACGCCGTTGCGCTTAACACGGTCGATGGCTTGGATGTGCTCATCCACGTTGGTTTGGACACTGTTCAGCTCGAGGGCAAGCACTTTACCGTACATGCGCAAGTGGGTGACATCGTCCATAAGGGCGATGTACTCATTGAGTTCGATCGCGAGGCAATTGCTGCCGAGGGCTACGATGTGACGGTTCCCATCTTGGTGTGCAACTCCGTTGAGTTCTCGAGCATCAAGGGCTCCGTTGGCGTGCATGTCGAAGAGATGGACCAGCTCATCGTTGCTCGCGAGCGCTAGCAAGTGCACGTGGCCATTAGCCTACAATTCAAACACGTTTATGGAGGGCGCCCTTGAAAGAGGACGCCCTCCGTGGCAAGATGGGATTTGTCCGAGGCTAAACAGCTTTGGGTCACCGTGGACGGGCAGGGGCCTCGACGCGGCTAGACACGAGACACATACATTACGCGACCTCGCCCTGGTGGCCGCACACGTTGGTTGCGGCCGACGCGGGCCGCGGGCAAGTGCTTGTGAGGGAGCCTTGCCTCTCTTGTACGAGAAAGGACGCGTAATGAAGATCATTAAAGCTAAAGACTACGAGGATATGAGCCGCAAGGCCGCTAATATCATCTCGGCCCAGGTTATCCTCAAGCCCGACTGTGTGCTGGGCCTTGCCACCGGCTCCACCCCGATCGGTGCCTACAAGCAGCTCGCTGCTTGGTACGAGAAGGGCGACGTCGACTTTGCCGAGGTCAGCACCTACAACCTGGACGAGTATCGCGGCCTTTCGCACGACGATCCCCAGAGCTATCACTACTTCATGCGTGAGAACTTCTTCGATCACATCAACATCGACCTGAACAACACGCATGTGCCCGACGGTTCCAACCCCGACGCCGCCGCTGCCTGCTCTGAGTACGACAAGATCGTCGCCGCCGCCGGTTACCCGGATCTGCAGCTGCTCGGCATTGGCAACAACGGCCACATCGGCTTCAACGAGCCCGATGACCATTTCTCCAAGGGTACGCACTGCGTCGACCTCACCGAGAGCACCATTCAGGCCAACAGCCGCCTGTTCGACAGCATCGACGATGTTCCCCGTCAGGCCTACACCATGGGCACTCAGACCATCATGTATGCCCGCATGATCCTGGTCGTCGCCAACGGCGAGGCCAAGGCTCAGGCCGTGCATGACATGTGCTATGGTCCGGTTACGCCCGAGTGCCCGGCTTCGATCCTGCAGCTGCACACCAACTGCGTTGTCGTTGCCGACGAGGCCGCCCTTTCGCTCTGCGAGTAGCGCGAATCCTGCAGCTCGACATAGCCTTGCCTAAGGCCTCCGCTTTGCGGGGGCCTTTTTGCTATCCCTTTTCGCCCACTTGACCAAAATCTTGCCGCAAGCTTGACGAATGCCGGATGCTCAACAGCTTGATTCATTCCATATCAGATTCTATGCAAAAATGCCACTAAAAGGTCGTAGACGGTAGCGGGTGCTAGGCGAGTTGAATGACATAGCTGAACCTTGTTCATCTGCGTTACACTGCCGCTTAGATGGGACAAGCTGACAAGCTCATTTACCTGCTTAAAGACCGATTAGTCGGGGGATTAATAACAATCGGCCCTCGCTGTACAAAAACTTGCCGCTTGCGTACCAAAAGACAACCTAAAACACAAGGTCGCTCTATTCATAGCGCGGCTTGTATGGTCTTGCGGCTACAGTGTCCATACGGTCGAGTTGAGGAGCGGGCATGGTAAACGATTTGAGCGGTATAGACGACCTCGAGCTGATGCCGCTGGGCGGAGGCTATATGGTGCGACGCGAACGCTTGATGAATGAGCTTATCGCCAAGGGCCGAAAGGCCGGCATCGTGGTTCTTTATGCGCCCGACGGGTTTGGGAAGACCTCGGTGCTGCTGCAGTACACCCATGAGGTTAAATGCGACCCGACGCGAGGCCCCGTGCGGATTATCGAGGCCGATCGCGCCACTGGGCGCGAGGTGTTTATGCAGCTCGAGGTGGTTACTGAAGAACTCAAAGACAAACCGCATTCCCTTATCGCGATTGATAATGTGCCAAACCTCGATCAGCACGATACCGAGGACCTCATCGACAGGATTCGCGGCCTGCGCGCTATGGGGGTAGGGGTCTTTATTTCCTGCCGTCCTTCAAATCGTCAGCTGATTCACGGGCTGGGCGATTCGGTTAAGATCAATGCGCAGATGCTCAAGGTGCATGCCTATGAGTATTCGGCGTGGGCATCGGCGTTTTCGATCAGCACATCGCTCGACTTTTATCAGCTCACGCAGGGCGTGCCCGAGCTCGTTTCGGCATTGCAGACGGGTCTGTATGGCCAAGGCGACGTAGCCGGTCTGCTCGAAAACGAGATTGTCAACGTATATGGCGCGGCACGTGTCGATCTGGCTTCGCTCGACAATAATGCGCTGTTTTGCGTGGCATGTCTCATGGTTTTGATGGGCGAGGGCAATATCTCGGAACTCGAGGCTTGCGGGGTGAGACTGTCGATGGTCGACCAGTCCTACTTTGTACGCGACTACCCGATCTTTGGCTTGGATCCCGCCGAGCGGAGTTTTACGTGTCTGGGCACGGAGGATAACGGACGCTTGCGTTTGCGTAAGTTGGTGGCCGAGGTTCGCCCCGAACTTGTTCCGAGGGCGGCCCGGATTTTGCTTAAGGCGGGCCGATGCGATGCGGCGATGGGCCTGGCGGACGCCTTTTTGGACCGTGAGGCGGTCCTTGAACTTGCTGGGCAGTATGGGGTCGATCTTGCTCTGACGGGGCACGGGGCCGATATCTGCCGAGCAGCGCTGGGTACGATCGATGCCGACGATCCGGCTCTAGAGCCAACGCCTGCCGAGGCGCTTGGCGTATATCTGGCAGCGGTCAGCGTGTCCAACACAAAGCTCGCCCGCTATATGGCATCGGTCATCGAGCGCGAGGGCGAACGGGCGGCCTGTGAAATAGACCCTGTTTCATGGAGGGTAGCCCAGACACTGACGGCTGTTTGCTATGGGGACAACGGGCTTGGGCTTCCTACGAACCTGGCCGTGCCAGAAATAGAGACGTCCCACACCGCACTCGACATGTTGTCTGCGCATATCGAGGTCAAGCGATGCCTGACCGAACGGGGAGATGACGGCGACGTTCTACAGCAGCTCAAAACGAGCAAGGCCTACGACTGCGAGCTCGACATCGCGGGGATTGTTATACGGGCCGACAGCATGCTGGTGGAGCTCTTTGACGGGTCGTTTGCAGGAACCGACGAGCGCGACGACGAGATGACGGTGGTGCGGGAGGCGCTCGACGTACGTGGACTTAAGGCGATGGCTATCTGGGTGCGCATGGTGTTGGCGGCACGGCGGCTCCTTTCCGGCTTGCCGGTAACCGACGACGCGGCGTTCAACGAGCTCGATCGTTTTGCCGTGCGCATGCGCGACAACCAGATTCAGCTGTTTGGCCTGTTGTTAGAAGGCTGGCAGTCGCTGGCAGAGGGACGGCCGGTTAATGCAAAGTTCCGTGCGGTCCAAGTGCTCAAACTTGCCGAGGAGTCGATTGCGTACATGCGCGATAACGCATTGCTGCTGGAGCGCGCGGCATATCTGCGAAATACATCGATGGTTTCGGTGCGCGAGGAAGCGGAGTTGCTCGATATAAGCCAGACGCAGGTTGGTGGCGCAGAAGCCTGGATGGTGGCGCTGCATTTGGCCTGTGCGGGCCGAGACAGCGACCTTGCGGCCTGGATGTCCATGAATCGTGCGGGGATTCTAGAGCCATCGTATCGGCTCTTTGCGCGCCTTGCCATGCATTGTCTGGGCGAGCCGGCGGCCAGGATACGCAAGAAGCTTCCCGTGCGCGAACTGTCGCGGTACTCGCTGCGCGACGATTTGGAAGGGGAGGGCGAGCGCCTGTTCCAGGCTGGCGAGGTTGAAGCCGTTGATACCATCGACCATATCGAGATTCGCATGTTTGGTGCGTTTCGCGCCGAGCGCGACGGGTTTCCCATCACGGACAAAATGTGGCGTCGCAAGAAGGCGGCGACACTTGCCGAGCGGCTTGCGCTGGGCATGGATGCGCTCGTCGATCGTGAGACGCTGGCCATGGAGCTGTGGCCCCATGCCGAGTTCAATAGCGCCCGCAATAACCTGTACTCGACGATATCGCGCTTGCGGTCGGCTTTGGGGCCGACGCCGGATGGCAAGTCGTGTGTGCTCATCCAAAATGAATGCATCGGACTCAACGGCGACTACGTCAAGACCGATGTACGGCTGTTTGACCAGATAAGCCGCGAGGTTTTGGGAAATCGCACGGGTGCGCGCGGGCCCCATTTAGTTGAGCTGTGCCTTAAAATTGAGCAGCTTTATGCCGGACCGCTGTATGTTCCCAATGGCTGTAATCCCACCTACTTTTTGCGTATGCGACGCATTATGCAGTCAAAGTACATCGATTGCATGATTAAGGGAGCAAATGCCGCTCTAGAAGAAAACGATCTGCAGTCGGCGATTTGGCTGGCGGAGTCGGGGCTTCGGCAGGAAACGGCGCGTGAGGATATGGTGCGCTGCGCCATGCGTGTCTACAGTGCGGCGGGGCGGCGGCGCGATATCGTCGAGCTATACAGTGGGCATATGCACCATCTGAGGGAGCAGGTCAATGGCGTGCCCGAGCCCGAGACGCGGCGTCTATACGAGCGCTTGGTGGAGGGGCGGCTCAATCGCGTGCTGGTCGAGCGATAAAAAACGGGCGCCCGAAGTACTTGGGCACCCGTAAGCTTGCTATGTGTTGGTTCGCCGGATCATTGGCTCTTAGACGAGCTTGATCTTCTCGATGTCCTTGCGCGAGGACTCGCGATACAGTGAGAACTTGCGGCCGATAACCTGGACGACCTCGGCGTGGCAGCGCTCGGCGAGCTCTTCGGCGGCCTCGCGGGCGGAAAGACTGGAGCCATCGAGCACGGAGCACTTAACGAGCTCGTGCTTCTCCAGGTAGGCGACCGTCTGCTCGACGGTGCCCTCGTTGACATCGGACTTGCCGATGATGATGGCGGGGTTGAGGTGATGGGCCATGCTGCGAAGCTGCTTGACCTGTGCTCCTGTCAGTGCCATGGGTTCTCGCTTTCTATGTATGGGGCGCCCCGCGACGGGGCCTTAATCTACGTGAGCTGTCCCACGATAGCGCAGGAACGGCGCGGTGTGGAGCGCGTTTGCCCAGTTCAAAAAGAATGCGGATGCCGAGTGAGTGGGCGGCGCGGGCTGCGAACGGGCTATGAGCTGGGCGCAGAGACCGGCTCCCATGCAATAAACGCCCAACGGACCTTGCGGACGTGGTCGAGCATGTAGCGCCCCTGCGGCACGCCCTTGGACCCTGGCTCGCCGGCATGGGGATTCTCAATCATATGCTGAGCGACGTAGTCGCGCAGACGGTCGATCTTATCCTCGTTACCGTGCTCGAGCATGCGGGAGAAGTCCGCCACGCCCGCCTCAAGGCTATCGAAGGTATCGCGACGAGGCGATTCAAAGTACGTAACCTGCGGCAGGGCACCCATCTGAATGAGGATATTAAAGGCATACACAAAGCCATTACTGCAGGTAACCGAAGCACCGATGGCATTCATCAGGTGTAGGTCATAGCGCGGGTTGGAGTTGGCGACCATCGTGACAGCACAACGCCGACGAGCCGTACGATCAAGCTTGGCAAGCGCGCCTTTTAGGTTGGTCGTGGTGACAGAGCGACTGGCAAAAGCAACATCTACCGCTTTCACGACCGGTCCAACCAAATCCCAATCATCATCCCAAGCAAGCTCAAGCGGTGTAATGCGATCCTCGAGCCCATAGTACTCAATGCCGGCATCAAGCGTGCCCAACATGGCAGGGGAGAAATCAGCCGCAATCACAGGATGCCCAGCCTGAGCAAGCGGAATAGCAATCGACCCAGCCCCGCACCCCATATCGAGTACCGACTCGCCGGGCTTCAACGCCAACAGCTTTATAAAATCACGGGCATAAGGGGCAGTCTCCAACGGCCGAAAATGCCGAGCCCGCTTATCCCACTCAAAAGAATCATCAGCCCGATGCCGAGCGGCCTGCAGACGCATCCACTCCTGGTTCCAATCTGTGGAAAGCAGCTCAGAACGATTCTCCCCATCAACCACGGGCCAACCTCCTAGCAACAAAAAAGCGGCCCCTCCCAAAAGAAGAGCCGCAACCAGCATATATCAGAAAGAACCGATCCAACGCCAAACCGCCATACCAGCAAAGTAGGGCAGAAGCGAAGCGACTGCCAAAGGGATAGAACCCAACCGAGGTCCCGTTGTGCGGGAGCCCCGGGGAGGGCAAATATATAAGGTCGATCGCGAGTTCCGCACGAGCCGGAGAGCACTTAATGTGCTCTCCGTGCGAGTCAGGACTGTCCGAGCAGGCGACCTTATATATTTGCCCTCCCCGGGGCTCCTCGTCAGTCCCCCTCAGCTAGTTCTTCAGCGAGTTCAGCGGCGCCGGGAATCGACCACCACGGTGGGCAAGCACGGTGCCGGCGTTGGGGTTCACCGGCATGATGGGCGCACGGCCAAACAGGCCGCCGTACTCGACGCAGTCGCCCACGCCCTTGCCGATGGCGGGAATCACGCGGACGGCCGTGGTCTTGTTGTTGATGACGCCGATGGCCATCTCGTCGGCGATGATGCCGGCGATGGTCTCGACCGGGGTGTCGCCGGGGATGGCAATCATGTCCAGGCCAACGGAGCACACGCAGGTCATGGCCTCGAGCTTCTCGAGCGAAAGCGCACCGGCCTCGACGGCGGCGATCATGCCGGCATCCTCGGACACGGGGATAAAGGCGCCGGAGAGACCGCCCACGCTGGAGCTGGCCATGACGCCGCCCTTCTTGACGGCATCGTTGAGCATGGCGAGCGCGCAGGTCGTGCCGGGGCCACCGCAGGTACCTACGCCGATGATCTCGAGGATGCGGGCAACGGAGTCGCCGATGGCAGGCGTGGGAGCCAGCGACAGGTCGACAATGCCCTTCTCGACACCCAGACGATGGGCGGCCTCGCGGCTCATGAGCTCGCCGGCGCGGGTGATCTTAAAGGCGGTCTGCTTGATCTTCTCGGCGACTTCCATCATCGATGCGGAATCGGGCAGCGTCTCCAGGGCTGCGGCCATAACGCCAGGGCCCGAGACGCCTACGTTGATGACGGCGTCGGCCTCGCCACCGCCGTGGACGGCGCCCGCCATAAACGGGGAGTCCTCGACCATGTTGGCAAAGCAGACAAACTTGGAAGCGCCGACGGAATCCTGGTCGGCCGTGAGTTTAGCGGCATCGATGATGGTCTGGGCGGCCATGAGCACGGCGTCCATGTTGATACCGGCGCGCAGGCTGGCGACGTTGACGCTGGAGCAGACGCGGCTGGTGGTAGCGAGCGCCTGGGGGATGGACTGGATGACGCGGCGGTCGGCATCGCCGATGCCCTTCTGAACGAGCGCGGAGAAGCCGCCCAGGTAATCGATGCCGAGCGTCTCGGCCGCGCGGTCGAGGGCATGCGCGATGGGGGTGAGGTCCTCATCCTTGCAGCACGCGGCGATCTGCGCCACCGGGGTGACGGAAACGCGCTTGTTGACGATGGGGATACCGTACTCGCGCTCGAGGTTCTCGGCGGTCTCGACCAGATGCTCAGCCGTGTGCGTCACGTGGTCGTAGATTTTCGTGCACATGCGGTCGAGGTTCTCGTCGCCGCAACCCATGAGCGAAACACCCATGGTGATGGTCCTGATGTCGAGGTTCTGTTCCTCAACCATGCCGCGGGTTTCCGCGATTTCTGCGGGCGTGATCGCCATCCTTGCGCTCCTATCTGCCAAAACGAGCATAGTCTTGTCTATTCTAACGTGCCGCACGTGCCAAGTGGCGCATGCGGCACGTTTTGGCGCTCGGTTGTTTCCGTTGTGTTACTGCCCAAAGACCTCTTCGGCGATGCGTGCGCTCTCGGCGGCGTCCTTGGCGTAGTAGTCCGCGCCGATCTGCTTGGCGTATTCGGGGGTGAGCACGGCGCCGCCCACGATGATCTTGACGCCCGGCACCTCGGCATGAAGCAGCTTGATGGTTTCCTCCATGGCGACGACCGTGGTGGTCATAAGCGCCGAGAGGCCGACGAGCTTGATGTCGCGCTCCTGTACGGTCCTGAGCACCTCCTGCGGATCGACATCGCGGCCCAGGTCAAAGACGGTGTAGCCGTAGTTGTCGAGCAGCATTTTGACGATGTTCTTGCCAATGTCGTGGATGTCGCCCTTGACGGTGGCCACGCAGATCTTGCCCTTGTCGGCAATCTCGCCGGCGGGCATCAGGCGCTTGATGGTGTCGAAGCCCACGCGTGCGGCCTCGGCCGAGGCCATGAGCTGCGGCAAGAAGAACTTGCCCTGGTCAAAGAGGACGCCCACCTCGTCGAGGGCGGGGATAAAGTGGTTGTTGATGAGGTCCATGGCGTCGTGGTCTGCCAGCAGACGCTCGGTCTCGGCAGCGATCTCGCCTTTGCGGCCCGAGACGACCATGCGACGAATCGGGTCGTCGTTGCCGTCGGTGCCGGCGGTGCCAGCAGCGGGCACGGTGTCGGTCGATGCGGCCTGAGCCGCTGCCGGGTTGGCGGCGATCTTGTACGGATCGGTCCAGCCGGCGTAGCGCTCGATGTATCCGGTCGAGCCCTCGTCCTCAACGCTTAGGACGCGATAGCTGTAGACGGTATCCATAAAGCGCTTGGAACCCGGGTTCATGATGGGGGCGTCCAGGCCCGCGCCAAAGGCGGCAGCCAAAAAGACCGAGCCCAGCAGCGGGCGGGCAGGCAGGCCAAAGCTGATGTTCGACACGCCGAGTGCGCATTTGACGCCCAGGCGCTCCTTGCACAGGGACATGGCGCGCAGGATCTGTTCGGCCTGGCGTTGATTGGTCGAGGCGGTCATGACCAGGCAGTCGATGAGGATGCGGTCCGGGCCGATGCCGTAACGGGCAGCCTCGGCCACGATGCGCTCGGCGATGGCAAAGCGGGCCTCGGCGGTATCGGGGATGCCGCCTTCGTCGAGCGTAAGGCCGACAATGTTGGTGCCGTAGTGGGCGACCAGCGGAAAGATCTCATCCATGATCTGCTGCTTGCCATTGACCGAGTTGATGATGGGCTTGCCGGCGTAGCGGCGCACGGCGGCCTCGACGGCTGCGGGGTCGGTGGAGTCGATCTGCAGCGGCAGCAGCGTGGAGCCCTGGAGCTGTTCGGTCGCCTGTTGGATGATCTTGACCTCGTCGATCTCGGGTAGGCCTACGTTGACGTCCAGGATGTCGGCGCCCTGTTCCTGCTGGCTGATACCCTGGCTCACGACGTAGTCCAGGTCGCCGTCGCGCAGGGCCTGCTGCAGGCGCTTTTTACCGGTGGGGTTGATGCGCTCGCCGATGACGGCGATCTTGTGGCCGTCGCAGGGAAGGTCCACGACCGTTTGGGCGCTCGTGACCGACATACTGGGCTTGCGGTGGCGCGGGCTGGGCGTGTGGTTATCGATAAGCGTGCGCAAGGCCGCCATGTGCGCCGGCGTGGTGCCGCAGCAACCGCCCACGACGCTCACGCCGTCGGCGATCATGCCGGCGACGGCCTCGGCGTATTCGGGGGCCTGGATATCAAAGACGGTGTTGCCGTCGTCGTCCACGTGGGGGAGTCCTGCATTGGCCTGCACCATAACAGGCTTGTCGGTAACGGTGAGCATACGTGCGGCGAGCCCCCGGAGCTCGGCCGGTCCTTGGCTGCAGTTGATGCCCAAAACGTCGGCGCCGATGGCGTCAAGCGTGATGGCGGCGACCTCGGGACTCGTTCCCAGGAAGGTGCGACCGTCTTCCTCGAAGGTCATGGTGGCAAAGACGGGCAGGTCGGAGTTCTCGCGGCAGGCGAGGACCGCCGCCTTGATCTCGGCCAGGTCGGTCATAGTCTCGATAATAAAGAGGTCCACACCCGCGGCGACGCCGGCGCGCACTTCCTCGGCAAAGAGGTCGTAGGCCTCGTCGAAGCTCAGGGTACCCAGGGGGCGAAGCAGCGCGCCGATGGGGCCGATGTCACCGGCGACGTAGCGGGCGCCGGCCTCGCGGGCACAGGCGACGGCCGCGGCAAAGACGTCTGCCACGGTGGCGGCACCGTCGAGCTTGTGGGCGTTGGCGCCAAAGGTGTTGGCGGTAATCACGTCGCAGCCGGCCTCGACGTACTGGCGCTGAATGTCGGTAATGACCTGGGGCTCCTCAAAGTTGAGCAGCTCGGGCAGGGCGCCCGCCTTCATGCCGGCGGCCTGCAACATGGTGCCCATGCCGCCGTCGAACAGCAGGTGCTCCGTGCCCTCGATGGCCGCACGCAGGCGATCGTCCTTAATGCGCAGATCATCGATCGTGCGCGTCTTGTACGTGGCACCGTTGCGACGTGCGGCATCAACAGGCGCCGCCAGCGCGGCGCCGTCCAGATCATGAGTGATAAGCGGAGTAAACATCGAGGGCTCCTAATGGCTGGAATAGCAGGTGGTGTGGGCGGCGCGGAAGCGGCAGTGCTCGCGCATGCGGCAGATATTGCAGGTAGGGCGGCTCTGGGCGTCGTGGACTTCGCCTTCGAACAGACCGATCACCGCGGTCACGCTTTTGGTGGGCATGAGCAGGCTGGTGGGCGTGACGGTAAGCCCGATGAGCCGCGTGGCGTTGAGCGCATTGACGATCGAGCGCTGGGCCGAGAGCGGGCAGTCGCCGTAGCCGGGACTAAAGCGCCAGTTGCCGGCGAGCCCATGAACGGCGGCGTCCGTCTTGACCTGCTGGTCCATTTGCTCAACGGCGGCTTCCACGTAAGCGGAGCACGCGGCGTCGAGCACGGCGCCCTCTAGGGGATGTTGGGCTCCCGTGGTGCGCAGGCGACGCTCGGCGTCCATGCCGAGGGTGCATGCCATGAGCGCGGCAAAGCGGGCGTCTTTGAGATGTCGATAGATATCACGACCGCGCAGCTCAACGTTGGTGCCGACCAGACGGATGCAAGGCTTGCCCTGCTCGTCCACGCCCGTGGCATCGATGGCAAATACGCGGCGCACGCCACGGGGCTCAATGTCCAGTTCCAGACGTTCAACGACAAGCTCAATACGTCGTGACAGTTCGGGCTCAATCTGCTGACCGCCGTAACCCAGATACCGCAGCATCTCGGCACGGTCGACACGGGGATGGTGCGCAGCATCGACACGGTAAAGCGCCGGCGACGCAAGGTCGGCCGGCACTTCGACAGTGGTTGTATCGATGTGCGGTTTTTCCATTACCCCAGGCGCTCCATAATGGTCGCGGCGATCGCAGGACGGTTCATAGTGTACAGGTGCAGGCCGTCGGCGCCGTGCTCCTTGAGGTCGCAAAGCTGGCGGGCTGCATAATCTACACCGGCTGCCTGCAGGCTCTCGGGGTCATTCTCGTACTTGGCGAGAATCTTGATGACGGGGGAGGGCAGCGACGCGCCGCACATAAAGACCATGCGGCTGATCTGCGACTTGCCCATAAACGGCATGATGCCCGCGGTAATGGGCACGGTGATGCCGGCCTTGTCGGCAAGCTCGCGAAAACGGTAGAAGCACTCGTTATCAAAGAAGAGCTGCGTCACAAAGAAGCTCGCGCCGGCGTCCTGTTTTTGCTTGAGGTGTTCGACCGAGAGGTTGAGATCCTCACAGGCAATGTGGCCCTCGGGGTAGGCTGCGGCGCCCACGCAAAAGCCGGCGTCGACGAGCTCGGGGATGAGGTCGCGGGCGTAGGCGTAGTCGGAGGCGGGCTTGTCGTCCTCGGTTGCGCCGGCAGGGAGATCGCCACGCAGGGCCAGGATGTTTTCCACGCCGGCGGTGCGATACTCGTCGATCTTGGCGGCGATATCGGCGTGCGAGCGGCCCACGCAGGTAAGGTGTGCCACCGAGGGCGTGTCGAATTCGCTCGTAATCATATGCGCGATGGGGGCGGTGGCGGCACCGTTGCCCGAGCCGCCGGCCGAGCAGGTGACCGAGACAAAGCTCGGCGAAAGCTTGCACAGATTGCCTGCCACTTCGCGAGCCGTGTCGAGGGTCAGCTCGCCCTTGGGCGGGAACATCTCAAACGAAATGGGCGCGGTGCCCTGGGATGCTGCCTGCTTAAAAACCTCGTCGACGCGCATATCGTGCTCCTCTAGATACGTAATAGTGTGATGTGTTGTAAGGATTCTACAGCACCACTGTGCCACGGTGGAGTTTCACTCGCTATTTGAGGATACCAATCAAAGATGCCTTGCTATCGGCTTTCTCTATAACAGAGCGGCTAATCTAGGCACGGACTATAAAGACTGGTATCTGATGCAAAATACCAGTTAATAGAGCTCCATCCCAAATTGACTACCCTTAAACCATGGAGAGAGGTCTGCAATTTATGCAGTTGATTGGCTGTTGAGGGTGGCAACGCCGCCTCGATAGGGTAACCTCATTGATTGGTTTCGCGACAGCAACATAACGGTAATGTCGCGGAAACACGGCGAGTCTAAGCTATGACTCGTTCGTTAGTAATCAACACCGCTTCTCACGCGGTGCCGATACGAAGGGAGTTCCGTATGGCCGAACTTACTGACCGCTTCGGGACCATGGTGTTCTCTGAGGAAGTCATGAAGGACTACCTCCCCAAGGACATTTGGAAGCGCCTTGCTGCAACCCTCGAGGGCGGTGAGCCGCTCGACCTGGATGTGGCCAACGCCGTTGCCCATGCCATGAAGGTCTGGGCCATCTCCAAGGGCGCGACGCACTACGCGCACTGGTTCCAGCCGCTTTCGGGCATTACTTCCGAGAAGCACGACAGCTTCCTGGAGCCCAACCACGACGGCACCGCCATTACCAAGTTTACGGGCAAGAACCTCATCCAGGGCGAGCCCGATGCCTCGAGCTTCCCCAACGGCGGCCTGCGCGCCACCTTCGAGGCCCGTGGCTACACCGCTTGGGACCCCACTAGCCCCGCCTTTATCAAGGACGATGTCCTGTGCATCCCCACGGCTTTCTGCTCCTACACGGGCGAGGCCCTGGACAAGAAGACCCCGCTGCTGCGCTCCATGACCGCGCTCTCGCGTGAGTCCAAGCGCGTTTTGGCGCTGTTCGGTAAGACCCCCAAGAAGGTCGTTCCTTCCGTGGGCGACGAGCAGGAGTACTTCCTGATCAAGAAGGACGCCTACCGCAAGCGCAAGGACCTGGTCATTACCGGCCGCACCCTCTTTGGTGCTGCTCCATGCAAGGGCCAGGAGCTCGAGGAGCACTACTTTGGCGCTATCCGCCCCACCGTCTCGGCCTACATGAAGGACCTGGACGATGAGCTGTGGGCGCTCGGCATTCCCGCCAAGACCAAGCACAACGAGGTTGCTCCCTGCCAGCATGAGCTCGCCCCCGTCTATGGCGAAGTCAACGAGGCCATCGACCAGAACCTGGTCATGATGGAGAAAATGAAGCTCATCGCCTCCCGCCACGACTTGGTTTGCCTGCTGCACGAGAAGCCCTTCGAGGGCATCAACGGTTCGGGCAAGCACAACAACTGGTCGCTTGGCACCGAGTCCGAGAATCTGCTCGATCCGGGCGACACCCCGCTCGACAACCTGCAGTTCATCGTCTTCCTCACCGCGGTGATCGAGGCCGTCGATAACTATCAGGAGCTCCTGCGTGCCTCCGTTGCCTCGGCCGGCAACGACCATCGTCTGGGCGCCAACGAGGCTCCTCCGGCGATTATGTCCATCTTCCTGGGCGACCAGCTTACCGAGGTCGTCGAGAAGATCATCGATGGCAAGGCTTCCGTCCATGCCACGCGCGGCGTGCTCGACCTGGGCGCCGATACCCTGCCCAAGCTGATGCAGGACAACACCGACCGCAACCGCACCTCTCCGTTTGCCTTCACCGGCAACAAGTTCGAGTTCCGTGCCTGCGGCTCCGAGCAGAACGTCTCCGACTCCAACCTGGTGCTCGATGCCGCCGTGGCCAAGTCGCTCAAGTCCTTCGCCGACGCGCTTGAGGGTACACCCGAGGATAAGTTCCAGGACGCTGCGCTCGAGTATTGCAAGAAGGTCCTGACCGACCACCAGCGCATCCTCTTCTCCGGCGATGGCTACTCCGACGAGTGGCCCGTCGAGGCCAAGAAGCGCGGCCTTGCCAACAACAAGACCACGGCCGATGCCCTGCCCGCCTTTGTTTCCGATAAGGCTATCGCGCTCTTTGAGGAGACGGGTGTCCTGACCAAGGCCGAGGCTCAGTGCCGCTACGACTGCAAGCTCGAGAAGTACAACAAGCTCATGAACATCGAGGCCACCACGATGGTTCGCGAGGCGCGTCGTACCTATCGCCCGGTCATTACCGCCTATGCCACCAAGGTCGCTAAGGGCCTTGAGACTATCCGTGCCGCCGGCGCCGAGGCCGCCATGCAGTGTGAGCAGAACACGCTCAACAAGCTCTGCAACGGCATCACCACCATCAACGACTCCATTAAGGCGCTCGACGCCGTGCATCAGAAGGCCGAGGGCCTCGATGGCCAGGAGCAGGCCAACGTGTATGCACACGAGGTCGTCCCCGCTATGGATACGCTGCGCGCCGCCGTGGATGCCATGGAGGAGATCGTGGCCGCCGACTACTGGCCGGTCCCGACCTACGACGACATCCTGTTCTACGTGTAGAGCGTAACTGACATATCGTCACGGTATTGAACCGGGGTCTGCATCATGCGGGCCCCGGTTTTTGTTTGCGAAGGACGCTTTGAAGCCCGTTTTGCCGCCGACTTGCCTAGGTATAAAGGGTTGTGGACAAAAAACGTCAAATATGAGTACTGTCACAAGTCCTGTAGCATTATTTTTTTGCAAAATATGCAGTGTTACACAACATATGTTCAAGTACTTAGCTGATAAACGCCTGCAATTCTTTCGCCGTAGGACCCCTGGCGTCTAAATCGCCTTCTGATGGCATGAAATCGCTGTTACTAAATTGGTGACAGTACTCATATTTGATATTTTTTGCCCACAGGCCTTGCGATGATGCCGGGATTCGCACCCTGTCGGGTTCGAATCCCGGCGCATGGGTAGCAAAAAGCCCGCCACCGAATTGGTAACGGGCTTCTCAGATTCTGTGGTGCCCCCAGCGGGATTCGAACCCGCGATATCCACCTTGAAAGGGTGGCGTCCTTGGCCGCTAGACGATGGGGACAGCGGGAAAGAGTATAGCAGACTTTTTTAACTGTTCACATATCGTTGGCAAACTGAAAAACCACCACAAAGGTGCCCTTGATTCTCATTTTCATTGCAACAGCCTCAGGACTCAGCGCAACGCGTTGCG
>CATYLC010000023.1 GCA_958408685.1 uncultured Collinsella sp. | reverse complement strand
GGCGGCGATGGCGGGCTCGACGATCGAGGGGCCGTGGACGCCCACGAACCAGAACAGGCTCATGGCGCCGTAGATTACAGCGAGACCGATGTAGCCATCGGCAGCGGTGAACAGGGGCTGGAACACCTGGATGACGCCCTAGGCAAAGCAGAAGCCAAAAGCAGCGCGGAAGACGATGTCAAAGACCCAAAAGACGGTGATGCAGACGGAGAAGGGGATGATGTCCTTAAAGGTCTGCGAGATGTTGGGCGGGACCTGCTCGGGCATCTTGACGGTGATGTTGCGCTTAATGAAGAACTTGTAGATGATGCCGGTCACAAACGCAGCGATGAAAGCGGTCAGCAGGCCCTTGGAACCAAGGTAGGTGGTGTTGAAGCCGCTGGCGGCGTCCGTGGCGATGGTGTCGCTCGAAAGGAGCAAGAAGCCGATGATGGCCGCGCACATGCACGAGATGAAGTTGATCTGGTTGTTCTTGGGCAGATCGCGGTTCTGAGCGTCGGCGAAGTGCTTGGCCGTGGTGGCGGCGCAGGCGATGGCCAGGATGCCCATGGAGTAGTTGTAGCACTTCCACAGGGCGTTGTTGATGTCATCGGGCCAGTAGAAACCCCAGATGTTGGGGACCGAGGCTACCAGGCAGAAGATGGACGAGAAGATGATGATGGGGATGACGGAGATAAAGCCGTCGCGGATCGCCTTGAGGTACTTGTTGCGGGCGATCGCGTTGAAAAAGGGCTGGCCCTTTTCGATGATGGCGATGAGTTGCTCCATGCAATGCTCCTAAGAGTCGGTGGGTTAGCAACGATGGTAGCTTTTGGCGTTCGGTTGCCAAAATGTTGACGTTGCCATTTTGCGACACAAAAAAAGACGCGAACCGGTGGTTCCTGTGCCTGCGAACCGTCGATTCCTTATGCGTAAACGTTTGAGCCGCCCGGTGGCTCTGTGTTTGCACAATGGCAACGTTAACATTTGGTAGACAAAAGCCGTTCGGGGAAGCAAAAATGTCGGTGAACGGTAGGTTTTGGGTGGTGAGCGTATGGTGGGGGAGGCGTTGGATATACTTGAAGACGTTTCATTTGACTGCGCAAGGTGCCACCAATGGCATCGTTGACATAGAAAGATCGACCTATGGCCGCTGTTAAAAAATCGGTATCCGTCAAAGACGTAGCGCGCCTCGCGGGCGTCTCGGAGCAGACAGTCTCGCGTACGGTGCACGATTCGCCCAGCGTGCGCCCCGAGACCAAGGAACGCGTGCGTGCCGCCATGCGCGAGCTGGGGTATCGCCCCAATTTTGCCGGTCGATCGTTGCGCCGTGGCAAGTTTAAGACCGTCGGCGTCGCCATGTTCAACATTACCGGCACCGGCAATCTCGACCGTATGGAGGGCTTTGCCGCAGCGGCCGACAAACATGGCTATGCCATCACCCTCACTAAAGTAGACGGGCATCCGTATACCCTCGAGAGCGCATCGTCGCGCATGAGCGCACTGCCGGTGGATGGCATGGTTGTGATTATGAACCGCATGCCGGCGGACTTTGGAACCTTCGAGCCGCTGCCCGGCATGCAGACGGTGCTCGTTACGATGTTGGAGCACCCGCTCTGTTCAACGGTCGATAACGACCAGTTCGATTGTTCGCGCCAGGTGGTCGAGTATTTGCTGGGGCAGGGACACAAGACTGTGCACTTTATCTCGTGCCCCGAGCGCTCGCTTTCGGGCATGCGGCGCGAGGAAGGCTGGCGTGAGACATTGCGCGCGCATGGCATTGAGCCCCCGCAGCTCGTGCGCGGCGACTGGACGGCACAGAGCGGATATGCCGCCGGTCAGGCTCTGGCGGACGATCCGACCTGTACGGCCATTTATGCCTCCAACGATGCCATGGCATATGGCTGCATTCGCGGGCTCGAGTCGCGTGGAAAGTGCGTGCCCGAGGACGTGAGCGTGGTGGGTGTTGATGACAGCCTGGGCGATATCGTGCCCGATTGTCGCCTGACTACGGTGCGCTTTGACAACAAGCGCGTCGGCATGTGGGCGGTTGACAAGATTGCCGGCGCCGAGGGCGTTGAACCCGGTGTGGAGCACATGCTGTTTCCGGGCGTGCTCGTCGAGGGCGATACGGTACGCGATTGGCGCTAGGGCGCGGGTCTGTTTGGGTTGCCGCTAATTGTGTTCGATATTGTTCAGATTGGTTTAAAAACCGTTCACGGGCGAAAAGTGACCGTTCATAGTTCGAAATTACGTTTTGAGCTGTTCTTTTTTGTTTGAATGTTATTGTTTCTGTCATACACAACGCAGCGCGTATGCCCGGACGCGATGCTCTCCATTGGTTCATATGTGAAAGGAACGCAATATGGCAACCAAAGAAGAAATCTCGATGGTTGGATTCGAGATTGTCGCATATGCAGGTGACGCCCAGACCGATCTGCTTGCAGCGCTCGATGCTGCTCGCGAGGGTGACTTTGAGAAGGCCGAACAGCTGCACAAGGATGCCAGCGATGCGCTCATCGGTGCCCACGACACGCAGACCAAGCTGCTTTCGCAGGAGGCCGGCGGTGGCGAGATGGAGATGACCTTCATCATGGCTCACGCTCAGGACACGCTCATGACCACTATGATCCTGGAGAAGCAGACCCGCTTTACCATCGATGCCTACAAGCGCATCGCCGAGCTCGAGGCCAAGCTCGCCTAACGAGTCCTCACAACCAAGTTCCCTTCCATAAGCCCTGCCGCTACCCGCGACAGGGCTTTTTCTGTCCTCCTCCAAGTTGCGGTGAAATAGGGACTGAATAGGGGCCGACGGGCGCAAAACAATCCCTATTCCACCGCAACTCATCCGGAGATAGTCATTGGGGACAGTCTTGGTGCGCTCCCTTCGTCCTCCCGTTCGATTTTTGCTCGGTGGGTATAATTTCATCCGCAATACAGGCCGGACTGAGGAGGTATCCAAATGCCGGACAACGGGTCAATACAAAAAAGAGACGCGCACGTGATGGCTCATGGGCGTCCTGTCCAGATAACCGAGCACACGACGGTAACCGAGCTGCAGCCCAGCCTGTCCGATGTCGTGTGCGCAAACAAAAAGCTGCAGATTGGCTTTATCGTTGCGCTCGTGGTACTGGCGCTGTTGTCGGGCTTTGTGGCTCGTCCGCATTTCGCCGATACCAAAACTTGGGACTCCACCATCGAGGTCATCGACCAAAAGAAAGGCAACGTTTTGGCGCTCACGACCTCGTGCGTGGCGCTGTCTGCGGGCATTACCGCGCTGCCGGGTGATACGGGAACGCCGGTTGCCGAGCAGCTCGCGCAGCTTTCAGGCAACCTTGGTATCGTGCTTGCCGTGCTATACCTAGAGAAATATTTGCTCACGATTTTGTGGTCGGTTGGCCTGGGCATCTTAATCCCGTTTGCGTTGGTGCTCTTTGCGGTGTCGCTCGGCATTCACGGGCGCTGGAGCACGAGCGCTGTCCTGCGCCGTGTGGCGACGCGCGTGCTGGTGGTTGCCGTGATCGGCATGGCGCTCGTGCCCGCGAGCGTATGGGTGTCGCAGAAGGTCGATGAAACGTATCGCGTAAATATTGAGCAAGCTGAGCAAAAGGCTGCGGACGCTGCGGATGCGGCCGACATCACGGACAAGTCAGCCGAGACCAGCTCAAAATCGAACAAGAAAAAATCCGAGACCACGGAGTCCAAAAACGTGCTCGAGCAGTTGACTGATGGGGCATCGAGCCTTGTTACGTCGGTGACCAGCGGCGCCAAGCAGATGACCGACGAGATCGTGCAGCAGGTGACCGACCTCATCGAAGGCGTCATCGTGATGATCGTGACCTCGTGCGTTATCCCGCTGCTGGTGCTCGTGGCGTTTCTGTGGCTAGGACACGTGCTGCTGGGGATCGATATTTCCGGCCCGGCGAACTATTTGACGGGTCGTTTCTTGAGCGCTCCTTCCAAGCACGCCAAAAAGGGCGGGCAGTCCGAGTAGCTAAAACAGCTGTATATACTGGGGAATGCCGCCGAAGGGCGGCCGAGACACGTTCTCGGCCGCCCTTTTGTTTGTTGAACACATGGTCGCTGCGTCCGCGTTCGGTCCAAACGGTCAGCAATCATCCGTGAACGGTATTTGTTCAAAAAAGAACAAAGATAAACAAATAGTTGTTGCAGTTACTGTTCGAATGTGTTCAAATAAACATGAACAGTGAAGAACCGCACATTCAGATGCCCGGACCTGAACGCGATTCAACACTTCCAAACAGAAACTACGCACCTGCGTATCTCTCAAGGAGGATGTCATGAGGGTTGTAATCGCTTCCGATGCCGACGGTATGTCGATGAAGGAGTCCATCAAGGAGATGCTCATCGCCGACGGTCACGAGGTCGTCGACTATTCCGAGACCCCTGCCGCGGACTTTGTCGATTCCGCGACCGCCGTTGCCAAGGACCTGCTGGAGCACAAGGATTCCCAGGGCTTCGCATTCGATAAGTACGGCGTCGGCTCCTATATGGCCGCCGTCAAGATCAAGGGCATGGTCGTCGCCAACATTTCCGACGAGCGTTCCGCTTACATGACCCGCGAGCACAACGGCTCGCGCATGGTCACCATGGGCCCGGGTGTTGTGGGCACCGAGGTCGCCAAGAAGATCGCCCGCGAGTTCCTGCGCGCCCAGTACGCCGGCGGCCGTCACCAGATTCGTGTCGACATGCTCAACAAGATGGCCTAACGAGAGCCACCGAGAACTCGAACTTCTACCTCAACTTGTGAATTCAGACGAAAGGACGTTCTGATGAAGAAGACCATCGCAATCGGTTGCGACCATATCGTTACGGACGAGAAGATCTATCTGGCCGACCGCCTGGAGCAGGCTGGCTACAAGGTGCTCGACTGCGGCACCTACAGCCACACCCGTACGCACTATCCCATCTACGGTAAGGCCGTGGGCGAGGCTGTTGCCAGCGGCAAGGCCGACTTTGGCGTGGCCCTGTGCGGCACTGGCATCGGCATCACCAACGCCGTCAACAAGGTTCCCGGCGCCCGCTGCGCTCTGGTTCGCGACATGACCTCTGCCCTGTATGCCCGTCGCGAGCTCAACGCCAACATCGTGGGCTTCGGCGGCAAGATTACCGGCGAGTTCCTGATGGCCGACATCATGCTTGCCTTCCTGGAGGAGCCCTACGACAAGACTCCCGAGCACGATGCCCTGATTGCCAAGATCGATGCCTGCAATAAGGCCGACGCCGAGGCTCAGGCCGACCCGCACTTCTTTGACGAGTTCCTGGAGAAGTGGGACCGCGGCGAGTACCACGATTAGCGGGTATCCGGCGTAATTAACTAGTCCGTTGACGGCTCGCGTTTCTGTGAGGGGGCGCGGGCCGGTTTGCTATCAGCCCTATTGACTTGGCGGGCTGTCGTAAGAAAGGGAAGGCTCCTATGGAGTTTGTTCTTGATAACGGTTTGATTCGTGTGGCGTTGAGCACGGCGGGCGGGTCGTTCACTTCTATTGTGGCCAACGGCCGTGAGTACCTGTGGCAGGGTGACCCGGCGGTCTGGTCGGGGCAGGCGCCCATTTGTTTCCCGATCTGCGGTGGCCTTCGTGACGGTCACGCAACGACCATGGGTGGCCGCGAGGTAAAGCTCGCCCGCCACGGCTTTGCGCGCAAACAGGAGTGGAAGCTCGAGGAACAGAGCGACAACATGGTTGCGCTGAGCCTAAGCTCTACCGACCATGCCGAGTTGCTCGAGCAGTACCCGTATCCGTTTAAGATCGTTGCTCGTTACACGATTGATTCGGAAAAGGTGGCCGTGTCGTACGAGGTGACCAATGAGGGCACCGAGGACATGCCGTTCTTTGTGGGCGGTCACCCTGGCTTTAAGTGCCCGCTTGACGAGGGCGAGTCCTATGACGACTACGAGCTCCGTTTTGAGCAGCGCGAGGCTGCCGAGCTCTGTACTGCCGTTCCCTCGACGGGCCTGATTGATGTTGAGCATCGCAGCAAGAACCCGATGGTTGGCCATGACCTGCCGCTGACCCACGAACTCTTTGACTTCGCGGAGACCATCTTTGACGTGCTCGAGAGCCGCGTGGTTACGCTGACCAAGAAGACCGAGGACAAGGGCGTGCGCCTGACGTTCCCCGATATGCCGTACCTGATTGTGTGGAGCAAGCCCGAGGGTGACTTTGTGGCCGTGGAACCGTGGGGCGGCCTGTCCACCTGTTCCGACGAGGACGATATTCTGGAGCACAAGCGCGGCTGCCTGGTGGCCAAGCCGGGGGAGACCGTTACCCGCGGCTTTGAGATCGAGATCCTTTAACGAGCTATCGTATGTTTGGGGCCGCGCGTGTCGTGCCCCGGAAACAGGAGTTCAATATGATTCTGACCGTTACCATGAACCCGTCGATTGATACGCGCTATCAGCTCGACAAGTTGATCATCGACGACGTGAACCGTGTGACGCCCGAAAAGACTGCTGGCGGTAAGGGCCTCAACGTGAGCCGTGTGCTGCTGCAGCTGGGCGACGACGTGCTCGCGACTGGCCTGCTCGGCGGCCACATGGGTGCCTATATGGCTGAGCTTATGGATGCCGACGGCGTCAAGAACGACTTTGTGCCCATCGCCGGTGAGACGCGCATTTGCCTGAATATTCTGCACGAGGGTAATCAGACCGAGCTTTTGGAGAGCGGCCCGCAGATCGCCCCGGCCGAGCTCGAGGCCTTTACGGCCAAATTCGCCGAGCTTGCAGCAAAGGCGGACGTTGTGACGCTTTCGGGCTCGCTGCCGCGCGGCGTCGATGCCGGCTACTATGCCGAGCTCGTCAAGATCGCCGAGGAGGCGGGCGCCAAGGTGCTGCTCGACACCTCGGGTGCATCGCTGGAGGCCGCGCTGGAGTCCGACGCTAAGCCTGAGCTCGTAAAGCCCAACCTGACCGAGATTAACGGCCTGCTGGGTACGTCCTTTACGACTGATGATGTCGATGCCCTGCGCGAGGCGCTCGCCGCCGATGGCCGCTTTGCCGGTATTCCCTGGGTTGTCGTTTCGATGGGCGCTGCCGGTTCGGTGGGCTTCCATGAGGGTCGCGCATTCCGCGCCAAGACGCCCGCGATTGCGGCTGTGAACGCGACGGGTTCCGGCGACTCGACCATCGCCGGCTTTGCGCATGCCATTGCTGCTGGTGCCGACGACGTCACGGTGCTCAAGACCGCCAATGCCTGCGGCAAGCTCAACGCCATGGATCCCAAGACCGGGCATTTGGTTATGGACCGTTGGGACGAGGTCTACAACAGTGTTGTCGTGACTGAACTGTAGGGTTACGCGGTTTTACCAAACCGCGTAACGGCGCGACGCTGCAAACGCCCCTAAGCGGCAATCTGACGTTCAATCGTCGGGCATGACCAAAAGGTTAATGCCCTCCTCTTTCACGTCACCTTGCTCGCTTAGGGGCGTTTTCGCTGTCGTTGCCAAGACACCGGCGTTGCCTTGGTCGCAAGTAGTCATTGGGGACGCTCTTTAATGACTAGTCGTTTAAGAACGCCCCTTAAGAATGACCCCAATGACTACACTCAAAAACGGCGCCCGTCGGTGATGTTGCCGGCGGGCGCCGTTGTCGTGTAGACGCTATTTGTTGAGTGCGTGCGTTCGAGCTCGCATGCTATAGCGAGTCGATAAAGCGCTGTTGGGCGGCGCGTCCTGCTTCGTCCCACTTAAAGACGCCGGCGTTGTCGAGCACGTGGCCAAACACCATGCCGACCTCCTCGTGCAGGATATCGATGGCGTTGTCGGCCGTAAGCTCATCGGCGCGGCGGGCATAGACATCCTCGGCCCACGCGGCATGGCTGCGGCAAAGATCATCGCCCTCGAGCGCACCGGCAAGGTCGTAGCTGGCATCGGCCTTGGCTGCCAGCAAGTGCTCGCGGACAGCGCCGAGCTCGGGAACCAAGCGTGGCGGCAAAATGGCCAGGCCCATGACCTCGATCAGGCCGATGTTCTCCTTTTTAATATGGTGATACTCGGCATGCGGGTGGAATACGCCCAGCGGATGCTTGTCGGTCGTGATATTGCAGCGAAGCGCCAGGTAGGCCTCGTAGATCTCGCCGCCGGCGTTGCCGCGAGAGTCGACGCGGCGGATGACGGGCGTCACGGTGTTGTGCGCCACGCCATCGGCTGTGTGCGCGATAACGCCCACGGACTCATCGGTCCACTCGCGCCAGGCGAGGATAATCTTCTCGGCAGCGTCGAGCAGCTGAGCGCGGTCATGCGAGCGCAGGCGCAGCACCGAAAGCGGCCACTGCAACACGGTACCGCTGACCTGGTCAAAGCCGGGCACGCTAAACTGCGAGACCTCGGCGGCGTGCATCATGGGGAACTCGTGCGCGCCACCCTGGAAGTGGTCGTGCGACAGAATCGAGCCGCCCACGATGGGCAGGTCGGCGTTGGAACCGATGAAGTAGTGCGGGAACAGGTCCACAAAATCGAGCAGGCAGGTCAGTCCCTTACGGTCGACGTGCATCGGGCGATGCTCGGAGCTCATGGCAATGCAGTGCTCGTTAAAGTACGCATACGGGCTGTACTGGAAGCCCCAGCGCTCGCCGTTGAGCTGAATGGGGATAACGCGCAGATTCTGGCGGGCGGGGTGAGCGCCGCCGTCGGCTGCGGCAGAGCGTCCGGGATAGCCCTCGTTTTCGATGCAGAGCTGACAGGCGGGGTACTTCTCGCCCGTGTTCTTTGCGGCGCCGGCCGCGGCAATGTCGCGCGGGTCCTTCTCGGGCTTGGACAGGTTGATGGTGATCTCAAGATCGCCCCAGTTGGTGGGGGTGCTCCATTTGATGTTGCGCGCGATGGCGGCACGGCGCACGTAGCCGGCGTCGCAGCACAGGCCGTAGAACCAGTCGGTCGCGGCGCGGGGCTCGTTGACGCCCATGCGGCCGTTGAACTCCTCGTTTACAACCGAAGGCCTCGGCATGAGCACACCCATGATGCGCATGGCAATACGGTCGCGGCCCGATGTCGTATCCTCGGCGGCGCTGTTGGCAACGGCAGCCTCGGAAAGCGCGGTAAGCGTGCTCTCCAGGTCAAAGTCGGGCAGGGTATCGGGGTGCAAGATCGAAATCTTCTCGGTCTTGAGCGCCCAGGCCATGTCGAGCGCCGGGCCCGTAGCACCGATGCACTCCAGAATGGTGTTGTAGGCCCAGATGCGGTCGTCCTGTCCGATCATCGATCGATGGATGGCATACTCGATGAGGCCCTGCGCGGCCTCGCGCACATCAGTCATTACAGCCATGCCGCGTAAGCCCCCTTGTCAGAAATTGCGTAGTGACGGGCAGAGCCCTCGCCCAGCCAGCCGTTCATCTTGGCAATGAAGGCGTCGACCAGGTCGAGCGGCACGAAGGCCTGGATGGTGCCACCAAAGCCGCCACCGTGGATACGGACGGCGCCGCGGCCGTCGAGCACGTGCTCGGCCAGTGCCAGGGCATACATCGAGGGCTGCTCTGAGCCCAGCTTGGCAACAACATTCTGCAGGTACATGGCGGAGCTGGCGCCGGACTCGCGCGTCAGGACCAGGAACTGGTCAATGTCGCCGGCGTTCAGGGCCGCCCAGCGCTTGTCGACCAGGCCGTTCTCGTACCAGTAGTGAACGGCGCGCAGGCAGGCGCGGTCGCCCAGCTTGGCGCGCAGCTCGGGGAGCTTGGCGTCAAAGTCCGCCACGTTTACCTCGCACAGGCGTGCCTTGCCGAACTCGGCGGCGACGTCCTGCATCTCGCGCGGAACGGCGGCGTAGTCGTCGGTGGCTGCCACGTGATCGGCACCGACCTTAACGAGCACGAGCGCATAGCCGTGATCCTCAAAGTTGAGCTCGAGCTTCTGGGTTTTAGGCTGAACCTGATCCTCAAAGTCCATGTAGGCGAGGCCGCCCAAGCAAACGGCGGCCTGGTCCATCAGACCGCAGGGCTTGCCGTAATAGTTGTTCTCGGTGCGCTGGCTCATCTGGGCGAGCGCGACGGGCTCGATGGCGGGTGCGTCCCAGAGCGTCTCCATGGCACGACCGTACGCGGCTTCGACGGCGGCAGAGCTGGAAAGGCCGCCACCCGAGGGGACGGAGCAGGTGAAGGCGAAGTCGAAGCCGTGGGGCTCAACACCCAGGGCAGCGATTTCGTGGGCCATGCCGCGTACGAGGCTCGCGGACGTGCCCTTCTCGGACTCTTGAATATCCAGCGTGTCGAGCGTGATCTCAAACGTAGGATAGCCCTCGTCGGCGACGCGAATCTTGTTGGAGTCGGTCGCCACGGCAATGCCGTCAACGGCGACATCGAGCGAGCCGGCGATAACGTGGCCACCCTCGTGGTCGGTGTGGTTGCCACTGATCTCGGAACGGCCGGGCGCGTGCACATAGAGCACCTGGCGATCGCCGATGGGGCCAAACTCCTCCTCAAACAGCTTGGTGAGCGTGGCGAGTGTCTTTTCGTCGGGGGCGGTCATATGGGTCCTTTCCTTGACGCCGGAGAGACTGGTCCGTGTCATTATGAGTACGTTAACAATTTTGAGCACCACAAACCAGACGGTCGCGGCACCGCACGTTAAAGGGTATGTTAACGTACTCATAGCACAACGTATCTCCTTTTTTGAGAATCTGGTAATCGGTAGATTTTCGGCCGTGAACGGTGTGGCTGTATGGACATATGGAGCAAAAGAACCGCTGATAGAAAAAGTAGAGTACGTTAACATGCGTCCCACGATAGCGGGCCTCGGTGCGGGGCGTGTTTCCGCTCGGGCCGACATTCACGCTATTCAAATCTCGCAAGGGTGAAGGTGATCCTGTGGCAAGGCGCCCGTCCAACGATATTAGTTCGCGTCCGGTTTCCATGGCCGACGTCGCCCGCGCTGCCGGCGTTTCGCAGCAGACGGTTTCGCGCGTCGCCAACGGCTTGCCCAACGTTAACGAGCAGACGCGCCAGCGCGTGCAGGCCGCCATGCAGGAGCTCGGTTTCCGTCCGAGCTATGCCGGTCGCTCGCTGCGCGACGGCCGTTACCATTCGGTCGGCCTGTGCGTCAACGATGTCACCAAGTTTGGCAACCTCTCAATGATCGACGGCATCGCCAGCGCTGCTCGCGAGCATAATTGCGCCATCACGCTGGTCGAGATGTCCAAGACCGAGGAGTTTTCGCTTGCTGAGGCCACGCGTCGTATGGCAGCGCTGCCCGTGGACGGCATCATCATCGGCATGAGCCGCATGGCGCCCGATTTTGAGACGTTTGATCCACTGCCGGGCATTGGCACGGTCATCGTTACCATGTACGCGCACCCGCGGGTGACCACGGTCGACTCCGATCATTACGGCTGCTCGCTCTTGCTTATGGATCACCTGTTTGAGCTGGGTCACGAGCAAATTCGCTATATTGGCGGCCCGTCGTTCTCGGTCGACGAGCAATTTCGTCGCGCCGGTTGGCAGGATGCACTCGAGCGTAAACACATCGAGCCGGCTGAGCCGCTCGAGGGCGACTGGTCTGCCAACAGCGGTTACGAAGCCGGCAGGTACCTGGCCGAGCATGACCGCAGTATGACGGCGATTTACGCGGCAAACGATCAGATGGCAAATGGCGCGATTGCCGCGCTGCGTGATAGCGGCCTGCGCGTGCCCGAGGACGTGAGCGTGGTGGGCGTCGACGATTCACTCGATGATTTTGTGGCACACAACGAGCTCACGACCGTGCGATTCGATCTACATCAGCGCGGACGCGAGGTGTTTGAGCATGCGGTTCCCGAGGCGGGTACGGCGGGCAAAACCGTTGCCATTCGTATTCCCGGCCAGCTCATTATTCGACATAGCACGGCGATACCGCGCGCATAGTTTGTGCAGGTCAACGGCGGTATATTCCGCCTCAATAACAATCGATAAGGATGCTGACAGATAGCCGTGGCTATGAAGGCGAGTGCTATGATAGAAGGGTTCTTTTGTCTATCTAGGAGGCTTTGCCTGATGGAGATCACCAAGGATATCCGCTACATCGGTGTCGACGATCACGACATTGACCTGTTCGAGGGCCAGTACGACGTGTCCGAGAACGGTATGGCATATAACAGCTACGTTATCTTGGGCGATAAAATCGCTGTCGCCGATTCAGTCGACGGCGGTTTTGTTGACGAGTGGCTCGGCAACCTCGAGGCCGCGCTCGACGGCCGTACGCCCGACTACCTGGTTGTCCATCACATGGAGCCCGATCACTCCGCCGGCATTGCCGCCTTTATGGAGCGCTATCCCCAGGCGCAGATCGTGGCTAGCATGGGCGCCTTCCGCATGATGGTCAACTACTTTGGCACCGACTTCCCCGAGCGCAAGATGGTCGTCAAAGAGGGCGATGTGCTCGATCTGGGCGGCCACAGCCTGACCTTTATCGGCGCCCCCAACGTTCACTGGCCCGAGGTGCTGTTCTCTTACGAGGCCACCGACAAGGTGCTCTTTAGCGCTGACGGCTTTGGCAAGTTTGGCGCCAACGACATCGAGGATCCCGAGGGCTGGGCTTGCGAGGCTCGCCGCTACTACTTTGGCATCGTCGGTAAGTTCGGCAAGTTCGTACAGGCCGTCCTCAAGAAGGCCGCCGACCTGGACATCCAGATCATCTGCCCGCTCCACGGCCCCGTGCTGACCGAGAATCTGGGCTATTATCTCGATACCTATAACACCTGGTCGAGCTATCAGCCCGAGGACGAGGGCATCACGATCGCCTATGCGAGCGTGTATGGCCATCTGAAGGCTGCCGTCGAGGAACTCGCATCTGCGCTTGAGGCTCGCGGCCAGAAGGTTTCCGTCTTTGACCTGGCTCGCGACGATATGGCTGAGGCCGTTGAGGATGCGTTCCGCTATGACCGACTGGTACTCGCCTCCATCACCTATCAGGGCGAGATCTTCCCGTTCATGAGCACCTTTATCCACACGCTTGCCGAGCACGCCTATCAGAACCGTACGGTGGCGCTCGTTGAGGCCGGCTCTTGGGCGCCCGCTGCTGCCAAGGTTATGACCAAGGAGCTCGAGGGCATGAAGGACATCACCCTGACGCAGAACAAGGTGACTGTCCTGGGTTCGCTCAACGACGCCTCGCGCGCTCAGATCGAGGCCCTCGCCGACGAGCTGTCCAAGTAGCGATATTTTCACTTTTAACGAGCAAAACCATCACAAAGGGGACAGGCACCTTTGTGGTGGTTTTTGTTTAAGCGCCGGCGATGACGAGATTTGGACGTGCGCCGTCGGCGGTCTTGGCGATTGAGGTGGCGACGGCATGATCGGGGTCACGGTCCATCACGATGGCGTCGACATCGGTCAGCTCGGCAAAGCGGTACATGCCGCGTCCGTTAACCTTGCTGGCGTCCATGAGGGCGACGCTTTGATGGGCCGCGGCGATCATAGCCGTTTTAGTCTCGGCCATCTGGGGAAAGTCGGTCGTAAAGCCGCAGCTGGAGACAAAGGCGCCGGGGCACATGACGGCAAGATCGGCGTGGACCATTTGGAGCGCCTGCATGGTAAGTGGGCCGTACAGATAGCGATGACCTTTGCGCAGCGCCCCGCCCAGCATGACGACATCGACCGAGGGCATGCTTTCGTCGATGTAATCGGCGATGGTAATGTCGGCCGTGATAACGGTGATGCCGTCGCGCTGATCGAGGAGCCGGACGAACTCGAGCGCCGTGGTGCCCGAGTCAACGAGCAGCGTGTCGCCGTCATTGACGAGCTCGATGGCGCTTTGCGCGATGGCCTGCTTGGCGGCGACGTTGACATTGATGCGGCGATCCTGCGTGGAAACAGTCAGACGCTTGTGGAGCGATACGGCACCACCATGCGTGCGGCGCAGCTTGCCTGCTTCGGCGAGCGCGTCCAGGTCAGCGCGGGCGGTAACGGAGGACACGCCAAAGGTCTGGGCGATTTCTGCTACCTGCACCGAGGCATTATGCTCGAGCATCTCCATGATGGCGGCACGACGCTCATCGGCGAAGGCTCGGGTTGTTGCGTGGGCCATAGCTGCTCCATTCTCGGCAAATTTGCAGGAATTGTGTTGACTCTATTTTCGTTCATTTTCTTTTTGAGTAAGAAAATACCTTTCGATTACTTATCTTTTCTATAAAAGAAAGACGCTGAACGCCCAAAATTCAATATCGAACATGTCCGCTCGGCTCAAATTCCTTCCGTTTACTTTTCAAAAACGACTGTATTGACCTGCATGGGCTCAATATCTCGCACATGCAGAGCCGCTGAATTTCATACAATGAGCGCAGCAAAACGCAAGGTAAAACGCCTTGCGGACACGTACGCCCGATGTCCAGATGCGGGCGAGGGAGAGGAGCAAACGCTCATGGCACTTGTTACCACCGAAAAGATGCTCAAGGACGCTCAGGCCGGCCACTACGCCGTCGGCGCGTTCAACGTCGAGAACCTCGAGTTTGTTATGGCCGTTCTGGCCGCTGCCGAGGAGACCAAGTCCCCCGTCATCATGCAGACCACCCCGGGCACCATCAAGACCGCTGGTCTGGACTACTTCTACGGCATGGTCAAGGCTGCCGCCGAGCGCGCTTCCGTGCCCGTCGCTCTGCACCTCGATCACGGCGATGGCTATGACCGCTGCATGCAGGCCTTCCGCACGGGCTACACCTCTGTCATGATCGACGGTTCGCACGAGTCCTTCGAGGACAACATCGCCCTGACCAAGTCCGTCGCCGACGCTGGCCGCGCCATGGGCGTGCCCGTCGAGGCCGAGCTCGGTAAGGTTGGCGGCAAGGAGGACGACGGTCCCGCGGTTGAGGGCGAGAGCCCCTACACCGATCCGGCTGAGGCCAAGGAGTTCGTCGAGCGCACTGGCTGCACCTCTCTCGCTATTGGCGTTGGCACCAGCCACGGCGTGTACACGAGCGATCCGCACATCGAGCAGTCCGTGGTCAAGGCCATCCGCGACGCCGTCGACGTGCCGCTGGTTCTGCACGGCACCTCCGGTGTGCCCGATGAACAGGTTGCCGAGGCTGTGAAGAACGGCATCTGCAAGGTCAACTACGCCACCGAGCTGCGTCAGGCCTACACCAAGGGCTTCATGGCCTACATGGCCGAGAACCCCGCCTGCTTCGACCCCAAGAAGCCGGCCAAGGAGGGCATGCGTGAGATCACCGAGCTGGTTAAGATCCGCATGACCAACCTCAACTCTGTGGGCAAAGCAGAGTAACAGCAAGGGTACTCTGATCCCACCGGACGGCTTGGGCGGGTCCCCGTACTTAGTTTCCAAAACGTCCTCGCGCATGAAGGCCCCCGTTGCCTCGCTTCTACGAAGCGTTGGCAACGGGGGCCTTCGCGCTGCGGAATGATTTTGGAAACTAAGTACGGGGACCCGCCCAAGCCGTCCTGCTCGATCGCCCTTGTGGCGTTGGGGCGGAAAGGATGGGGCGTTAGGGCTTCTTTGCTGATGGGGGATTAGTATGCCCGGGCTTGGTTGGAGAATGCCTGGTCTAGTGAGGCTTGGAGTTTTTCGAAGGATGTCTGCAGGTTGAGGTGTTGGTCTGCAGAGCGTTTGGCTTTTGTGGTGGGGGAGTCGAGGAGGCCGTTTCTCTGTGTCGGGGGGAAGGAGAAAAGGTTTGCATGTGTTAGGGATGGCTGCTGTGCTGCGTTATTGGAAGAATGCATGCTTATGCGGTCTCCTCGATGTCCACCAAAAGATTGCGCTCGGGGTGTGCTGCTAGGTCCCGTGCGCTGGCAGTATTATGCCGCGGCTGTTGCAAAGAAGCGCTAAAGAAAGGCTTAATCAGGTTTGATGTAACAATGAAACCGCAGGTCAAGGCCATCGAGTAACACTCTTGAAAGGTTTTGAGCTTAAGGGCTTTCTAAGGTTTGTGGCGCGGATGTGGCTCGCCTGTGTGGGGCGTGTGGACGGCTCGTTCTTAGCGCTGCGGCTCTGCGGCCCGCACCCGCTCGATGACCTTTTCCATGGTGGCATCGATGCGGTCTTTCTTGAGCTCACATTCCCAGACGGTGATGGGCGTCCAGCCCATTTGGGTAAGTGCGTTGATGGCTGCTCGGTCGCGCTCGACGTTGCGACGGAACTTTGCCTCCCAAAACTCAACGTTGCGCTTGGGCTGGCTCGGATTGCACTTGGGGCAGCGGTGCCAAAAACAGCCGTTGACGAAGATGGCGATCTTGCGCCCGGGGAAGGCGATATCGGGTTTGCCGGGAACCTTCCATTCCAAGCGATAGCCCGTAAGGCCCGCGGCGCGCAGGCGCTGGCGAACGAGCAGCTCGGGCTTGGTGTTGGCGCGCTTGTTGCCCTTCATGGACTTTTTGATGGCGGCGCGACGGCGCACCAGTTCGCGCTCGTCGGCGGAGAGGTCCGAGGTATCGATGCCGTCGAGTAGGCCGGGCTTGGGACGCTTCTTGCTGCGGCGCTTGGCTTTGCGCTTGGGTTTGGCGGTGGGTTTGTCGGCTGTGTTGGGCGCGGTGTCATCAGCGGAGCTTGCCTCGAGCCGGTCTTCCTTCAGCTCAATCAGGGCATCAATGAGCCCCTTGTCGGCGGGCATCCACTCAACGGTGGCAAGCGAGGTGCGTGGAATCCAGCGGATATCAAGCTGACGGTCATGTTTCTGGGGCTCGCCAGACTCTTTGGCCAGCGAGCAGTAGTAACACTCCATCGAGAGATGGAAATCGGGGTAGTCGTACTCAACGGTGTAAAAATCGCGCAGGTTGGTGACTTTGACCCGTAGCTCTTCCATGAGCTCGCGGCGTACAGCGTCCTCGGGCGTCTCGCCGCGCATGAGCTTGCCACCGGGGAACTCCCAAAGTCCCTGCATGTCGCCATAGCCGCGCTGCACGGCAAGTAACTCATCGGATCCTTCCTTGCGAATGATCCCAGCGGCAACATGAACAGTCTTCAACAGGAGTCCTCTCTCAATATCAGCACGTGGCAGGGTAGTCTTTTTGGGACGGGGCTTTTTTAGCTGCCCTATGTCAAATGCGGCCTCATGCTTCGAAGGCTTCGGATGGGGTAGCTAAAAAAGCCCCGTCCCAAAAAGACTACCCGTACCTTACACAACGGTAAGGCAAGCGTAAGCCATATCGATGGTAGCCGACTCGTCTTCTTGCGACTATAGATGCCGTAGACTAATCGCAAGAAAGGACTCGGTATGCAAACCACGCACATGGCGATCCCGGTACTGGAGGTCGCGCATCTCGAAAAGGTATATGGGGCGCTGGGCAACGTGACCCGCGCGCTCAACGACGTCAGCTTTACCGTCAACCGCGGGGAATTCGTGGGCATCATGGGCGCTTCGGGCTCGGGCAAGTCGACGTTGCTCAACTGCGTGTCGACCATCGATAGCGCCACGAGCGGCGCGATTCGCATCAATGGGCAGGACGTAACACGCATGAAGCAGGCTAAGCTTTCGCAGTTCCGCCGCGAGGAGCTCGGCTTTATCTTCCAGGACTCCAACCTGCTCGATACGCTCACGGCACGCGAGAACATCGCCCTGCCGCTCACCATCGCCCGTACAAACTCGGCAGAGATCTCGACCCGCGTGCAGGATGTGGCCGCGCGTCTGTCCATTAGTCAGGTGCTCGACAAGTATCCCTACCAGATGTCCGGCGGTCAGCAGCAGCGCGTTGCCGCGGCTCGTGCGCTCGTCACCGACCCCACCATGATCATGGCCGACGAGCCCACCGGCGCCCTCGATTCCAAGAGCGCCCGCCTGCTGCTCGAGAGCCTGGAGGCCCTCAATCGCCGCCTGCGCGCCACCGTGCTCATGGTCACGCATGACAGCTTTGCTGCCAGCTATACGAGCCGCGTGCTGTTTATCCGCGACGGCAAGATCTTCACCGAGCTGCGCCGCGGCGACATCGACCGCCGAGAGTTCTTCGACCGCATTATGGAGGTCGTTGCCATGATGGGCGGTGAGGGCTCCGATGCTCTGTAAACTCGCTTGGGGCAACGTCCGCCGCGCCGGCCGCGACTACCTCGTCTACCTTTTGACGCTCACCCTGGGCGTCACGGTCTTCTATGCCTTTAACACCATCTCGATGCAGGTCGACATCGCCGGAATCGATGAAGAGGGCTTGGCGCAGGTTATGGGCAGCATGCTCGGCAACCTGACGTACTTTTTGGCCGGTGTCATGGCCTTTTTGATGGTGTATGCCAATAACTTCATCATGAAACGCCGCAAGAAGGAGTTTGGCCTGTACCAGGTGCTCGGCATGGGGCGTGGGCGCGTCGCCACGATCATGGCGCTCGAGACCGTGATAGTGTCGGTCGTGGCCTTTGTCGCCGGCATTGTGCTGGGTGTGGGACTCTCCCAGCTCATGACGTTCTTTACGGCCTCGCTCTTTAAGACACAGATCGCCAATTTCCACTTCTTTTTCTCGGTGCATGCGTTCAACCTGACCCTTGCCTGCATGCTCGTAATGTTTGTGCTCACGCTACTGCTGAACCTTCGCGCCGTGCGTCGTACCAAACTCATCGAGCTTGTGGGTGCCGAGCGTCGCAACGAGAGCATCAAGACACGCAACCCCTGGATCGCGATCGCCATCTTTGCCGTGGGCGTGGTGCTGGTGGGCGTGGCCTATTACCGTCTCCTACGTGATGGGTTCCCGCTAACCGCGACGGACAGCAAGCTGCAAGAGGCCATGAGCCAGTTTGGCATTACGACCGCTATGGTTACCGTGGGCACCTTTGCCCTGTTCTGGGGACTCTCGGGCATGCTCATCAAGCTGCTGCAGAGCCTGCGCAGCGTGTATTGGCGCGGCCTCAACATGTTTACCGTGCGTCAGCTTTCGGCCAAGGTCAATACGGTGTGCTTTTCGATGGGCGTCATCGCGATGCTCCTGTTCCTCGCCATTACCTCGGTGACGTGCGGTATGTCGATTGCCAACGTGATGAACGAAAACCTGGAGCGCTATAATCCGGCCGACATGTCGCAGACGTATATCTATTACGCGCCCGATACGCTCGACTACTACAAAGAGTATGTCAATCCGTCTGAGGCCGATCGCATGGTGCTGGCCGATAGTACGGTCGATTTGTACTCCGCATGGCACGGCGATCGTGTCGACCCCGATAACGTTGCAGACGGTATTAAAGGCAAGTCGGCGGACAACAACGACGAGACCGGCAAGAAAGTCAATATCGCCGATGTTGCCGGCGAGCATGTACAGATCGATTCGTATCTGAGCTACCCGTTTGGCGGCTCGAATCCTTCGGTGACTCCAAGTGAGATGTGCAAGACCATGGGCGAAAAGCTCCCCAAGGCGTTCGAGGGCAGCAGCGCCGACATGACAGGCCTGTTTGTGACGCCGGCAAGTCAGTACAACAAACTGCGCCAGATGATGGGCAAGGAGCCGGTGCACATCGGTCACGACCAGTATCTGCTCACGTGTGATATGGGCGGCGAGCTGGTCGACCTGTACACCAAGTATATGGCTGGCGGCCATACCCTTACCTTGGGCGGGCATACGCTCAAGCCCGCAACCGATAAGTCGGACGAAGATACGGCGGACATCGCCAACTCGGCGATGGGCAGTAATGGGGGTACCGTCGTCGTTGCCGACGAGCTGTTGTCCCAACTTAATCTGCAGCCGTATTCCAGTAGTCTGCTCGTTAACTACAAACAGGGGATGGATACGACCGAGGCAGACGAGAGTATTAAATACACTGTGCTCGACAATCTGCTCGTTGACGGCAAGGAGCCGGGGTCGTGGGGAATCTTCATCATACGCTCCGAGATGTACACGCAGGCAGCGCAGATGAACGGTCTTATTAGCTACCTAGCCATCTACATCGGCTTTGTATTGGTCGTTGCATGCGTGGCGATTCTGTCGATCCAGCAACTCTCTAACGTGGCCGACGGCAGCCGCAGCTATCGTGTGCTGGCACAGATCGGCTGCGACGACCGCCAGATTCGCCATTCGGTGATGGCGCAGCAAGCGGTATTCTTCCTGTTCCCGTTGGCGGTGGGCTTGGCGCACTCCTTTGTGGCACTTAAGGTGATCATCGAGCTGGTGAGCATTTTCGGAAATATGAGCATCGGCGGCACCGTGGGCCTCACCTGTGCAATCTTCCTGGCAGCATACGGTGGCTACTTCCTGGTGACCTACCTCATGAGCACCGGCATGGTACAAGCTGCCATAGCCACCCGCTACAGCGAGTAACAAGCGGGCAAAACCGTCGCAAAATTAGAGGCGTATGACCGCCGCGAAGGGACCAGGGGCCCTTTCGCGGCGGTTTTTGCCAATCTGGTGCGTCTCAGATACAAGTGAGTAGACTTTTTTGAACCTGCCGAGCACATCGCGACAAATGATCTATAAAACTGCAGGTCAGAGCTGTGGCGTTTTGGGGCGTGCTTGGCCTCCTGCAAAAAGCCTACTCACTTGGTTTTTCTGCTAGAAGACCGCCACGAGGGAAGGCAACTCCCCCGGGTAGTCGTTGGGGACGTTCTTAAACGGCTACCCAAGGAGTGTCCCAAACTGCCGGCAGAAAAGGAGCGTCCCTAACTGCCACATCAAACGAAAGGGCGCTGACCTTCTGGTCGCGCCCTTGAAGTTGAACGTCAGATTGTCCAAATGCGGCCCGCGCAGCGTCGAGCCGTTACGGCGTTTGGTAAAACGCCGTAACTCTAAATCCGCTCCGCGATCTCGTGGATGAGGTAGTCGGTCTTTTCCCAGCCCAGGCACGGGTCGGTGATCGATTTACCAAAGACGCCGCCGTCGACCGGCTGGTTGCCGTCCTCCAGGTAGGACTCGATCATAAAGCCCTTGACCAGCTTGGAGATGGACTCGTTGCGGCGGCAGCTGTCGAGCACCTCCTTGCAAATGCGATACTGCTCCAGCGGACGCTTGCCCGAATTGTCGTGGTTGCAGTCGATGACCGCTGCCGGATTGGCATAGCCAGCGTGCTCGGTATAGCGCTCGGCCAGGCGCTCCAGGTGCTCGTAGTGATAGTTGGGGTAGGTGCGACCGTCGAGACCGATGTAGCCACGCATGACGGCGTGCGCGAGCGGGTTGCCGTCACACTCGACCTCCCAGTTGCGGAAGATGAAGCTCTGGTGCGCCTGCGCGGCGTAAATGGAGTTGAGCATAACGGTGGTAGAGCCGGCAGTGGGATTCTTCATGCCGACGGGTACCGAAATGCCGCTCGACACCAGGCGATGCTCCTGGTTCTCGACCGAGCGCGCACCCACGGCAACATAGCTCAGCAGGTCAACGAGGTATTGGTAGTTGGACGGATAGAGCATCTCATCGGCGGTAAAGAAGCCGGTCTCCTCGATGACGCGCAGGTGCATGTGGCGGATGGCCTTGACGCCCTCGAGCAGGTCGTCGGGAGCCTCGGGGTTGGGGTTGTGCAGAAGACCCTTGTAGCCGGTACCCTTGGTGCGCGGCTTATTGGTGTAGACGCGCGGAATGATGATGAGCTTGTCCTTGACCTCTTCGGCGGTCTTGGCCAGTCGGTTCATGTACTCAAGCACTGAATCCTCGCGGTCGGCAGAGCACGGGCCGATGATGAGCACCTTACGTGCGTCCTCGCCGGTAAAGACTTTGGCGACCTCGGCGTCAAATGCCTGCTTTTTGGCGGTAAGGTCGGCAGAAAGTGGCATTTCCTCGCGGATCTCCATGGGTATCGGCAGCCTGCGTTTGAATTCCATGGCCATAGGGGCCTCCTCAATCTATAGAAAGAGCAATAAGCGTATTGTCGAATGCTCGGCATTATCCGCTGTCGCACGCTAAAGTGCAAGCCCTTGTCACCCCGAAACCTACCAAAAAGGGACAGGTTTATTTTGGTCAGTTTATCTGGGTAAACGTCGGCGGATGCCGGGAGGGAGCGGCGCCGCGCGGGACCCTAAGGCTGTTGTCGGTTCACCAGGAAATACCCTGTGGGCAAAAAATGCCAAATATGAGTACGGTTGCTATCTTAGTATCATATTGCCTTCGCAAAATAATAGACATAACAGCAAAATATGTTCATTAACGTAAACACATATAAGTTCGCTATAGGGCTGTTTGATCAATTTAGGGACGCGTGTAAGCCGTGAAAACGGCATTTGGGGCTGTTTTGGCTGTTACTAAAAAAGTAACAGTACTCATATTTGCCATTTTTTGCCCACGGGGCTTCGAAGGGGCTGTCAATCAGGTCCCAGGGGAGGCGGTTCGAGGGTCGCAAAACAAAAACGGGGGCGCAGGTTGTCCTGCGCCCCCGTTTTCTTGGCATTGCGGTTGTTTGCCGCCGGTTTTTACGCCGCTTCGTCGAACTGCGAATTGTACAGGTCGGCGTAGAAGCCGCCCTGGGCGAGCAGCTCGTCGTGCGTGCCCTTCTCGACGATGTCGCCGTCGCGAATTACCAAGATCACGTCGGCGTTGCGGATCGTGGACAGGCGGTGCGCGATGACAAAGCTCGTGCGGCCCTGCATCAGCGCATCCATGGCGCGCTGGATGAGCTCCTCGGTGCGGGTATCGACGTTGGAGGTCGCCTCGTCCAGAATCAGCGCCGGACGGTCGGCCAAAATGGCGCGGGCGATGGTCACGAGCTGGCGCTGACCCTGCGACAGGTTAGTGCCCTCCTCGTTGATCATAAAGTCGTAGCCACCGGCGAGCGTATGGATAAAGTGATCACAGCGCGCTGCGCGTGCAGCGGCTTCGACCTCGGCGTCGGTCGCATCGGGGCGTCCGTAGCGGATGTTCTCGCGGATGGTGCCGTTAAACAGCCAGGTGTCCTGCAGCACCATGGCAAACTCGCCGCGCAGCGCCGCGCGGTCCCAGTCGCGCACGTCGACACCCTCGACGCGCAGCGAACCGCCGTCCACATCGTAGAAGCGCTGCAGCAGCTTAATGAGCGTGGTCTTGCCGGCGCCGGTAGGACCGACGATGGCGATGGTCTGGCCGGGCTGCGCCTCGCAGCTAAAGTCGTGGATGATGGTCTTGTCGGGCGTGTAGCCAAACTTGACATGGTCAAACTCCACGTGGCCGGGGCGCTTCTCGGGAATCTGCGCGTCGGCCTTCTGCTCCTCCTCGGGCGCGGCCAGGAACTCAAAGACGCGCTCGGTGGCGGCAGCCATCGACTGCATCGTGTTGCTCACATTGCCCAGCTGCTGTACGGGTTGCGTAAAGTTGCGAACGTACTGGATAAAGCTCTGGATGTCGCCGGGCGTGGCATTGCCGGTCAGCGCGAGTTGCGCGCCCACCACGACGACGCCCACGTAGCCCATGTTGCCCACCAAACTCATGAGCGGCATCATCAGGCCCGACAGGAACTGCGAGCGCCAGCCACTAATAAAGAGGCGGTCGTTTTGGCGGTCGAATTCCTCGATCGAGGCCTCGGCGCGGTCGAACACCTGAATGACGTTCTGGCCGGCAAAATCCTCCTCGATAATGCCGTTGACGGCGCCCAGAACCTGCTGCTGCTCGCGGAAGTACGGCTGCGAGAAGTGAATCATCACGGTCAGAATAATCGCAGCGGCCGGCAGCGTGAGCACGGTGACGCCGGTGAGCGGCAGGCTGATCGACAGCATCATGATGAGCACGCCGATAATCTGCGTGACCGACGTGATAAGCTGCGTCACGCTCTGGTTGAGCGACTGACCCAGCGTATCGACGTCGTTGGTGATGCGGCTGAGCACATCGCCCTTGCTGTGGCCGTTGAAGTAACTCATCGGAACGACAGCGATCTTGGCGGCGATCTCCTTGCGCATGCGATAGCAGATCTTTTGCGTGACGCCGGTCATGAGCCAGCCTTGGATCAGGCTGCAGGCAGAGCTCGCTAGATACAGACAGAGCAAAAAGCCGAGCGTCTTGGCGATCCAGGCAAAGTCGACATCGCCGGTGCCGTTGACCTTGGCGACCAAGCCCTCGAACAGTTTGGTGGTAACCTGGCCGAGCACCTTGGGCCCCACAATGTTAAAGATGACCGAGCACACGGCAAAGGCGACGGCGGTAAACACGGCAATCTTGTGCTGGCCGATATAGCCGAGCAGCTGCCTCATGGTGCCCTTAAAGTCCTTGGCCTTTTCGCCGCGACGCATGCGGCCCATAGGACCACGCTGGCGGGTGGGCTTGGGAATCTGAGTCTTGGTCTCGTCTGCCATTAGCGCTCGCCTCCTTCCGTGACGGCTGCAATTTCTTCTTGGGTAAGCCCCAGCTCCTCGGCGGAAAGCTGCGACTGTGCGATCTCCAGGTACGCCGGGCAGCTGCGCAGCAGCTCCTCGTGCGTGCCGGTGCCCACTACGTGGCCGTCGTCGAGCACGATGATCTGGTCGGCGTGCATGATGGTCGCGATGCGCTGGGCCACGACCACGAGCGCGGCGTCGGTAACGTTTTTGGCAAGCTCTTCGCGCAGGCGCGCGTCGGTCTTGTAGTCGAGGGCGCTAAACGAATCATCGAACACCACGACCTCGGGCTTTTTGGCCAACGCGCGGGCGATGGCCAGGCGCTGGCGCTGACCACCCGAAACATTGGAGCCGCCCTGGCTGATGGGGGAGTCGTAGCCGCCCTCGCGCTCGGCGATAAAGTCCTCGGCCTGTGAGATGCGCGCGGCCTGGCGCATGTCATCATCGCTTACCATGTCGCCGGCAAACTTAAGGTTGCTCTCGACAGTGCCCGAGAACAGGCGACCCTGCTGCGGGATGTAACCAATGCGGCGGCGCAGCTCGGAAAGGGTCATGTCGCGCACGTCGATGCCGTCGAGCGAAATGCTGCCGCCCGTGACGTCGTACAGGCGCGGGATGAGCTGCACGAGCGTAGACTTGCCCGAGCCCGTGGAGCCAATGATGCCGAGCATCTGACCGGCATGCGTGGTGAAGTTCACGCCGCTGATGACGTCGGCGCGGGCATCGGGATACTGGAAGCTCACGTCACGGAAGGTGAGCTCGCCGCGCGGCGCGCTGGCAACAGGCAATTTGGGCGAGGCGGGGTCGTTGATGCTCGTGGGGCAGGTGATGACCTCTTCCACGCGCTCGGCTGCGACCTCGGCGCGGGGCAGGATGACCGAAACCATGGTGAGGATCATAAATGCCATGACGATCTGCATGGTGTAGGAGATAAACGCCATCATGTTGCCGACCTGCATCACGCCGTCGGACACGCCCTGGGCGCCAAACCAGACGATAAGCACGGTGATGCAGTTCATGACGAGCATCATGAGCGGCATCATAAAGCTCATGGCGCGGTTGGTGTAGAGCTGCGTGGTCATCAGGTCGAGCGAAGCCTTGTCAAAACGCTCGAGCTCATGCTCCTCGCGGTTGAACGAGCGGATGGGCATAAGGCCGTCGAGCAGCTCGCGGGCGGTAAGGTTCACGCGGTCCACAAAGCTCTGCATCTTTTTGAACTTGGGCATGGTGAGGCCCATGAGCACGCCGACAACGGCCGAGACCGCGATGATGGCCACAGCGATGGTCCACTCCAGGCCGGTGTGGTTGGCCAGGACGCGCATGACGGCGACGATGCCCATGACGGGGGCCATCAGGCACATGCGGATAAACAGGGTTGCGGCCATCTGGATCTGCTGAATGTCGTTGGTGCAGCGGGTGATGAGCGAGGCCTGGCTAAACTTGCCCACCTCGGCCGGCGAGAAGTGCATAACCTTGTTGAAGGTCTCGCGGCGCAGGTCGCGGGCGATGGAGCAGGCGGTGCGCGAAGCCACGGCACCGGTCAGGATAGTGGCGACGAGCGACACCAGGCACAGCCCAAACATCGTGGTCGCCATGCGGCTCAGGTACACGTTCTGCACGTCGGCGGGGTCGATGCCCTGTGCCTTGTACTCGTCCTGTACATAGCTCACGGCGCGCTGGGTGACGATGGAGCCCGACATGGAGCCCATTTTGTCCGCCATTTGGTTGGCGCCCTCGACGAGCTTACTTTGGTCTACCAGACCGCCTTCAACGCCCAGACGCAGGCTCTTCATGGTGATCTTGCCGCCGTCGGCATCAATCTGCTTTTGCATGTTTTGCGCCGCCGCGGCCTTCTGCTGCATCTCGGCGAGCTGCTCGGGCGTCATCGCTGCCATTTGCTCGGGGGTGGGCATGGCCTGAGCAGCGTCGTTGTCTTTCTCGCTGGACGAGCCCATCATGTCGCCCATGGAGTTGGCGTCAATGCCCTGGTTGAGCGAAAGGACGACAGTCTCGGGCAGGCTCATAATGTCGGCAATCTTGCCTCCATCGGCACGCTCTTCCTCGGTGCCCTTGTACGTTCGAATGCCGTTTTTGTCAGCCTTGCTAAACACGGCCTCCACAGCTTTGGCGTCCTTGGCGCTCATAAAGAGTTCGAGGTCGTTGAGCGATTCGGCGCGAATGGTGTCGGGCACGGGCGAGGCGATGCCGCCTTGCTGCACACCCACGTCGACGATGTCGCTCATATAGGTAGGCAGTGCCAGATCGGCGTTGCAGCTGATTACGATAAGTACGATAGCTGCGAATAGTGCCAGGATATGCTTTTTAAAGAGCTTGAGAATCCTCACTCGGCATCTCTCCTTTCTTGATTACGGTCGATAATTTCGTTGGCACGTCTAAGAAGGCGCACCATCTCTTGGGTATCTGTTTCGCCAAGCTGCTCGAGGAAGGCCGCGGTGCGGTCCTCGAATTCCCGACGTTTGATTTCGATAACCTGGAATCCTTTGTCGGTCACCGTGACGTGTACGCGACGACGGTCGGTCTTTGAGTGCTCGCGCTCGACCCAGCCCTTGGCCTCGAGGGCGCGCAGGATATTGGCGATGCGGGCGCTCGAGACCCAGGCGCGATCAGCGAGTTCGCTCGGCGTGAGCGAGCCGCCGGCGCGCATGAGGGCGCGCATGACGGCCATCTCGCCACCCAGAGCCTGGTCGGCAAAGCGCGAAACGCGCTGGTGCATGCTGCCAAACTCGGTAAAGAGCTGACGCCCAAGCTCATGGAAATCGGTATCTTCCACCGAAAACCCCTAACACTAGAAACTATTTTCGGTGGAAGATGATACCCCCATACGCGGGCTTCATACAGTAGGCAATATTAAGAGCTCATTAAGACTTAAAAACATTCAATTGCTAAAGCGTTTCAAAGAACTATCATGCCCGCGGTTAGGCGAGGGGTTGTCACCACCATGACGACTGGGACTCATATAATCGCCACGTGCGATGCTCCAACTTCCCGCGAGGAGACACTTTATATAAAGGGGGATGGAGTCATGGCATTTGACTTCACGGGCAAGACCGCGATTGTCACGGGCGGCACTCAGGGCATTGGCCTCGAGATCGCCAAGGGCATCGTCGCGGGCGGCGGACATGTCGCGCTCATCGCAAGGAACGCTGCTAAGGGCGAGGCCGCTGTGGTCGAGCTTGGCGAGGGCAACAAGTTCTATCAGCTCGATGTCGCCGATGCGCCCAAGGCGCGCGAGACCGTCGAGCAGATTTTTACGGACCTGCCGCAAACCAACATCCTGATCAACTGCGCTGGCGTCATCAGCACCAAGAAGTTCGACGAGATTGATGACACCGAGTGGCGTCGCACCATCGACATCAACCTCAACGGTACCTTCACTATGATGAACGCCGTGTACCCGCACTTTAAGGCGGCCCATGCCGGCACTATCGTCAACGTGAGTTCCGTTGCGGGCAAGATCGGTGGCGGCCTGCTCGGCACAGCCGCCTACGCGAGCTCCAAGGCCGGTGTTAACGGTCTAACCAAGGCAGTCGCCAAGGAAGGCGGCAAGTTTGGCGTCCGCTGCAACGCCGTGTGCCCGTCGCTTACGTTGACCGATATGACCTCGATTCTCTCTGACGAGAACTCTCAGCGCATCATCAACGGTATTCCTCTGGGCCGCGCCGCCCAGGCCAGCGAGCCTGCGCAGATGGTGCTGTTCTTCGCTTCCGACCTCGCCAGCTTCGTGAACGGCGAGATCGGCGACTGCGACGGCGGCATCGTCCTGGACGGGTAATACCCCACGACGATTATTCGGCGACGGCTCCTGCGACTCGGGACCGTCGCCTTCTTTCTGATATAGGCGCGTGCGGCTACGATTCGCATGCATCCAAAGGAGATATATATGAGTGAATCGACTGCGGTGGAGGCGCCGGCGGCAAAGGAGCCGTTCTTTAAGATGTCCTCCATCCCGGGTGCCAATATTTTGGTGCCGCTTTTGTTGGGCTGCCTGCTCAACACGCTGTTCCCCGACCTGTTCAAAACGCTCGGCAGCTTTACGCTTGGCATGACCCAGCAGGGTGCAGGCCCGCTCGTGGGCGCTTTTTTGCTTATCGTCGGTACGACGATTTCGTTTAAGAGTGCTCCTGCCGCCGCTGCCCGCGGTGCCATCATCATCGCTGTCAAGCAAATCGTGGTCGTTGCCGTGTCGCTGCTCATCCTTTATGTGTTCAACGACAACCTGTTTGGCATCTCTGCCATGGTGATGCTGGCGGCTTGCACCGGCGCCAACAACGCTATGTACGCTGGACTGATGGGTACCATGGGCAACGAGGCCGAGCGTGGCGCTGTCGCCATCACCACGCTGGTCGTTGGCCCTCCGGTCACGATGATCGTGCTCGGCGCTGCCGGTCAGGCTCCGATCGGCTGGTCGCTCGTGGGTGCCATTCTGCCGATCGTCGTCGGCATTATTCTGGGTAACCTGTTCCCCAGCTTTAAGAAGATGATGGCCCCGGCGCTTTCCGCTATCATCGTGCTCGTCTTCTTTGCCATGGGCTCGACCATGACCTTTGGCCAGCTCATTAATGGCGGTCTCCCCGGTATTCTGCTCGGCGTGATCTGCTCGGTGGTCTTTGCAATTCCCGTCATCGCGGTCGATAAGCTCACGGGTGGTACGGGTGTCGCAGGTGCGGCCATTTCGAGCTGCGCCGGAGCCAATGTGGCCACGCCTGCTGCCATGGCAAGCGTCAACGGGGCCATGTACGGCGGCGCCGTGCTCGCGACGGCTACGGCACAGGTTGCTGCCTGCGCAATCGTGACGGCTATTTTGACCCCGCTGGTCACCAGCTGGTGCTACAAGCATTTTGAGGGCCAGGGCAACGGCAATAGCAAGGCAACGACCGACAAGGCCGCCGCAGCCGCCTAATGCCAAGCGGCAATCAAAGCTAAAAACTAGCTACGCCACAGGGCGGCCACGGGGGATCCCGTGGCCGCCCTGCAGTTTCTGTAGGGTCTCTGAGACACTTTACCCTGCTAAAGCTGGCATAACAGCTAGAGCGAACGTCGTACAAAGGCAAGGAAAAATAACATACAAATCGGTGAACGGTAGTTGTTCGCGCTCGCATTTCCTGCGGGTTTGTAAAAAACGCCCTTATGATATAAAAAAAGAAACATATAACAGCCCAGATGGAGAGGATCGCTATGTTATCCTTCTCAGACGGGTGAAATCTTGGGTTTTGGGTTGTAGTTCCAAGGTGGACAAACGTTTTCTCTGCACCAGCGTGTGGTGAAGAACGGAAGAAGCCGGTAGTGCAAGCCGAACATTCAAGAATTCAATAAGCAGCGGTGTGAGAGAGCGCCGCATTACACGTAACTAGGAGCGTGGTTACACAATGCAGGAGGCATGGGAAGGCTTCAAGGAAGGCATCTGGACGGGAGAGGTTGACGTCCGAGACTTCATCCAGAAGAACTACACCCCCTACGAGGGCGACGAGTCGTTCCTCGTCGGTCCGACCGAGCGTACCAAGGAGCTGTGGGGCGAGGTTCTCGACCTGCTGCTTAAGGAGCGCGAGCAGGGTGGTGTCCTCGATATGGACACCAAGATCGTCACAGGTATCGTGAGCCACCCCGCTGGCTACATCGATAACGCCCATCGCGACAAGGAGACTATCGTCGGCCTCCAGACTGACAAGCCGCTCAAGCGCGCGCTGCACGTCAACGGTGGTATCCGCATCGCTTGTCAGGCTGCCAGCCAGCACGGCTATAAGGTCGACGAGAACGTTGTCGAGCGCTACACCTTCGAGCGTAAGACCCACAACGCTGGCGTCTTCGATGTTTACACTCCCGAGATGCGTGCTTGCCGCTCGGCTCACATCATCACCGGTCTGCCCGATGGCTATGGCCGCGGCCGCATCATCGGCGACTACCGTCGTGTTGCCCTGTACGGCGTCGACTACCTGATCAAGGACAAGGAGGCCCAGAAGGCTTCCACCCCGACGGTCATGACCGCCGACAACATCCGCGACCGCGAGGAGCTGCAGGAGCAGATCCGCGCCCTCGGCGAGCTCAAGATGATGGCCGAGACCTATGGTTTCGATATTTCCAACCCTGCTACCAACACGCAGGAGGCCATCCAGTGGATGTACTTCGCCTACCTTGCTGCCGTCAAGGAGCAGAACGGCGCCGCTATGTCCATCGGCCGTACCTCTACGTTCATCGACATCTACGCTGAGCGCGACCTTGCCAACGGTACCTTCACCGAGGAGCAGATCCAGGAGTTCGTGGATCACTTCATCATGAAGCTCCGCATGGTCAAGTTTGCCCGTACCCCCGAGTACCAGGCCCTGTTCACCGGCGATCCGCAGTGGGTCACCGAGTCCATCGGCGGCATGGGTGTCGACGGCCGTACGCTCGTTACCAAGATGAGCTACCGCTACCTGCATACGCTCGAGAACATGGGCACCAGCCCCGAGCCCAACATGACCGTTCTGTGGTCGACCCGTCTGCCCGAGAACTTCAAGAAGTTCTGCGCCAAGACTTCTGTCGCCAGCTCCTCGATCCAGTACGAGAACGACGACCTCATGCGCGTCTATCATGGCGACGACTACGGCATCGCCTGCTGCGTGTCCTCCATGCGCATCGGCAAGGAGATGCAGTTCTTCGGCGCTCGCGCCAACCTGGCCAAGTGCCTGCTGTACGCACTCAACGGCGGTGTTGACGAGGTCTCCAAGAAGCAGGTCGGCCCCAAGTATCGCGCTGTCGAGGGCGATACGCTCGATTACGACGACGTTGTGGCCAAGTACAACGACATGATGAAGTGGCTCGCTGGCGTGTACGTCAACTCGCTGAACATCATTCACTACATGCACGACAAGTACTGCTACGAGCGTATCCAGATGGCTCTGCACGACAAGCACGTGCACCGCTGGTTCGCTACGGGCATCGCTGGCCTTTCCGTCGTGGCTGACTCCCTGTCCGCCATCAAGTACGCCAAGGTCCACCCCGTCCGTGACGAGAACGGCATCATCGTCGACTTCGAGACCGAGGGCGAGTTCCCCAAGTACGGTAACGACGACGACCGCGTCGACCAGATCGCTCACGACGTTGTGCACCAGTTCATGGAGTACATCCGCATGAACGATACCTACCGCAACTCCGTGCCTACGACCTCGGTTCTAACCATTACCTCCAACGTCGTGTACGGTAAGAAGACCGGCTCCACGCCCGACGGCCGCAAGGCTGGCCAGCCGTTCGCCCCGGGTGCTAACCCCATGCACAAGCGCGATAGCCACGGCGCCATCGCTTCGCTGTCTTCGGTTTCCAAGCTCCCGTTCCGCGATGCTCAGGACGGCATCTCCAACACCTTCTCCATCATCCCGAGTGCGCTCGGCAAGGAGGACCAGGTGTTCTTTGGCGATATCGACCTTGATCAGCTGGGCGAGTAACTATTGTTAGTGCTATACTAACAATAACGATTACTGATTAGTGCGCCGGTTTCGGCCGGCGCCTATTAATCGAAGGAGACACATTATGAAGGTTTCTGAAGTTTCCGAGACCCAGGCCGATAACCTGGTCCACATGCTCGACGCTTACGCCGAGAAGGGTGGCCACCACCTGAACATCAACGTCTTCAACCGTGAGACGCTGCTCGACGCTCAGGCTCACCCTGAGAAGTATCCGCAGCTGACCATCCGCGTTTCCGGCTACGCCGTGAACTTCCACACGCTCACCAAGGAGCAGCAGGACGAGGTCATTGCGCGTACCTTCCACGACAAGTTCTAAAGGGACTCAACTCCCACCGGAGACCCGGTAAGGCCTACGCACTTTGCCTCTCAAACGTCCTCGCCGCTTCGCGGCTGCGGAATGTTTGCGAGACAAAGTGCTCCCGGCCTTGCCGGGTCTCCTGCGTTGTCGTCCTTTAGGGAACCACGCTAAATTAAATTGGTGTCCTCGGACATGCAAAGAGGCTCGCTGCGCACTTCGTGCGGCGAGCTTCTTTGCGTCCTGACGCTCCTATTTGGCAAGGTGTTTTTTAGAATCCATTTTGCGCTCGGCCTCG
>CATYLC010000022.1 GCA_958408685.1 uncultured Collinsella sp. | reverse complement strand
GGCGAGCACTTTTACCGGGCGGCTAACCCACACAAACCCCCGAAGAGCCCTTTTTGGCAGGTTTTAGGGCTCCCAGGGGCAGGGGGCTTCGATGTGGATGTGCTCACCGGTTACGGGATGCGTGAAGGACACGCTGTGGGCATGGAGCATGAGGCCGCAGGGACGCGGCGTGCCGTAGAGCTCGTCGCCAACCAGGGGATGACGCTCGCTTGCCAGGTGCACGCGGATTTGGTGCTTGCGGCCGGTGAGCAGCTCGACATCGATATACGAGCGCGTGGGCAGGCCACGACGGCTCTTAAGACGCTTGAGCACCTTGACGCGCGTCTGCGACGGCTTGCCGCTGGCGCCGACGCGCATCTTGCGGCTGTCGTGGCGGTCGCGGGCGATGGGTTTGTCGATGAGCTTTTCGTTCCAGTCGATCTTGCCCTCGGCGAGCGCCAGGTAGTGCTTTTCGAAAGCGTGGTCGATGACCATCTGGTCAAAGGCGGGCTGCGTCTGCTTGTCGAGCGAAAACAGCACTACGCCGGTGGTGTCGCGGTCCAGGCGGTTGAGCGGCTGCATGTCGGTCGCGGCAAAGCCGTCGCCCATCGCCAGCAGCAGATCGCTGGCGTAGTCGGTGAGCGTGCGCTCGCCGGTGCCGTCACCGTGTACGATCATGCCGGCGGGCTTGTCGATGGCCATGAGCCAGGCATCGCAGTAGAGGACTTGAGGTTCTTCGTTCACGTGCAAGCCTTTCGGTTAGCTAATTCCCACAAACATGCAGCCCGAGGTGGCACCGCGTAGGCGGGCGGCCGGCTTGCGGCCGGCTTGCGCGGCCTCGACGGCGCGACGAACGCGGGCGACGGCACGGCCCACCTCATCCGTCTCGAGCAGCGTTCCGTCCACCATGAGACGACGCACACCGGCATCGAGCAGCTGAGGGACCTGCGGCGTGAGGTCGATGGGGTAGGCATCGTACAGGCGAGAGCGGCCGTGGATATCGGTGCGGACGGGCATGACCTTTCCATCGATATTCTTGAGCGAGAGCTTGCGGGCGCGCAGGCGGCAGTTGACACAATCGTGGATGCAGCCGTTGGCAACCTGCAGAATGCAATGCTCGCTTGTCATGACGCGCGGGCGGCCAAAGACGGTGATGCCCAGAGCCGCGGGTGCGGCGGCGCCGAGCGAGACAATCTCGTCGAGCGTGATCTCGGGCGAGAGCCAAAACGCACCGGCGCCGCGCTCGGCAAGCGCCTCCATGCAGGGCGTGTTGTGCACCGGCAGGCAAGAGCGAATCTCGACCGTGGCGCCAGCCCGCGCGGCCAGGGCAAGCTCGGAGATATTGCCGACGGCGACGGTGGCTCCGGCATTGATCCAGGGATCGACGCGCTCGTGGTCAACGGCGCGGCAGACCTCGTCGAATACGGGCACGATGCCCTGCTCAAACGCATCGGCGGGGGAGAGCTCGGCCGCATCGAGCGCGTCGGTGGTCATGTAGATGCGCGTTGCACCCTCCGCGCGCGCTGCCTCGGCGGCCTCGAGCGAGGTGACGGTGGCGCAGATCTGCGGCTCATCGCGGTAATGCTCGGGCATGGCACGCGTACATTTGTCGAGCACCGGCAACTCGAGCGTTTTCGCGCGCTCCTCGTACGGTGCGAGAATGGCCTCCTCCAGCGCCTTGCAGGCGGCAGCGCGCACCTTGTGCACAGCGGAGAAGCCCATGCCGCAGCCCTCATCGAGCGTCACATCAAAGCTCGCAGCCTCAAAGGGCGAGGAGCCCATGCGACCGACGTGCTCCACCAGATCGGACGCCTCGACCGCACGGGTCTTGGCGGCCTCGACGGTAAAGCCCGTGGCCGTTGCCGTAAGCGAAGGGTTGTCACAGCAGGTGAGTGTGACAGTAAACGGCTCGCCCAGGCGCGCCACGACGGACACATCAACAGCTCGGCGGCGCAGTACATCGCGCTTGAGCGCGGCACCGGCGGCGTCGATGGCGCACTGACTGCGAATCACGCGGACGCGGCAGCCCTCGGGCATGCTGCGGGGCATGCGGCACTCGATGATGTCACCGGCGGCGGCATCATCGGCGGCAATGGTGGTCAGGAATTGGTCGAACTCATCGTCGTGGCGAAGCTCCAGCAGGTCGCCCTTGCCCACGGGCTCAAACAGCTCAATACGGGCGATGGCGGCACGGCGACGGCGGTCGTCGGGCTTGAGGCCGCGCACATCGCGGTTGGCCGGGCGGCTGCCCAGCACCGTGCCCACGATCTGGCCGCGGTTGTTGGAACGCTCGTAGCTCATCATCTCGTCGCCCGAGGTGCCGTCCTGATAGGCGTGCGTAAAGTCGCGGTTGAAGCAGCGCTTGAGCTGGCGCTGGCGGGCGGCTTCCTCGTCCTTGGCAACGGTGGCTCCGGATAACATGTCGTCAATTTCGTGACGATACACATCAACGATGGAGTACACGTAATCGGGCGCCTTCATGCGGCCCTCGAGCTTGAGCGATGCGGCGCCGACGTCATACAGACGGCGAACAAGCTGTGAGGTGTTGGTGTCGCGTGGGCACAGCGCACGCTCGCGGCCGGCGGGGGAGAGCGTGCGGTCGTTCTCGTCGATCAGCTCGTAGGGCAGGCGGCAGGGCTGGGCGCACATGCCACGGTTGGCCGAGCGGCCCGCCATGGCAAAGCTCGACAGCAGGCACAGACCCGAGTAGCAAAAGCAGATGGCACCGTGGCTAAAGACCTCGAGGTCGACATCGGGCGCGGCGTTGTGAATAACGGCGATCTCGTCGATGGAGAGCTCGCGCGAGAGAGTCACGCGGTCGGCGCCCTGCTCACGGCACCAGATGGTTCCGCGGTCGTCATGGATGTTCGCCTGGGTCGAGATATGTGTCTCGATGCCGGGCATGGTGCGCTTGACTTCAAAGAACAGGCCCCAGTCCTGGATGATAAAGGCGTCGGCGCCCAGCGTGGAGCAGCGATGGATGAGCTGCAGTGCATCGCCCATCTCGGACTGCTTGATGACGATGTTGACCGTGACGTAGACGCGCGACCCGGCTAGATGCGCGGCGCGGCAGGCTTGCTCAAAGGCCTCGTCGGTAAAGTTGGTTGCCTTGCGGCGGGCGTTGAAGCTGCCCATGCCGCAGTAGATGGCGTCTGCTCCGGCGGCGAGTGCGGCGGCAAAGGGCTCGGGCCCTCCGGCGGGCGCCAAGAGCTCGGGCCTGCGGTTAGTGGTTCGGCTGGCGGTTGCGGTCATATCCTGCCTTTCAAAATGCTCAGATATTCAAAAGTATAGTGGCGTCGCTGCGGTGGGCGACGCCCGTGCTCCAAGCTGGATAAAGTCTTCAGCAGCTTGGACTGGCTGCTCCACATGAGAACCGTTCAGCGGTTCGGGGAAACCGTTGGGCGATAAAATATTCTCGCAACGTGATAATAATCTTGCATCGCGCGGAAACCTTGAGTACTATCCCAATCAAGCGCGGTGTTCAGACCGAACTGTGCCTCCCGGTGTGAACACCGCGCTCACGCTCTCTCAATTGATCGTAAGGAGAAAAACATGAGCAAGACCGTCGTGTCTTCCGATAACGCACCCGCAGCCATCGGCCCGTATTCCCCCGGTATCCAGGCCGGCAACATGGTGTTCCTGTCCGGCCAGCTGGGCATCGATCCCGCGACCGGCAAGATGCCCGAGGGCGTCGAGGCCCAGGCCAAGCAGTCCCTTGCTAACGTCGAGGCTCTGCTGACCGCTGCCGGCGCCACCTTTGCCGATGTCGTCAAGACCACGGTCTACCTGGCCGACATTGCCGACTTCGCTGCCGTGAACGAGATCTACGCCTCCAAGTTCGAGGCCCCGTTCCCCGCGCGCAGCGCTTTCCAGGTTGCCGCCCTTCCGGCTGGCGGTCTGGTCGAGATCGAGGTCGTCGCCGCTCTCTAAGGCGTTGGCAACAACTAAACATGACATGCAAAAAGACCCTGCAGCGCGTGCGAGCTGCAGGGTCTTTTGTTAAGTGACGGATCGCTTGTGGAGCCGCGCTCCATTTTGCTCGTTAGCCCTCCTTGCGAACTTTTTGCAGGTAGCGGTAGACGCTGGGCTCCGAGATGCCCAGCGCGGTGGCGGCGCAGGCCACGGCACCCTTGAGCATGAACACCCCGTTGCCGTTGAGGTGGCGAATGACGTCCACGCGGTCGCTTTGACCAAGCGATGCTACATCCAGCCCGCGCGCGCTCAGCAACTCGGCAATGCTGCGGTCGATGAGCTCCTGGGTGGACTCCGAAAGGCTTTCGACCTCGATAGACGCGGGCTCTGCCTGTCTAGGCGCCGCGTCGAAGCACGTCATGAGCTGCTGCGCCATGGCGTTGATGGAGCGCACGGTCGAGAGGTCGGTGTTGACGCAGAGCATACCGACAATCTCGTCATTCTCGCGGATAAAGTACGTCGCCGACTCCAACGTCTTGCCACCGGCACCGCGCCCCTCGTAGCCCGTAATAAACGGCAGGTCGCGATACTTGGCGTCGTGCATGATCTTGAGTGCAAGGTCGGTGGCGGGACCGCCGACCTTGCGGCCGCTCACGATGCCGTTGCGAATATCGACGATGGCGTGGTCGGGATCCGAGAAATCGTGCAGCACGATTTCGCTGTTTTTGCCGAGTATCTGCTCCAGAAAATCGACCATCGGCAAAAAGCGACGTACGGTCTCGTTCACGGGCAACTCCTTTGGGTGTAATCGGAAGTTTCATAACAATTTTTTATCATGGTAACACTCTGCTCATCATCTCGTATATCCGCAGGTACATTGCGTAATACAGACGAACGGTAGAAATTTGGCGGTAAACGGTCGACCAAAAGAAAAGTTAGATGTTATTTTGAACAGACACATTCCTGACCTGCGGAAATGCGTTATCTCAGCTGAAGAATAGTCTGATAACAAAAAATTATTATTGAGAATGAGAATCATCTTTAATACGATATGCAACGAAGGCACAACCTCAACCCCGCACTGCGTCACAATAGAGCGTTAGATGCGAAAACAACTATTTCGAGGATTGGTGGTCAAATGACCCAGGAGACGGTTACGAACGGCACTGAAGCCCTGTTCACTCGCGAAGGCATGCCGCCCGTTAAGGAAATGATCCCGTGTGCCCTTCAGCACGTACTGGCATCGTTTGCCGGCATCATTACCCCGGCGGTCATCATGGCCGGCGTCTACGGCTTTAATAGCCAGCAGAGCACCGACATCATTCAGGTTGCACTCATTCTTTCGGCAATCGACACGGCCCTTCAGGCCTTCGCTCCCTTCCGTCGCATCGGCGGCGGCCTGCCCATCGTCATGGGCGTTTCGTTCGCGTTCCTGCCGGCCCTGCAGGCCATGGGTGCCTCGGGCTTTAGCTTTGGTGCGTTGCTGGGCGGCGAGATCGTCGGCGGTGCCGTTGCGGTCCTTTTTGGTCTGGCCTACAGCAAGATTAAGTGGCTGTTCCCGCCCGTCGTGACCGGTACGGTCATCTTCTCCATTGGCGTCTCTCTCTATCCCACGGCCGTCAAGTACATGGCCGGCGGTATGGGTACGCCGCTGTGGGGCACCCCGCAGGCCTGGTGCGTTGCTCTTATCACCTTCGCCGTGGTCTTTGCGCTCGCCAACTTTGGCAAGGGCACGCTCAAGCTGGGATCTGTGTTCTTTGGCATGATCGTTGGCATGATCGTCTCCATCCCCTTTGGCATGATCGACTTCTCCAGCGTCGCTACCGCCCAGGTCTTCGCCCTTCCCAAGCTCATGCCCTACGCGCTCGAGTTTGATCCCGAGGTCTGCATTACCCTCGCTGTCGTGTTCCCCATGGTTGCCATCCAGGTTATCGGCGACGTCTCCGCTGCCTGCCTTGGTTCCATCGACCGTATGCCCACCGAGCGCGAGCTCTCCGGCGCTATCGTGTCCCAGGGCCTCACTTCTATGGTCGGCGGCCTGCTGGGCGGTCTTCCCACCAGCGCCCTTGGCCAGAACGTGGGCATCATCTGCTCCAACAAGGTCGTCAACAAGTGGGTCTTTGTGATCATCGCGGCCGTCTTTGCCATCGCCGGTCTGTTCCCGCAGCTCTCTGCCGTCCTTTCCGCTATCCCGCAGCCCGTCATCGGCGGCGCGACCGTCGGCGTCTTTGGCACCATCACCATGAACGGCGTGCGCATGTTCACCCGCGAGGGCCTCACGCAGCGCACCACCACCATCGTCGGCACCTCCGTCGTCTTTGGCCTGGGTATTTGGATGGCCAGCGGCTGCCTCGCCGGCGAGGGCATGCCCACCTGGGTGTCCACCGTCATCGGCTCCAATGCCGTAACCCCCACCGCCATCATGGCCATTGTCCTTAACCTGATCCTCCCGCAGACGCCGGTCGTGGCTCAGCATATCGATGCTGCCAAGGACGCTGCCGTGGATCTGGTCTTGCCCGAGAGCAAGAAGTAACCAATTCGGTGCTAGTCGTCGGCGGACGCATCGCCTCGTCCGCCGACGCCATGCGGCGCCAAGCCGCACTTCAAAGGGTTTGTCCCTTTGGTGAAGCGTTGACGGGAGAGGGCCCGTTTCCGGTGTAGGCCGGCGCTTCGCACTCCGCCATGTCAGAGGTGTCAAACCCCGCCCCTGATGTTGAAGGGAGCATTTATGCTTCTGGTCGCTAACGGTTCCGTCTTTACCCGCAACGCTCAGACCCCGTTTATTCCAAACGGTGCGGTCGCCATTGACGGAGATACGATCGTCGAAGTGGGCCCCGAGTGCGAGCTCAAGGCCAAGTACCCGGATGCCGAGTACGTCGACGCCCAGGGCAACCTCATCATGTCCGGACTCATCAACTGCCACACCCACATCTACTCGGGTCTGGCCCGCGGCCTTGCCATTAAGGGCTGCAACCCCACCAACTTCCTGGAGAATCTTGAGCAGCAGTGGTGGAAGATTGACGACAACCTGACGCTCGACGGCACCAAGGCCAGCGCCTATGCCACGATCTTGGACTCCATCCGCGACGGCGTCACCACGATTTTCGATCACCATGCGAGTTTCTGCGAGATCCCGGGCAGCCTCTTTACCATTAAGGACGCCGCTCAGGAGCTGGGCATGCGTTCGTGCCTGTGCTACGAGGTCTCCGACCGCCGTGGCCAGGAAAAGTGCGACCAGGCTATTGCCGAGAACGCCGAGTTTGCCCAGTGGGCTGCCAAGGAGCGTCGCGATAACGACAACCACATGATCGCCGCCATGTTTGGCGGACATGCTACCTTTACGCTTTCGGACGAGACCATGGACAAGATGGCCGAGGCCAACAACGGCCTGACCGGTTTCCACATCCACGTGTGCGAGGGCATGAATGACGTGTGGGATTCCCGCCTCAACCGCGGCGGCATCAGCCCGGTCGAGCGCCTGCTGCAGCACAACCTGCTGGGTCCCGACACCATGCTGGGCCACTGCATCCACGTGACGCCTGCCGAGATGGATATCGTCAAGGAGTCCGGCACCTGGCTCGTCAACAACCCCGAATCCAATATGGGAAACGCCGTGGGCTGCGCCCCCGTGCTCGAGTTCTTCCGCCGCGGCATCCCCGTGTGCATGGGCACCGACGCCTACACCCACGATATGCTCGAGAGCCTTAAGGTCTTCCTGATCATTCAGCGCCACAACGCCGCCATGCCCAACGTGGGCTGGTGCGAGGCCATGACGATGCTGTTCGAGAACAACGCCAAGATGGCCAGCAAGTACTTCGATCGCAAGCTCGGTGTGCTTGAGCCCGGCGCTGCCGCCGACGTCATCGTCATGGACTACAAGCCCTTTACGCCGTTGAGCGAGGAGAACATCGACGGCCACATGCTCTTTGGCATGATGGGCAAAAACTGCCGCACCACCATCATCAACGGCCGCGTCCTGTACAAGGATCGCGAGTTCGTTGGCATTGATGAGGACAAAATCAACGCGTGGACCATGGCTGAGTCTAAGAAGCTCTGGAGCACGCTCAACGATCGCGCCTACTAATTACAAGTAGATTCACGCGCGCCGGATGTTTCGCCGCATCCGACGCGCGTATAGGCGACCTCCGCGGGGTCGCCGGCGCTGTGCTAGCGCTACACCGTATTTGCGCCCGCCGCGCGGTCTCGCCGGGCGCTACAGAGAGGAGCTCATTATGAGCGACATCATGAGACCGATCCCGTTTTCGCAGCTGATGAACTGGATCATCGAGGAGCACAAGACCCAGGACGCCATCTTTGGCGTGCGTAAGATGGTCACGACCAACCAGGAGGGCGCGCTTCCCATTTTTGACGAGCGCATCGAGACTCCGTTTGGCCCGGCCGCCGGCCCCAACACGCAGCTTGCCCAGAACATCGTGGCATCCTACGTGGCCGGTTCCCGCTTCTTTGAGCTCAAGACCGTTCAGGTTATGGACGGCGAGGAGCTCTCCAAGTGTGTGAACAAGCCCTGCATCGTGGCGCAGGACGAGTGCTACAACTGCGAGTGGTCGACCGAGCTCGAGGTTCCGCAGGCCTTTGCCGAGTACGTGAAGGCATGGTTTGCCTGCCACCTGATCGCTCGCGAGTACGGCCTGGGCAGCCCGGATGGTTTTGTCTTCAACATGTCCGTGGGTTATGACCTCGAGGGCATCAAGAGCCCCAAGGTCGATGCGTACATTGAGGGCATGAAGGACGCCAGCGGCTCCGAGGTTTGGAACGAGTGCCGCACGTGGGCGCTCGCCAACCTGGACAAGTTTGAGCATGTCGATGCCGCGTTTGTCGAGTCCATCCCGGCGCGCGTCTCCAACTCCATTACCGAGTCCACGCTGCATGGCTGCCCGCCGGCGGAGATCGAGCGCATCGCGACCTATCTGATTACCGAGAAGGGTCTCAACACCTACATCAAGTGCAACCCCACGCTGCTGGGCTATGAGTTTGCCCGCCAGCGCCTCAACGAGCTGGGCTTTGACTACATCGTCTTCGATGACACGCACTTCCGCGAGGACCTGCAGTGGGCCGATGCCGTGCCTATGTTCGAGCGCCTGATTGCCCTGTGCGCCGAGCGCGGCCTGGAGTTTGGCGTCAAGCTGACCAACACGTTCCCCGTCGACGTGACGAGAAACGAGCTGCCCTCCACCGAGATGTACATGTCCGGCCGTTCGCTGTTCTCGCTGACCATCGAGGCTGCCCGCCGCATTACCGAGCAGTTTGATGGCAAGCTGCGCATCAGCTACTCCGGCGGCGCCACGGCCTACAACATCCGCGCCCTGTACGATGCCGGCATTTGGCCCGTCACCCTGGCGACCGACGTGCTCAAGCCCGGTGGCTACGAGCGCTTTAGCCAGATGGCTGGCGAGTTTACCGATCTGGACGGCAAGCCGTTTGAGGGCGTCTCTCTCGACGCCGTGACCGCGATCCAGACCGACTCGCTCACCAATCCGCTTTACAAGAAGCCGTTGCGCCCGCTGCCCGATCGCAAGGTCGCCGGCAAGAGCCCGCTTTCCGACTGCTTTACCACGCCGTGCCGTACGAGTTGCCCCATCCGGCAGGACATTCCCGCCTACCTGGCGGCTGTTGACGAGGGCCGCTACGAGGACGCGCTCAACATCATCATCGAGCGCAACGCTCTGCCGTTCATTACCGGCACCATCTGCCCGCATCCCTGCGGCCGTGCCTGCGAGCGTGCGTTCTACGAGCCCGAGGGCGCCCAGATTCGCGCCAGCAAGCTCAAGGCCGCCCGCGAGGCCATGACCGCCGTGCTGCCCAAGCTGCGTGCCCAGGCCATCGCAAACGACGGCGAGCGCAACGTTGCCGTTATCGGCGGCGGCCCGGCCGGCCTGGCGACGGCGTTCTTCCTGACGCGTGCCGGCGTGCCCGTCACCATCTTTGAGGCCCGCGATTCGCTCGGTGGCGTGGTCCGTCACGTGATTCCCGAGTTCCGCATCGCGAGCGACGATATCTCCCACGATGCCGAGCTCTGCCTAGCCTTTGGCGCCAAGGTGCAGCTCAACGCTCGCGTGGAGTCCATCGACGAGCTCAAGGCTCAGGGCTTTACCGACGTTGTCGTGGCCACCGGCGCCTGGATGCCCGGCTCTGCGGGCTTGGGCGAGGGCGCCGAGCTCGACGTGCTGGAGTTCCTCGAGGCCGCCAAGAAGGGCGAGAAGCTCGAGCTGGGCGAGGACGTCGTGGTCATTGGCGCCGGCAACACCGCCATGGACGCGGCCCGCGTGGCCAAGCGTCTGGCTGGTGTGAAGAACGTGCGCCTGGTGTATCGCCGCACCAAGAAGCAGATGCCCGCCGACGAGGAAGAGCTCGATCTTGCTCTTGCCGACGGCGTTGAGCTCTGCGAGCTGCTGGCGCCCAAGGCACTCAACGGCTCCGTGCTGACCTGCGACGTCATGGAGCTCGGCGAGCCGGATGCAAGCGGCCGTCGCAGCCCCGTCGCCACGGGCGAGACCGTCGAGCTTTCCGCCACCACGGTGATCTGCGCCGTGGGCGAGGGCATCGATGCCAGCCTGTACGATGCCGCGGGCGTCGAGCACGACCGTCGCGGCCGTCTTGCCGCCACCTCCACCGGCGTCGAGGGCGTTTGGGCTGCCGGCGACTGCCGTCGCGGTCCTGCCACCGTGGTCGAGGCTATCGCCGATGCCGCCGAGGTCGCCCGTGCCATCGCCGGTGTGGACTTTAACAAGTACGCCGACTGCAACGAGCAGGCCGGCCGCGAGGACACCTGCTACGAGCGCAAGGGGTCGCTGTGCCGCGACAAGCGCAACTGCACCAAGACCCGCTGCCTGGGCTGCGGCTCGGTGTGCGAGGTCTGCTGCGACGTGTGCCCCAACCGCGCCAACGTGGCAATTAAGGTGCCGGGCCTGGCCAAGCATCAGGTCGTCCATGTCGACGGCATGTGCAACGAGTGCGGCAACTGCGCCGTGTTCTGCCCTTACCAGGAGGGTCGTCCCTACAAGGACAAGCTCACCCTGTTCTGGAGCGAGGAGGACATGGAGAACTCCGAGAACGAGGGCTTCCTGGCCGTGGACGAGGACCACTTTAAGGTTCGCGTCGCCGGCACGGTCCGCACCGTCTCGGTCGATGCCGTCAACACCGGTCTTCCCGAGGCCGTCCGCCTGACCATCAGGGCCGTGCGCGACAACTATTCGTACCTTCTTAAGAAATAGGCGAGTCTCTTATGGCCAAATCCATTCAACATAATGTGGCCTACGTTGCCTGCGGAAGCGGTTGTGCCTCCGCGGGCGGCGACGCCCGCTGCAGCGAAGGCTGCATTGGCTGTGGCGCCTGCGTCACGGCCTGCCCCCACGGCGCCATTGCGCTGGTCGATGGCATCGCCCGCGTGGACCGCTCCAAGTGCACGGGCTGTGGCCTGTGCGGCATGGCGTGCCCGCAGCGCGTGATTGCCTTCGTTCCCGGCTACCAGAACATCCTGGTGCGCTGCAACAACACCGATAAGGGCGCCATTGCGCGCAAGATCTGCGACACCAGCTGCATCGGTTGCGGCATGTGCGCCAAAAAGTGCCCTGCCGGCGCTATCCGCATCGAGGACAACTGCGCCCATATCGACGGCACGGACTGCCTGTCGTGCGGCATGTGCGCCGTCGTCTGCCCGCATGGCGCCATCCACGACCGCACCGGTATCGCCGCCGGCGTGTAGAAGGGAATCACCATGGCACAGGAATTCACTTTTACCGTTAACGGCGTCGAGCACACGACGACCCAAAACAAACCGCTGCTGCGCTATCTGCGCGACGACCTGCACATTCACTCCGCCAAGGACGGCTGCTCCGAGGGCGCCTGCGGCACCTGCACCATCCATGTGGACGGTGCGGCCGTCAAGGCGTGCGTGCTGACCACCGCCCTTGCCGCCGGCCGCGACATCGTGACTGTCGAGGGCCTGCCCGAGAACGTGCGCGAGGCCTTTGTGTACGCCTTTGGCGCCGTGGGCGCCGTGCAGTGCGGCTTTTGTATCCCCGGTATGGTCATGGCGGGTGCAGCGCTCATCGCCGAGGATCCCGAGCCTACCGAGGAGCAGATCAAGTACGCCATCCGCGGCAATGTTTGCCGCTGCACCGGCTACAAAAAGATTATCGAGGGCATTGCGCTGGCCGCTGCGGTGCTCCGCGGCGAAAAGCAGATCGACGAGGATCTGGAGCGCGGCGACGACTACGGCGTGGGCAAGCGCGCCTTCCGTATTGACGTGCGCAAGAAGGTGCTCGGCGAGGGCAAGTACCCCGACGACATCGACGAGATCGACCAGCCGGGCCTGACCTACGCCAGCGCCGTGCGCTCCAAGTATCCGCGTGCCCGCGTGCTCTCCATCGATACCTCCAAGGCCGAGGCCCTACCCGGTGTGGTTGGCATCCTGCGCGCCGAGGACGTGCCGGTCAACCAGGTCGGCCACCTTATCCAGGACTGGGACGTCATGATCGCCCAGGGCGACATCACCCGCTGCGTGGGCGATGCCATCGTGCTGGTGGTTGCCGAGGACGAGGCGACGCTCGAGAAGGCCAAGAAGCTCGTAAAGATTGATTACGAGCCGCTGGAGCCCGTGCGCAACATCGCCGAGGCCAGGTCTGCCGACGCCCCGCGCCTGCACGACAGCTTCTTTGCCTTTGGCAACACGGTGGAGCTCAAGGACAACGTGTGCCAGAGCCGTCACGTGACGCGCGGTGACGCCGCCAAGGCGCTGGCAGAGAGCGCGTTTACCGTGACGCAGCGCTTTACCACGCCCTTTACCGAGCATGCCTTCTTGGAGCCCGAGTGCGCCGTTGCCTTCCCGTACAAGAATGGCGTCAAGGTGCAGTCGACCGACCAGGGCGCCTACGACACGCGCAAAGAGTGCGCTCACATGTTTGGCTGGGATAGCGAGCCCGAGCGCGTGGTCGTCGAGACCATGCTCGTGGGTGGCGGCTTTGGCGGCAAGGAGGACGTGTCCATCCAGCACTTGGCCGCGCTCGCCGCATATAAGTTCCAGCGTCCTGTGAAGTGTAAGCTCACGCGTGCCGAGTCGCTCGCTTTCCATCCCAAGCGTCACGCCATGGACGGCACCTTTACGCTGGGTTGCGACGCCGAGGGCAACTTTACCGGTCTGGACTGCGAGATCAACTTTGACACCGGCGCCTACGCGTCGCTGTGCGGCCCGGTGCTCGAGCGCGCCTGCACGCATGCCGTCGGCCCCTACAAGTACCAGAACACCGACATTCGCGGTTTTGGCTACTACACCAACAACCCGCCCGCCGGCGCGTACCGAGGCTTTGGCGTTTGCCAGTCCGAGTTTGCGCTCGAGAGCCTGATCGACCTGCTGGCAGAAAAGGTCGGCCTGGATCCGTGGGAGATTCGTTACCGAAACGCTATCGAGCCGGGCGAGGTTTTGCCCAACGGCCAAATTGCCGACTGTTCCACGGCGCTTAAGGAGACACTGCTCGAGGTCAAGGATGCCTACTACGCGCATCCCGGACACGCCGGTATCGCCTGCGCCATGAAGAACGCCGGCGTGGGCGTGGGCCTGCCCGATGCCGGCCGCTGCAAGATCCGCGTCGAGGATGGCCGCGCCGTGGTCTACGCCGCCACGTCCGACATCGGCCAGGGCTGCAACACGGTCTTTTTGCAGGACGTTGCCGAGGCCTGCGGTCTGCCGCTGAGCTGCATTGCCAATGGCGAGTGCTCCACCGAGAACGCTCCCGACTCCGGCACCACGTCTGGCTCGCGTCAGACGGTCGTGACCGGCGAGGCCGTGCGCGGTGCCGCCTTCCTGCTGCGCGATGCCATGCTTGACATCGAGGCCGGCAAGCCCGCACCCGATACTCCCGTGAGCGCGCATGGCGACGGCGTCAAGATTGAGTACGACGACGGTCGCGCCTATCAGCTGCGCACGCAGGAGCTCGTCGCCGGCCAGGGTATGCATCCTCAGGATCCCGCGGCTGCCATCAAGGCGCTCGAGGGATGCGAGTTTGGCTACGTGTACCTGGAGCCGACCGACAAGCTGGGCGCCGACGTTCCCAACCCCAAGAGCCACATCTGCTACGGGTTTGCCACGCATGTGGTCATTCTGGATGATGACGGCCGCGTGAGCGAGGTCTATGCCGCGCACGATTCCGGCAAGGTGGTCAACCCCATCTCCATCCAGGGTCAGATCGAAGGCGGCGTGCTCATGGGTATGGGCTATGCGCTTACCGAGGACTGGCCGCTCAAGGACTGCGTACCCCAGGCAAGGTACGGTACGCTCGGGCTGTTCCGTGCGCCCGAGATTCCGAATATCCACGCCATCTACGTGGAGAAGGACGAGCTGTTGCCCGTGGCATACGGCGGCAAGGGCATCGGTGAGATCGCAACGATTCCCACGGCGCCCGCCGTACAGAACGCCTATCGCGCATTTGACGGCAAGCTGCGTCCCGATCTGCCCATGGTGGATACGCCATACAGCCGCGTCCGCAACCGCGGGTAGGGTAGGGTGCGGACAGTCATTACTGATGGGCCGTCCGCGCTCAACATCAACTGCATATGCTGCGCCTCTGGCCCCAGCTCCATCGCGAGCCGGGGCCCTTTGTTTGGAGTGGAAACTGCGTCCCGGATTTGGCGCTCAGAACGGGACACGCTTTCCGGATGGGATGCTTGGCGGAAACTACGGCCCAGTTTTTGGCTCCAGAACGGGATGCATTTTCCGGAACGGTCCACGTGCGGTGGTGTACCGCCCCTTTCGTGTGCGCCGCTTGTCGAATTACGTTATAGCTAGCTATATTATAGGAAGGTATAATATAGCTAGCTATAACGTAAAGGAAGGATGGTCTATGTTTGTCGGAAGAACAGCGGAAATGTCCGAGCTCAATCGACTGTATGGCACGGACTCCTTTGAGATGCCTGTGATTTACGGCCGCCGTCGTGTGGGTAAAACGCGCCTTATCACAGAGTTCATCCAAGGCAAGAAGGCTATTTACTTTCAAGCTCGTCGTACCAATGCGGAGGCAAACCTGCACGGCTTTAGCCAGGCGATACTTGCAGGCTCGGTTGGTGCTGCAGGCGTGTCGTTTCGTAGTTTTGACGAGGCGTTCGATGCATTGGTCACCATGGCTCGAACGGAGCGTTTGATTGTCGTGATTGACGAGTATCCCTATCTCGCCCAATCGAATCCCGAGATCAGCTCGTTGCTGCAAGACAAGATCGACCACTTATACAAAGAGACCAGGCTAATGCTGATCCTATGCGGCTCGTCTCTTTCGTTTATGGAGGAACAGGTGTTGGGCTACGAGAGCCCACTATACGGTAGGCGTACGGCCCAGTTTAAGATCATGCCGCTCGATTTTACGACGACCCTCGGGTTGTGGCAGAGCATGGGTCGCGAAGACGCTGCAGTTTGCTATGGCATGACAGGTGGCATTCCTGCATATATCGAGAAAGTCGATCCTGCCGCACCGCTCAAGGACAACATCAAACGTCTTTTTCTAACTCCTACGGGCTATCTCTTTGAGGAGCCGAGTAACCTGCTATTGCAGGAGTGCCGCAATCCCGAGCAATATGATGCGATCGTGCAAGCAATTGCCCAGGGGCGCTCGAAGATCTCGGAGATTGCGAGCTCTACGGGAATCCCTGCGAGCAACGTAAAGAGCTATGTGGATAAGCTGGCGTCGCTTGGGATTGTCGAGCGCGAGCTGCCCCTAAACGAGACGAGCAATAAGCGAGCCGTGTATCTGCTGAGCGATCAGATGTTTAGGTTCTGGTACAAGTTTGTTCCGCAGAACATCGGGCTGATTCAAAACGATATGGCCGAGATGGCGTATGAGCGCATTGAGCCGCACGTATCGGATTACATGGGTACGGTCTTTGAGCTTATATGCAGACAATACGTGTACGAACTCGCGCGGGCGGGCCAGCTTGATGTGGTTCCGGCAAGCGTTGGGCGCTGGTGGGGGACGGATAATCGCACGCATACGCAGGAAGAAATCGACTTGATTGTTGACGATGGCGAGGGCACTGCGCTGTTTGCGGAATGCAAATGGCGCAATGAACCGGTGGGCGAAGACGTGCTGCAAAAGCTCGTGCATCGAAGCGAGCTCTTTAGGCGGCAGCACAAAAGCTATGCGATCTTCTCGAAGCGAGGCTTTACGCAAGGATGTCAGGAAGCTGCGGCGAGCAGGGGAGATGCCAAGCTGATTTCGTTTGCCGAGATGTGCGAGCGGAGATAACCAAGCACGCTCTGATGTGATGCTCGGAATGGGTCGCGCTAAGGATGCCAAGCGTAAAACCTTCAATGAAAATGGCGTAAAAACTACATCTGTCATGGCGTAAAAATTACATTGAAAGTAGCGTAAAATCAGCATTGAGAATGGCGTAATTTCGCATATCGCGTGATAGAGAGGGACGGCCGTCTATGGATGCACCAAAGAGATTGACCCAAAAGGGATATAGGCCCCGGCTCATAGAGGAGCGCCTCGACACCCTTATGCGGGCGTTTGGCTGTGTGGAGATCAACGGCCCCAAATGGTGCGGCAAGACCTGGACGGCGCTCTCTCGCTCGGCGAGCGTCTCCAGGCTCGATGAGCCTGCGCAGCGTGCGGCGGCAGAGGTCGACCCAAGCCTGGCGCTCATCGGCGATGCGCCACACCTGGTCGATGAATGGCAGGAGGTGCCCGAGGTTTGGGATGCCGCCCGGCGTTTCGTGGACGCGAGCGGCAACGAACGGGGGACACTTTTGCTCACGGGCTCGACCGCGCTCAAAAGCGAGGAGCGCAGCCATGTTCGTCATTCCGGCACGGGTAGGATCGCCCGTCTGTCAATGCGCCCCATGGCCCTGTGTGAGTCGGGCGACGGCGAGCCGCTCGTGTCACTGGCAAGCCTCTTTAAGGGCGAGGATTTTGCCCCTCAGCGTCGCGAGAGCACGGTGGATGACGTCGCCCGCTGGTGCTGCAGGGGCGGTTGGCCTGCAAATCTTGGGCTTTCGGAAGATCTTGCGCGAGAGACGGCAAGCCAGTACGTGCACTCGGTGCTCGACGTCAACGTGCTGGACGAGGGCATGTCGCCCGAGCTTGCACACGGCCTTTTGCGAGCTCTTGCCATGAACGAGAGCCAGGCTGTCACGTACAAGACGCTCGTAAAGGACGCCTCGTACGGTGAGGCGGGCCCCGACGAGAGGACCATCGCTGCGTACTTGGACCTCTTCAACAGGCTCAAGCTGACCGAGGACCTGTGCGGATGGGAGCCGCCCATGCGTTCGAAGGCCCGCGTTCGCGTGCGCCCCAAGCGCTACTTCTGTGACCCGTCACTTGCGGCGGCGTTGCTGGGGGCTACCCCTGAGCGGCTGCTTGGCGATATGCAAACGCTGGGGATGCTCTTTGAGAATCTCGTCCTGCGCGACGTGCGCGTGTTCCTTTCCACCTACGGCGGTGTCGACAACAGTGTCCATTATTTCCGAGATGAGAAGGGCCTTGAGGTCGATCTGATCGTTGAGCACGACGGGCGCTGGGGAGCCATCGAGGTCAAGCTGAGTGATGCGAAAGCAGACGATGGAGCGAGAAATCTCAAGGCGCTGAAGAGGAAAGTGCTCTCCAATCCTGCCGCCCAGAATGCCGCGCCGGCGTTTTTGGCGGTCGTGGTTGGAAAGGGGAGTATTGCCTACACACGCGACGACGGCGTGGCGGTGATTCCCATGGCGGCACTTGGGGCGTAGTGGTTTTGCGGGCGTGCCGTGCTTCCTTTACCGAAAATCCATTTGGTAAACCAGATGCTCGCGGATAGAATAAAGTTGACGGCAGCCCAAGGGTGATAGCTGGGCAGCGCTGTTGCTTGGTCAAGAGGTCAGTGCCTTAATGGCAGCGACTTGTTATGCTTCGAATGCTGCTTGAGTGCCTCGGAAAGTTCGATAAGCGCCGTGAAGAGCGAGACCAAAGCAACCAAGAGCTCTACGAGCTCTGATGGGCCCGGGATGACCGCTGATTCAAGTCACCGGGCCCAAATCTTTTTCATGCATTTGAATAGAGCGGGCGATTCTCTTGGGGCCGTCTGCATGGCGTGCGACCAGCGCATGGTATTGCGCCCCGCTTTCATGTCCGCACGGGCGCCTATCCTTACGGCAATGTAGCCGCCTATGTAGCAAGCGGCAGTTGACGGAGAAAGGCCCTAACCGTGTCAGCTGAAAAGACGCCGTGTATCTCGGCTATCGATACGACGAACTTTGCGCGCCAGATTGTGCTGGACTTTGAGTTTGCGCCGGTGCCAAAGCAGCGCCAGCGACGTGGGCTGCGTAATGAGATTATCGAGGTCGGCGCCGTCAAGCTCGATTACCACGGCAACGTTATGGGCGAGTTCTCGCAGTTTGTGCAGACGGAATTTACCGAAGGCGTTGCGTTTTCCGTCCGCGAGCTTACGGGGATATCGGCCGTGGACACTGCGATGGCCGATCCGCTCTACATGGTAATCAAAAGGCTCAGCGATTGGATCGGTCGCTACTCCGCACAGGTAGTTTGCTGGAGCGGGGCAGACCGTCGACAGCTTTTGACCGAGTGCCAGGCAAAGCACATCGATCTTTCCGCATTTCCTACGGATTGGGCCGACCTGCAGGCGTTTTACACCTCGATCATGGACGTGGGCAGCCACGGGTGCGTCTCTTTGAGTGACGCGGCGACGTGGTTTGGCATCGAGTCCGACGAGTCGACGGGTCACGCCCACAGCGCCCTTGCCGATGCGCGCGTGACCGCCAAGCTGCTCAAGCAGGTGATGGACGGGGACTACCGCGTGAGCCCGCGCGCCCAGGAAGTCCGCCAGCGGTGGGGGATGGGCGAGCGAGCTCAGACGCGCCTTTCTAGCAAGTGCCCCGAGCTGGGCGACCTGCTGCTGAAGCTGAAGGCGGCGGGAAGGTAGGCGGGTGCCCATTGGGCGTAAGCAGAAGGAATGGTTGCGGGAAGGATTCCAGAATCAGCATCAGAGGGCTGTGCTTGAGATGCTATTCAAGGACACGCTGACGCCCGCCGAGACCAGGCAGGTCAAGAGTATGGACACCGAGATGGCATCCATTGTCGAAGAACGGCTTGCTAACATGATTCGCTGGATGGGCAGGCATAGACCCGTGACGCTGCGCGCGTTATCGTTCACAATGAGGCGTACAGGCTGCCAGAGGTGAACAGTTCCGACGAGGTTCTGAGCAACTGCATCATCGAGATTATCGAGTAGTTCTACGAGAGGGATTTGGCGGCGTGGAGCAATCTAGTTTTACGCGTTTGCGGGAGGAAGCTGGTATGGCAGACGAACTTGTTTTTAGTGGCGGCGAGATAGTTTACACCATGCCTCAACTGCCCAAAGTTGCATCTGTGCCGCTGAACGGTAGCGCCGTGCTGGTTGGTTTTAAGGACGCTCCCGATGGGGAGGAGGTCCTCTTTGATTTTGACCCTCGGGCTGAAAAGGCTACGAAGCTCGACTATGAACTTGCAGCCGTTAGCGGGCTCCTCACGGGCGCGTTGAATATCCTGTGGCAGAAAGACTTCAACCTAGAGGGTGCCAAAGAGTGGGGCGACGAGAAGGTTGGCAAATTCGTTCTTACGATTGCCAAGTCTGCGGGTATGACAAAGGCGGATGCAACTCTAGAAGACGCTATTCGCTTTCTAGAGAAAGGGTTTCCTCTTGCCGCGGACAAGCTGACTGCCGAGTTTGGCGGCGGGCTCCAACATCATCTGCGGGATTTCTCGCACCACCCGAGCTTGGTTGGCCTTGCGTGTTCGATCCTCTCGCAATTCACGTGCAAAGGCTATGGCACCGATACGGCCGGCCGGTTTGTCGCCTTTGACCTGCCTGCCGCCGCCTTCGATCCTGACCGCCCTCTTATAGGCAGGAACGTTCCAGAGAAGATCGCGTTTGGCACTCTGTTCTGGGCAATGCATCTCGTGAGCGACATGGCGGGGTCTAGTTCAAACCCCGGTAAGGGGACGGGTATTCCCGGCGTTGTGCTGTCCCTGCTAAAGGAGCTCTCCTCCCTGCCTGTTTTTCAAGACATGCGGATTGCCTATAAGGGCAAGGATATTCGCATTCAGCAATGGATCTCAAAGCTGTTTAACGGAACGGCGTTCAAAACCGAGGACGGCAAGCCCATTCGCTTCGACCTTCGGACGGAAGTCGGTCTTTTCGATCAAGCTTTAAGCCAGGTGCCAGCAGTCGTGGCCAACGAGGTTATCGTTCGTTGTCTCTACATGCTTTCAAGGCTCAAGGCCGAGCTAGAACGTTGCGAAGTGAGTGATGTCTCCGGCTTGCGCAAGCTCAAGGCTTCGCATTTCATGCCCTACAACAGCAGGGCCCTCACTCGCATGGTCACGGTTTCGAGTACTTCGTTCTGGCGAATCTGGCGACGGCGGCGGTCAGGGCGGGTATCGAATGCGAGGGGAACAAGGTCGTGTTCGCCCAGAAGTTCTTCTTGCGAATAAACTACGTTGGAGTTGGACGCCTTGCGTTTGCACTCCATGCCGACTGGGGCTATATGGCGGAGGAAATGTCCGAGGCTTGGACTGAGCGCGCCAGGCGCCGCCAGGATATCTTCGATGGATTCCACTTTTATAGCCTAGATAGAGAGACGACGAGGATTGCCTTCTCGCTGAAGCTTGCCGCCATCAACTACGACTGCGGGAACGAGAAGAACGAAGTGCGCAAAGGGCAAAAGAGGAGCTGGGCCCGCGCGTGGCAGGATTCGGTCACGGATGGCCTAGGCATTGATGCAGGCGGCTATTTTTTGAGCGAGGAAGATGCGTACGGAGCCCTTGAGGCTATTTCGCGGCAGCGAGGCGGCAAGGTGCGCGCTTTGCTGATCGCTCAGGAGCTGGTTGAGTTTCGCCCCTATTTCCAGATAGGAGATGAAGAGAAGAAGGAATACAAAGGTTTGAAGGGGAGCGGGGCTTGGGTTAAAGATGAATTTCCCAGGAGACAAGACGCGGTTGATTTGGACGCCGTGCGTTCCCTAGAGAAGCAATGCGGGGCGCATATCCGTGAGCTCTCAGGTACATTGCCAAAGGTCTTGGTAGGCGGCGCCATTGCCGTGGCGGCGGCCCTGGGCACAGGAGGAGTGGCCGCGGCATTGGCTCCGGATATTGCTGTCGGTATCTTTGGAGGCTCGTTTGTCGGCCTTCACGGGGCTGCGCTCGTCAATGCGAGTCTTGCTGCTGCTGGCGGCGGCGCCTTGGCCGCCGGCGGCATGGGCATGGCCGGTGGCACCGCTTTAATTGCTGGCGGCGGCGCTGCGTTTGGCCTTTTGGGTTCTAGCGGCGTTGCCCTGGCGGCGTCGATGGGGGAGGACTATGCGCAGTTCGTGCTCGTTGAATGCTCAAGGCTTCTCGCATTTCTTGATGTGGCAACTGACCGCTGCCCGCATGAGGGAGCCATTTTGGTGCAGAAGGCGGCCGAGGCCGTGCAGCGCAGCATCGCTGGTGTTGAGGAGGATGTCGAGAAGGAGAATGGAAAGGGGGACCGCAGGAATGGCAGGTTGCTTAAGCAGTTGAAGAAGGGTCTTGGGTATTTGACTTCGACCCTTAAGCAGATCGAGAAGATGCAGAAGCGCCTTGGTGCCGCCGGTGAGAGCGAGCCGCTCAACAGCTTGCCAGCATCGGGTGGCGAATAGGTCGGGGCGATTCGGCTGCAATTCCGTGTCATCATCGCCACCGCTTAAGATGGTCCCGTGTTTGCCCATCTTTTTGCGAGGCGCGATGAGCATGTCGGCGACTTGCTCGATGTCTGATTTGCCCTTCGATCAGTTCTTGTCGAGCTCCTTTGGGCGGGAGGGGCAGCGATCTAGATATCCGCTCTTGGCATATGAGACAAGAAACCCGTAAGTCCGTGGCAATGTCAAAAGGCATACACAAGTGTCAGTCTTTTGACATCGTATGATTTTGGGGAGTGGCGCGCAGCGATCGCGCGCCACCCTGACGGCGTAAGCGTTTGCTTGCGTTGTAAAATCTAACGATATGAGCATCCCGGTTGCTTCTGTGCTTCGATGCTCTCGTCTTTGGCACCCTCCGCTCAGTGGGGGACTGACTGCAAACGGCGTAAACAAGAAAGAGGAGACAACCGCAAATGAAAGCAACCGAGGCAAATCTACTCGACCTTATGGGCGTGGCGAAGATGCAGTTCGTCATTCCCGTGTACCAGCGAATTTACTCGTGGAGTGTAAAAGAGTGCGAGGTGCTTTGGGATGACGTCATGCGAGCGGGTCGTGATGGCGTATCGCACTTCGTGGGGTCAATGCTTTATATCCCCGAGTCCGAGAGCTCTGCCACGAGCATTTCGCGCGTGCTTCTGATTGACGGACAGCAGCGCATGACGACGTTTTCGTTGATGATTGCAGCTTTGGCTGACTATTTGGAGAGCAACCCCGACAAGGCTGGCTTCCTTGGCGACCTCAAAATCTCGGCGCTGAGGAAAAATTACCTCTTTAACGATGACGACTACAACGGTCTGGCACGCTACAAGCTGGTGCTCTCGCAGGACGATAAGGAGACGCTGTTCTCCATCGTGTCTGGGGCTCCCGTGCCAGATGAAAAATCGGATCGCATTGTCGAAAACCATGCGTTCTTCCGTGAAAAGATGCACGGGAAATCATTCGACCCTGCAAGGCTTTGGGCGGGGCTAAACCGCGTGCAGGTCATCGACACTAAGCTCACCGCTGGCGTTGATAATGCCCAGCTCATATTTGAGTCCATGAACTCCAAGGGCAAGCCGCTCACGCCCATTGACCTCATCCGTAACTACGTTCTAATGTCGCTTCCCAACGACGAACAGACCAATCTTTATGAGGGTTATTGGCATCCACTCGAGTGCTTGTTCGGAAAAGGCGGCGAGGACGAGTTCAATGCATTTATCTGGTACTGGCTGTGGCTTAAAGTTCCCAATAGGATGCCGAAGGAGAACGAGGCCTACTACGAGTTTAAGCGCTATTTCGCCGACGACTACGATGGTGACACCGAGGGCCTGCTTAAGGAGCTGCGAGGGTATGCACATAGATACGCCAGTCTGTTCCTTGGTAAGGAGAAGGACGACGGACTGCGCCGAGTGTTCGGCAGAATCGTAAGCCTCGACGTGAAGCAGATAAGGCCCCTCTTAATGTTGCTTTATTCGGTTTACGAGGGGAATGGACTAGACCGCAATGCGTTTTTACGTATCTGCGAGACTATCGAGTCGTTTCTGTTCAGGCGAGCGGTTTGCGGCAGACTTACCACGGGCCTAAATAATTTCTTTGCCGGCATGTATCGCAATCTCGAGCAGCAGGACGATATCGAGGAGTACGTTACGGCGATGCTCCTTATCCACAGCAGCGGTATGACCGCATACTTTCCGACAGACGAGCATTTTGTCGAGGAGTTTAAGACGCGTGACTGCTACAACCGCTTCTCTAAAAAGCGCTATTACCTGGAACGCATGGAGAACTGGCACCACCCGAAGGAGTCCATCTCAGCCGACGATTACCAGATCGAGCACATCATGCCCCAGACGATCGATGATGAGCACGGCTGGAAGGAATCGCTTGGTGAGAACTGGGAAGACGTCCACGACAGGCTGTGCAACAACTTGGGAAATCTTACGCTGACGGGCTACAACCAGGAGTACTCAAACCGGTCGTTCTCGGACAAGCTCAATCTGCCTGACGTCGGATTTAAGTGCAGTCCGCTCTACCTGAACAAGTCGATCGCCTCGCGTGAAAAATGGGGTGAGGAAGAGATTGGACAGCGCGCGGACGAGCTGGCGAAAGAGGCGTGTGAGATATGGAAATATCCCGACCTTCCGGCAGACGTCGTCGACAAGTACCGTCCTTCTCGCGGGGAGTCTGATGAGGCTCCTATCTGGACTCTGCAGGAGAATCACCCCACCTTTGCCGAAGGTGGGCTCAACCAGAAGCTTTTCGATGAGGTGCGCGAGTCTGTTCTGAGTGGTAACCCTTCGTGGGAGTCCTATATAGCCAAGTACTATGTAGGACTCAGGTCGGGCAAGCGAAAACTGCATGCCGTGCTAGAAGGCAGGACCAGCAACGGTGGTTGGATCGCCGTTGGCCTGGCAAAGAGCGTGGACGACCTAATTGATCCAGAGGACATGTGTCAGGACAAACGCGCACAGGGCGGATTTGGCCCGGGCTTACCCACTTACGTTGCGCTTCGGAACGCCGATGACATTCCTGCGGTGCTCGATCTCATAAAGCAGTGCTAGGTTGAAGGCCGGGAATCTAATTCCCGGCCCTTGCCAGCTCAAAATCGTCGATGGCTCGTCCGCCCGTCTACACCCTTACGATCCTGCGGGCCGCACTCAGCAGCTCGTACTCCCTCTGGCTCCACTGGTACAGCTCGGTCGCGCGTACGGCGTCGCGGCACAGGTCCAGAAACACCTCGGCGCCCTCGCAGAAGCACTCGCGGGCAAAGGCGCCGGATCCGTCCGCAACGCACGCGCCGTCGGCAAAGAGCTTCCAGCTGGACGGCTCGCGCGAGTCGTCTCCGAGCAGCTTGATCTGCAGAACATGTGGGCCGCCAGCGGCACATGGCCCTTCTTCCAACGCCTGCACCGTAAAGCGCATCTGGAGGGACAGAGTATAAAATCCGGAAAAGTGCCGAAATAGACACCTTAAAACTTCGGAAAAGTGTAGCTGGATGACAAAACAGCACTTAGAAGCTGGTGCTGGATGCGGGATCCTGCGGCCGCCTTCAGCCCTCGCTACTCGTCGTCCTCGTCGTTGGGGTCGCCCTTGAGGGTGTTGATGTCCAGGTACTGGTTATCGTCCTCTTTTTGCTGGGTTTCCGACTCCGCTTGGGTGGGGCCGCGGAACAGCTGGAATCCCTCAAACGCAATGACACCGAGCAGGGCAATGATAATGGCGATAAAGGCAACCTTGACTGCCTGCGGAAATTCCGAGAAACGCAGCGCCTTTTCCTCGGCGTAATAATCGGCGAAGCGCTCTTCGCCCGTGCTTTTGGTATACGCCGGCGCGGACGCGGCCTCCGGGTCATATTCCGGTGCGGGCGTGGCAACGTACGGATCGTTGAGATAATCGCTCGATGCGGTGCCATAATCCTCGGTCTCGATGCGACTGGTGCCAGCATAGCCATCGGAATAATCGGAATATGCCGCACCGCCCTCATAGTCCGCGGCGCTCGTGTTGGCGGCAAAAAGCGGGTTAACTGGAACGTCGAGCGCCGGCATGCCGGTAGAGGTCTCATCCAGATCGGCTGCAGCCCAGGAATCGTAGGCAACCTGATGGGCAACGGGCTCATCGAGCCTTGCGACCGGAGGCTTGCGTGCCGCAGGAACTGGCAACTGCTGGGCGCTGTACATAACGGTGCTGTCGGCCGATTTGCCCTGCGTCGCTGCAGCGAGAAATGCCGCCGTCTCGGACGGGTCGCTTGCGGGGCGGGGAGCGGGCGTGGGCGCCGAAGTGGGTGCGGGCGTAGGCGCGGGCGTCGAAACAGGCGACTGCGCAAGAGTCGGCGCAGATGCGGGCTTAGGCGCAAGTGCGGGATCGGGGCTTGACGGGCGAGCCCCGCCGCTCATGAGTTCGTCGGCGGTCCACGGGTGATCATTCATCACGTCGTCAAGGCTCAGCGAAAACAGGTCGTCTTCACTCTCATCGAACATGTGGTGCACATGTCCACCAATTGCCGGAATCAATCCGCGACCGGTGCATGATGCCTTGCTTAACGCCATTCTGTCCCATCCTTTCGAAATACCAATGACATCGATTATATGGAACTTCCCAGGCGGCCCGGTCTTGGATTCGTGCTTTCCAGAACTCGCGCCCAAAAGGGGAGGGGCAATCCAGGCGAGTGCCTACTTGTCGCCGGCCGCCGCCTTGGCCTCATTGAGGTAGCTATAGAAGCTGTACTTGGAGATGCCAAAGAACTCGCAGGCGCGCTCGCTCGACTTGGAAATGAGGAAGGCACCGCGACGGTCGAGGTAGCCAATGGCACGAATGCGCTCGTCTTTGGTCATGAGTGCCGCGGGCTTGCCCACAAACTGCTCGCACTCGTGCAGCAGGTCCTCGAGCAGGTCGCCGATGTTCTTGGTAATGGGCTCGGGCTCGGTATAGCCCGTGCCGCCGGTGCCGGTAAAGGCATCGAGCGAGCGCTCAAAAGCCTTCATGAGCGTAATGTCAAAGTTAATGCCCAAAATGCCGACGGGCTTGCCCTCGTCGTTGCGGATAAAGATCGTCGACGATTTGAGCAGCTTGCCGTCAGCGGTTTTAGTGAGGTACGGCTCGCGGTCGTGTACGTCGGTGGCGCCCTCGTGCATGGACTCAAACACGATATGGCTGGGGCCGTCACCCAGTTTGCGTCCGCTGACGTGGCCGTTTTCGATCACTACGATGGAGTGGTCCACGTCCTCGGTCTCCAGATCGTGGACGACGATTTCGCAGTTGGGGCCAAATTGGAGCGCCAGGCCGTGTGCAAGGCGCTTATAAAACTCAATCTGTGCGGGGGTCATAGGTGCCTTCCTAAAAATTAGTTTGGGCTCACTGTGCCATAAACCACACATGACCGCAAACAAATCCATCAACAAGGCAATTCATGACCGTTCGGCGGCAAAAAAGTACCGATTACGGCAACAAACAATTTGTTAGGTTTGCCAATCAAAAAGTGTGATAGAACAGTGCTAACAAACTTTTTGTTTGGCATCCACATAAAAGTTCAGCCGTGTGAATGGGATCGGGCTGAAACGCGTATGCGGGGGCCGGCAAGAGAGGACTTAAGGAGTTCACCGTATGGCCGATAAGATCCAGTGGGCGGGCAACACGATGCCCAAGAGCGATGACAAGCACTTGGGAATCATGAGCCTCGACCACGTGAAGAAGGCCCGCGCCTTCCACCAGTCGTTCCCTCAATATACCGTCACCCCGCTTGCCCGCCTGGACGGTCAGGCTGCGCGCTTGGGTCTGTCCAACCTGTGCGTTAAGGACGAGAGCTATCGCTTTGGCCTCAACGCCTTTAAGGTTCTGGGCGGATCGTTTGCCATGGCCAACTACATTGCCGACGAGACCGGCAAGGACGTTGCCGAGTGCACCTTCGATTACCTGACCTCCGATCAGCTTGCCAAGGACTTTGGCCAGGCCACCTTCTTTACCGCTACCGACGGCAATCATGGCCGCGGCGTGGCATGGGCTGCCAACAAGCTGGGCCAGAAGGCCGTCGTTCACATGCCCAAGGGTTCCACCAAGCCCCGCTTCGATAACATCGCCGCCGAGGGCGCAACGGTGACCATCGAAGAGGTCAACTACGACGAGTGCGTGCGCATGGCCGCCGCCGAGGCCGACGCCTGCGAGCGCGGCGTCATCGTTCAGGACACCGCCTGGGAGGGCTACGAGAAGATCCCGTCTTGGATCATGGAGGGCTACGGCACCATGGCTTCCGAGGCTGCCGAGCAGCTGCGCGAGATGGCCATCAACCGCCCGACGCACGTGTTTGTCCAGGCTGGCGTGGGTTCGCTCGCCGGCGCCGTGGTGGGCTACTTCACCAACCTGTATCCCGATAACCCGCCCACCTTCGTCGTGGTCGAGTGCGCTCCGGCCGCCTGCCTGTACAAGGGCGCTGCCGCCGGCGACGGCGATCCGCGTATCGTGGACGGTGACATGCCCTCCATCATGGCCGGTCTGTGCTGCGGCGAGCCCAACATCCTGGGCTGGGATATCCTGCGCAACCATGCCACCGCCTTCGTGTCCTGCCCCGACTGGGTCACCGCTCGCGGCATGCGCACCCTGGGCGCCCCCGAGAAGGGCGACCCGCGCGTCATCTCCGGCGAGTCCGGCGCGGTGACCACTGGCCTGGTCGAGACCCTCATGCTCGATCCTGAGTACGCCGAGCTCAAGGAGCTCATCGGCCTGGATAAGACGAGCTCCGTGCTCTGCTTCTCCACGGAAGGTGACACCGATCCGGATCAGTACCGTCGCATCGTCTGGGAAGGCGAATACCCCACTTGCTAATCGTTGGGGCGGAGTAAATAGGTATCGCTCCGCCACCTCACAGGTAGATTCCTTAGTTTGAAAGGTTATGAACAATGGCTAAAGAACTCGATTTCGACGCTATCAAGGCTGCTGCTGAGTCCCATCGTGCTGATATGACTCGCTTCCTGCGCGCTATGATCAGCCATCCCTCTGAGTCCTGCGAGGAGGGTGAGGTTGTCGCTTGCATCAAGGCCGAGATGGAGAGCCTTGGCTATGACGAGGTTAAGGTCGACGGCCTGGGCAACGTTATGGGCTTTATGGGCGAGGGCGACAAGATTATCGCCATCGACTCTCACATCGACACCGTCGGCATCGGCAACATCGATAACTGGGATGCCGATCCCTATGAGGGTTACGAGACCGACGAGATCATCTACGGCCGCGGTGGCTCCGACCAGGAGGGTGGCATGGCTTCTGCTACCTACGCTGCCAAGATGATGAAGGACATGGGCCTCATCCCCGAGGGCTACAAGATTATGGTCGTCGGTACCGTCCAGGAAGAGGACTGCGATGGCATGTGCTGGCAGTACATCTACAACAAGGACGGCATTAAGCCCGAGTTCGTCATGTCCACCGAGCCCACCGACGGTGGCATCTATCGCGGTCACCGCGGCCGCATGGAGATCCGCGTCGACGTTCACGGCACCTCCTGCCACGGCTCCGCTCCCGACCGCGGCGACAACGCCATCTACAAGATGGCCGACATCATCGCCGACGTCCGCGCCCTCAACAACAACGGCTGCGACGAGTCGACCGACATCAAGGGCCTCGTCAAGATGCTCGACCCCAAGTACAACCCCGAGCACTTCGAGGACGCCCGCTTCCTGGGCCGCGGCACCTGCACCGTCAGCCAGATCTTCTACACCAGCCCCAGCCGCTGCGCTGTCGCTGACTCCTGCGCCATCTCCATCGACCGTCGCATGACCGCCGGTGAGACCTGGGAGTCCTGCCTGGACGAGATCCGTAACCTGCCGGCCGCCAAGAAGTACGGCGACGACGTGAAGGTCTCCATGTACATGTACGACCGTCCGTCCTGGACCGGCGAGGTCTACGAGACCGAGGCTTACTTCCCCACGTGGATCAACAAGGAGACCGCTCCGCACGTCAAGGCCCTCGTCGACGCCCACAAGGCCATGTTCGGTGACGAGCGCATCGGCTGCGAGCCCAGCATGGACAAGCGCACCGGTCGTCCGCTGTGCGACAAGTGGACCTTCTCCACGAACTGCGTCTCCATCCAGGGCCGCTATGGCATCCCCTGCGTGGGCTTTGGCCCGGGTGCCGAGTCTCAGGCACACGCTCCCAACGAGGTCACCTACAAGGACGACCTGGTCACCGCTGCCGCCATGTACGTGGCTGCCCTGAACCTCTACGATCCGAGCCAGGCCGATGGCGATGCCACCGTGTTCCGCGCCGGTCTGACCAACAACAAGATCGACTAGTCCCATTCCTCGATCTTGTTGAGCCGGGGGCCGCTCGTGTCCCCGGCGCCTCCTGTTGACTTGGGGCCCGCGGTCGTTATCTCCCATGCTTCCTCGACGGTGGCGGGTCCTCGTCATAGCGCTCTGCATGTTCTAGCCACACGCGCATGCCGGAGCGCATCTACTCATTGCGATCGTTTCACCTTTAGAAAGGACATTTACATGGACGCCAAGTTTACCGAGCTCGTCGAGCAGCTGAACGGCCTCGATTTTAAGGGTATGTACGGCAGCGACTTCCTGCACACCTGGGATAAGACCACCGATGAGCTCAAGGCGCTCTACATCGTCGCCGACGCTCTGCGCGAGCTGCGCGAGAACAACGTTTCGTCCAAGATCTTCGATTCGGGCCTGGCCGTCTCGCTGTTCCGCGACAACTCCACCCGTACGCGCTTCTCCTTCTCTAAGGCCGCCAACCTGCTCGGCCTTGAGCTGCAGGACCTGGACGAGAAGAAGTCCCAGATCGCTCACGGCGAGACCGTCCGCGAGACCGCTACCATGATCTCCTTCATGGCCGACGTCATCGGCATCCGCGATGACATGTACATCGGCAAGGGCGACGCCTACATGGCTGAGGTCTCCGAGTCTGTCCAGCAGGCTTACGAGGATGGCGTTCTGGATCACCGTCCCACGCTCATCTCCCTGCAGTCCGACTCCGATCATCCCACGCAGTCCTCTGCCGACATGCTCTACCTTATCAACGAGTTTGGCGGCCTCGAGAACCTCAAGGGCAAGAAGGTTGCCGTCACCTGGGCCTATTCGCCCTCTTACGGCAAGCCGCTGTCCTGCCCGCAGTCGCTGATCAGCCTGCTGCCCCGCTTTGGCATGGACGTCACCCTGGCTCACCCCGAGGGCTACGACCTCATGCCCGAGGTCGTCGAGCGCGCCAAGGGCTATGCCGCCGAGTCCGGCACCACCTTTAAGCAGGTCAACACCATGGCCGAGGCCTTCGAGGGCGCCGACATCGTGATCCCCAAGAGTTGGGCTCCGTTTGCCGCCATGGAGAAGCGCACCAACCTGTACGCCGAGGGCGACGACGCCGGCATCGCTGCGCTCGAGAAGGAGCTGCTCGCCCAGAACGCCACCCATCAGGACTGGTGCTCCACGACTGAGCTCATGGAGAAGACTGCCAACGGCCAGGACACCATCTTTATGCACCCGCTGCCCGCCGACATCTCCGGTGTCTCCTGCGAGCACGGCGAGGTCAACGCCGACGTCTTCGACATGCACCGCGTGGGCATGTACAAGGAGGCCAGCTACAAGCCGTACGCCATCGCAGCCATGATGTTCCTGCAGAAGGTTGCCGATCCCGCCGCTACCCTCAAGGCCCTCGACGAGCGCAACACCGCCCGTTGGTTCCAGGCCTAAAGCTGGGCTGAGGTAAGCCATGTAAAGGGGGCGCTCTGCCAACCGGCGGGGTGCCCCTTTTTGCATCGCGGGCGTGCGGGATAAGCGCTTTCGATGTAGATGCCCGCGGCGCGAGTTATGGGTACGATGGTTTCAGGGGAGGTATCACCATGAAACTTGGATGCGTCATTATGGCTTCGGGCGAGGGCAAGCGGTTTGGCTCTAACAAGATGCTCGCCGATATCTATGGCGAGCCGCTGATTGCCCGGACCATCGATTCGGTTCCCCGGGGCTTTGACGTCGTGGTTTCGACGCGTTGGCCCGAGGTCGCTCAGATTTGCGAGGACAAGCATTGCCCGTGTGTGCTGCACGGTGGCGAGCTGCGCAGCGAAAGCGTCCGTGCGGGCCTTTCATGGGGAGTCGAACGCAACTGGAAAGGTTGCCTCTTTTTGCCGGGCGACCAGCCGCTCGTGAGTTCGGGTTCTTTTGAGGCTATGGTTCGTGCGTTTGACGAGTGTGGCCGCAAACATCCGGTGCGTCTTGCGTGCAACGGTGAGCCTTCGAGCCCGGTGCTCTTTCCGGCGGAACTGTTCGATGCACTTATGTGTCTTGAGGGCAAGGACGGCGGCGGTTCGATCCTCAAGGACCGTACCGACGTGGTGCTGGTCGAGGCGCGTGCCTACGAGCTGTGGGACGTCGATACCGCCAAGGGACAGCAACGCATAACGGAGCATATCGCCGCCTGCTCGTATTTTGATCGCGTGGCCAACTGCATCAATCAATAAGGAGCAATTATGATCATCATCAAAAACGGCGCGCTCGTGACGCCCCAGGGGCTTCGCCGCGCCGATCTTGCCATGGAGGGCGATAAGATTGTGCGGATTGCCGCAGCGATTGAGCCGGGCGCCGACGATACCGTCGAGGACGCCGCGGGCTGCTGGGTGTTTCCCGGCTTTATCGACGGCCACACGCACATGCAGTGCTGGACTGGCATGGATTGGACAGCCGATAGCTTTGAAACCGGCACGCGTGCGGCTGCCTGCGGCGGTACGACGACCATCGTGGACTACGCGACGGCTGATCGCGGCGTGACCATGCCCGATGCCTTGGCCGAGTGGCATCGCCGTGCCGACGGAACCTGCACGGCCAACTACGCCTTTCATATGGCACTCGCCGAGTGGAATGAACGCAACCGCGCCGATCTTTCGGCTATGCGCGAGGCGGGCGTATCGTCGTTTAAGACCTACTTTGCCTACGATCATTTGCGCCTGGACGATGCCGAGACGCTCGAGGTGCTCGAGGAGCTCAAGCGTATTGGCGGCATACTGTGCGTGCATTGCGAGAACGGTACGCTGGTGAATGAGCTGCAGAAGCGCGTGTACGAGCAGGGGATTCATGGACCCGAGGGGCATGCGCTCAGCCGCCCGGACGTGTGTGAGGCCGAAGCCGTGAGCCGCCTGCTGTATCTGGCGCACCTAGCCGGCGACGCCCCAGTCAACGTGGTGCACCTTTCGACCAAGTTGGGGCTCGAGGCCATTCGTGCGGCCAAGGCGCGCGGGCAGAAGAATATCTATGTCGAGACCTGCCCTCAGTATCTGATGCTCGACGACACCTGCTATCTGGAGCAGGGCGAGGACGGCTTTGCGGGCGCCAAGTACGTGATGAGCCCGCCGCTGCGCCATGCCGGCGACCGTGCCGCGCTGCGCGAGGCGCTTGTGGCCGGCGAGATCGATACGATTGCGACCGATCATTGCAGCTTTAACCTGCACGGGCAAAAGGACCGCGGGCGCGACGATTTCCGCGCGATTCCCAACGGCGGGCCCGGCGTGGAGCATCGTCCCGTCGCGATTGCCACGAGCTTTGAGGGACAGCTGGGACCCGAGGATCTGTGCCGCTTGATGAGCGAGAACCCGGCGCGCGTGTTTGGCGTGTACCCGCGCAAGGGCTGTCTTGCCGAGGGCGCCGATGCCGATGTGTGCGTGTGGGATCCCCAGGCGCGCTGGACCATTCGCGCCGCGACACAGCATCAGGCTGTGGACTACACGCCGCTCGAAGGCTTTGAGGCACATGGCCGCGCCAAGGTCGTGTTTGTGAACGGCGTGCTGGTGGCACGCGACGGCGAGCCCACCGGAGCCCAACCCGGCCGCTACGTGCCCCGCTAGCAGCAAAGATGCCGTGTCCCCTCCGCAGTTGCGGTGAAATACGGACTGTTTGCGGCCGTCATGCGGCCAAACAGTCCGTATTTCACCGCAACTGACGAGATGGGGCCGGCTACTTGAGGCTGGTGGCGATGAGGGGGCGGTCGAGGGCTGCCTCGAAGCGGTCGGCCATCGTGGGGTCGGCAAGCGTGTCGACTTGGTTGAGCATGACGCGTGCGGTGCCGAGCTCCAGCGCCTGCATCTCGGCATTGAGCACCTGGGCGACGCGCTCGGGCGTGGCGATGTCGGTGAGCTCGCAACCGCAACGCTCGCAAAAGAGCTCGGGGCGGTGGACGGCTTCGTTGATGGGCTTGCCGAGCCCTGAGGCGCCGACGATCCAGACGATGTTGGCCGTGCCAGAGGGAATCACCGGCTCCCAGGCGGCGTGGGCCTTGAGCGGGAGCCGCTTGCTGCCGTCCGCCTCGGCCAGGACGTAGTTAAAGCGCTGTGCCAGCTCGCCGAGCGGCTCGGCGGGGGCGGAGAGCTTGCCTGTCTCCGGGTCCAAGACACCAGCTTGGCAGATGCTTCCCCGCACAAGGCCCGCGCAGGCCTCGCAGGTGCAACCGGGGACATGCGAGGCGCCCGGCTTCCAAGGCGCGGCGTCCAGGCGACGGCTCGACCCGTCCCACGGCACGCCGGCGACGGGGAACATGCGCGTGGTGGTGCAGAGGAGCACGCGGCCGCCAGCGCGCATAAGCTCAAGGCCGAGCGTCTTCAGCAACGTCGACTTGCCACCGCTGCCGATAATCGCGGTAATGCCCGGCTCGATCCTGAGCGCCGAGGCAAGATTGCCGCTAACCGTTTCCATCTGTTCACCGCCGTATAATACTGTGATAATAAATAATCATCAGAGTAGCGGTCGAACCGCTTTTGCTCTGTTCAAACCGTAGCACAGGGAGGTGCCCCGGGAATGCTCGTTTATGTTCGCGGCGCCGGCGATATCGCCACGGGCGTCGCCGCTCGCTTGGTGCGCGCCGGCGTGTCGGTCGTTATGGCCGATATCGCGGTTCCCACGTGCATCCGTCGCACAATCAGTTTTTGCGAGGCCATTCGCCTGGGCGAGGTCCAGGTCGAGGGCATTCGCGCTCGCTTGGCGCAGACGCCGGCAGAGGCGCTTACAATTACCGAGGCCGGAGACGTCGCCGTCGTGGTAGACCCCCAGGCCAAGATGCTCGACGAACTGAAACCCGCTGCCGTGGTCGACGCGATTCTGGCCAAGCGCAACTTGGGCACCACGCGCGATATGGCGCCTGTCGTTATTGCCGTGGGACCGGGCTTCACCGCGCCGGTCGATTGCGATGCCGTGGTCGAGACCATGCGCGGTCATTTTCTCGGCCGCGCCATCACCCAGGGCTCGCCCCAGCCCAATACGGGCGTGCCGGGTGTCATCGCCGGCTATGGCAAGGAGCGCGTTATCTACAGCCCCGCCGCCGGCGTGTTTCGGTCCGACCGCGCGATCGGCGACATCGTGAGCGCCGGAGACGTGATTGGCTACGCGGGCGATTCGCCCATGTGCACGCAGATCGATGGCTGTCTGCGCGGGCTTTTGGCGAACGGCGTGCAGGTGACCGAGGGCTTTAAATGCGCCGATGTCGACCCGCGCGGCGATGCCAGCTATATCAACTACATTTCGGACAAGGCGACGTCGGTCGGCGGCGGCGTACTCGAGGCGCTCGCCATGCTCACCGGTGTATTCCAGGGATAGGAAATTGCAATGGAAAAGCTCGATGTGGTGAATGCTGCGCTTGACGCCCTGTGTGCTGGCGAGACGTGCGAGCTCGTGGTCGTGGCCGGCACGGCGGGGTCGTCGCCGCGCGGCGTGGGCGCCTGGATGGCCGTCTTTGCCGACGGCAGCCAGGCGGGCACTATCGGCGGCGGCAAGATTGAGCTCTTTGCGCTGGATGAGGCGCGCGAACTCCTGAGCGCGGGACAGTCGCGTCTGGTCCGCTACACCATGGGCGGCGAGAACTCCGATACCGGCATGATCTGCGGCGGAGCCATTTGCCTGTGCTATCTGCATCTGGATGCGACCCAGGCACCGTTGTTCCAGGAAATTGCCGACGTCTTGGTCTATCGGCGCATCGGCGACTTCGTCATCGACTTTGAGCCGTTTATCGCGAGCGCGCTCGAGGGCGATGTGGCCGAGTACCATGGCGAGGCATCGCGCCATACCATTGCGGGCTGCCCCGGGCTTTCACTGGTGGAGGAGGGGAGTAACGTCACCTACACCAACGCTGCCTCTGAGATTCCCGCGGCGCACATCGAGACGCTCTGCCCCGAGGGCCTGACCTACATCTTTGGCTGCGGACACGTGGGCGCCGCGACGGCGCGCGTGCTCACGGCGGCGGGCTTTGCCGTCGTGGCCTGCGATGACCGCCCCGGCACGTTGACGCCCGAATGGGTGCCCGGTGTCTACGATCGTCGCCTGGTCGATTACAAGAACCTGAGCGAGCTGTGTCCCATCGGTCCGCGCGACTTGGTGGTCGTCGCCACGGCGGGTCACAAGTCCGATATCGACGTGGTGATTCAGGCCATGCGTGCCAAGCCTGCCTATCTGGGCTGTCTGGGTTCGCGCCGCAAGACGGCCTTTGTGCGTGCCCGCCTGGAGCAGGAAGGTTTTACGCAGGACCAGATCGACGAGCTGCACCTTCCGATCGGCGTTGCCATCGAGGCCGAGGACCCCAAGGAGATCGCCATCTCCATCGCCGCCGAGATGATCCACCTGCGCCGCACCAAACTCGTCCCCCGCAAGCGCTAATCGGATCCCCACCAATAAGTTACGGTGAAATACGGACTGTTTAAGCCTGTTAGGCCGCCAAACAGTCCCTATTTCACCGCAACTGCTTTTTGGGATCCATTTGTGCGGGGGAGTTGTGGAGTGGTTGATTTTCAATCTCAACGCAACAGCCTGAACGGACCCCGCGTTTCCGCAG
>CATYLC010000021.1 GCA_958408685.1 uncultured Collinsella sp. | reverse complement strand
CTTGAGCTGAGAAGGGGGAGGCCTCGCGGCCTCCCCCTTTTTTGCGTTTACGGGCTTTTGTCTCACATAGTAGCTGTGTTTTATAACCCTCGTTTGTCGCATCTTCTGTGAACGGGCTACAATAACTTAGTCTGTGCGATATGGAGGTGAACATGGCTGAAGCTGGTATCGGCGTTGATATCGTCGAGATTTCCCGTATGAAATCAATACTTGAAAAGACGCCGTCGTTTGCTCGGCGTGTGTTTACCGAAGAAGAGCGTGCGTATTGTGATGCATCATCGCGTCCCGCTGCTCACTATGCCAGCCGCTTTGCTTCGCGCGAGGCGGTACTTAAAGCTCTCGGCACGGGTTTTAGTCAAGGCGTTGGTCGCAAGGATGTTTCGGTTACGCGTGATAAACTCGGCAAACCGAAAGCGCTGCTTTCGGGCCGTGCTCTCGAGATCGCTCAAGAGCTGGGTGTTGTTGAGGTCGCTCTTTCCATTACGCTTACAGGAGACTTAGCCGTTGCGAATGCCATCGCGATTACCGAAGATGCTCGGCCTAAGCCAAAAGAGGAAAAGGTGAGTACCAAGAAACGCGTAGCGCAGACATTTAAAGAGGCTCGCTCTGTTTTAGATGAGCTTGAGCAGCTGCAGAATTCAGCATTGACGGAGCACCTGGGCGATGCTTCGCAAGATACGCTAGGAGCATAGATGAAACCGGTTTTGAGTACCGAAGAAGTCGTTCGTCTCGAGGATATCATCGAACGCGAAGGGACTTCGAAGGCCGAGCTTATGGAGCTAGCGGGTGAGTTTGCCGCCAACGAGGTCTTGAAGCTCAATCCCGATCGGGTTCTCGTTCTGGTCGGTTTTGGTAATAATGGCGGCGACGGTTGGGTTGCCGCCGATATCCTGAGCCATAAGGGCGTGGACGTCGATATCGTTTCTCCGGTTGAGCCGGATGAGATTCCTGCTGCTCTGGCACGTCATGTTGCTCGTCGTACTGCCGGCCGCGATGTACACGTTTGCGTTGGCCCCTCGCGTGACGAACTCGAGGTTTTGATCGATAAGGCCGATGTTGTTGTCGATGCCATTTTTGGTACCGGTTTTCACGGGAATCTGCGTGCGCCGTTCTCCATCTGGATTCCTACGGTCAATGAATGCGCCGATTGTGTCGTATCCATTGATGTCCCCTCGGGCCTGAATGCCGAGACGGGCGTTGTTGATGACGACTGCATTCGTGCCGAACATACGGTGACGATGATTGCGCCCAAGATTGGTCTGTATAGCGCTGATGGCCCTGAGTATGCTGGCGATTTGATCTGCGGCAATCTTTACGACCGTCTTGACGAGGTCATCGATGATGTCGACCACGCCGCCGAGATTGTCGAGCCCGGTGACTTAGTTGATTACTTTGCTCCACTACCTACGAATATCGATAAGTATTCCCGTGGCTCTGTGCTTATTGTCGCCGGATCTGCGCAATATCCTGGTGCTGCCATTATGGCGGCCAAGTCTGCAGCTCGCGCGGGTGCTGGTTACGTGGCGGTCGCGGCTCCTGACGCCTGCGCCAATCTTATTCGCATGGCGCTTCCTTCGATTCCCGTCTTTGCTATTCCGTCTGATTCCCGCGGCTCCTTTGGCGCCGCTGCGCGCATGACGGTGTGCGAGATTGCAAAGAAGTACAGCTGCGTACTGTGCGGTCCTGGTATGACGACATCTGCCGGCGCTATGCAGGTGGTTTCGGGCTTGCTCGAGCTTGATGTGCCGCTTATTTTGGACGCCGATGCACTCAACTGCCTTGCTAAGATTGCCATTGACGGTATTGATAGTAATCCCGAGATGTATCGTCGCGAGCAGCCGTTGGTTATGACGCCGCACTATCGTGAGCTTTCGCGTCTGGTTGCCGGTGACGAGGTGAACGACCTTGGCACCGCGATTGCGGCCGCGCAGAAGGTTGTCTGGGCTGCAGGCTCCGACAATCTGGTGGTCATTGCCAAGGGGCCGACGACGGCTATCTGTGGCGTTGAGCGTGTGCTGCTGCCGCTCTCGGGTCCGGCTTCTCTGGCAACTGCCGGTTCGGGCGATGTTCTCGCGGGTATTTTGGCTGGCACGCTTGCCACCATGCGCGACGAGATGGATCGTTGGGAGTTGCTGTATTCGTATGCCGTCGCACTTCACAGCTACGCCGGTTTTGCCGCGGCGACGGAGTATGGTGAGAAGAGCGTCATCGCGACCGATCTTATCGACTTGATTGGTCCTGCCATGGAGCTGGCAGCAAAGGATGCGCTCGAAGATCTGGGAATCATGGACGAAGGGTCGGATGACTAATCATGAATAAAGCCGATTTGACGCGCTGGTCCTGGGTCGAGATCGACCGCGGGGCGCTCCGTCGCAACACGAGGGCCTATAAGAACTTGTTGAATCCACGTCAGCGCCTGTGCTGCGTGGTCAAGGCCGATGCTTATGGTCATGGAGCTGTTGAGTGCGCCAAGATCATGTATTCGGCCGGTGCCGACATGTTTGCCGTGGCGACGGTTAACGAGGGCGTTGAGCTCCGACAGGGCGGGATTACGAAACCCATCCTCATCCTAAGCGAGCCGCCTATCGAGGCCATTCCGACGTTGCTCGAGTTTGATATCATGCCCTCGGTCTATACGTCTGACTTTGCTCTTGCGTATGGCGAATGTGCCGTCGCGGCGGGCAAGGTGGGCAAGTATCATCTCGCCATCGAGACGGGTATGAATCGTATCGGCGTACACTACACACAGGTGCTCGACTTTGTCCGCGGTATTAATTTCCATCGCGGTATTCAGTGCGACGGCGTATTTACGCACTTCGCCACGGCCGATGAACCTTCGGGCTGGGACTACAAGCTGCAGTGTCAGCGCTTTACCGAGGCCGTTCAGGCCATTAAGGATGCGGGTTTTGAGTGCGGTATCGTGCACTGCGCCAACACGCCGTCCTCGATGCTCGACCCCTCGATGCATTTTGATATGATTCGCGCCGGCGTTGGCTTGTATGGCATGCAGCCGTGCGAGCTGAGTGGCCGCGTGATGCAGCTTGATCCCGTTATGAGCGTCCATGCGCGCGTGACGCGCGTGGCACACCCTGCGATGGGTGAGGGCGTGGGCTACGGTTTTACCTACCGCGTACCGCGCACGCGCGTTCAGATCTGCACGCTGCCGATCGGTTATGCCGACGGCCTATCGCGTACGCTTTCCAATCGTATGGATGTGCTGTATCGCGGCGAGCGCGTGCATCAGGTTGGCAATATCTGCATGGACCAGTTTATGGTCGCCATTCAGTCCAACCCGGCACACGAGATTCCCGAGGCCGAGTATGGTGACGAGATGATTATTGTCGGCCGCGATGGCGATGCCGAGATCACTATGGACGAGATGGCCCGACTGCGCGGAACGATTAACTACGAGGTCGCCTGCGGCTTTGGCATGCGCCTCGACAAGGTCTACGTGTAGGAGTCGCCATGGGCGTCATGCACATCCCCGGCCATACCCATCAGGCACCACGTGAGGTCGCACTCGAGGAAATTGAGGCCGTTCTGGGCGATTGTCATCTCTGCCAGCTCTACCAGTCGCGTCACAATATCGTGTTTGGCGTGGGAAACCCCCGCGCTCGTGTGATGTTTATTGGCGAGGCGCCGGGCCGCAATGAGGATTTGCAGGGCGAGCCCTTTGTGGGGGCGGCAGGCGAGGACCTCAACGGCATTTTGTCGCTGGCGGGGCTCAAACGCGAAGACGTCTACATTGCCAACGTGCTTAAGTGCCGCCCGCCGGGAAACCGCAATCCACGTCCCGAGGAAGTGCTGGCTTGCTCGCCGTTTTTGCGTGAGCAGATTCGAAGCATCTGGCCCGATATTATCGTGACGCTCGGCAACCCCGCGACGCACTTTGTGCTTAAGACCGAGATTGGCATTACTAAGCTGCGCGGCAGGTTCCACCAGATGGGGCATTTTGTAGTAATGCCCACTTTCCATCCGGCAGCAGCGCTACGCAATCCGGCGTGGCAGGAGCTGCTGGAGGAAGACTTTAAGATGCTGGGCGATTATCTGGAGCGACATCCCGCACCAGAGGACGCCTCGGAATAATAAGGAGCATATATGTCCCTGGAGCGCCTGGGGGTAGGTACTTACAAAACGACTTGCGCTGCCGATACGGAGTACTTTGGCGAGCTAATTGCACCGTGCCTTGAGGACGGCGATGTGCTCATCCTGACCGGTGGCCTGGGAGTGGGCAAAACTCACTTTACCAAGGGCGTCTCGCGCGGGCTGGGCGATGGGCATATGGTTACGAGCCCTACGTTTGCGCTCATGGCCGTTCACGATCAAGGCCGTATTCCGCTGTTTCACTTTGATCTATACCGCCTGGAGCATGCCTACGAGCTCGAGGATACGGGCATTTTCGATGTGCTGGGCTATGAGGGTGCTTGCCTGCTGGAATGGGGCGAACAATTCCAAGACGAGCTGACGGATGAGTATCTTTCGGTGACGCTCAAGCGTGATGAGGGCGACAGCGATGTGCGAACGATAACGCTCGAGGCGCACGGTGACCGCGCAATGGAGCTTTCCCATTTGATTGATAAGGCTGTACAAGATGAGCTTGCATAACGACAACGCGCTGGTGGTGGCGCTCGATACTTCGACCGACATGCTTGCCTGCGCGGCAAGCCGGATTGATGGGCAGACGGGCGAGACGAAGCTCGTGAGTGGCGACCACATGTGTCGCCGTCACGCCAACGTTGAGCTCGTGAATACCGTTGATGGCGTGCTGGCTCAAGCCGGTCTGGATCGCAGCGATGTTGGTTGCTACGTGGTCGGCCGCGGCCCGGGGTCGTTTACGGGTGTGCGCATCGGCATCTCCACTGCCAAGGGCCTCGCGCGCGGTGCCAATGTTCCGCTGCTGGGCGTGTCGACGCTCGACGCTTGCGCTTGGACGGCGTGGAAGGCTGGCGTGCGCGGCAAGCTTGGCATCTTGGCCGATGCTATGCGCGGTGAGGTATATCCGGCGCTGTATATGCTGGTCGATGAGGGTCCCGAGCGTCAATTTGAGCGCGAACACGTGGTCAAGGCCGCCGTGGCGCTCGATGAGTGGCGCCGAGCAGCGGACTGGGACCAGGTTCAGCTGACCGGTGACGGTCTCGTGCGCTATGGCAAGCTGCTGGGTGAGGACGAGACCGCCCGCTGCGTGGAGCGAGACCTGTGGTGGCCTTCGGGCGAGGGGTTGCTGCTCGCGCACGCTGCGGGTGACGGCGATCCGGCCCGCGTCCTGCCGATTTACACGCGCCTTTCGGATGCCGAGGAAAACGAGCGCAAGCGTCTTGGTCTTGCCGAGAGTGCGCAGAGCGAAATTACGGGCGTTGCCGATGAGCTTGCCGGTCGTCATCTGCAGTTCCGTCCCATGGGCGCGGCGGATGCCGAGGGCGCGAGCGCGCTGGAGGCTGCCTGCTTTGAAGGTGCCGGACACGAGGCGTGGACGCCGGGCATGTTCCTGTCCGAACTGGGCGAGGACGTCGCTGCGCCGCGTAGTTGGTGGGTGGCACACGACAACGGCAAGCTGCTGGGCCTTGCCGGCGGTATGGTCGTGGACGGTGATGTGCAGATTCTGGATGTCGCCGTCGACCCGGCACATCGCCGTGAGGGCATTGCCCGCAAGCTGCTGTCGCACGTGAGCTATGATGCCCAGATGCTCGGCTGCACCACGGCTTCGCTCGAGGTCGAGGACGGCAACGAGGGAGCGATCGCGCTTTATAACGTTCTGGGCTTTACCGAGGCAGGACGGCGCCTCGGCTACTATGGTGCCGGCAAGGACGCCATCGTCATGACGGCTCCGCTGCCCCTGGTGCTTCCGGTCGACAATGCTTCGCCCGAGCCGACGGCGGCAGAGCAGCGCGTATGGCCGCTGCCTGCGCCTGGGCGCTCCGAGGGGGAGCGTGCCGAAATTGAGCGCCGCCGCCTAGTGCTCGCTATCGAGAGTTCCTGCGACGAGACGGCCGTGGCGATTATCGATGCGGATGGCAATATGTTGGCCAACCAGGTGTCGACACAGATTGATTTTCATGCCCGCTTTGGCGGCGTGGTGCCCGAGATCGCCTCGCGCAAACACGTTGAGGTGATTGTGAGTGTCGTGGATGCGGCGCTCGAGGATGCCGCAGCATCGCTTGGTCTTGAGGGTGGAGCCATTGCCCCCAGCGAGCTTGCCGCCGTGGGCGTGACACAGGGTCCGGGCCTGGTGGGCGCCCTCGTGGTGGGCGTTGCCTTTGCCAAAGGCTTTGCCTACGCTGCCGGTAAGCCGCTCGTATGCGTCAACCATCTGGAGGGGCACCTGTTTGCCAACCTGCTGGCGCAACCCGACCTCAAACCGCCGTTTATCTTCACGCTTGTCTCGGGTGGGCACACCATGCTCGTGCACGTGAAGGCGTGGGGCGACTACGAGGTGCTCGGTGAGACGCTCGACGACGCCGTGGGCGAGGCCTTCGACAAGGTGGCCAAGGCGTTGGGTCTGGGCTATCCCGGTGGCCCCATCATCTCCAAGTTGGCCGAGACAGGCAATCCCCGCGCGATCGATTTTCCCCGCGCGCTTAACAGCAGGGGAGACTATCGTTTCTCGCTTTCGGGCCTCAAGACGGCGGTGACGCTCTACATCGAGCAAGAGACCAAGGCCGGGCGCACGATTCACCTGCCCGATCTGGCGGCTTCGTTTGAGGCAGCTGTCTTTGACGTGCAGTACAAGAAGGCCAAAAACGCACTGCACGCTACCGGATGCAAGGAATACTGCATCGGTGGCGGCGTCTCGGCTAACCCGCATCTGCGCGAGATGATGATCAAGAAGCTCGGACGCCAGGGCATCCGCGTGACGGTGCCGCCCTTGTCTGCCTGCACCGATAACGCCGCCATGATCGCGGAGGTCGCTCGCCGTAAATTCGACCGAGGTGAAATCTCGCCGTTCGACGTTGACGCCGATCCAAACATGACGCTGTAGCTGGTACGGCGCGGTCCCCGGACGGAGGGGCCGGATATAAGGTTTCCTGCTCTACAGTCCTGCGCAAGACGAAGGCCACATTAAGTGGCCTTCTTTGCGTGCGGAACTCGCGATAAACCTTATATCCGGCCCCTCCGTCCGGGGACCTTTCTGTATCGATATAGCTTCTGAGTTGGTTCGGCGTCGACAATGTCCAGCAAGGTTAACAAGCTAGCGTCGAATTTCCGGCGTGCTTTAGCTGAAAGAAAAAGATGGTGTGCGGAGCTTTGCTCCGCATTTGGGATGGGAGCCCCTGAGAGCCGCGGGAGCATCTCTCATGCAAAAACTGTCGTGGGGTAAAGTCCGAGGTCAGTGGCGTTTTATACCGAGAAATCCAAAAAAAGTTGAAAATTCATTACAAATTTGCGTTGACTTTAGGTAACTAAAGTTTCATACTCCTTTTCAACCACTGGGGGATGTGAACACGCACGGATCGTTCGCATCATGATTGAAGAGGATTTCTTAGACATGTTCACGCATCAGCTAAACATTATCAGCGTGGTAATTATCTGATGCGGGTTAGCACATACAGCTAGCCCGTACGATAACGGGCGGCTGATGAAGATGAGGGCCGTCGAGCGCAACCGACGACCCTCATTTTTTATGTCTAGGAAGTTCTTTTTAGAGGAGGAAATGCAATGAACGGAGTTTTGCTCATGGTTGTGGCCGCGGCGGTGCTCGCCTGCGGCTATCTGGGCTATGGCCGATGGCTGGCCAACAAGTGGGGCGTTGACAAAGAGGCCCTCACGCCGGCCAAGCGCATGAAGGACGGCAACAGCTTCTCGCCCGTCTCCGCCTTCACCGCGTTCTCGCACCAGTTCAGCTCGATCTGCGGTGCTGGCCCTGTCACGGGTACGATCGTCGCCATGGCCTTTGGCTGGCTGCCCGTCGTGCTCTGGGTCCTCGTCGGCGGCATCTTCTTTGGCGCCGTCCACGACTTTGGCGCCCTGTACGCCTCGATGAAGAACAACGGCAAGTCGCTCGCTCAGCTCATCGAGAAGTACATCGGCAAGACCGGCCGTCGCCTGTTCCTGCTGTTCTGCTGGCTGTTCTGCATCATCGTCATCGCCGCTTTCACCGACATGGTCTGTAAGACGTTCATGTTCACCCCGGCCGTTGACGCTTCTGGTGCTGCTACCGGTGCCATCGACTTCACCAAGTCCTATGCCGCCGGCTGCGCTGGTACCATTTCCATCCTGTTCACCTTCGTCGCTATCGCCTTTGGTTGGGCCCAGAAGAAGTTCAACCTCACCGGCGCTGCCGAGTTCGTCACTGGCGTTGTCCTCATGGTTCTCATGTTCGCCGTCGGCATGCAGTTCCCGGTCTACCTGGATAAGTTCCAGTGGTTCGCCGTCGTCATGGTCTACCTGGTCTTCGCTGGCGCTATGCCCATCCAGATGCTCAAGACCCCGCGTGACTACCTCACTTCCATCATGATGATCGTCATGATCGTCTGCGCTGTCCTCGGCATCGTCGTCCTGGGCGTCAACGGTCAGGCCACTATCACCGCTCCGGTCTTCACCGGCTTCTCCACTGCCTCCGGCATGATGTTCCCGGTCCTGTTCGTCTCCGTTGCCTGCGGCGCTCTCTCCGGTTTCCACAGCCTCGTTTCTTCCGGCACCTCTTCCAAGCAGGTCGAGAAGGAGCAGGACGCCGTCAAGGTCGGTTACGGCGCAATGATCGTCGAGTCCTTCGTCGGCATCCTTGCCATCATCGTTGCCGGCATCATGTTCTCCGATATGAACACCGCCGGTACCGGCGCCCTCAACGCCGGTGTCGCTTCCACCCCGTTCCAGATCTTCGCCGCTGGCATCTCCCGCGGTATGCAGGCCTTCGGTGTTGACGGCACGCTCGCTACCGTCTTCATGACCATGAACGTCTCCGCTCTGGCCCTGACCTCGCTCGACGCCGTCGCCCGCATCGCCCGCACCTCGTTCTCCGAGTTCTTTGCCCAGACCAACGACGCCTTGGCCATCGAGTCCAAGGCCGGCTACATGAAGGTCCTCGGCAACCCCTGGTTCGCCACGGTCGTTACCCTGCTTCCTGGTCTCGCCCTCGCTTTTGGTGGCTATGCCAACATCTGGCCGCTCTTTGGCGCTTCCAACCAGCTGCTCGGCGGCATGACCATGATCACCCTCGCCGTGTTCTGCAAGTGCACCGGCCGCAAGGGCTGGATGCTCTACGTGCCCGTCGCCTTCCTGCTCTGCTGCACCTTCACCTCGCTGGTCCAGAGCGCCATGGGCTGCATGACCGCCGTCCAGGCCTACGGTTTCTTCGGTACCATCCCGGCTACCGCCACCACGGCCGCCGTTTCCGTCGCCGCCACCAAGGGCCTGCAGCTTGTCTTCGCTGTCCTGCTGATGGTCCTGGGCCTCATCGTCGCCGTCAACTGCCTCAAGGAGTTCTTCGGCAAGGAGGCTGGCTCCATGCCCGACGAGGAGCCCGAGTGGTCCGAGATGGGCAAGGCCGAGTATGGCCGCGCTGCTGCTGCCGAGGCTCCTGTCGACGCCGAGGCCGCCAAGGCTTAGTCGACCTGACGAGTTGAACGTCACATCTATATGACTCGGAAAGACCGGGTCCGCGACTTCGCGGGCTCGGTCTTTTTTCATGCAAAAGCGGGTGACGCTCGAGTGTTCTCGCAGATGTTTTGCGTGGATAAGGGCGCGCGTTGTACCATATAGACGTATATGTGTGCATATGAAAGGGGCCCCGTGGCCAAGACGGTATATTCCGATAACCAACAAAATGTCGATGCTCTGGCTGAGCGTCTGAGCGGACAAACGTCGCTTTCTGCCGAGCGGGCAAAGCTGGTTGCCTACGACCTGCTTTGCCGCAAGGCGCTCAAGATTAAGTCGAGTGCGCTGGCGCAGATTTTCCGCTCCGTCGATAAGGAATGCGACACCAAGGCGATGCGCGACGAACTCATCGCGGCAAAGATCGTTACCAAGATCGAGGGTAGCGGCATTAACGGGCGCCCGGCGTTCTATACCATCAATGCCGAGATCCGCGATGCCCAGGGGCAGCCTGCCGAGTCCGTCGAGGATTTTGTCGTCGAGGATTCCGCTGACGTGCCTGCTGTGGAAGAAGTTGCTCCGTGTGAGCATGTCGATACCGATGAGTTGCTCGATGAGAACGTTGTGCGTGCCTTTACGGCCAAGGCAGGACGCGGCGGTTTTGGCGGGGGTGGCAAGCGCGATGCGCAGCGCCGCGCCCAGCAGGAGCGCTTCCGTCGCGCCGTTGCTCAAAAGGGTGAGACGGATGCCGAGGCTGTTGAGACCGAGGTTGCTGCCGAGTCGCAGAAGCCCACGAAGGAGCAAAAGCCCGTGGAGGCCCAAGAGCCCAAGCGCCGTCGCGGTGCTCACTTTAAGGCTGCACAGCAGGATGCCGCGCGTGAGGTTGAAGAGTCTTCTGAGGTTGCAGACGATGTTGAGGAGTCTGCCAAGAAGGCTCCGGGTTCATGTCGTCCCGGACGTGGTTTTGCGGGGCGCGCGTATCCCGTAAAGCGTCAGGAGAAGAGCGAGCCGGCTTCGACCACTCAGGACGAGAAGGACGAGAAGGCCGTTGAGTCGGCGGCTCGCGAGCAGAAGCCTGTTGAGCCTCAGCTTGAGGTTGATGCCGAGGCCAAGGGCCAGCAGCCTACTGATGAGCGGACGGAGCAGGGCGCGTCGAGCAGGCCTCGCCGCCGTCGCCATCGTGGGGGCCGCAGTTCCCATGCCGAGACTGCAGCCGAGAAGACCACGCCGCAGGACGAGGATGCGAAGGCCGAGGTTTCTTCGGGGCGGCCTAAGCGCCAGCCGGCGAAGGAGGGCAAGTCCGATCGTCCGCAGAAACAGGCGTCTATGCCGAAGCGCGAGCGCAATTCCCAAGGCGATTCTAAGCGCAAGTCTCAGAAGAAGCCGGAGTCTTCCGCAGCAGGTACTGCTGCCCAGCAGCCCGAGTCGGCCGTCCACGGTGAGGTATCGGCGTTTGCCCTTGCCCGCGTTTTAGGCAGGCAGCTGCTCAAAGTTGTCCCTACGCCTACGGCGCTCTCTAAGATCAAGGAGCAGCAGACTCAAATTGTTAAGGTTGAGGGCAAGGACGGCAAAAAGGCTCCGCAGCGCACTCAGCATAACGAGATGTCCAACCGCAAGATTGCCGAGGAAATCGCAATCATCCAGGCTTGGATCGAGCAGAATCGAGGTGCCGATACGCCGGTTGCCTCGCGCCGACAGCGTGCCTACCAGATCTTTAACGACGAGAAGGCTTTTGACGGCAAGCACGGTGAGCGCCTGATCAGGCGTATGACCGAAAAGGGCATCAGCATGCAGGCGATCAAGGTCGCCCCCAATCGCCCCGTGCACTTTACGGGCTTCTTTACGCTGGGCGCCGACAAGCCGTTCATTATGGTCGAGAACCTGGACACCTACGACGAGATCGTCAAGCTGCTGCGTGGCCGCAAGCACGCCAAGCTCTTTGGCATCAAGGTAGGCGGCGTAATTTTTGGCGGCGGATGCAAGGCGAGCGTCTCGCATGCCCTGGACGATTATCTGGCCGAGATTGGCTATCGCTTTAACTACGTCTACTACGTGGGCGATATCGATCGCGAGGGCGCGCGCATCGTCGAGCAGGCTCGCAATGCCAATGTGGTTGAGATTCGCCTGCATGCCGGCATGTACCGCGCTATGCTCGCCGAGCATAGGCGTCGCGTGAAGGCCGGCGGCGAGTGTGAGCCCGCGGCTGCCAACCAGGGCGTGCCGCAGAATCTGGCGGCGACGATCAAGGATCTGCCCATGGTTACGCGCGTGCAGTTCCGCAATGTGCTGCGCGAGGGCGGGCGCATTCCGCAGGAGATCCTGATGACCGCCGACTATCGGGATGGCGACTCGGGAAGCTTCGACCGCATGCTGAACAACTAAAATTCCGCCGTTCTACCGAACGGCGGACTTCTTGACGCTGCGAGGGGCCCTGGCACGGCAATCTGGCGTTCAACTTCGGCGGCGCGACCAGAAGGTCAGCGCCGCCTTGTTTCACGTCACCTTGCCATACCAGGGCTCTCTCGCTGTCACGTCCAAAACATCGAGGTTAAGTGGCCTCCTGTTCGTGCGGAACTCGCGACAAACTTAATGCCCGGCCCGTCGGGGCCACACGCCATTTTGTAGATGACGACTCGCTTTTCGGAACGGGGCTGATATTTTCTTGATGTTAGGCGCTCTCGGTCCTAATGGGCTTGGGGCGTCTTCGCGTTTCCTCGGCTTCGCACCCTTGCGGGTTCGAATCCCTCCACATGCCCACAAGAAAGCGCCCTGGGCCGTTATAGGCTCAGGGCGCTCAATTTTAATGGCTGGGACGGAGGGATTCGAACCCCCAACAGCCGGCACCAAAAACCGGAGTTCTACCGTTGAACTACGTCCCAATGTGTGGTGTTGCCCAAAAGCAACTCGTTTAGTTTACCTAATCTGCGAGGGCATCGCAAACGCCATCGAGCAGGCGTACGGCGAGTGTCTGCGCGTCGCTGGCCGTGAAGGTGCCGTTGTAGCGCGTCATGCCCGTGAGCTCAATGCGAATGCGTGCCGGCTTCTGCTGTGCGGCGACATTGGCAGTGCGGATGCGCTGGGCTAGGTTGTGGCACTCGGCGAGGGCAATCGTGGCGCGCGGTGCGGCGTCGGCGGGCAGCTCGTCGCTTGCAATCTCGAGCACCAGGTCAACGTCGGTTGGGACCTCGGAGTCGCAGAGCATCATGCCGCTGTTGTCGGTCGTTGCCGTGGCGATATTCCACATACGCGACGCAACACTGCGTGCGATGGGGTCCTCGCCGATAACGGCAATCTGAAAGCGCTCGAGCACGTTGGCGGCGCGAGCAAAACCGATGCGGGACTCGGCTTCGGTGACCGAGGGCTTGCCCTCCCACACATGGTGCAGGCGGTTGATGTAGGCGTAGGTGTCCTGGAAGGCCATGCCGTCGGCAAACAGGCCGACATTTTCCTGGAACTGCTGCAGGGCGGCCTCGGTATGCGGACCAAAGTAGCCGTCGTCTTCGCCACAGGCAAAGCCCAAAACGTTGAGAGCGCGCTGCAGGGCCTGCACATCGGCGCCATGGAAATTGGGCATGCGCAGATAGAGGGTGCGGTCGCCCAGCTTATACGAAGCGTCTACAAGGGCGCTCCAACAGGGGATATCGACGGCATGACCGGCAGCAAGGCCGCTGTCGAGCCTGAAGGTGCTGACGGCCTGCTCGGTGGTGGCTCCAAAGTACTTGTCGGTGACTTCGGCGGCATCAATCGTGTAGCCGAGCTGCAGGAGACGAGACTGCACGTCCTCGACGGCTGCTCCTTGCATGCCCGTTGTAATAGGTTCCATGAGCGAACCCCTTTCGGCGTACCATTCGTACTATTTGAGCGTCTGTCGGATAGACAACGCAAAGGGATGCATAAACATGCACTCAACAGTGTAGCAAGTTGTGCCTAAATACGCTGCTGACAGGTTTTATAACCCCCGTTAGTTAAGGCGCTCCACAAAGAAATCTGCCATGGAGAGGAACAGCTCGCGTGCGTGCGGATCAAGCTCAACGTTCTCGATGGCCGCTTTGGCCTTAGCGGTCAGGTCGAGCGCGTAAGTGTGGGCGTAATCGATGGAGCCGGTCTCCTGGAAGATCTCCACGGCGCGTGCGAGCTGCGCAGGATCATCGGTGCCCGAGGAAAGAATCGCCTCGACCTCGTCGTGGTGGCGCTCATCAGAGAGGGCGTGCACGGCGACAAGCGTGCGTTTGCCCTCGGTGATGTCGGTGCGGAAGTCCTTGTTGGCGGCTTCCTTAGTGCCGACAAGGTTGAGCAGGTCGTCCTGAATCTGGAAGGCGAGGCCCGTGTGCAGGCCAAAGGCGCGCAGCGCTTCGATTTGCTCATCGCTGCCGCCGCCGATAATGGCTCCGGCGGCAAGCGGCGTCGCTCCGCTGTAAAACGCGGTCTTGTGCGTCGCCATGTCCAGGTAGTCATCAACCGAGATATCAAAGCGCCCGTCACGGACCCAACCCAGGTCGAGCGCTTGGCCCTCGATGGTGCGGACGATCATTTCGGTAAGCTCGTGAAGCACGCGCAGCTTCACGTCGGACTCCAGCGTGGGGTCGTCGAGAACCGTCTTGGTGACCATGGTGAGCGCCAGGTCGCCGCAATTGATGGCAAGGCCCGTGCCCTCGGTAAGGTGCATGCAGGGCTTGCCTCGACGAAGCTGTCCGTTGTCGGCGATGTCGTCGTGGATCAGCGCGCCCGACTGGAAATGCTCGATGGCTGCCGCGGCGCTGCGGGCGCTCTCAAAGCTACCGCCCACTGCGGTTGCGGCGAGCATGCAGATAAGCGGGCGGTGGCGCTTGCCGGCGTTGGCCGTAAAAGCCGAGAGCGGCGCATACAGGTAGCGCTCGATATCGGCAGAGGTCGCCTGTCCGTCAAAGAACGTGGCCAGATAGTCGTTAATCTGGTCAAAGTGCTGGGCTAAAAAGCTGGTAAACGGACTGGACACGGGTTCTCGCATTCTTTCTGAGGTTGCATTGGTGCAATATGCAGACAACATATTGCCACATTAGGACGTTTGGCGCGGCAGTTTTGGCGATTTGGGACAACGGGCGTGCGTTTGATGGAGCGCGCCTAAATCAGCCCAAAATGCTCGAGCGCCGCAACGACACCGTCATGATCGACGGTGTCGGTCACGTAATCGGCCTTATCCTTGAGATAGTCCGGCGCATTGCCCATGGCGATGCCGACATCGACGGCGTTCATCAGCGAGACGTCATTGCTGGCGTCGCCGATGCCGTATACGGTTCCGTGGTGGGGATCGAGGGCGTCGAGTACAGACTGGATGCCCCCGCGCTTCGTGCATTCGCGGGGCGAGATTTCGGTTACCTCGAGTTCGAGCTCGTTAAAGCACAGCAGCGGCTCAAGTGCCTTATCTTGAGCGATGCGGTTGGCGAGCGATGTAGACATCAAGATCTTGTAGGCACCGTAATGTTGCAGCTGCGTGACTGCGTCGCCCAGGGTGCGCGCGTATCCGGGAGCATCGGGGGCATCGGCACTCATGCGCACGACGCCGTTGAGGCCCTCAAAGCGGATGACCTCGCCCGATTGCTCAAGGTAGGGGGCAAGACGCTGCAACATACTGGGCGTCATCGACAGATCGCGAATTGCGTGTCCGTTGATCTCGGCGTAACCGCCCGCAAGACAGACGATGCCGGTCCAGGGCAGCTCAAGAAGTTTGGGGTGGATGCAGCTGAGGGTGCGCCCTGTGCAGATAAAGGCCATGTTGCCATTTGCAACGAAATCGCGGATGGCCTGCGAGACCGCCTCGTTGGGATAGGGGGACAGGTCTCGCTTGCTCTCGGGAAGCTCTTGTGCCACTCGAGGGTCTTGCCACGCGAGCGTGCCGTCAATGTCGAAGAAGCAGATATCGCCGTGCTTGTGGGTTGGGCTGGCGACAGGGGAGGCCGAGGCGGTGGGCACAAATTCCGGCTCGAGGCCCATGATCTGGTCAAAATGCTCTTTAACTCGGGGAACGGAGATGCCGATGATCACCTGGGCGGTCTTGCCCGTAATTATGAGGCCCTTGGCGCCCGCCGCGACAAACGACGTGTTATCTGCAACGATGGAAGGGTCTGCGACCTCGACGCGCAGGCGCGTGGCGCAGTTGGTTGCGCCCACAATATTGCCAACGCCACCTAAAAGCTGAATTGCCCGCTCAGCGAGGACGCGATCTTGATCGGATCGACTATTGACCTCGTCATTGGGAGATTGCTCTTTGGCAAAGCCGCTTTCCGTTAAATGATCGATTGCCGCGCGATTGGCGACATGATCCTCGCGGCCCGGCGTCTTAAGGTCATAGATCAAGATGAGTGCTCGAAAACTAACAAAAAAGATGAGGCTAAAGGCAAGGCCGATACCGAGTGCCAAAAGATAGGCACCGGCATGCGTGCGCATGAGCGGAATAAAGTTGAAGGCTGCCATCTCCATGAGGCCGCCCGAGAAGATGCCGACGATGCCAAAGAGATTCATGGTTGTGGCAAGGCAAGACGATAAGACGGCGTAGAGAAAAAAGAGCCCGGGGTGGGTGAACATAAAGAGAAACTCGAGTGGCTCGGTAACGCCGCAAACCACCGAGGCGATGATGGCGGGAACAAGGATGACCCTGAGGCCGGCGCGGCGCTCTGGTTTTGCGGTGGAGTAGAACGCGGCTGCGATGGCGGGAAGGCCAAAGAGCTTGACCCAGCCGGTGGCGGTAAAACCGGCCCACGGCGCAAGTTCATTAAGGGGGCGCGTGCTATGGGAGAGGATGGGGAGCAAGCTGCTCCACGTGGCGTAGATGCCGTCGTTAATGACCAGGTTGTCGTAGTAGATCGGCATGTAGAGCAGGTGGTGCAGCCCCATGGGCTCGAGCGCTCGCTCCAAAAGCACAAAGATGCCCACGCCAAGGGGGCCGACGCTCGTAAGTGCATGGCGCAGCGTTTCGGTCACAGCGTATACGAAGGGCACGATGGCGGCCGAGATGGCGGCAAGGGCGAACACGGCAAAAAAGCTGATGAGGTAGACCAGCGAGGAGCCCGAGAAGGTGCCGAGCCAATCGGGAATTTTGGCATCGTAGAAGCGGTCATGGATGGCGACGACGGTTGCCGATACCGCCAGCGGGCCGATAATGCCGGTGTCGAGCGTCTTGATGCCGTCGATGACGGTGATACCGCTGGCGGAGGTCAAAGATGACGGGTACTCAAGTCCAAGGTTGTCTCCGCTCAGCTTAATGATCTCGCTCAAAAAGAAGCAGTAGGCAAAATAGGCGACGAGAGCCTCGAGGCAGCAACGAGCCGGTTGTTTTTGGGCAAGACCGATGGGCAGCGCTACGGCAAAAAGGAGCGGGAGGCGTTTAAAGACCGTCCACGAGCCGCGCTGGATGATAGCCCAGAAAACGTACCAAGGGGTTCCGTATACGGCGAGATCGCCGACGATGTCCGCAGTCGTTGCGAGAGCGGAGACGCCGACCATGAGGCCTGATATAGAAAACAGCATGGCGGGCGCGAACATTGCCCCGCCAAAGCGTTGGATTTTTTGCAGCATGTTCTGCCTTCCGAATATCGAGGCGCGTTGCGCGTGGGGAAACGTTTAAACAATGGATTCATTGTAGAGGACCAGACGATTGTCGTACCGGCAGTTTTGAGCGAAACCGATTTGGGCATGACAGAAACCGTCAACGGTTAAATCCTGTCGCTTTACCGATATTCGGTTTAAACAACTTTAAGAAATGCTATCGTGCCTAGCCGGAAATGAATAATGTAGAGGTGAAACAATGCCAAAAGCGATATACGAAGGAATCTACCGAGAAATACGCTCGCGCATCATTAATGGGACCTATGCGTTTCAGGAGATGCTGCCAACCGAAGCCGAGCTGACCGCGGAGTTCGGATGCACTCGCAATACCGTCCGTCGCGCCTTGGGTATGCTGGCCGACGGGATGTTTGTGCAGCCCATACACGGCAAGGGCGTGCGCGTTATTTGGCTTAAGGGCGAAACCGACATGTTGGGCGCACTCGAAGAGGTTGAGTCGTTTGGCGAGTTTGCAAAGCGCAACAATGCCGTTGCATCGACGGATGTTAAGTCTTTCGAACATCTGGTTTGCACCGAGCAACTCTCTCGTCACCTGGGCTTTAAGGTGGGCGAGGAGTTGATTCGCGTAGTGCGTGTCCGAAGCCTCAACGGCAACGCGCGCCAAGTGGACCATGGCTATTTTTTGGCGTCGATCGCCAAGGGCCTGACTCCCGAGATCGCGGCAGATTCTATTTACGGCTATCTGGAGCACAAGCGCGGTGTCAAAGTGATGGCGAGCCGTCGTACGGTGAGTGTCGAGCTCGCCAACGATGAGGACTGCAGCTATCTTGACCTCGGCAAATACAACTGCGTTGCCGTCATGGAGAGTCAGTCGTACACCTCGGATGGCATCTTGTTTGAGGTGACGCACACTCGCACACACCCCGAGATCTTCCATTACCGCGTCAATTCCAAGCGATAGCCGGCTAGCTCGCAGCCTGACGAGACTCATGGCCTCAAAGAGAAAACGCCCGGTCAAACCGACGGTACATCGGCTTGACCGGGCGTTTTCTCTGCATTAGATAACAAATAATTGTTTATACAAAACTTGTCAAGTATCAAGTTGAAATTACCGTTCAACGAAGTTTTTCTACCGCTCTAGTAATACTTGTTCAAACAACTAGCCAAATAGCGTATCGTTCAAATCAGCAAAAGGGGCAAAGTCCCCGAGCCAATCTCCGAAGGCGGCGGCAAAGGGTGCCGCCACGGTGTGAAAGGGTGGATTGTAATGAAGAACGAAATGAGCAGAAGGCAGTTCCTGGGCTTTGCTGGTTCCGCGGCTGCAGTTCTTGGTCTGGGCCTCGTGGGTTGCGGTGGTTCTGCCGGCTCCGGCTCCTCTGCTTCTGGTGACGCTGCCGAGGTCTACTTCCTCCAATTCAAGCCCGAGGTCGACAAGGAGTGGAAGGAGATCGCCAAGGCCTATAAGAAGGAGAAGGGCGTCGAGGTCAAGATCGTGACCGCCGCTTCCAACACCTACGAGGAGAAGCTTAAGTCCGAGATGTCCAAGAGCTCCGCTCCGACCCTGTTCCAGGTCAACGGCCCCACCGGTCTTAAGAACTGGAAGGATTACTGCGCCGACCTGTCCGATACCAAGCTCCGCGGTGAGCTCATTGACGACTCCCTGGTTCTGCAGTCCGACGGCAAGGATGTGTGCATCGACTGGGTCCAGGAGAGCTTCGGCATCATCTACAACAAGCAGCTGCTCGAGAAGGCTGGCTACAAGGCCGAGGACATCAACTCCTTCGACAAGCTGAAGGCTTGTGCCGACGACATCCAGGCCCGCAAGGACGAGCTTGGTGTCGAGGGTGCCTTCACTTCCGCCGGCATGGACGACTCCTCCAGCTGGCGCTACACCACCCACCTTGCCAACATGCCGCTCTACTACGAGTTTGAGAAGGAGCACAACCAGGAGGACGACGAGATCAAGGGTGAGTTCCTCGACAACTACAAGCAGATCTTCGACCTGTACATCACCGACTCCACCTGCGATCCTTCGCAGCTTGCTTCCAAGACCGGCGACGACGCCACCAACGAGTTCGCAACCGGCAAGGCCGTCTTCTACCAGAACGGCTCTTGGGCCTACTCTGACCTCGTCAAGGCCGGCATGACCGACGATCAGATTGGCATGATGCCGATCTACATCGGTGTTGACGGCGAGGAGAACCAGGGCCTGTGCTCCGGCGGCGAGAACTACTGGTGCGTCAGTTCCCAGGCTTCCGAGGATGCCCAGAAGGCCACCGAGGACTTCATGTATTGGTGCGTCACCGCTGACACCCCGACCAGCATCATCGCCGACAAGATGGGTCTGACCGCTCCGTTCAAGAGCGCCAAGGAGACCACCAACGTCTTCTCGCAGCAGGCCGTTGCCATGGCCAAGGACGGCAAGAAGACCGTCGCTTGGGACTTCGTCTACATTCCCTCCGAGGAGTGGAAGAAGAACCTCAAGCAGGCTCTGATTGCCTACGCTGCCGATAACAGCAAGTGGGACGGCGTCAAGAACGCCTTCGTCGATGGCTGGAAGACCGAGAAGGCCGCTTCCGAGTAAGCAGTTGCTGCCCAAGCTATCTGATTAGCGACAGGGGGCGGGCAGACGTTGGTTTGCCCGCCCCCTGCATATTGAAAGGACCCTTTATGGGCAAAGCACTCAAGCGCTGGTGGCCGCTCTTTATGCTGCCCACGTGCCTGGCGTTTATGATCGGGTTCGTGATCCCTTTTATCCAGGGCTTCTATCTCTCGTTCTGCCAGTTTATTATCATTAGTAACGCGCACTTTGTCGGTATCGAGAACTACGTGCGCGCGCTGTCCGATCCGCAGTTCTCCACGTCGTTCTTCTTTACCGTGGCGTTTGCCTTCCTGTCGACGGTGCTCATCAACGTGATCGCCCTGGCCATCGCGCAGGCGCTCACCCGCAAGGCGCTCAAAGGCACCAACATCTTCCGTACGATCTTCTTTATGCCTAACCTGATCGGCGGCATCGTGCTGGGCTACATTTGGCAGATTCTGATCAACTGCCTGCTCTCCAACGTGGGCGCCCAGCTCATCGCCCTTAACTCTGCTGCTGGCTTCTGGGGCCTTATCATCCTGACCCTGTGGCAGCAGGTCGGCTACATGATGATCATCTACATCGCTGGTCTGCAGTCCATTCCGTCCGACTACATCGAGGCCGCTAAGGTCGACGGCGCTACGGCATGGCAGACGTTTTGGAAGGTTAAGATCCCTAACCTGATGCCGACCATCACCATCTGCCTGTTCTTGTCCATTACCAACGGCTTTAAGCTGTTCGACCAGAACCTCGCCCTTACCGGCGGCGCCCCCGCGCACTCCACCGAGATGCTCGCCCTGAACATCTACAACACGTTCTATTCGCGTGCCGGTATCGCATGGCAGGGCATTGGTCAGGCCAAGGCGGTTATCTTCTGCATCCTGGTCGTGGCCATCTCCATGATCCAGCTTAAGGCCACGAGGTCCAAGGAGGTGCAGCAGTAATGAAACGCGATAAGGTTATCAACCGCGCGCTCTCGATTTTCTTTACGATCCTGTCGCTCGCGTGGATCTACCCCGTGTTCATGATTGCGCTTAATTCTTTTAAGAAAGCGACCGCAATCAGCACCACCACGGCATTCGATCTGCTCACGCCCGAGACGTTCAACGGCCTCGCAAACTACATGCACGCCCTTAACGAGCAGGGCTTTGCCTCGGCATTTATGTACTCGCTCATCATCACGGTCACGTCGGTCGTGCTGATCTTGGTGTGCTGCTCCATGTGCGCTTGGTACGTGGTTCGTGTCAACAACAAGATCTCGAACTTCTTCTATTACCTGTTCGTGTTCTCGATGGTCGTGCCGTTCCAGATGCTCATGTTCACGCTGTCCAATTTGGCGGACCGCATCGGCTTCAACACGCCGTTCAACATCTGCTTTATCTATCTGGGCTTTGGCGCGGGCCTGGCGGTCTTTATGTTCGCCGGTTTTGTAAAGAACATCCCGCTCGAGATCGAGGAGGCGGCCATGATCGACGGCTGCAACCCGGTCCAGGTGTTCTTTAAGATCGTCCTTCCCATCATGAAGCCCACCTATCTTTCGGTCGGCATCCTCGAGACCATGTGGGTCTGGAACGACTATCTGCTGCCCTACCTTACCCTCGACTCCACCAAGTACAAGACCATTCCTATCTTGATCCAGTACTTCCGCGGCGGCTACGGCCACGTCGAGCTCGGCCCCATGATGGCCTGCATCATGATGGTCGTTATCCCCATCGTTATCATGTACATCCTCTGTCAGAAGTACATCATCGACGGCGTGGTGGCAGGTGCCGTCAAGGGCTGATGCCGTAACTGTTTTGCAAGTTTCTGCGGCGCCCCTCAGCGCGGCGCCGCATATCGAAAGGTAGAGACATGGCCGAGATCGTTCTCAAACATGTTCAGAAGGTGTATCCCAACAACGAGTCAAAAAAGAAGGGCTTCTTTGGCAAAAAGAAGAAGACCGAGGAGAAGAAGCACAACCTCAAGGTTACCGAGGACGGTGTGCTCGCTGTAGAGGACTTCAACCTCACCGTTCACGACCAGGAGTTCGTCGTCCTCGTTGGCCCCTCTGGCTGCGGTAAGTCCACGACGATGCGCATGGTCGCCGGCCTGGAGGACATTACCTCGGGCGATGTGCTCATCGACGGCAAGCGTGTCAACGACGTGGCGCCCAAGGACCGCGACATCGCCATGGTGTTCCAGAGCTACGCTCTGTACCCCAATATGACGGTGTACGAGAACATGGCATTTACGCTCGAGCTCAAGAAGGTTCCCAAGGACGAGATCGACCGCAAGGTTCGCTCTGCTGCCGAGATTCTGGGCATTACCGAGTACCTCGACCGTAAGCCCAAGGCGCTCTCCGGCGGCCAGCGCCAGCGTGTCGCTATCGGCCGCGCCATCGTGCGTGACCCCAAGGTCTTCCTGATGGACGAGCCGCTGTCCAACCTGGACGCCAAGCTTCGTAACCAGATGCGTGCCGAGCTCATTAAGCTGCGCCACGAGATCAAGGGCACGTTCATTTATGTTACTCACGACCAGACCGAGGCTATGACCCTCGGTGACCGTATCGTGGTCATGAAGGACGGCGTTGTCCAGCAGATCGCCACGCCGCAGGAGGTCTTCAACCATCCCGCGAACATCTTCGTCGCCGGCTTCATCGGCGTGCCGCAGATGAACTTCTTCGATGCCCAGCTGGTGCGCTCGGGCAACGGCTTTACCGTCAAGACCGAGGATATGAACGTGGCGCTCGCCCCCGAGACTTGCGCTCAGCTTGCCCTCAACTGGGACGGCGGCGACGTGAAGGAGATTACGGCCGGCGTGCGTCCCGAGCAGATCCTGCTTGCCGACAAGGGCGAGGAGGGCGCGCTCCAGGGTACCGTCGAGGTGACCGAGCTCATGGGCTCAACCGAGCATGTCCACGTGACCGCTCCCGACGGCCAGTTTGTCCTGATTATCCCCGTCGTCGACCTCGAGGCCAAGGGCGCGCTCAAGGCTGGCGACACCATCTGGTTCAAGTTCGAGAAGAACGCGACCCACCTCTTCGATAAGGTCTCTGGCAAGAACCTTATCTAGGCCCGGTACATCCAGGCCCTCCCTTTGGGCGACTGCGGTATTGCCATCCTTTTGCCGTGGTCACATATAAAGGCTTCCCTCCCGTCCACTGGGCGAGAGGGAAGCCTTTCTTTATGACGGGGTTGTTCATCTGTCAGTTTGTCTTGATCTGTAAGAGGTAGAGGGCCAAATTGGGCCTAGATGTTACAGATTGAGACAGCGTCGAGCTGCCTGTCCTCCCATCTCGATCTGTAACACGAAGGACTGATTTCGGCAGTTACCTGTTACAGATCGAGACGGTCCGTCAAGACAAACCTGTTTATTTCGATCTGTAACATCTGGGGCCGTTTTATCCGAGTAGTTGTTACAGAACAAGATTGTTTGGCGGGGCGTTTCTGTTTGTCTTGATCTGTAACAGGTAGACCTAACTTTGCCGGTTAGGTGTTACAGACCGAGATTGTTTGGTCGAGGCAGGCCACGGGCAACACGCGGGCACAAAAGGCGGAGCCGTGTTGCCGCGACTCCGCCTTCAAGAGGATGGGTAAAGGAAACGAAATTAGCTCAGGTGCCAAATCTCGTCGTTGTACTGGGAGATGGTGCGGTCGGACGAGAAGGTGCCGGCGTTGGCGATATTGATGAGCGCCTTGCGCATCCAGGCGTCCTGGTCCTCGTAGTCGGCCAGCACGCGCTCCTTGGTCTGGATGTACTCCTCAATGTCGAGCAGGGCCATAAACCAGTCCTTGCCCTTAATGTCGTCGTGCAGGCGCTGCAGGCGCTCGGCATTGCCGGTCGCCATAAAGGCCGGGTTGGTGATGAAGTCCACCAGCAGTTTAATGCCGGGCTTGCGGTAGAGCACACCGGCGTCATAGGTGCCGTTGGCATAGAGCTGCTCGACCTGTTTGGAAGAGGCGCCAAAGGTATAGATGTTCTCGTCGCCCACGAGCTCGGCAATCTCCACGTTGGCACCGTCGAGCGTGCACAGGGTTAGGGCGCCGTTGAGCATGAACTTCATGTTGGAGGTGCCGCTCGCCTCCTTGGAGGCCAGGCTGATCTGCTCGGAGATGTCAGCGGCGGGGATCACGCGCTCGGCGGCGGTGACGTTGTAGTTCTCGATCATGACGACCTGCAGGTAGGGAGCCACGTCGGGGTCGTTTGCAATCCACTGCGACAGCGTCAAGATCAGATGGATGATGTCCTGCGCGATAGTGTAGGCAGGCGCCGCCTTGCCGCCAAAGATGATGGTGACGGGGTGCTTAGGTCTGTTGCCGTTCTTGATATCGAGGTACTTCCAGATGATGTAGAGCGCGAGCATCTGCTGACGCTTGTACTCGTGGATGCGCTTGACCTGGACGTCGATGATGGCGTTGGAGGGAATGGTCACGCCCTGCTCGAGCGCCATGAACTGGCGCATGATGGCCTTGGCTTCGACCTTGGTGGCGGCCAGGCGCTCAAGAACGTCCTTGTCGTCGGCGAACTTGGCGAGTTTGCTCAGATCGCCGGTGCTGCGCCAGTCGGTGCCGATCACATCGTCGAGCAGGCTGGCGAGCGCGGGGTTGGCCCCATGGATCCAGCGGCGGAAGGTGATGCCGTTGGTCTTGTTGGAGAACTTCTTGGGATAGATCTCGTAGAACGGATGAAGCTCGGTGTCCTCCAGGATCTTGGTGTGGAGGGCGGCTACGCCGTTGATGGAGAAGCCAAAGTGGATGTCCATGTGGGCCATGTGGACGGTGTCGTGCTCGTCGATGATGGCGACGCGCGGGTCATCGTGCTCGGCCTTGGCAACCTCGTCGAGCTTGACGATAATGTCGGCGATGGCAGGGGAGACCTTCTGCAGGCTGGTGATCGGCCACTTCTCGAGCGCCTCGGCAAGGATCGTGTGGTTAGTGTAGGCGACCATGGAGCGTACGATGGTCACGGCCTCGTCAAACTCGATGCCATGCTCGGTGGTGAGCAAGCGAATGAGCTCGGGGATGACCATGGTGGGGTGCGTGTCGTTAATCTGGACCACGGCGTAGTCGGCCAGATCGTGCAGGTTGCTGCCGCGCTCGATGGCCTCGTCGATCAGGAGCTGGGCGGCGTTGCTTACCATGAAGTATTCCTGGTAGATGCGAAGTAGGCGGCCCTGCTCGTCGGAATCGTCGGGGTAGAGGAACAAGGTGAGGTTCTTGGCGATCTCGGTCTTGTCGAAGTCGATGGAGCTGCCGGGGACCAGGCCGTCGTCGACGCTCGCCAGGTCGAACAGGCGCAGGCGGTTCTTGGTGGGCTGGCCGTAACCGGGCACATCGATGTTGACGAGCTTGGAGGTAACGGCAAAATCGCCGAACTCGACGGTGTAGGAGCGGTCATCGTCGACTAGGATGTCCTGCTCACCGAGCCACTCGTCGGGGACGGCCTTCTGCTGGTTGTCGACAAAGCGCTGACGGAACAGACCGTAGTGATAGTTGAGGCCCACGCCATCGCCGGTCAAGCCCAGCGTGGCGATGGAATCCAGGAAGCATGCGGCCAAGCGGCCCAGGCCGCCGTTGCCGAGTGACGGCTCGACCTCGAATTCCTCGATCTTGTTGAGGTCGTGGCCTGCGGCGGTAAGCTGGTCCTTAACCTCGTCGTAGATGCCGAGGTCGATCATGTTGTTGATGAGCAGCTTGCCGATCAAAAATTCGGCGGAAATGTAATAGAGCTTTTTCTTGCCGTTGTTGAGCGGGCGGGTGGCGGAGCGCTCCTGCACGAGTTTGACCAGCAGCTTGTAAATGCGACGGTCGTCGAGCTGCTCGAGCGAGGTGCCAAAAGACTGCTCGGCGAGTTCCATGAGGTTAATTTGGGGCATGTTTTCTCCTGTGATGGGTTGTTTCATGTCTGCAATTCATAAGAAGCCCGCGCGAGGGGATTGGGGTGGCCTCGCGCGGGAAAAGCAAGCGCGTCCGCACGGTGGGGAGGGGTCGGGCGCGGTAGCTCCTATTGAGGAAGCTCGATTTCGGCTTCCGACGGGATGCGGAAGTAGGTCTCGGTCCAGTCGGTGAGTTTGTGCTCGAGCTCGCGGGTGATGGCGCCGTCGAGCATGCGCCAGGTCCAGTTGCCGCCCAGCGTGGCAGGGGTGTTGATGCGCGCCTCGTTGCCCAAGTTGAGCAGGTCCTGCATGGTGTAGATGCACGTGTCGCTCACGCTGGCGGCGATGGTGCGATTGAGTGCATCTGCCATGGGTTCGCCGGCCTGCTGATGGGTGTACAGGGCTGCCTGTTCGCGCTGACGCGGGGTGGCCGTTCCCTCAAACCAACCGCGCGCCGTCTCGTTGTCGTGGGTGCCCACATAGGCGACGGTGTTGGCGATGTAGTTATGCGGCAGGTAGTACGAGTTGGTACCCTCAAAGGCAAACTGCAGGATCTTCATGCCGGGGAAGCCCGAGTTGTCGCGCATGTCGATGACGCCGGGGGTGAGGAAGCCCAGGTCCTCGGCGATGATGGGCAGCGTGCCGAGCTTTTCCTCGAGCGTCTTGAAGAACTTGAGGCCGGGACCCTGCGTCCACGAACCGTAGGACGAATCGGGCGAGGAGAACGGCGCCTCCCAATAGGCCTCGAAGCCGCGGAAGTGATCCAGGCGGATGACGTCGTACATGTCGAGGGCGGCGCGAATGCGGCCCTCCCACCAGGAGAAGTCGTCGGACTCCATGGCGTCCCAGTCGTAGATGGGGTTGCCCCAGTACTGGCCGGTGGCCGAGAACTGGTCGGGCGGCGTGCCGGCGACGCTCACGGGATTGCCGGCGGCGTCGATCTTAAAGAGCTCAGGCGTCGCCCACATCTCGACGGAGTCACGCGAGACATAGATGGGCAGGTCGCCGATGATGAGAATGTCGCGCTCGTTGGCATAGGCCTTGAGGCGGCTCCACTGGCGATTGAAGAAGTACTGCGTCATCTGGTGGTAGAGCATACGCGCCGGATGGTCGGCGCAGACCTTGGCGGAAGCCTCGCCGCGGGTACGGAGCTCCGCGGGCCACTCCCAAAACGCCTTGAGACCGCACTCCTCTTTGACGGTCATGAACTCACAGTAGGGGATGAGCCAGTCCTCGTTGGCCTGGATAAAGTCATCGAAATCGGCCGGCTTGTCGGCGGCAAAGCGCTCGGCGGCGCGGTCGAGAATCTGACGGCGGCCACCAAAGATGGCACCGTAGTCGACATTGCTGGGGTCGGATCCCAGATACACGCCATCGATATCGCGCTGCTCCAGATACCCTGCCTCGATAAGCTCGGCAAAGTCGATAAAGTTGGGGTTGCCTGCGCGGGCCGAGAACGACTGATAGGGCGAATCGCCATAGCTGGTCGTCGTAAGGGGCAGAATCTGCCAGTAATGTTGTTTGCACGAGGCGAGAAAATCGACGAAGTCGTAGGCATTCCAGCCAAAGCCGCCGATTCCGTATGGTCCGGGCAGAGATGAGACGGGCATGAGGACGCCGCTTGCACGCTCCATGAATGCGCTCACCAACCTTCTTGTTGTGGGGTCGGCCTGCCGATGGGTGTGCAGTCCGCCTCCGATGTTCTGATTCGATACGCCTATTGTAAAACATGTTGTTTAAACATGTACAGGCAAGATAAAAAAGTTGGTCGATTTTCGGCGAATGGTTACATGCCATGAAAAAGCCCCGACCTCACAACGTGAGATCGGGGCAAGAGCGGTATGTAGGTTTTTGCTACTCGGCGTCGGCGAAGCCATTGGGGTTGTGGCTCTGCCAGTTCCAGCTATCGCGGCACATGTCCGCGATGTCGTACTGGGCCTTCCAGCCCATCATGCGCTCGGCCTTGGAGGTATCGCACCAGTTGGCAGCGATGTCGCCGGCGCGGCGCTCGCGGATCACGTAGGGCAGCTCCTTGCCACAAGCCTTGGAGAAGGCGGCGACGACCTCGAGTACCGAGGTGCCGGTGCCGGTGCCCAGGTTAAAGATCTCGACGCCGGTTTTGCCGTTCATCCAGTTAAGGGCGGCAACGTGACCAGAGGCCAGATCGCACACGTGGATGTAGTCGCGCACGCCGGTGCCGTCGGGGGTGGGGTAGTCGTTGCCAAAGACCTGAACGGCCTCGAGCTTGCCCACGGCGACCTGGGCGACATAGGGCACCAGGTTGTTGGGGATGCCCTTGGGGTCCTCGCCGATCAGGCCCGACGGATGAGCGCCGATGGGGTTGAAGTAACGGAGCAGCACGACGTCCCACTCGGGGTCGGCGGTGTGGACGTCCATAAGGATCTGCTCGATCATCCACTTGGTCCAACCATAGGGGTTGGTCGCGGGCTTCTTAGGATCCTCCTCGGTGACGGGCGGGTTGTCCGGGTCGCCGTAGACGGTCGAGGAGCTCGAGAAGATGATGGACTTGCAGCCATGGTTGCGCATGACGTCGATGAGCACCAGGGTGTTCTCGATGTTGTTGTGGTAGTACTCGACGGGCTTGCTCACCGACTCGCCGACGGCCTTAAAGCCGGCAAAGTGGATGACGCGGTCGATCTGATGGGTATCGAAGATCTTGTTCATCGCATCGCGGTCGAGCACGTTGGCCTCGTAGAAGGTGAGGTTCTTGGCGGCCTCGTCGCCCACGATGGTCTTGACGCGGTCGACGGCGACGGCGCTGGAGTTGGAGAGATCATCGACGATGACGACCTGGTAGCCACCCTCGAGCAGCTGAACGACGGTGTGCGAGCCGATAAAGCCGGCGCCACCGGTAACGAGGACGCAGGTGTCTTTGGGGTCGAGTGCTTTGGACATGCAGTCTCCTATCGAATCAGGAACACTTCTAGAGGGGAGTATAGCGCAGGCGGGGACGCCCAAATCGTGCGCTGTAGGAAAAGCAGAGGATTATGTTAACGTACTCATAACAGAGCTTGCGTACGCATAACCTGATCTTTGGTATTTGCTTACGAGCCGCCGACCTTGCAGTTTCCTGCCGTTCGTGGAAATCGTTGGGACGCGCCATATGTACGCTAATATGTATGAGTTGAGCGACATATAAATAAGCATGTAACGGAGTACATATGTCACCAAACAGCGATTCCATCCTTTCCCAGGAGCTCTCGCGCCGCACTGCCCTCAAGGCCCTGTTCGGCGCCGCTTCTGCGGCAGTTCTTTTTGGCCTGCCCGCTCGCGCCCATGCGGCGGAGGCTTCCAAAGAAACCACCGATAAACTGAATGCCGCCCAGGCCCAGCTCGACGAGGTTCAGGCCCAGCTCGACAGCATCGCAAATGAGTATGCGGCGCTGGCCAACAAGAATGCCCAGACCCTCAACGACATCGAGAATGTCCAGGGCAAGATTGACGACACGCAGGCCCAGATCGATGAAAAGAAGGCCGAGCTCAAGAAGAAGCGCAACGACCTTTCCGATCGCGTGGCCGCCAGCTACAAGTCCGGCGGCACGAACATCCTGTCGCTGCTGCTGGCCTCTGGCTCGTTTGAGGAACTCGTCGCCAACGCGCATTACGTTGAGAAGATCAACAAGAGCGACCGCGACGCCATCGAGGACATTCAGACCATCCAGGAAGAGCTCGATGCGCAAAAGACCGAGCTCGAGTCGCAGAAGGCCGACTTAGAGAAGCTCAAGGACCAGCAGACTGCCCAGATGCAGGACATGCAGGCCAAGCAGCAGGAAGTCCAGACGGTTCTGAACGGCCTCTCTGACGATGTCAAGGAGCTCATGGCTCAGCGTGATTCCGAGATTCTCGCTGCCGCCCAGGCCGAGGAGGCCGCTAGGAAGGCCGCCGCTGCCGCGGCCGCCGCGAACAAGAACAATTCCTACTCGGGTGGTTCGAGCTCGGGTGGCGGATCGTATGCGCCCGGAACTCCGCAGCAGAATGCCGGCTCGGGCAAGCAACAGGCCGTCGTCAACGCGTGCTACTCCACGCCTTCGCCGGGTCAGAACTGGTGCGCGGCGTGGGTCACCAATGTCTTCCGTAACGCCGGCGTTGGCTACTTTGGCGGCAACGCCTGCGACATGTTCAACGCCTGGTGCTATAGCTCCGACCGCTCGGCGCTGCAGGTGGGCATGATCGTGGCCGATTCCTCGCACAGCGGCACGGGCGCTCCGGGCCTTATCTACGGTCATGTGGGTATCTACGTTGGCGGCGGCATCGTTATGAGCAACGAGGGCGCCATTACATCGAAGTCGCTCGATTCGTTTATTAGCTTCTATGGCACTGGCTCTGGCGTGCGTTGGGGCTGGCTCGGCGGTATTGCGCTGTCGTAACGGTGGTTTGAAGTAAGTTGGTCCGTGGCTGCCCGAAAGGCATTAGGTTGCCTGCTCGGACAGTCCTGCTCGCACGGAGAGCACATTAAGTGCTCTCCGGCTCGTGCGGAACTCGCGATCAACCTAATGCCTTTCGGGCAGCCACGGACCTCTCGGGTCCAATACGTCACACGCCGGACTGGGTTATCTGAATAAATATGGTGAAGGCCCCTTTTGGGGCCTTCTTTTTAGAGGAATTCGCCTACTCGGTGGACTTCTGGTTGTAGGTCTACGTCGAATTGGTCTTTGACGGTTGCTTGGATGTGGCGGATGAGTTCGTCGACGTCGGCGGCGGTGGCGTGGTCGGCGTTGACGATGAAGCCGCAGTGTTTCTCGCTCACCTGGGCGCCGCCGATAGCGTGGCCGCGCAGACCGGCATCCATGATGAGCTTGCCGGCAAAGTGGCCCTCGGGGCGCTTGAAGGTGGAGCCGGCGCTCGGCATGTCGAGTGGCTGCTTGTCCTCGCGGCGTTGGCGGTAGTCGTCCATGTCGGCCTTGATCATCGCGGCGTTGCCCGGGGCAAGGTGAAAGGTGGCAGAGAGCACGATAAAGCCGTCGTCGGCGATGCGGCTCTTGCGATAGCCCAGGTTAAGCTCGTCGACATCGAACTCAATGATATTGCCGCTGCCGCGGGTGCCGTCGTCGAGCGCGCGGGCGGGCTTATAGACGCGCACGGACTCCAAAACATCGGCCATGCAGGCGCCGTAGGCACCGGCGTTCATATAGCAGGCGCCGCCGACCGAGCCGGGGATGCCCGAGAGGGGCTCCATGCCGGTGAGGCAGGCTTCGGCGGCAGCCGCGGCGACATCGGAAAGCAAGGCGCCGGCTGCTGCCGTAACATGCGTGCCGTCGACGGTGATGTTAGAGAGGCCTTCGCCCAGTGCCACGACGACACCGCGGATACCCTTGTCACCGACGAGCAGGTCGGAACCGTTGCCCACAATGGTGAGCGGCAGATCGCAGCGGTAGCAGGTGTCAAGCGTGGCGACGAGTCCCTGCTCGGTATCGGGCGTGACAAAGACGTCGGCCGGGCCGCCGATCTTAAACGTGGTGTGCTCGCGCATGGGCTCGCTCATGAGCACGTTGTCCTCGCCGGCAACACCGGCGAGCGCGCAGAGCAGGTCCTCGTTAAAAAAGTCATTTTCGTGCATACGAATATCCGCCTTATGGTTGGTGGTCGTTTTCATCAATCGAATGCAATATACCCCACCCGGATGGATTTGGTGCAAAGCAACCTGACCCCAATGCATCACATGGTGCAAAGGGGTCAGGTTGCTTTGCACCAATCGCGGCGATAAAACAGCCGTCTACCGGATTGGTAAAGTGTTTATCATCGAGGTAGAGGGACGGTCGCTATACTTTTAAGAGATTGCGCGAATATTCGGAAGGAGCGAGATGGGCAACAAAGTTACTCTCAAGCAGATTGCCCAGGAGGTGGGGCTTTCCCCTTCGTCGGTCTCGCTTGTTCTCAACAATCGGCCTTGTCGCATCTCGGAAGAAAACCGCAAGCGCATCAAAGAGGTCGCGTCGCGCAATCATTATGTTCCTAACCAGATCGCGCGTAGCCTGGTCATGCGCGAGTCGCGCACGCTTGGCCTTATCGTCCCTAACATCGAGAGCCGCTTTTTTGCTTCGCTCGCCGGCAGCTTGGAAAAGCGCTGCCGCGAGGACGGCTATGCGCTCTTTATTACCAGCTCGGGCGGAAGTGCCGAGGACGATCTGGAGCTCCTGCGCCAGCTAGTGACGCGCGGCGTCGATGGTGTGTTCTTGGTCGTGGGTGACGAGTTCTCCGACGACCGCGCCCTGCGCGAAGAGGTCAGCCATCTACCCATCCCGGCGGTAATGGTCGACCGTGCCATTGAGGGGCTCGAGTGCGACAAGGTGATGTTCGACCACGAGATGGGTGGCTACATGGCTACCCGCTACTTGATCGAGCAGGGGCACCGTCGCATTGCCTGCTTGGTTAATGCGCGCCGTTCCAATACGGGTCGTAAGCGTCTTGCCGGCTATGAGCGTGCGCTGCGCGAGGTGGGGCTGCCTATTGACGCGCGTTTGGAGTTTGAGAGCGAGTACTACATTCCGAGCGCATACGAGGCCTCGGAGGCGGTGCTCGCAACTGACGCCACCGCCGTGTTCGCAAGCTCGGATAACATTGCCCTCGGTCTGCTCAAGCGCTTGCACGAGATGGGGAAGAGCATTCCGGGCGATATCTCGGTCGTAAGCTATGACAACTCGGCGGCCGACGTTCTCTTTGAGCCGGCGCTGACCGCGATCGAGCAGGATCCTGGTGTCCTTGCGGAGCATGCTTTTGGCTGCATGTCCAAGCGTCTTGCCGGTAGGGGCGGTAGACGTGCCGAAGAGGTCGTTCTGGAGCCGGCGCTTATCGTTAAGGACAGCGTGCTCGAGCTTACCGAATGTAGCTAAGCGTACTTGCTTGTTTGCATAGATTGCATGCGGAGTGTCCGCTATTTGCCGGCAGGCACCCCGGCCCTCGTCCGTGAACTCTTCCGCTGGGCGAGCCATAGACGCCGCGCACCGATGCGATAAAGCAGTGGCTTGAAATTGGTGCTATATTCAGCATGAGTTGTTTAATGCTAGTACGGGAGGCTGATATGGGGCTGTTCAAGAAGAAAAACCCGCAGGATGCCTTTGATCCCGATGTGTTTACCATCACGGATACGATTTTGGACCCGCCGCGGTTTACATTTTTGCCGGCTATCTACCAGGATGCCACGCGCCGCAAGTGGGCTGTGCATCAACGCGGTGGCGAGCCGAAGATTTTTGACTATGCGGACGTGTTGCAGTGCGAAGTAGCCGAGGCGGGCAATCCGGAGGCCGAGGAAGTGGCTTCAAAACAGGAATTTGCCCAGCGTATCCTGGCAAATCCTGCCAAGGCGGCGAAAATAAACGCTGCCAAGCGTAATATGTGTCTTGGTATGGGCGTTGTTGTGGCGGTTCAGACGGGAAAAGACGAGGTTTCCAAATTAGAGATTCCCGTTATGACCGACGAAGTCAAACGCGATTCAAGCCTATATAAGTCGTATCGGAATGTCGCCGAGAAGATCAAGGCCGAATTTGATGCCATGGGAGGGCTGGCCTAATTTTGGCGGCATACGTGTCTGAATGAGGAGTCTGTGCAATGGCAGGCGAATCTTATGCAATTCCCCCCAAAGATCGTGCTGTTGAGGGAATTCTTTGGTATATCCAGCACCATCAGCTTGCCGGCGGCGATCGCCTGCCGGCCGAGCGCGTGCTGTGCGAAGAGATTGGCGTTTCGCGTACGGCGTTGCGTGCCGGTATCACGCGACTTATCTCGTGTGGAACGCTCGAGAGCCGTCGCGGATCGGGCACGTATGTTTGTCCTCCCAAGCCGCTGAACATCTTCCAGGAAACGTATAACTTTTCCGATGCTGTGCGGACTGCCGGCCTGCACCCCTCTTCTCGTCTGGTTTCCACCGGGACCATCGAGGCGGATGAGGCGCTTGCCGACAAGCTTGGGGTGGCTGTAGGCGCTCCCTTGCTCCGCATGCAGCGCGTTCGACTTATTGAGGGCGAGCCGGCGTCAATCGAGACGGCTCACGTTAACCTGTCCCTGTGCCCATCGCTTATCGAGCACGATTTTGAGTGCGAGAGCCTTTACGATGTCTTGCTCAAAGAAGGTGGCGTGCGTGTTGAGCATGGACGTGAGCATATCTCCATCTCGCGTTTGAACGCCGAAGAGGCCGAGCTGCTCCAGCAAGAAGAGGGAACGCCGGTGTTCTATGAGAGCACGATCGAATTGGATAAGGACATGCGTTTTGTGGAGCATTGCAAATCGGTGATTTTGCCCACAAAGTTCCGCTTTGCCGATAACGGCGAAGAGAACGGCATGAGGAGCGTGGCAGGTGAACAATGGCTGAAACAGTAGATGCCACCCCGGTTTATATACGCATTCGACGTCGCATTGAGGAGCGTATCGAGCGCGGAATATACCCCACGGGTTCGATGATTCCGTCCGAAAATGAGCTTGCCGAGGAGTTTGGCACGACACGCCTGACTATCCGGAGCGCCGTGGACGAGCTAGTTCGTCGCGGCCAGATTCGCCGTGTCCGCGGAAAGGGTGCCTTCGTGGCACAGAAGGTGCCCGTTGCGTTTGAGCGTACGGCCGGCTTCCGTGAATCGGTTCGCGCCTCGGGCGGCGAACCGTCCGTCCGCATTCTGGCGCGCTCCAAGCGTTATGCGGGGCCATACTACGCTGACCTATTTGGCATTGCCGAGGACGACCTGCTCTATTCCATGCGACGTCTGAACTGCATTAACGGCGATCCCGTATCGATTGAGATGGCGCTGATCCCCTGTCTGCTGTTCCCGACCATCGAAGAAATCGACGTGTCGGTGTTCAGTCTGTACGAGACCTATGAGATGTTGGGTCGAAAGCCGGTCATGGCACAGGAAAAGCTCGATATCGAAGCGCTGGGCGCACGAGACGCCGGTCTGCTTGGGTTGGAGCAAGGTGACCTTGCCCTGCTGCTGGAGTGCGTGAGTTACGACGCGAGTGGCCAAGTAATTGAGTACGTCAAGTCATTTAACCGCGGCGATGCGGGTGGATACACCTATACGTACTAGCTGGTGTTTTTGTATAACGGCTGGGAAAACTAAACGATCCTGACCGTTGAGCCAGCTGTATATACAACCTTACAGGGCTCAAAATCGACCGTTCACCGAAGGGAATAAATTAATCGACAAAGAGGTATCAAAAAGACGTAACTTGTAATCGTGATTGGTATCAAATACTAATGATTTATTGGGAGGTGAGACGATGAAGATGCTCGATTACGTTCAACTCGCCCATGTGCGTATGGGAGAGAACCTCGAGTGTTCGTCTGAGTTGGTAGCGCAGCTCGTTGATATTTTCCAGTCTGGTTCTTTTAACGCACTGCGCATCGTTGCTTCGGGTTCGTCGCGCCATGCCGCCGATTGCGCCCGCGATTACCTGCAAGACGCGCTGCAGATGCAGGTATCCGTTGTGACGCCCGAGGCCTTCGTCGATTTTGAGCACATCTATCCGCAGCATGCGCTCAACATCGCCGTCTCTCAGAGCGGCTATTCGACCAATACGATTGCGGCGCTCGATTACATGCGCGCGCACGATATGCCTGCGGTTGCGCTCACGGCAAATGTCGAGGCTCCCATCAAGGAGCACACTGACATCGTTCTTGACTACGGCGTGGGCGTCGAGTCGGTGGACTTTGTGACCTTGGGCGTCGAGGTCCTCGTCGAGTACCTGGTGCTCTTTGGCATCTACGGCGGTCAAGCGTGCGGAACGATTGATGTCGAGGGCGTTGCCCAACGTCTTGACGACCTGCGCGAGGCCATTCGAGCCAACGCCACCATGTGCGAGACAGCCGAGGCATATGTTCAAGACCACATGCTCGAGCTTTCTGAGCACGTGCCCGCTATGGTCGTCGGCAACGGCCCCAACTATGGTGTTGCCGAGGAGGCAGCGCTCAAGCTGAGCGAGACCATCAAGATTCCTGCCATGCATCACGAAGGCGAGGAGTTCGTCCACGGTCCCGAGATGCAGATCGTTCCGGGCTATCTGGTGTTTATTGTCGACGATCCGCAGGGGTCGGAGCGTCTTGCGAATATCGCCGATGCGCTATCGAACGTTACGACAAAAACGGTGCTGCTCACGGCCCATCCCAAGGGCGGGGCTCACGAGGTTGTGGTGCCTCAGGTGGCTCCGCTGCTCAGCGCAATTCCCAATCTCGTGTTCTTCCAGACGATTGCGGCAATAATCGCCGAGCGTCTGAAGTCATGGGACGTTCACCCGTATCTCGATGCCGTCTCCAAGCAAATGGAGGTCAAGGCAGAGGGCTACGAAGAGTCAGTCAATGCGCTTAAGGCCAAAGCGGCTGAGTGTTACGGAATGTAAGCGGGTTTTGATGCCCGTTGGCATGGGGGATGTGGAAACAACCCCAGAAAGGAGAGACAAATGAAGGAAACCGAGAAGATCGAGATCATGCATTTCGACCAGGAGGGCTATCTCG
>CATYLC010000020.1 GCA_958408685.1 uncultured Collinsella sp. | reverse complement strand
ACAAATCCAAGTTAGACCATTTCAAATGGTTCGATGTCTGCCCGGATGCGACACTGAAGTGAGTGTCCATCCTCGCAGTATCCGGTTCTCAAGGTGCACGCCCTCGCGGCTGATCCGGTTCCACCGGGCCGCGCGGCAAGGAGATATATTGCCAGACCGGAGGGGCCCCGGGGGCGGGAATCTGGCACTCCATATTTTGTTCACAAATGAATATGTCCCTCAGTCGCGTCCCTGAGGTTATAACTGAAGCATTGGCTTCTGATATTGGCGATGACCAACTGTTTTATGAGTATTGAGACATCGGTCATCTCTGGAGCGCTACTTTACCCCAAAGGCATCAGCTATTTGTTTCCCATCGGTAAAAGGCGGGTTTTGTTCGCCAAGCGTTCTTATATATAGAGAAGTTCGGGTTCGAACCCGTGCACCGGCAACAAAAAAGACGGCCAACCGAAGTTGACCGTCTCAACAATCTTTGGGTGGGCCGTCAGGGGTTCAGCCTGCTTCGCAGGCGGCCGCTGCGGCGCTTTCGCGCCTTGCGCGCTGCGCTGGCAAACGCTCACGCGTTTACTCAGCTCCGCGCCCCGACGGGTTCGAACCCATGAAAGGGCGACAAAAAAGACGGCCAACCGAAGTTGACCGTCTCAACAATCTTTGGGTGGGCCGTCAGGGGTTCGAACCCTGGACCTTGGGATTAAAAGTCCCCTGCTCTGCCAGCTGAGCTAACGGCCCGCGGGTGGCATTGTACCACGGTCTGGGACTATTCCCAACTCCATTGGCCGTTCTGGAAAATCACAACTTCACGTCCATCAGGCGTAATGCCCGTAATATCGATGTCGTCCGTGCCGATCATAAAATCGACGTGCGTGCTCGAGACGTTAACGCCATGCTCCAGGAGCTCCTCCTTGGACATGTCATACCCACCCTCGATGCATTCGGGGAAACCTACACCTAGCGCGAGATGGCAGCTAGCGTTCTCGTCATAGAGCGTATCGTAGAACAGAACACCACTTTCGCGGATCGGCGTGTTCTTGGAGATGAGCGCGACCTCGCCCAGATGAGCGGCACCTTCGTCGGTGTCAATGATGCTCGCGAGCGTTGCCTTGCCCACACGGGCGTCGTAGTCCACCACGCGGCCTCCCTCAAACTTAATCCAAAAATCGTCGACCTTATTGCCGTGGTGGATGAGCGGCATGGCAGAATACACGATACCGTCGGCGCGCATGCGATCGGGCGAGGTGAAGACTTCCTCGGTGGGAATGTTGGGGAAGAAGGGGTGTCCATCGGGCGTCTTGCCCTTGCCGCCGGCCCACTCGTGACCCTTCGTCATGCCAATCGTCAAATCGGTTCCATTTGCCGCGGTGTAGTGCAGGTAGTCGAAACGATTGTCGTTCAGGAAGCGCAGGTTCTTTTCGAATGCGGCGTCATGGAGTTCCCAGTCGCTCTCCGGGTCCTGGCCATCGGCGCGCGCGGTGTGCAGAATCGCATTCCACAGCTTATAGATTGCAACCTCATCGGCGTCTCCCGGGAACACCTCGTGCGCCCATGCCACGACCGGAGCGCCGGCGATGCACCACGGATTGATGTTGTAATCCAGTCCACGGCGGAAAACTTTGCACTGCGTATTCCTCGCCTTGGATGCCGCGGCCGGCTTGGCTGGATCGATGCCCTTGAGGGCTGCAGGATCCGCACCCTCGATAAAGACAAAGCAGGCACCATCCTGGGCCAAGGAATCCAGCTGTATGCGCTTCCACTCGGGCGTCTGCTCAAAATAGCTTTTCTCGACATGCTCGTACGTGAGCCTCGTCACGGCATCATCGGCCCAAATGACCGTCACGTGGCCGGCGCCGGCAGCATAGGCCTCCGCGACCACCACGCGCGCAAACGGCGCGCACTCGACCGGAGACTGAACGACGACCTCCTGGCCGGGCTTGACGTTTACGCCCTTGCGGACGACCAGGCGCGCGTAGTTTTTAATCTTGGGCTCCAGGGCCTTCATGCCCTCCAGAGCCTCTTCGACCGTCAGGGCAGCTCGAATCATGTGCCACTCCATCTATCTATAGAACAGTAAAAAGGCGCGCCGCAAAAACGACGCGCCTTATATCTTAGCGATAAGTATGTATGCAAACGCTACTTCTTCTTGGAGTCCTTCTTGTCCTCCTCGGCAGCCGCGCGCTCAATAAGAGCGTTGAGCTTGTTCTCGGACATGCCCTCGGCCTGCGCGCGGTACATGTTGCGCAAGGGACGAATACGAGCGAAGTCATAGATAAAGTCGCCCAAAATGATGACGTAGGACAAAACAATGCCGACCATCTGGACAGGGCTGGACACCATGCCAGCGGGAGCGAAGTACAGCGAGGCCCAAATTGCCACGACGAGCACCATGCCAATGGCGAGCACAATCCACCAGATGCGACGGCGCCTGGTGTAGTCCTCGTCCTGCTTGAGGAGGATATTCGACACCGTATAGATGCGGTCCTCCTTGGCGCGCTGCTTAGCCTTGCGGGCGCGCTTCTCCTCTTTAGAGAGGCCCTCGAGGTTCTCGCCCTTCTCGAGCTCTTTGCGGCGTGCCTTAGACGAAGCCGGCACGACGCGAACGGAGCTCGCTGCTTGGCGGGCGGGCTTAGCAGATGCGGCAGACTTGCGCGCAACCCCGGTAACTTCGTGGGATTGCGTGCGCTTGTTCGTGGCGCTACGGGTACTCACTTATGCGTTCTCCTTCATGCTTGTGAACTGGGAGCCCGTGATGATCTGGAAGGCCTCGCGATAGCGCTCGGACGTGCCATCGATGACCTCGGCGGGCAGGTGCGGGGTCTCCCCCGTCATATCCCAGTTGGCCTTGAGCCAATTGCGGACGAATTGCTTGTCGTAGCTAGGCTGGATCTTGCCCTCCTCGTAGCTGGCAGCAGGCCAGAAACGGCTGGAGTCGGGCGTGAGGCACTCGTCGATCAGCGTGACCTTGCCATCAATAACACCAAACTCGAACTTGGTGTCGGCAATGATGATGCCACGGGTCGCGGCGTACTCGGCAGCGGCCTTGTAGATCTTGAGGGAAAGGTCACGAATCTGCGTGGCGATGTCCTCGCCCACGATCTCGCAGCAACGCTCGAACGAGATGTTCTCGTCGTGGTCACCGATCTCGGCCTTCGTGGACGGCGTGAACAGCGGCTCAGGAAGCTTGGAAGCCTCGGTCAGGCCCTCAGGCAGCTGGATGCCGCAGACGGTGCCGTTCTCGTCGTAGGTCTTCTTGCCCGAACCGGTCAGATAGCCGCGGACGATGCACTCGATAGGAATCGTCTGGGCCTTCTTAACCAGCATGGCGCGGCCAGCGAGGTAGTCACGATACTCAGCAAACTCCTCGGGGAAATCCGCCGGGTCGATGGAAACGAGATGGTTGGGGACGATGTCGGCAAACTTATCGAACCAGAATGCCGAGATGCGATTGAGTACCTCTCCCTTAAACGGAATCTCGTCGGGAAGAATGAAGTCGAACGCAGAAATGCGGTCGGTGGCGACCATCAGCAGGTTTTCACCGGCATCGTAAATATCACGAACCTTGCCACGGGAATCCGGACGACGCTCCATCGTTGTCACGTGAGTCACTCCTTACCTAAATACGACAGAAATGCGGGTTCTTTCCCGCATGTTTTCGCAAACTCGGAGCGGCAGGGACGCGGCCCCTCCTTCACCGAATAGCGAAAAGCTAGTGCTCCATTGTAGTAGATGCCGCGTCTGCCGTGTGCTCGCGGGGCAGATGAATTGTAAAAGTCGTACCCTTTCCAAGCTCCGACTCCACGGATATGTAGCCATGGTGACGCTCGACGATCTGCTTGGTCACGGCGAGGCCAACGCCCAGGCCGCCAGCTTCGCGGGCGCGGCTGGCATCGGCGCGCCAAAACCGCCCGAAGATGCGCGACAAATCGTCCTTGGCAATACCGATGCCGGTATCAGAAACGGCAATGCTGACGTGCTTGCGGTCACTGAGCACCGACACCACGACCCAACCGCCCTCGGGGGTGTAGCGCATGGCGTTGCTCATGAGGTTGATAACACATTGCGTGATCATGTCGGGATCGGCCTCGACGACATCGTCGTGCCCTTGGGTTTCATCTGCAAAGCGAAGACGAAGGTCACGGTCGGCAAACAGACGCTCCTGGCCGTTCACAATCGATCGCACGAACGGAACCATGTCCACCGGTTCTAGATTGAGCGGAGCCGTGCTGTTTTCCATACGCGATAGGTCGAGCATCTGCTGCACCAGACGAGCCAGGCGACGCGTCTCGGAAGCAACGGTCTCCAAATGCTCATCGTCGGTGGGATACACGCCATCCTGCATGGCCTCGACCGTTGCGAGCATGGCCATAAGCGGCGTGCGAAGCTCGTGTGCAACGTCTGAGGTCAGGCGCTTCTCGTGTTTCATATCCTTCTCGAGCGAGGTGGCCATCTCATCGAAGGTCTCACCCAGCTGATCGATCTCGTCATCACCGCGCAGCCCCGTGCGAGCCGACAGGTCGCCGTCACGGATTTGCTTTGCGGTACTGGTGATGCGATGAATCGGTTTGGTGAGCATGCGCGACACGAGCGATCCGATAACGACCGAAATGCAGATTGCAACAACCGCGGCGAGGGCCATGGCGTTAAAGGTCTTCTCCCTAAACGCAGAGTCCGCCTTGGTGAGCAGAGCGTCGGAGCCGATGGCCCACAGCTTTACCTGTCCGACATGCTCGCCGGAAGACGTTACAATCTCGACGTTAGCAACGCTATCGGAGTCGGTTGGAGCAGACGAGACCGGGCTATGCGATACCCTCTTGCCGCTCGTGTCGTCGGTCGTAGCCTGGTTTTCGCGTACATCGGCGGTGGCGCTTGCCGAGGGCCAGGAATCGTCATAAACGATCACACCCTTTTTATTGACGACCTGCATGCCCAGATCGTCGGAAACCAAACTCGACGTTGCGACCGTGCGCAGTTCTCCCGCGGTCCAAGAGCCGTTTTCCTCATATGAGGTCGCCAACTTCTCGGCAGCGGAATTTGCGATTTCGACGATATTGGAGCGTGTGTAATCCGAAAAGACCGTGCCCCACACAACAGAGACAACGCCCACCAGCACCAATACCGTCATGAGCGATGTCAGAGCAAAAGCAAGTGCCATGCGCGAGGGATAGCTCATCGTTGGCCGTGAATCGGAACGAGGCGTGTTCCAACTAGCCTTGGAACCCGCCTCGCTCTCCTGCTTGTGCTTTTGTCCGATTTCAAAGCGCGCAGGTGTCATATGTGATTTCCCTATTTCTCGTCCGACTTATCGGTCTTGGCCGGAGCCTCGAAGCGATAGCCGACACCATGGACGGTGTAGAGCCACTTGGGCTTCTTGGGATCATCGCCCAGCTTGGCGCGAAGATTCTTCACGTGGCTATCGATGGTGCGCTCATAGCCCTCAAAGTCATACCCGAGCACTTTCTCGACCAGCTCCATGCGGTTATACACACGGCCGGGATGACGGGCAAGCGTGGTGAGCAGCTTGAACTCGGAAGCCGTCAGATCGACTTCCTTGCCCTCGACCAAGATCTTGTGGCCCGAGATATCGATGACCAGATCGCCGAAGTCGAGTACCTCGACGGCGGGCTCGTCGGCCTGATGGGCACGGCGGAACAGAGCGCGAACGCGGGCGACGAGCTCGCGCGGCGAGAACGGCTTAATCAGATAGTCGTCGGCGCCGAGCTCAAGACCGATAATACGGTCCTCGATCTCGCCCTTAGCCGTCAGCATGATGATGGGGACATCCGAGGTATCGCGAATGGTGCGGCAAACGCGCTCGCCGGGGATCTTGGGGAGCATAAGGTCGAGCACGACCAGGTCGAACTGATGCTTCTCAAACTCCTCGATCGCGGACTGGCCGTCGCCGACGCCCACAACCCAGTAGCCTTCGCGCTCGAGATAGGCAGCGACGGCGTCACGGATTGCCTTCTCATCCTCGACCAGCAGAATCTTTTTTGCATCTGAAGCCATAACACGGCCCCCCTGTCTCAATTAGCTAAGAACAAGCCCATTTTAACGCACCTGAGCCCGCCGGATGCCGCTATGACGCGGCAGCTCGGCGGGCGGTACTCACAATTACAACGCGTTTATTCCCCTGTTGGCGCCTTTTTAACCCCTCTAAGCTTAAAGAGAGAATAGGCGTGCAGTGACCGTCTCTGGTATACCCTGGCTGTTGCGCACCGTGGCGTACGTAAGGAATGAGTTCGATTTTCCCGCCGTAGCTGGATAATCGCCATACTCCAAAGCGCGGTCGGGCGACAGCAGCGAGCCATAGGTCTTGGCAGAGGTGTCGATCAGGAAATGCGACGCCTGTACCTTAACAAGGTATTTATTCTTCTTGCCAGCCGCACATGCGAGCGGCTCGCGTGACAGGAAGAGGTACGGCCCTCCCTCATTACCGATATACGTGCCCATATTGCCCAGGCTGCCCACGCCACTATAGGCCGCCTCGATAGAAAACACGAAGGTATCGCCCATATATACGGCCTCGAAAGGCGAAACTGACGAAGGAAGGACCAACTGGGCACGCTTGGTGTTGTTGCCGTCGGTCAGATCGATTGCCGTTATGCCGTAGTAGACGCCCTCGTCGTTGCGGACACGCGGCGAGATGGTCAAAATGCCGTCGCTCGCGCGCGGGGCCGATGCAAAGCGACCCGTCGATTTCCAAATTGTCTCGGCCTTGGATTCATCAAGCGAGCGACGATAGCAAAACGAATCGCTACTCGTTTTATTGCCACCTGCCGAGGGCATTTTATACCAGATGACTGATGACCCGAACGCCGTAAACAGCGGCGGATCATAGTCCTTGCCACCTCGATCGAGCTCAACCACGTCGCCAGAGAGCGAAGCACCCGACAGATTTTGACCGTAGAGCTTCCACGATGAATTGGCAAAGTTCATCTCAACCCACGCGAATACGCTGTCGCCGGCACGGACATCGTAGAATGCATATCCCGTGCCCTCGATAGGATCCTCGATTAATGTGGTAAGCGAGCCATCGCCCAGGTTGAGCACACCGAGTGTGTTGGCGTGCAGTGCCGATGCGGGCGCCATCATCGCCGCGGCGTAATCGCCGTCGCAGTAGTACAGCAGCGTACCCAGAGGCAGCGTCCATGACGCCGCCGGCTCAAGATCGATGTCGACTGCCTCGTACTCATCCGTAATCGAGATGATTTTGGAATCGTCCTTGATAACCTGCGGCTCGCCGGCGGCATCATCGCTGGTGCCCGTTTTTTTCGAGCATCCGGCAAGCACCGTGGCAGCGCCCGCGGCAGCCCCACCGAGTACAAAGCCGCGACGCGATATTCCGTTCTTGATGTGATCGGCGATACCCATTAGGCGATCTCGGCGCGAGCGACCTCGATAGCGCGTGTAAGCTGGTCGGCGCAGGAGGTCTTTTTCATACCGCAGGTATTACCGGCGAGAACCTCGATTACGCGATCGGCAGGAGCGCCCTCGACCAGCTTGGAGATAGCCTTGAGATTGCCATCGCAGCCGCCGGTAAACTCAACGCCCATCACCTTGTTGCCGTCATCGGAAAGGTCAAGGTGAATATTGCGAGCACACACGCCCTGAGGCTTGTAATCAAACGAAATCATGCGATCCCCTCTCAGAATGTTATTCGAGACGACTATTATCCCCGTCTTTCCCTAAATGCAACGAGGCGCTTTGCCGGCAACACACATTACCAGCAAAGCGCCCTAAAAAGCTAACGTTATGCCCGAACCTACTCGAAGCTCAGCTGCTCCAGACGATCAAAGACTGTGTCGATACGAGTGAGGAAGTCCCATGGATCAAAAATCTCGTCGAGCTTCTCCTGGCTGACGGTGCAGCGCGGGTCGGCCTCGAGACGTTCCTTAAAGGTGGGGCCGGAGACACAATCCTGTACCTCGTGCCAGGTTGCCATGGCGTTCTCCTGCACAATGGCGTACGCGTCCTCGCGGGTGATGCCCGTGTCGACGAGGGCGAGCAGCACCTTGGAGGAGAAGATGAGGCCGCGGGTCTTATTGAGGTTGGCCATCATGCGGGCAGGGTACAGCTGCAGGCCGTCGATAACGCGAATGAGGCACTGGAACATGTGGTCGAGGGCGATGAAGCTGTCGGCCTGGGCGACGCGCTCGGCAGAGGAGTGCGAAATGTCACGCTCGTGCCACAGGGCGACGTTGTCGAAGGCAACCTGCGCGTTGGCCTTCACGACGCGCGACAGGCCGCAGACCTTCTCCATGGTGATGGGGTTGCGCTTGTGCGGCATGGCGGAGCTGCCCTTTTGACCCTTACGGAACGGTTCCTCGGCCTCGAGTGTATCGGTCTTCTGCAGATTGCGAACCTCGGTAGCGATGCGCTCACAGGTGGCCGCGGTGGTGGCGAGAACGCCGGCGAGGTAGGCGTGATGATCGCGGCTAATAACCTGCGTGGACAGCGGGTCGTGAACCAGGCCCAGGTGCTCGCAGACATATTCCTCGACAAACGGCTCGATGGAGCTGTAGGTGCCGACAGCGCCCGAGATGGCACCAAAGGCAACATTCTTGCGGGCGTCCTCAAGACGATCCAGATCGCGCTTGAGCTCCCAGGCCCAAGAGCCAAACTTCATGCCGAAGGTCATCGGCTCGGCGTGGATGCCATGAGTGCGGCCGGCACAGAGTGTGTTGCGCTCCTCAAAGGCGCGACGCTTGCAGATCTCGCCGAGCTTCTTGACGTCCTCGATGATCAGGTCGCAGGCCTGGGTGAGCTGGTAGCACAGGGCCGTGTCGCCCAGATCGGAGCTGGTCATGCCATAGTGAACCCAGCGGCTGGGCTTGGGGTCGCCCTCGGGAACATCGGCATCGATGTACTCCTTCATGTTGGTCAGGAAGGCAATGACGTCGTGGCGCGTGACTTCCTCGATCTCATCGACCTTCGCCTTCTCAAAGTTGGCATGGTCGCGGATCCACTGGGCCTCGTCTTTGGAAATACCGATCTTGCCGAGCTCCGCCTGGGCCTCGCAGGCCAAGACCTCGATCTCCTGCCAAATGGCGTACTTGTTCTCGAGGGAGAAAATGTGTCCCATCTCCGGGCGGGTATAGCGATCGATCATAGCGGCTCCTTTTTGGTTATTGGCACGTTGGTCGTAACCCATCCATTGTACCGTGCGCAGGTGCAAGTATGGGCAGCAGGCATTAACCTAACATTTTGGAATTGGAGCGAGCAACGGGACATCTGCGCATTTGCTTCGCAAATCCGCACCGGCTTCAGGCGAGCCCCTCAGCCTCACGAAGCCGCGGGGGAAGACTTTGTTGAATTGGCCGTCCCCATGTCTCCCGCACTCGATGGAGCGGGCAACGGGACATCCGCGTATTTGCTTCGCAAATCCGCACCGGCTTCAGGCGCCTGTCGGCGCCTTCGCCTGCTCGCTACAAACGCTTCGCGTTTGCTTTACGCTCGCACCCTGTCGGGTTCGAGTCCCGGCGCTTTATTGAAAAAAGCACGGCACCGTAATGGTGCCGTGCTTGTGCTTTTTACTGGAGCGGGCAACGGGACTCGAACCCGCGAGTGTCAGCTTGGGAAGCTGATGCCTTACCACTTGGCGATGCCCGCATATGTGGGGGATAGTATAACGCGGTTGTCTTGTTCGATACAAGGGTGGCGATGCTTGTTTTAGCTATGGAGATTCGTTTGAAAATCGCGTCAATTGTGGAGATGAGGACCTTTGACCTCCTGTTCTCCTTATCTTCTACCTGCGCTTTTGCTTGATTGTTGTATTTGAGCTCAATTTGTCAGGAATTGGGCAAGCTTTTGGTCAGGCTCCGGTACTTACCCGCATGAACCTCGGGGGTAGCCTCATCCTACGCGTCGCAGCCTCCCCGTGCGGCGCACGAGGGATAAGGAGCAGCCATGTCCAACGCACCCACGCACTCTGTCCACAGCGCAATCGCAACAGGTCCGCTGCTCCTGCTCCTCTTCCTGCTTTTCGGCTGCCTGGCACCGGGAGCCGCATTTGCCGTCGATGGCTACGACCAGCTCGGCTTCCGCACTATTAGCGATGATTGTGGGCCCTTCTTCATCGGCAAGTATGAAGCTCAAGACACCTCGATTGCCTACTGCATGAACCAGGAGCGCCCCGGCCCCACCAAACCGGGCGGCCCATGGCTCAACTTTGATCAAGGCTGGGTGTGGCTCGACGACGAGTTCGCGGCAATCGTTTGTCACGGATATCCCACCACCACGTCGTTTGGCGGTTACCATCTTTCACCCGATCGCGCCCGCGCCGCCACCCAGCTTGCCGTATGGATGCTCAACGGCACTACCCATGTCGACGGCACCTACTCCTACACGACCGCTCAGGGTAAAACCAAGAGCGGACACTTTACCGCCGACAATGAAGTCGTTGCGGCTGCGCGGTGGCTCCACGACAGCGCAAAATCAGGAAGCATCGAAGCCGCTCCGCACCGCGCGCGACGCTATCTAGGGGCCGTATCGGGCGGCAGCAAACGTCAAGACATGCTCTATGTACTGCCGGCGGTCTCTGTTTCCTTCCAAAAGCAGTCTGCTAACACCGTTATTACCAGCGGAAACAATACCTATCAGTTTACCGGGGCAACATTCGATATTTTTGAGAGCGCCAGCGGCGCGCGTGTCGGCACCATCAAGATGGACAGCAACGGTCGAGCGCAAGCAACACTTCTGCCCAACACGGCATACTACCTAGTTGAAACGAAGGCGCCGGCCGGCTATGTCCCCCGCCACGATCGTATTGCCTTTACCACGGGGAATGACGGCGGGCGGGTCGCCATTGATGAACAGCCCGGCACCATCAATCTGCGTATCGTAAAACTCGATGCCGCGACGAATGCCGGCCCCCAGGTGGGATCTTCACTCGCAGGAGCAGAGTTCACGTGTGTGTCGCAATCAACCCCTGGATGGGCACAAATCCTCACGACCGACGAAAGCGGTCGGGCCACCCTCGCCGATGTCCCCTTAGGAACCTTTACCATCTACGAATCAAAAGCCCCCGAGGGCTACCTGCCATCCAACGACAGCTGGACCTATACCGTTGGAGCCGACCAGCTCGGCGATTCAGGCGTGGTCGAGATCGAATCTCGCGTTTCCGATATCCCCATTGCGTTTAACCTTGAGATTTCCAAATTCAAGGATTACGGCAATAGCGACCAATCCGGCCTGGAGCAGCCGGCGGAAGGTGTTGTCTTTGAGGTTGTCAGCAACAGCTCTCAGCAGGTTGTTGGCACACTGACCACAAACGTCTATGGCTTTGCCTCCACCAAAGATCAGCCCGAAGCATGGTTCGGCGCAGGCAAGCGACCCGCCGGTGTCCACGGAGCCGTCCCATACGACCGTGCCGGCTACACGGTTCGCGAGGTTCCGGAAACCGTCCCCGAGGGTTTTAAACGTGCAGGGGAATGGACCGTCGGGGCCAATCAGATTTCCAACGGCGCCGAGCTTCAATATATCGTGGACAACCACGCTCTGTCGACGCATCTCCAGATTGTAAAACGCGATGCCCAAACAGGCGCTTCTGTTCCACTAGCCGGATTCACCTTCCAACTACTCGACAGCAATCACGAATCTGTCTCACAAACTTGCTGGTATCCAACACATAACGTAATGGACACCTTTACGACTGACGCGACCGGGACCGTCACACTGCCCGAATCGCTCGTGCCGGGCACCTATTATGTACGCGAAACCTCGGCCAAAGAGCCCTATCTTGTCGGCGAGGAGATCGAGGTAAACATACCCGCCGACATGAACCTAACGCCCGTTGCAATCGCCTCGTATTATGACCACGCCGCGACCGGAAACATCAGGATCGTTAAAACCGATGCCATAGACGGCAGCAGCCTCGCGGGCGCCGTCTTTGAGATCCGTGCCTCGAGTGATATCGTGCGCCCCGACGGTAGCATTGCCGCGCTCGACGGTGAGACTGTCGCTACCGTCACGACGGATGAAACTGGAGAAGCACGCGCGGACAACCTCCCGCTGGGACTTGGCACCGCACGCTACGAGGTTGTCGAGACTCAAGCGCCGGCAGGCTTCTTGCTCGATCGGACAACCCATATTGTCGACCTTACTTATGCCGACCAGAAAACACCCGTTGTAGAAGCACGGCTTAACGTATCCGACGATTACACCAAGGTTGATATCTCCAAGGTCGATGCAAGCGGTGAGCAAGAAGTGGAAGGCGCACAGCTCACCTTATATGGTCCCGATAAAACCGAAATAGACTCCTGGACCTCATCCGACAAGCCGCATCGCGTCGAACATCTTGCACCCGGCACCTACTCGTTGCGCGAAATGATGTCTCCGCGGACCTATGACCTTGCTGAGGAGATAACGTTTGAAATAAAGGATACGGGAGAAGTCCAAACCGTCGCGATGAAGGATGCGCCCATCGAGATCAAGGGACAGGTCGACAAGCGTCAGGAACTTGTCCAACCTATCGAAAAGGGCCTGTTGGCTAACGGCGATGGTAAAAATCGCGCCGCGACGCAAACTAATACGGATGGACTTTTCTCCTATACCATCGACGCTCGAAACGATTCCGCTACTTGGGTTGATGAGTTTACGATTACCGATGATCTTGAGTGCGCCAAAGACGGCACGGCGAGATTCATCTCAATCGAAACCCCCGTCGCCATCGGCGACCTCAACGGTCTGTGCAACGTGTGGTATCGCACGACGCCGTTGGACTCGACAGACGTCGATGAGCCGGCGAACGCGACACTTGACGATGGACACGAAAATCCTTGGCTTGAGTCCGACGAAGTAAAAGAGAGCCTTGGTGAGGACTGCCGCCTCGTCGATTACGACGGCTGGCGCCTCTGGAAGGCGGATGTCTCGACCACGGAATCCACCACACTCGAGGCGGAAGAGCTCGACCTTGCATCCAATACCGTCGTAACAGGCATTCGAATTGAATACGGTGCGGTAGCCGCCGACTTTACGACTCGAAGCGATGCGGATTCTTGGACCCGCGATGATCTCAAAGATGAGCACGACGACCTTGACGATGCCAAAGCAATCCTTGGCACAGACGCTCGGGGCGCAGTCGTACACATGCAGGCAACGTCGGCTTATACGCCCCAAACCGCACTCACCAACAGCGCGCGCGTCGATCTTTGCCGCAACGGTGGCGGCGATAAACTTGAGTCACATGACGAGGACAGCGTCATTCAACGCTGTACCCTACCGCAGGACCTACCGGCAACAGGATCAGTTCCCATCGCCGCTTGCATCACCGCGCTCCTGACCTCGGGTGCCGCAGCCCTATGGTTCGCTCGCCTTAGGTCGATCCCAAAGAAGCGCTAGCGCGATGAAAAAGCGGGCGAGCCAGTCCCCTGGCTCGCCCGCTTTCAATCATTTAAATCGCCGCATCTACTCTGCAGACGAAGATCCACCATCAACGATTGCCTGCTCGGACTCAGGAATCCCATCGGCACCCGTACTCTGTTCTTGCTCCACCTCTTCGCTGATTGCGGAGGCGGGGGTCGAGCCCTTTGCACCCACGATGTAGGCAGCCCCAAATCCTAACGCAATGGCAATCAAGGTCAAAATCACGTAGACAGGCCAATGACGCTTAATATACGAAAACACGTTGACTCCTTAGAGCTCCGTCTACGAACGGCGGATAACCTCGGTCACGACCTCGGATACCGTAGCAATGTTCGTCGGGTTGACATTGTGGGGCAGGTCGTCCTCGGTACGAGCGCAAGCCAGACGCGTGCCGTCCACGCCGGCGATGGTAAGGGCTCGGCGGCTCGCCTCGAGCGCAGCATAGGCATCGGTCTTGGCATAGGGCATCTCGAGCGCGCCACAATCGACATGGAACGACTTGCAGACCTTGCTGACCAGGTTCATGATGCGGCGATCGCCCTTGAGCAGTTGTTGTTCGCCCTCGACCGTCACCACCGAAAGCCTACCGGCGCCGACGGATTCAAGATTGATAAAGAATACGCCGCGGAGCTTATCGCGATGCGAAGCCAAGAAGGCCTTCATGCCAGCGCCATCACAATCCGAGGCGCCCGTTGCCACAAACCAGATATCGTGACCGAGCAGCTCATCATCGCCCATAGAGGCGACAGCCGAGAGCATATCTTCGGAAGAAGCGCCATCGGAAGACGTAGCGCCACCCTTCCAGCCATCGTTATCGTCCTCGAAGTTATCCCACGAACCGATACCGCGACCGGACTTCTTGGCATCGTAATCGTCTTCGACGCCCAGCCAGTCACTCATGCTGTCCTGCTCGTTTTTCTTTTTACGGCCGAACAGACCACCCAGGCCGCGCTTACGAGACTTGGGTGCCGCCGGGGCGGGAGCCGAAATGGTCTCGATCGGCTGTGCGCCCGACGCAACGGGCATAGGAGGCGCAACGGGTGCCGATGTGGGTTCGGGGCCCTGGGCAGTAGCAAAGGGATCGTTGACCTGTGCGGAGGGGTCGGGAAGGTCGAACAGCGACGTGCGAGACGCAACGTTTGCCTGCTTCATAGACGGCAGCGACGGATCGGGGACCGAAGCCAGCGGAGACGAGGAAGGTGCAGGCGACGGTGCCGACGCCGGATCGGGAACATTCATCTGCGGGCGCGGCGATGCCTGGGAGGAAATCTGGGCCATAAGGGAATCGACCGTTTCGTCCTGGGTGGGAGCGACATTGGCAACCGTGGCACCGGAACCACTCGGGGTCGGCATGGTGAAAATCTGCGTGGAATAAGGCCTCGACTCATCCGTCTCGGGAGTCTCGGAAACCGCAGGCACTTCCTCCTGCTCGACCTCGGTCGAATCATCTTGCTCGGCTGCCGCGTATTGCTCTTCGTCAGAGTTGGCCTCGACGGGCTCGTCCTCGGCGGCATCTTGGATTTCGGCAGCATCAACAGGCTCGTCATCGTCTGCCGCGTCGCCCTGCTCATCGGAAACAGGAAGGGGCTCGGCAATCGCGGTGCCCTGTTTTTCAAACGTTATCGTGGAATCGAACTGCGCGGCATCAAACGACATGGTGCTATCGACGTGCTGCTGAGCCTCGAAAGACGTCGTCGCTTCAACAACATCCGCGGACGCCGGTTGCTGGGACTCAAAGGACGTTGTAGCTTCGGCGGCTTCGACGGGCGCGGACTGCATAGCCTCGTTCTGCTCGAACTCTTGCGCCGCGAGCTCACGTGCCGCCTCGGCTGCCTGCTGCTGAGCGATAGCCTCCTGCTCGGCAGCCTCGCGTGCGGCAGCGCGCTTCTCCTCGAAATCGTCGACAAACTTCTTGCCCTTTGCAAACGCACCCTTAAAGAAGTTGGAAGCGCTGGCGCCAATCGACGAGAACGCGGATGCAATGTCGGCATGCGGCGTTGCCGCGGGAATCTCGGCCGAGAAATCAGTATCGCTCTCGTAAGACACGCGCCTCGGTTGTTCAACGTAATCGTCGTCAGACTCGTCCGCAACGTCTTGCGCCGGTGCGGCGGGAGCCAAAATGTCCAGTCCTGCCGCGGGATCGAACGCGGACACCGCCTCGGGATCGGCAACGGCAGCGGTAACCGCGGCAGACTCATCATCCGCAGCGACAACGGGCGCAGGCGCAGCCACGACGGGGGCAGGCTCCGGCTCAAACGTCGGCTCCTCGCCCTCTTCGTAATCGAGCGTGCAGGACTCGGGAAGCATGCCGAGCGCGCGGATGGCATCCGAACCAAAGCGGATATTGCCGGCGGCATTGCGATAGAGCTTGGGCTCGGGCTCGGCGGCTTCGACCGCCGCAGGCTCCTCCGCCGGCTCGGCGGCAGACTGTTCCTCGGTGGACACTTCGGCCTGGGCAGTCTGGTCTTGAGCCTCGGGGGCGATAACGCCGATCAGCGTCTCGTCGGCAGAGGCACCCTCAAAACCATCGATCTGTCCATCAAAAGCCTCGTCCTGCTCGAGTGCGTCGACAGGCGCCACCGGCTGGCCAAACTCGTCCTCATCGTAGGAAGGTTCCTCATATTCAATGGTGTTGCCGTAGTCGTTTTGCTGCTGGGCCGCGGCATACTCGGCCGCCGCGCGCGCCATTTCCTCGGCGCGACGCTTCTGCTCGCCAAAATAGGTATCGAATGGAATGTCGTCGGGGAACTCGTTTTCGCCCTGATAGGGGGCAACGTTGTCCATGACACCGAGCATGGCGGCAACAGAGGACTTGTTGCACACCGCGCCAGACGTGTAGGGAAGCACAAAACGGTTGGAGATGATATTGGCGGCGTTGGCCAGTGCCACAAGGGAGGCCAGAATCGCGACAACCCACAGCAGCACCTTGAGCACGCCGGGAAGCGGCAGGATACGCAGGATGGCAACAGCCGCGGGCACGATCGTGGCGACAGGCAGGAGCTTGGCGATGAGCGCGCGATACGGAGCGTAGGGCTCGCGAGCAAGGAGCTCGGCACGGGGGGAATCATAGTGCGCCACCACGACGACCGGGCGGTTGCGCGGAGACGCAAGCGGGCCCGAGGCCTTGTGATAGGCGATGACATTTTGGCTCACACCGGTCTTTCCCAGGCGCGAAACCACGGGATGCCCCGTGCGCTCGAGCACATAGAGCACGGCGCCGACAATGGCCAGCAAGGTGCCGACCAAGCCGATACCGCCGCCGATGCCCATCAGCAGGGCGCCGGCAAACGCCAGAATACCGGTAACGGCAAACGCCAACCTGCTGGGCGCGGGAGCATTAAATTCCTGCACCTCGGGGTCAAAGCCGTGGTTGCGGAAAATCTGAGCGATATCCTCGGCAGCCAGGCGCTCTTCTTCACTGCACGCCGGCGTAATGCCGGTGTTCTGCAGCAGGTGGTTAATATAGTTCTGGGTGTTCGCCATGTGCGCTCCACATCCATAATCCGACAAATAGGCCCAATGCATGCACATTAGAACCGTATATAGTCGAAAGTATACCCCGAGCGAGCGCAAACGACCGAATTCGGGCCATCTTAACGCCGCGAGCGGACAAGGATATAGCCTAATCTCCATATCGGACTAAAATCATGGCATCAAACGACCTTCTCATGCGAGGATTCTATGACGGCAAGCGACGCGACCGCGACAATTAAAAAGGGGGCACCCGAGCCCGGTTTCGATAAAACGGCTCAGCGCATCCTCAACCTTTTCTTTGTACTCAACAGTTCTCCCGAACCGCTGACGACCGAGCAAATCGTCCTGGATTCCGATTTGGGATATGGCTCGGGCAATATCGACTCAGACAAGCGCAAGTTCCGCCGCGATCGCGACAAGCTGCTCGAACGCGGCATCGTTATCAGGGAGGTTCGTGCTGCCGGAGCGCAGGAAACCGAGGAGAGCGCGTGGACGATCGACCGCGAGCACACGTTTGCCGCGGGCGGTCTCATCACCGCAGACGATGCCGACATCCTGCTCAATGCCATCGACCAGACACTCGCAGCAGGCTCATCCACCTTTGCCGCGCCGCTTGCCGACATTCGCTCCAAGATTGCCTACCTCACCGGCATGTCGACGACAGGAGAGGCACCGATCCGCCGCTCTCCCGCCGTCGATGCGGTATGGAGTGCCTTTGCCGAGCGTTGCGCGCTGCGCTTTTTGTACCAAAACGGACGCGGCGAACAACGCGAGCGGACCGTTTGCGTCTACGGCATGTTCGAGCGCGAGGGCACGGCATACTTCTGCGGCCTCGACAATGCCACCGACGACATCAGGACATTCCGCTGCGACCGTATCGTTCGCGCCTGGAGACCTTCGAAGGCCTACGCCATTCCTGCGGATTTCAACCTCAACGATTACTTATTCTTTGAGTTTGATTTTGCCGACCGCCCACCCGTTGCGGCTACGTTCTCGTTCGCGCGTGAAGCGCAGGCCGATATGATCAGCGGTCTCACACGCGGACGAGGCGAACTCATGCGCACCGAAGCAGAGTGGACCTGGACCGTTGACGTGCGCGACTTTGAAGCCGCAGCCTCGTTTTGCATGGCCCATGCCATGGATGGCATGAGGCCCGTCGCCCCCGATGCTCTCAAGCAGGCGTGGAATCACCTCATCGAAAGGACGGTGCACGAGCATGCCCGTGCGTAAACTCACCAGCGAGCAAAGACTCTCGCGCGCCATCGACATCATGGAGGCCCTCTACGCCGCCGGCGAGAATGGCATGACACGAGACGAGCTTTGCAGCCGCTTTGATATCACGGGGGCATCACTCGACGAGATTCTCGAGATCGTCTCGACGCTTGCGGACCGAGAATCGGGCGCACGTATTATCTGCGAACGCCGCGGCGAGCGCGTGGTCCTCACCGGTGATGCGGGGCGCGTGCTACCGCTGCGCCTGAGTGCCGCCGAGGGCGCTGTGCTCAACCATGAACTTGAATCATTGGGGATCGAACCCCAAGCTGCGGCTCGAATACGGCGCGCCCTTCTTCCCAAAGAGCTCGGTTACAACCAGCGCGTCTTTGACACCGTCGCCCACGGATCGCACTGGCAGCAGCTGAGCTGCGCCATTCGGGACGGCGTTCGCTGCCGCATCTCCTATCGCTCGATGGATGACACACAAGCGCGCGAGCGTTTGGTCGACCCCTTGCGCATCACAACAAACGGCGACCAAACGTATCTGATTGCCTGGGATGTCGCGGTCGACGAACAGCGTACCTATCGCATGGATAAAATCGAGGGCCTGGTCTTGACCGACGACTCCGTCGTACGCCACGCACCGGAGCCCGCGACCCTCCACGACTCCCTCGCCCAGGCGGAGCGGAGCGCGAAGCTTCTCATGCCGCGCGCCTTGGCAGAGCGCCTAGACTGGCCCGGCATCATGTCGATTGAACCCAATGGGGCGGACAGCTCAACAGTAAATGTGCGCTACGGCTCCGAGCGCTGGCTGTTAAGCCAGGTAATCGCAGCGGGCGGGGCCATCCGCATCCTGGATGACCCCGCCCTGTCAGAGCGTCTGTGCGATATGGCAAAATCCCTCGTCTGTCCGCTTTAGCGGCGCCGCTCGTGGCGGGCGCGCCACAGCTGTAGATAGTGCCCGATTTGTGCCGACTCGATGCGCTGATAGGAGCTCGTGGGCAGCGACGTTAAGAATTTCTTGCCGTAGCCCTTCGTCACCAGGCGCGGGTCGGCCAAGATGAGTACGCCACAATCGGTCGATGAGCGAATGAGGCGACCGGCTGCCTGCTTGACCTCGAGCACGGCCTCGGGCAGCGAATAGCGCGCCCAAGCGCGGTCTTCGCGCAGATTGCGCTCGCATGAGAGCGGGTCTGTAGGACTCGAGAACGGCAGCTTGGGGATGATGACGCAGCGCAGCGTCTCGCCGCTGGCGTCAAACCCCTCCCAAAAGGCCTTGAGCGCAAAGAGCGACGAGGTCGGTTCGTTGATAAAGCGATCGTGCAGACGGCGAGGAGACGAGTTGCGCTGCTGGCAGTTGAGTTCCAAACCTGCACGAGCCATCTTGGGCTCGACGCGAGCGTACAGCTCCTCCATGTCACGCCTGTTGGTGAACAGCGTGAGGACCGAGCCGCCCATGGCAAGATGAGCGTCGACCAGCACACGCTCGAGCGCCGAAAGATAGCTCTCACGATCGCGCGGATCGGGGATATCGCCCGCAACGACTACAGCCATATTCGAATCGAAGTCGTAGCTCGAATCCAAGTGCAGCGACGATGATGTCGAGGCACCGATGCGATCGAGGCCGACAGCGTGGTTAAAGTGCTCAAAGCTCTTGGAAACCGTCATGGTCGCCGATGCAAAGATAGCCGTGTGGACCTCGGGCAGCCACTCGGTTGCCAAGGCCTCGCCAATATCGATGCACTCTGCGGTCATCGACTCGCCGCCGGCACGCAGCCTGCGATTGACTTGCAACGAGTACACGTAGTGTTCGTCGGTACCGTCAATGATGAGCTTGAGGTTCTCGGCCAGCTCATGCAGGCGGCGCGAGATATCACCCAGGTCGACAACAACCTCGGGCTTGTCGGCGGCGACGGCTTGCACCAGCGCGTCGACGCTCTTGTCAGCTTGTTCCAATGCGTCGATGGCAGCGTAGGCCGACTGTAAGAAATCATGCCAGTCGTCTGATTCGCGCAGCTCGGGGCCAATCCATAGGTTCGCATTGTCATAGCCCCCGCGGGCACGGCGGCCAAGCTCGCGAACGCCGTCAAACACGTCGGCGATTGCCATGCTCGCACGTGCAACCGCCGACGTCGCCTTGGCGGTAAGACCCAGGTAGATCGTAGAGCCCTCCGAGGTTGCCAAATCGCGGGAAACCTGGCTCAGTGCACCGGTGCTCGAGCCACCCAGGCGCTCAAACAGAACGCGCGATTCATCCGCCGACACCACGCGCGCCCATTGACGGCGTGCCTCGCGCTCGATGGAGTGGGCCTCATCGATTACCCAGTGACGAATCGGAGGCAAGATTCTGCCCTCGGCCGCAACATTGCGGAACAGCAGGGAATGGTTGGTGACCACTACATCGGCATGCGCCGCGCGACGGCGGGCGCCGTGGACCAGGCATTTATCGGGGAAAAACGGGCATAGACGACGGGCACACTCGCGCGACGCCGTCGTAAAGTCGGGACGGTTGACGCTGCGCCAGCGAATGCCGAGCGAGTCGAGGTCGCCATCAGCCGACTGACACACGTACGCCATGATGACCGCGACTGCCGTAAGCGTGTCGGCAGGATCACGCTTGGTCGTAATTTCGACTTGGCCGCGGCTCATGCGCTCAAGCTTGCGCAAGCATGGATAGTGGTCATAGCCCTTGAGGGCGCAAAACGACAGACCTCCGTCCAGCTGCTCGGCAAGTTTGGGCAGCTCATGATACATGAGCTGGTCCGCAAGATTATTCGATTTAGTCGCGATACCAACCGTGATGTTGTTGCGGCGTGCGGCCTCGGCAAAAGGCACCAGGTAAGCCATCGATTTGCCGACGCCTGTGCCCGCCTCAATCACGCGATGCGTTCCCGTAACGAGTGCGTCACGGACCTCGAGCGCCATCGCGATCTGCTCATCGCGCGGCTCGTACGTGGGATACATGCGATTAACCAGGCCGCCCGGGGCATAGTCCGCCTCGATTTCCTCGCGGCTCGGCATCTTAAGGACCGGTAGCTCGTCCGCATCAACGCGATCATCGGCCCGATCGGCCTTGAGTACGTCGGCGCGGGCAGCACTGAGAGAGAAGATGGAACCGGGGTTCTGTCCCGCCAAGAACGAAAAGATGGGACGATAGGACCAGGGTACGTCGGGATGCATGTCGGCCAGGCGCGCCATTAAGCCCTGGGGCAAGTCGGTGAGCGCCACGAGCAAGATGCGCCACACACCACACAGGGCGTCGACATCGGCGTTGGCGCGGTGCGACACCGAGTCGCAGCCAAACAGGTCGGCCATGAAAGACAGCTTATGCGAGGCCAGGCGCGGAAGCGCGATGCGCGACAGTGCCAGCGAATCGATCCAGATGTCGCTGACGTTGACACCGCCCTTGACCGACTCGATAAACGAACGGTCGAAGGTGGCGTTATGTGCAATCACCGGGCAACCACCGACAAAGTCGGCGAGAGCGGCCACGGCCTCGACGGCCGACGGGGCATCTGCCACATCGGCATTTGTAATGCTCGTGAGCTCGGTAATCTCGGCGGGAATCAGCTGCTTGGGATGCACAAAGGTATCGAAGCGGTCGACGATCTCGCGGCCCGAAAGGCGGGCCGCCGATATCTCAATAAGCTCGTTGTCCTGCACCGAAAGACCCGTGGTCTCGGTATCGAGGACGATAACATCTTCCTCGATGAGACCAAACGATTGGGTTTTGGCGCGCTCGGCAAGCGTGGCATAGGAATCGATGACAAACTGCGGCGTTCCCGACGAAACAGCGTCCTCGATTAGCATGCAACGCCCGCTCGACGAAGTCCCATACGAATCAGACTGTCACAGACCTGCGGGAACGTCATGTCATCGGTGTGGCGGATCTCATCCGGATACAGCGACGTATCGGTCATGCCGGGAATGGTATTGGTCTCGAGGATAACGGGGCCGTCCTCGCTCACGATAAAATCGCTGCGCGAGATACCCAGGCAACCGAGCGCCCTATGGGCGGCACAGGCAAGCTCCTGGGCACGAGCGTAGTTCTCGGGCGAAATCTGCGCCGGAATGCGATGGATGTCCGTGGGGTCGACATACTTCACGTCCAGATCGTAGAACTCACAGTCCTCGGGCTTACGGATCTCAACGATCGGCAGGGCGCGCACGTCATCTTCGCCGTATACGCCGACGGTAATCTCGGTACCCTCGATGCACTTCTCGACCAGCACTTTGTCGCCGTACTCAAACGCCTTGGCGATAGCCGCGGGCAGCTCGGAGGGCTCATGGACCAGGGAAATGCCATAGCTGGAACCGTTTACGGCCGGTTTCACAAAGCAGCGCTCGCCACAAACCTCGACGATATGATCGATATCGACTTCATCGCCCACCTCGAGCGCAAGGCCGGGGGCAATGGGAATGCCCGCCTTGGCGTACAGGAGCTTAGAGACCTCCTTGTCGGCACCGCAGGCGCTGGCAAGCACGCCCGAAGCCGTGTAGGGGATACCCAGGGTCTCCATGGCGCCTTGCATGGCGCCATCCTCGCCGCCGGCACCGTGCATGGCGATAAACGCCACGTCAAAGCCGCCGGTCGCCATGGTTACCATAAAGTCATCAGCGGCCGTGTCGAGCAGCTCCACCGAAGTGTAGCCGGCCTCCTTCAAGGCAACCACGACGTTCTTTCCCGAATTGAGCGAGATCTCGCGCTCGGCGGAATGACCGCCCGCCAAGACCGCTACGTGCATGTTCTCTAGGCTTTTACCCGGCATGGGCAGACTCCTCCTCTATAATTTCTGCAGCTGATACCATATTGTAGCGATACCCTCTACGTTTCCCCAAAATCGAAAGGCTTCCATGAATCCCAGGACTAAATCTCAGGACATTCGCGACTTGAGCCAAAACGATATTCGCGAGCTCGTGGCCGAGCTTGGCCAGCCCGCCTTCCGCGCGAAGCAGCTCATCGAATGGGTCTTTGAGAAGAACGTTTGTTCGTTTGACGATATGACCAACCTTCCCAAGGCTTTCCGCGAGCAGCTTAAAGAGGCTTTTGCCTTTGACACGCCGACTGAACTCACCAAGCAGGTTTCCAAAGATGGCTCTCGCAAGTATCTGCTCGAGTACCACGACGGCGTTTCCGTCGAGACCGTCGGCATGCCCCGTCGTAACAAGCTTTCCGTCTGCGTTTCCACCCAGGCAGGCTGTGGCATGGGCTGTGCCTTTTGCGCTACCGGTCTCAACGGCCTCAAGCGCTCTCTGACCGCTCAAGAGATCGTCGACCAGGTACTTCATGTATCCAACGACTTTGGCGAACGTGCCACGAGCGTTGTCTTCATGGGTCAGGGCGAGCCGTTTGCCAACTACGACGAGGTTCTCAAGGCATTGCGAATCCTCAACGACCCCGATGGCATCGGTATCGGCGCTCGTCACCTCACCGTCTCTACCAGCGGCGTTATTCCCGGTATTCGCAAATTTGCCGACATCCCCGAGCAGTTTACGCTTGCCGTTTCCCTGCATTCCGCCATCCAGTCGACGCGCAATAAGCTCATGCCCGGTGTTAAGAAGTACACGCTGCTCCGCCTTCACGAGGCGCTTCAGCTCTACACCGAAAAGACTGGACGCCGCCCGACCTATGAGTATGCCATGATCGAAGGCGTCAACGACACGAATCCCGAGATGCAGGCGCTCTGCGACTTCTGCGAAGGCACGCTGTGCCACGTCAACCTTATTCAGCTCAACGACATCGAGGGCAGCCCGCTCAAGCCGTCTCCGATTCATAAGGTCGAGGATCTTCAGCGCCGCCTTGAGTCTCGTGGCATCGAGACCACGATCCGTAACTCGCGCGGCAATGATATTGATGCCGCCTGCGGTCAGCTGAAGCAACGTTTCAAGGTCCAGAAGAACGCATAGGGGAGTCGCGCCCCAAAACGTTTCATGTGAAACATCCGACAGCCCTGGTTGCAAATAATGCAACCAGGGCTGTTTCATTTTCTTTTATACTATTGGATCGATTTACGCAATCTTAGTTTTATAGCCAAAATAAGGGGTCCTTGTCTCATGAATCAGACAAGGACCCTTTCAAAATAGGCACGTAATTGTTAGGTACCTAATAACCAACGTTTTCCCACTGATGGTTAACCCAGTCTTGGTTAATCTTAGGATTCTTAGTCACCTGAGCAGTGCGCATGGCGACATCTTCGGTCATCACATCCATTTTCTTCTTAGATGTATCGACGATATCCTGAGCTCCGCGCAACAGTCGACCTCGAAGTTCATCATCTGTCGCAAGCTTATAACCAGCAAAGGCACCAGTGACGACGGTGGTTGCCAACGCAACGACCGCGAGAACCTTATTCTTCATCCTGATCCTCCTGCCCAAATTGAATCATTTCACCAAGGATACGGGAGAGCTCCTCCTCGTCTTTGAACTCGATTTCGATTTTGTTCTTACCACGCGAGCTCTTCACGCGTACATTCGTGTTGAAAACTTGACGAAGTACTCGAGCGGCCTTTTTGAATGACTGAGGTGTTGCTGGCCTCGGAGTCCTTGGCGTCTCTCCGGCAGAAAACAACGGAGCAAGATTTTCTGTCGCCCTAACGGAAAGACCTTCTGCGACAACTTTCTCAGCGAGTCGAATCCTGGCATCCTCATATGGAACTGCAAGAATCGCTCTTGCATGGCCAGCAGTAAGCCTGCCTTCGAAAATCATCTGCTGTACGACTTCGGGAAGATCTAACAAACGAAGTGAATTTGTAATTGCGGAACGAGACTTACTGACAGCCTTTGATAACGCCTCCTGCGTCATACCGCTGGCATCAATGAGCTGACGATAACCCTTTGCCTCTTCGACAGGGTTCAAATCAGAACGCTGAAGATTCTCGATAAGTGCAAGAGCGAGCATTTCCTCATCATTAACTTCCTTAATGATGACAGGCAATTCTTCGAGGCCAGCAAGTTTTGATGCCTGGTAACGACGCTCACCGGCAATAATCTCATAGCCGTTTCCATGCTTGCGAACCAACAGTGGTTGCAATACCCCGTGCTCCTGAATCGATTCACTCAACTCGCGAAGTTCAGTTTCGTTAAAGTGAATTCGTGGCTGATTAGGGTTGGGAACGATATCCTCAATAGGTAGTTTTGTTTCAGATGCGGCATTTGAAGCCAATGCAGCCGAACCACCGGTCTCGTACTCGGCCTCTGAGACTAATGCATTGAGTCCACGTCCCAATCCGCCACGTTTCTTTGCGCTAGGCACGCTTGATCACCTCTTTTGCAAGGTTCATATACGCTTTTGCACCCTTATTTTGAGGTGCATAGGTAATTACCGGCTCTCCAAAAGACGGGGCCTCAGAGATTTTTACAGTACGGGGAATTAGGGTCTTAAAAGCCTTATCACCAAAGTACGACTGCACTTCCTCAACAACCTGATTCGACAGAGAAGTACGTGAGTCATACATGGTCATAAGCACGCCATAGGTGTCTAAGCCCTTATTCAGACGTGATTTGACCATCTTCATTGACTCAAGCAGCTTCGTAACGCCCTCGAGTGCGTAATACTCGCACTGAATCGGAATCAAAACACTATCTGCTGCAGTCAGCGCGTTGATAGTAAGCAGGCCAAGGGAAGGAGGACAGTCAATGAAAATAAAATCGAACTCGTCCTGAATCGGCTCAAGCAAATCTTTGAGGCGTGTTTCCCGAGCAATTGCACTTACGAGCTCTATTTCGGCGCCTGCAAGCTGAATTGTAGCCGGAATAACGAATACCTTTTTGCAATTTGTATCAAGAACAAGTGATTCTGCCGGCACGTCATTCAGCAGTGCATCATAGATGCACTGATCAAGGTCTTCTTTTTCAATTCCGAATCCACTGGTGCTGTTTCCCTGCGGATCAAAATCGACAATCAGCGTCTTGCGACCCTGCTCACCCAGTGCTGCTGCAAGGTTTACTGCCGTCGTTGACTTACCGACGCCGCCTTTTTGATTTATGATTGCAATAATACGCGTGTCTTTTGCGCTCTTAGAACGCTTAACGTCGCGAAATCCCACGGTCCCTCCTGGTGTGTTTTAAGCTGTTAAACGGAGGATGTTTCACGTGAAACATTCCGATTCAATATCAACATCAATGTTTCACGTGAAACACTGCAAGTTGTTAGTATCCATTATGTTTCACGTGAAACATCTAGGCAAGCGGATTCTTCTTTGCCATGCCATTTGCACGAGGCAATGAAACGGATGCTCGATGACTCTTCTTAAGAACAATGAATTCCCTGTGGCCCAAGCCCTCAGGCAAATCGATTGCGTCATTCAGAAGCAAAGTGAAGCCGCAGATCTTAGCTGCTGACATGCCGGAAGCAAGCTCATCATCCGATGGATTGCCCTTCGTAATAACAAATAGACCACCATCCTTGAGGTACGGAGCCGCATACTCAACAAGAATCGGTAGAGGGGCCAATGCGCGGGCGGTTACAACAGAGAACTGCTTCTTATGGCTTCGAGCATATTCTTCGAGGCGATCATGAACTGCATGACCATATTTCAATCCAAGAGCATGAACAAAAGAGTTGACAGCATCAACCTTCTTACCAACAGAGTCAATATAAGTAGCTTTACGATGCGTGGTTATCGTTAATGGAATACCAGGGAAGCCCGCACCAGTTCCCATATCGAGCAAAGCTCCCTCAGGAGCCTTATTGACATAAGGGAGCAAAACAAGTGAGTCGAGGATATGAAGTACCGCAGCATCTGCTACGTTAAGAATACGGGTGAGATTGGTTGTCTTATTTGTTTCTAGAACCAAATCCAAATGCTGAATACATTTCCTCAGCTCAGTATCAGTTACACTCAGGGAATACTCTTTGCAATAGGAAGTTAGACGACTCAGCATCTCGTCAGCCTGCTGATCTGTAAGTACAAACAACAGAAGCTCCTTTCTGACAAAAATCAGTGTATCGAGAACTTTTGACAAAAAAAGGGGACGTGGAAACCACGCCCCCTTAGCATAAGCTCGAGTAGATTATCGAGCAACAATCACCACATGGCGATCAGGGTCGGAACCCTCAGAATGGGTATCGACGGCATCATTGCCACGAAGTGCAATATGAACCAGTCGGCGCTCATAGGCATTCATGGGCGGAAGCGAAACACTCTTATGAGTACGGATGGCACGCTCGGCGGCGGACTGAGCCATAGAGGCAACCTTGTCCTGACGACGGCTCTTGTAGCCCTCAACGTCAACCACAACCGGATACCTAAAGCCAAGCTTGCGGCTCACCAGCAAAGAGAACATAACCTGAAGGGCATCGAGGGTACGCCCATGACGGCCAATGAGAACAGCAAGATCGGGAGCCGTAACATCCAAAATCAACTCGCCCTCGTCGCCCTCGTACTCATCAATAGGAGAGTTGGCGGCATCGAAGTGCGAAAGGATGGAACGCAGAATGGAAATCGCAACATCGGCAATGGTGTCGAGCTCCTCATCGGTCAGCTCTTCACCGGCCTTGTAGCGCTGTGCAATCTCGGGATAATCGCCCGCAATCTGCGGGGCAACCTCCTCAAGCATATCCTCGATGATCTCTTCAGACATAACGTACTCCAAAAGTTAGGTACCTAAATAAGAATGATATCCCGACTACTTCTTCTTGTGCGGACGCGGCTTCTTCTCGCGACGGGTAACCTCGACCTGCAGCGGAGCGTTCTTGAGGCGCTCCTCCTCATCGGCCTTGGCCTTGTCGATAACCTTCTGTGTCACAAAGATCTGCTGGATAACCTGCCAGGCAGAAGACACATCGTAGTAAAGCAGAACGCCGACGGGCAGGCTCCAGCCCATCCAAAGCATCATGACGGTCATGACGACGGCCATCATGCGCATGCTCTGGGCCTGCTGGCCGGTCTGGTTGCGCGACATATAGAGCTGCGGAATCAGGGTCATGACGGCGAACAGGATCAGACAGACCAGCGCAGGCAGCGCAACCATAAAGCCATCGGCAAAGGAAGCGCTCGGCGTGGTGGTAAGGTCGGGCAGGATGTTGAAGAACGAGAACTTGCCGTCGTTAAAGTAATTCGGAAGGTTGCGCAGCAGCGTATACAGGGCGAACAGGACGGGCATCTGGATCAACAGCGGCAGACAACCAGCCATGGGGTTGAACTTGTTCTCGCTGTAGAACTTCTGCATCTCCTCGGCCTGACGCTGGGGATCGTCGGCATAGCGCTCCTGGATCTCAAGCATCTTAGGCTGCAGCACCTGCATGCGAGCCGTCGACTTGGTCGACTTGAGCATAAGCGGCGTCAGCAGCAGACGGATGATGACCACCAGGATGATGATGGACAGGCCCCAGTCGACCGCAAAGGTCTGGATGAGCTTGAGCAGCTCAAAAAGGATGTTAACGATCCAATCCCACATGTAAGTTTTCCTCCGATAGCGAGTGCCCGCTAAGGCACAGGGTCATAACCGCCGACGTGCAGGGGATTGCAGCGAGCGATGCGCCTCACGGCAAGCCAGCAGCCTCTCAAAACACCGTACTTCTCAATCGCCTGGATGGCGTATTGCGAGCACGTTGGATAATAAATGCAGGCGTCAGGCAATAAGGGCGAAATAACCTGTTGATATATGCGAATAGGAGCGATGGCAACACGTCGCAAAACGTGATTGCTCATCGCTCCTCCCCGGCAACGCCGGCGCGCTTCATAAGCGAACGCAACGCCTTGTCCATCTCCTGCGGCGAGGAAACCCTCGTCTTGGGAGTTGCAAACAAGATGATGTCATAACCCGCAACGGGAAATCCGCAGCTGCGGGCGGCCTCGCGCATCACACGCTTAGACCGGTTGCGCACGACGGCACAACCGAGTCGCTTAGCACCAACGAAGGCGACCCTTCCGGAGTCGCCTTCGCCAACCGATTCACATATGGTCATTCGAATCAGAGGATGATTGAAACGACGCCCCTGACTGAACACATGCTCGAAATCTTGCCGAGACTTAATAGTCTTCATGCGAGATGTGTGTATCGCTGCTAGACAGTGAGACGCTTGCGGCCCTTGGCGCGACGACGGGCGAGCACGGCACGACCACCCTTAGTGGCCATACGGGCACGGAAGCCATGGGTCTTGGCACGCTTACGCTTATTAGGCTGATACGTACGCTTCATCTTAAGTTCCTCCTGCTGCATTTCGAGTGTCCGCGGGGACGCGGACGCAGATATAGACACGTGAGCTTGAAGATTGTAGGGAAATCAATGTTCAAATGTCAAGAAATCAAAGGTAAAAGGTTGCAGAGTGTACACGGTTCCCCCATAAGCAGAATCGGCATTTGAGGCAGCAGGCAACTTTTCACGAAATTTCATCGAGTTTTCAACAGGTCATGTTGGAAATGTTGAGAACTTTTCGTCCGTTTTCCAAAGTTTTCAACAGGTTTTGAAAACTTGTCGAAAGATGAGAAACATTGCGTGGTGAGCTACTATTTGTTCAAAACCTTTTGAAAGATTGCGAGCGGCATGTCTGACGACTTCTACACCATGGTCGATTCCGGTGATCCGGCACCCGACAACGAGCACATCACCGGCGTGCGCGAAGAACGCAACGAGAGCGAGCAGGTCACCGCACAAGCACCAAAGGCCATGTACGCAGCGCGCATCGCGGTCTACGACGACATGCTGTCGACACCGCGTGTCATCGTCATCGAACCGCAAGACGTCCGTACCTACTTGGAAGAGACAACCAACACCGTCTACCAGTGCATGAAAGAGCAGGGGGGACGCATCTCGCTCATGGTTATCCGCGAGATTGTCGAAAACTTTATCCACGCGCATTTTGCAGAGCCCATTATCTCGATTCTCGACGGTGGCGATACCATCCGCTTTGCCGATCAGGGTCCGGGCATCGACGACAAAGAACGTGCCTTCGATTTTGGCGTAACCAGCGCAAACAGCAAGATGAAACGGTATATCCGCGGCACCGGCGCCGGGTTTCCCATGGTGCAGGAGTACTTGGAAAACGCCGGCGGCGCCGTCTCCATCGAGGACAACATGGGCAACGGCACCGTCGTAACGGTAAGTCTGAACCCCAAGCGTGTGCAGGAAATCGAGCGTGCTGGCGGGCGCGGGGCAGCCGTGCGACCCGAAACGGAGCAGCAGGCATACCCTATGCCGGGCGCCTTCACGCAGCAACCTGCAGCGATGCAACAGGTGCAACAGCAAATGCCTCCCATGCAGCAGTCTGGCCTGGCCCCGATGCAAGAGCTCCAGGCACCCTCGGGCGCGATTCCCCAGAACATGCCCGATGCAAAGCCGGCGATGGGCCAGGATGTGGGAACTTTACAGCAGATGGCGGGCGCATCGGCTGCACAGCAGATGTCCTATCAACCGAACCCGCAAGGGTATCCGGCTCAATACGCGCCGCAAACGGGATATGCGCAGGCATACCCCCAGCAATACCCGCTGGGATACCAGCAGCCGTATCAACAGATGCCCCAGGCGCAGTACAACCCATGGGCCCAACAGATGCCTCCGCAACCTTACCAACAGTGGCCGCAAAGTTTTCAACAGCAGCCGCTGCCCATGCAGAGTTCTCAACAACCAGCAGCTCAAATGATGTATCCTAATGCGGCGAATCAGTATGCACAGCCGCAGCAAAACGTATTTGTGAGCGAGCGCGGTGAAGCGGCACTGGGCTATCTGGCTCAAAACCAGGAGTGTGGCGCAACCGACCTGGCACGAGCGTTTGGAAACTCAGCACCCACGTGGTCGCGAACGCTCAACGACTTGGCGCAAGCCGGCTTGATAATCAAACATGGCCAGAAATATCATCTGACCGAAATAGGCAGCGCTCGCGTGCGAGCCCAAAGTTAAGGAACGGGAGAAACAGTGGACGAGGAAGCAAGCATCATCCTGGGGGATGCCATCGCCTTTTGTCAGCGCGACGGCCAAGATGCACGCCTCATCAATATGCTGGGACAATCGCGCGCCGTGAGTTTAACCGAGGACACTCTGACGATTGAGGCCCCTTCACGCTTTGCCATCGCTCAGCTGAAAAAGCATCAGCCGACCATCGAGGCCTATCTGGAAGATATCGCCTTTGCGCCGATCGCGCTCAATATCGTGGCACCGCAAGGTGCCTCGGCAAATACGGCCCCAGTCACTCACCCGGTAGCGACCGCCACCGAAGCGGCAACGCCGGCGCCCGAGCCTCGACACGACGATGTTTCCCGTGAAACCATGGCACCGCAGCCGACCGCTTCGGTCGCACCGGCGGTAGAGCCAGCCCCCTCGCCCATCCCGACCGCCACGCATATGCCCGTCGCACACGAGGCGACACCCGGCGAGGAATCGGGCATTGCAATCAAAAACACGTTGTCCGCCGACGATTTCCGCCGCATGATGACCCAAATGAATGGCAGGCCACCGGCGAAAAGCGCGAGTTCGTCCGCAGCGCCGGCAACACCTTCGGCGGCGGCCCCGGCAGCAGTCGAGAAAAACGCAGACGGGGCACCCCTCGCAGCGAATTCGAAATTCACGTTTGAAAACTTCGTCTTCGGACCGGAGAACAGTCTTGCCTACCGATCGGCGCTCAAATTCGCCATGCTTGCAGACACGCCCGGCACCTGCACGTCGCTGTTCATCTACGGCAAATCGGGCCTGGGCAAGACGCACCTGCTGCTCGCCATCAAAAACGAGCTGGCAGAGAAATCACCCGAGATCAAGGTGAAGTACGCCAACTCGCAGGCATATCTGGACGACTTGATGACGGAATTCGACCGCCAAAAGAAGAGCAACACCCCCATTATGCAGGCGTACCACGGCGTCGACGTGCTTATCATCGATGACATCCAGAACATCATTGGCAAGCGCGCGAGCGTGGATTACTTCTTCCAGTTGATGGACGAATTTATCCGCAACAACAAGAAGGTCGTGATCGCCGCCGATCGCGCTCCCAAAGACCTTAATATGGACGAGCGCCTGACCAGCCGCTTTAATGCCGGCCTGCTGTGTCTGGTGGCGGAGCCTAGCTACGAGATGAAGTACAAGATTTTGCAGCGTTATTATGAGAACACGATCGCCGCCGCGCCCGAGGCGGGCAACGACTCGCTGCTGGCGGCCTACGGGGGCGACGGCGGACATCTGACCGACGCGCACTTTAAACACATGGCCGAGGTCTCGGGCACCAACATTCGCGAGCTCGAGAGCTTTTGCGAGCGTTGTGCCGGCGAAGCGGGCGATCGCGAGCGCGAGGGCAGGGAGCTCACCTTTGACGACATCGACGCCATCGCCAACCAGTACTTCGACACATCGGCCAAGAAGATCAATGTGCAGACGGTCCAGTCCGTCATCGAGGAGCAATACGGTGTGACGCACGAGGAACTCATCGGGCCCCGCCGCAACGCCAATATCGCCAAGGCGCGCCATATCGCTATCTACCTGGCGATCGAGATGTGCGAGATGACGACGACGGCCGTGGGCGCCGAGTTTGGCAACCGCAACCACTCGACCGTCAGCACGAGCTATAAAAAGGTCCAGAAGATGATTCAGGAAGACCGGACTGTTACCGAAGACCTCAAGTCGCTGCGCGATAAAATTACACTGCGCTCGTAGGTAAATGGACACACCTGTTGAAAACTTGTTGAAACGGCGGTTATAAGGTGTCAAAAACTCGAGCCGCGGTGATGAAAAGTTTTGCGCAGGTTTTGAACGTGGAAAACATACCCGGTTGCACACAGGTTCCTGTCGATTCTCTTTTTAGGGCTGACCTGCACTTTTAGGAGTAATCAACAGTTTCGTCAGTACTATTACTATTATTAAGATATTTATATCTATAGAAAGGTATTAAAAGATGAAGTTCACCGTCAGCCAGAGCTCGCTTACGCAAGCCATCGGCGTCGTTATGAAAGGCGTCGCTTCGGCATCCACCCTTCCCATTCTGTCGGGCGTGCTCGTTAAGGCACAAGACGGCATCTTGGAATTCCAGACTTCCAACTACACCATCTCGATTCGTCACCGCATTGCGGCTCATGTCGAAGAGGAGGGCGAGATGGTGATTCCCTGCAAGATGCTCTCCAACATCACCAAGACCCTTCCCGATGCCCCGGTCACCTTTGAGCTGTCCGAGCGTCAGGTTTTGATTGGCTGCGGGAAGAGCTCTTTCCGCCTCAACACGCTCGATGCCAACGACTTTCCCGAGTTCCCGGCATACGCCATCGAGAGCGCCGTCGAGCTGCCGACCGATATCCTGTCCGAAATGGTAAGCCGCGTATGGCGTGTCACCTCGACCGACAAGGCCCGCCCCATCCTGGGTGGCGTGCACATGAAGGTCGAGAACAACACCGTGCGCCTGGTCGCGACCGATTCCTTCCGACTGGCCGTGTGCGATACACAGGTCGAGACCTCGACCCTCGAAGGTTCCTTCGAGCTCAACGTGCCTGCCGACGCCTTCAACGACGCGCTGAGCATCATGGCGAGCCAAGCTACCATCATGATCGGCGCAACCGACACCCAGGTTGTCTTTGAGGCCGGCAACACCACCTACGTGTCGCGCCGCATCGAGGGCGTATATCCCAATTACAAGCAGCTCATCCCCGATTCATGCGTGACGAGCGTCAAGATTGACGTAGCCGCCTTTAACGCCGCCCTCAAGCGTGTGGCCGTTATCGCGAGCGCCAACCCCGCTGTCAAGTTTGAGATTGACGTTGAGAACGGCCAGATGGGCCTGTCCTCCATTTCCAACGACCAGGATCTGGCGCAGGAGACGATCGATGTCGAGGCCGAGGGCGAGTCGGGCACCATCGCCTTCAACTACCACTACATCTTTGGCTGCCTCAATGCCCTGTCCAAGGAGAAGGAGATCACGCTGGAGCTCAAGAGCTATTCGCAGGCTGGCATCTTCAAGTCCTACGACAAGATCAACTACCTGTACCTGGTCATGCCGGTACGCATCTAGCACTTCCCATGACAATGTTCGCACGCGATCTTTCCGTTGCGCGCTATCGCAGCTTCGACAGTTACCGCCTTGCCCTGAGCGACGGTGTGACAGTGCTCGCAGGCCCCAACGCGGCGGGAAAGACCAACCTCATAGAGGCGCTGCAGCTGCTGACGAGCGGCGCCTCGTTTAGGCATCCGACCGCAGCCGAGCTCGTGCACGACGGCGTGGGCTCATGTAAGGTCGAGCTGAGGCTCGAAGGTGATGGGCGCGTGCTGGACATGGGGCTGAGCGTGGAAGATGGCAAGCGCTCGTTTAGCCGCAACGGCAAGCGCTGCGCTGCGTCCGGCGTGCGCGGGGTGCTGCCGAGCGTCCTGTTTTGCCCGGACCACCTGGATATGGTCAAGCGGGGTGCCAGCGTGCGCCGCACCGCACTTGATGACTTTGGCGTTCAGTTGAGTGCGCGCTATGCCGATTTGGCTAGTGCCTACGGGCGCTGCGTGACCCAGCGCAATGCCCTGCTCAAGGAGACCTGGTGCTGCCGCGAGATGCTCGGCGCCTGGAACGAATCTATTGCCCGCGCCGGTTCGGCCCTGCTCGTGCACCGTCTGGCTCTGCTCGACCGGCTGTCGGGCCATGTGTGTGACGCCTATGGCCGCGTGGCATCCGGCGAGCCCGCCGGTGTGTCCTATGTGTCCACGCTTGGCGACCTGCCTCGCACCGAGGATCGCGACGAGCTCAGGGGCTGGGCGTATGAGCACATGCTTTCGGCGCTCGATGAGCGCGCCGACGAGGAGATCCGTCGCGGCGTGACGCTCGTGGGTCCGCATCGCGACGAGATTGAGTTTTCCGTCGCGGGCCGATCGGCCCGTTCATTTGCCAGCCAGGGCCAGCAGCGAACGCTAGTACTTGCCTGGAAGGTGGCAGAAGTGGCCGTGGCGCGCGATATCCTGGGCACTGCGCCGCTGCTGCTCTTGGACGACGTGATGAGCGAGCTCGACGCCGGGCGCCGAGGCGCTTTTCTGCAGCTGATCGGTGATGATATCCAGACAGTCATAACCACCACCAATCTGGGGTATTTTACCGATGACCTGCTTGATCGAGCCAAGGTGGTGAACATGGGTGAGACGTGCTAATTACGAGCGCGAGAACGGAACGGTTGCCTTTGGGGGCTTTTTGGATGCCGAGCGTCAGCGCATCCTGGCGGCCGCGACACCTGAGCGCCGCGCGCAAATGGAGGCTGCAGAGGAGTCTCGTGCGGTCTATCACGCCTGGAATGCAGTGTGCTCGGGCACGCGCGAGGGACGCCATGTGACGGGCCTGCGCTACCTGCCCGAGTCCAACGAACTGCTGGTGTACCTCGATTCGCCCTCATGGACGCAGGAGATGACGCTTTTGCGCGAGATTATCCGCGCGCGCATGGAGCGCGCCGGCGCGCACGTCGACGGCCTGGTGTTCAAGACGACCGCCCCCGGCCACACACCACCCGCTGCCAAAGAGCGCCTGCGTCCGGCCGTGGCCGAGCGTCCGCCGGCTCCGCATGCCGACCTCAGCGATGCCGAACGCGCCGAGATCGAGCACCAAGTGGCACCCATCGAGGACCAAAAACTGCGCGAGGCCCTCGAGAACGCCATGAGAGCCAGTGCCGAGTGGGCCAAGGGCGTGCAGAGCAAAAAAGAGCCTTAAATCGCATCTGGTGGCCTTGTAGAGCCAAATACCCTCGTTCCCGAGGGTATTTTTTTACGATAAACTAGTAAGGCTATACACATTTTCTTAACTGAAGGAGGACGTGTGGCAAACGAAAACGATTACGATGGCGGCGAGATTAAGATTCTCGAAGGTCTCGAGGCCGTTCGTAAGCGCCCGGGCATGTACATTGGCTCGACGAGCGCCAGCGGTCTTCATCACCTGGTGTGGGAGATCGTTGACAACTCCGTCGACGAGGCCATGGCCGGTTTCTGCACCGAGATTCAGGTGACGGTCCACGCCGACAACTCCATCACGGTCGTCGACAACGGGCGCGGCATCCCCGTCGACGAGCATCCTATCAAAAAGATCCCGACGCTTGAGGTCGTCATGACGATCCTGCACGCCGGCGGTAAGTTCGATAACTCGGCCTACAAGGTCTCGGGCGGTCTGCACGGCGTGGGCATCTCCGTCGTCAACGCGCTGTCCAAGCGTGTGGTCGTACAGGTATGCCGCGATGGCAACATCTACGAGATGGAGTTTTCGCGCGGCAAGACCGTCAAGAAGATGGAGGTCGTGGGCACTTCGGAGGCGACGGGCACCACTGTCAGCTTCTGGCCCGACGACGAGATCTTCGAGACCTGCATCTACGATTTCGACACGCTGCACAACCGTCTGCAGGAGACGGCATTCCTCAACAAGAACCTCAAGATCGTGCTGACCGACGAGCGCGAGGCGACTCCCCGTGTGGAGGAGTTTTGCTATGCCGGCGGCATCATCGACTTCGTCAAGTTCCTCAACGAGGGCAAGGATGTCCCCGAGGCCTTTAAGGAGCCCATCTATATTGAGGGCAAATCGGATCCGGATGCGCCCGTGACCAAGATGGGCGAGGTCGAGGTGTCCTTGCAGTGGAATAGCGGCTACGGCGAGAACGTCATGTCGTTTGCCAACGACATCTACACCCCCGAGGGCGGCATGCACCTCGAGGGCTTCCGTACCGCACTCACCCGCGTGATTAACGATTACGCTCGCAAGCAGAACCTGCTCAAGGAAAAAGACGCCAACCTGACCGGCGACGATGTGCGCGAGGGCCTATCGGCCGTGATCTCGGTCAAACTGCCCGATCCGCAGTTTGAGGGCCAGACCAAGGCCAAGCTCGGTAGCTCCTATATGCGCGCGCTGACGCTCAAGATCGTGACCGACGGCCTTGCCGATTACCTCGAGGAGCATCCCAAGCCCGCTCGCGAGATCGTCAAGAAGGCCCAACAGGCCTGCAAGGCGCGCAACGCCGCCCGCAAGGCGCGTGAGGCGACCCGCCGCAAGAGCCTGCTCGAGACGGCGTCGCTGCCCGGCAAGCTCGCCGACTGTTCGGTGCGCGACGCTGAGCTCACCGAGCTCTTCATCGTAGAGGGCGACTCGGCAGGCGGCTCGGCCAAGGACGGCCGTCGCCGAGACATCCAGGCGATTCTGCCCCTGCGCGGCAAGATTCTGAACGTCGAGCGCGTGGGCGACCACCGCGCGTTCTCGAGCGACACCATCCAGTCACTCATCACTGCGATCGGCTGCGGCGTCACGACGAGCGCCGGCGACGGCGGCGACTTCGATATCACCAAGGCTCGCTACCACAAGATCATCATCATGACCGATGCAGACGTCGACGGTGCGCATATCCGCATCCTGCTGCTGACGTTCTTCTACAAGTACATGCGCCCGCTGATTGATGCCGGCTACGTGTACGTCGCGTGCCCGCCCATCTTTGGCATCAAGGTGCGCAACAAGATTCACTACGTGTATCCCAACGGCCGCCAGCCCGAAGACGAGATCCTGCGCGACACCATCCAGAGCCTGGGACTGAACCCCGACGACAACGACGAGGACGGCAAGGCCAAGGACGGCAAGATCACCAAGAAGCGCAAGGGCTATACCGTCCAGCGCTACAAGGGTCTGGGCGAGATGGACCCCAAGCAGCTTGCCTCGACGACGATGGACCCCAAGACCCGCATCCTGCAGCGCGTGTCGATCGAGGACGCCGTGGTGGCAGACCGCGCCGTGCGCGAACTGATGGGTTCCGAGGTCGGCTACCGCCGCGAATATATCGAGAAACACGCCCATGACGCACGATTCTTAGACGCCTAGCTTTCCCAGGCACCCCATCTTGCCCTTCAGGATTTCGGGCGCCGCACGCAAGGCGTGCGCCCTCATCCTTCAGGGCAACCTGGGGCACCTGGAAAACCTAGGAGGGTTATCCGGTGTTCCCGGTAATCCGTCTCCGTGGTGGGGAACTAATGGACCACGCAAACCATGAGGAGGTAACGTGGCAGACGATATCAACAACAACGAGGGTATGGGCGAGGCCGGCGATGCCGGTATGCCCGACGACCTGAAGCGCCTGCTTGCCCGTGCTGAGCAGGGCGAGGACGGCGACCCGGACGCCTATAACCCCGATGCCGATGATGATGAGGAAGAAGACGACGCCGAGCTCGAGGAGAGCTTTGGCGAAGTCGACCGTGGCGCCTCGGCCGGCGAGGATATCAACGGCGGTCAGCTCCAGATTTCGGAGTTCGGCCGCGAGATGAAGCAGTCGTTCATCGAGTATTCGATGTCGGTTATCACGGCGCGCGCCCTGCCGGACGTGCGCGACGGCTTAAAGCCGGTGCACCGCCGCATTCTGTACGCGATGAACGAGAGCGGCATCTACCCCAACCGCCCACACAAGAAGTCAGCCTGGACGGTCGGCGAAGTTATCGGTAAGTACCACCCGCACGGCGACTTCGCGGTCTACGAGGCCATGGTCCGCCTGGCGCAGTGGTTCTCCATGCGCACGCCGCTCATCGACGGTCACGGTAACTTCGGCAACATCGACGGCGACGCCGCGGCGGCCATGCGTTACACCGAGAGCCGCCTGGCCAAGCCCGCCATGGAGCTGCTGCGCGACCTGCAGAAGGATACCGTCGACTGGCAGCCCAACTACGACGAATCGCTCGCCGAGCCCGTGGCGCTGCCTGCACGCTTCCCCAACCTGCTGGTCAACGGCAGCCAGGGCATCGCCGTCGGCATGGCCACCAACATCGCCCCGCATAACCTCACCGAGGCGATCGAGGCCACCTGCTACCTGATCGACAACCCCGACGCCACCGTCGACGAGCTCATGCAGATCATGCCCGGTCCGGACTTCCCCACCGGCGCCATCATCATGGGCAGCGCCGGCATTAAGCAGAGCTACGAGACCGGCCGCGGCTCCATTACCGTGCGTGCCAAGGCACATGTGGAGTCCACCAAGACCGGCCGCAGCCGCCTGGTCTTTACCGAGATTCCCTACATGGTCAACAAGGGCACCCTGCAGGAGAAGATCGCCCAACTCGTCAACGACAAGCGCATTGAGGGCATCTCGGATATGCGCGATGAGTCAAACCAGAAGGGCATCCGTCTGGTCATCGAGCTCAAGAAGGGCGTCATTCCGCAGGTCGTGCTCAACAACCTGTATAAGTACACCTCGCTGCAGACGACCTTTGGCGCCAACAACCTGGCACTCGTCAACGGCGTTCCCAAATGCCTGAGCCTGCGCGAGATGCTGCAGCACTACATCGACCACCAGGTCGACGTCGTTACCCGCCGCACCCGCTTCGATCTTAAGAAGGCCCAGGCGCGTGCCCATATCCTCGAGGGCTACCTGATGGCCCTTGACCATATCGACGAGGTCATTAGCATCATCCGCTCCTCGCAGACCGACTCCGAGGCCAGCAGCCGCTTGATCGAGCACTTTGGTTTTACGCCCGAACAGACCACGGCCATCCTCGAGATGAAGCTGCGCCGCCTGACCGGCCTGGAGCGTGACAAGATCCAAGAAGAGTTGGACGGTCTGCGCCGCGCCATCGCCTACTACGAGGACCTGCTGGCGCACGAGGAGAAGATCCTGGGCGTCATCAAGGAAGAGATGCGCGAGATCTCCAAGAAGTTTGGCGACAAGCGCCGCACCGAGATCAGCCAGGTTGAGAAGGACCTGGATGTCGAGGACCTCATCGCCGACGAGGATATGGTCGTGACCATCACCCATACCGGCTACGTTAAGCGTATCCCGGTGGCTGCCTACCGTGCCCAGAAGCGCGGTGGCAAGGGCGTGTCGGGCGTCAACCTCAAAGAGGACGACGTTATCGATGAGATGTTCATCGCGTCCACGCACGAGTACGTGCTGTTCTTCTCGAGCAAGGGCAAGGTCTATCGCCTGAAGGTGCACGAGCTGCCGGTGGGTACGCGCCAGGCGCGCGGTACCGCGATCGTCAACCTGCTGCCCTTCGAGGAAGGCGAGAAGATCGCGAGCGTCATCAGCTGCCGCGAGTTCCCGGCCGACGAGTACCTGATGTTTGCCACCAAGAGCGGCATGGTCAAAAAGACCGTGATGAGCGCATATGACCGCAGCCGTCGCGACGGCCTGATCGCTATCAACCTGCGTGACGACGACGCGCTGCTGAACGTGCGCCGCGTGCGCGAGGGCGACAAGATTATCCTGGCCACCACCGCGGGCAAGGCGATCATGTTCTCCGAGGAGCAGGTGCGCGCCACCGGCCGCGATACCAGCGGCGTTCGCGGTATCGGTCTGAAGGACGGCGTGAGCGTTCTGGGCATGGAAGTCACTAACGGCAACGGCGATCTATTCGTCATCACCGAGCGCGGCTACGGCAAGCGCACGCCGGTCGCGGACTACCCGGAGCAGAATCGCGGCGGCCAGGGCGTCTACACCATTCAAATGACCGAACGTAAGGGTAACCTCGCGGCCATGAAGACGGTGGGCCCGCAGCACGAGCTGTTCATCGTGACGGAGGGCGCGACGGTCATTCGCGTCAAGACCGACGAGATCAGCCAGACCGGCCGCGCCACCCAGGGCGTCAAGATGATGACCGTCGACGACAACGACCGCATCTGCGCCGTGGCCCGCATGACGGCCGCCAAAGAGAGGCCCGAAGGCGAAGCCACAGAAAACGGCTCTGCTTCCGAAGAAACCCCTGTCGATCTAGGCGACGGCAACGACATGCCAGAAGATCTCCTAGACGAGTAAGAGGCCCTAGCTGGTAGAAAATATCAGACCCCATATATCGGCGGTCGGCGCACTGCGCGCCGACCGCTTTTTTGAAAACCTTTGAACCCCGCGTCGGCCCCGGCTGCCCGGCGGCATGCGAAGTCGATCGCGAGTTCCGCACGAGCCGGAGAGCACTTAAATTGGTGTCCGTGCGAGCAGGCCTGTACGGG
>CATYLC010000019.1 GCA_958408685.1 uncultured Collinsella sp. | reverse complement strand
GGGTCAGCCCGTGGGAGGCCAGGGCGCCGCTGACCGGTGGACGGCACCGAGCCGTCGCATGACATGATGAAGGGGGAGGCCTCGCGGCCTCCCCCTTTTTTGCGTTGTATACACGTTGTACTTTGGGACCTAGCTCCCCCGTATGTGCTCTTACTGTTTGGCTGTATTTTGAGTCCATCTAGTGTATTTGAGCGATAATTACTCGCATTGGCGTTAGGGAGGGCTTGATGTTTACCGTATTTGTCTTGGGCAATATTGCTTCGGGTAAGTCGACTGCCTGCCGCTATTTCGAATCTCGTGGCGCTATGCTAATCGATCTGGATGAGCTTGCAAAATCGCTGTATGTGCCGGGCTCTGATATCGTCAATACACTCGCAGATGAATTCGGTTGGGACATTTTGGATGAGGAAGGCGGCATTCGCCGCGGCATCCTCGCTTCTCGAGCTTTCGCTTCTCCTGATTCGGTCGCACGGCTCAATGACATCGTGCATCCCATTCTGATTGAACAGCTTTCGCTTAGGATTCTCGATCCGGTTTGTTGTACTGTTTCATCTCCCCATTATCCTTTTGCGGTGGTCGAGGTTTCTGCTCCGACTGGTTTTGAGGATGCATTTGGCTTGGCTGATGAAATTTTGGTCATCAGCGCCCCCTTGTCAGTTCGTCGCGAGCGCGCTATTCAACGTGGCATGGAGCCATCTGATTTCGATGCCCGTTCTGCTTGCCAGCCCGAAGAGTCTGCGCTGTGCAATCTCGCTACAACGGTGATTGACAATGCGGCAGACGATAACTCGCTCTTTGAACAACTGGACGCATGGCTTTCGCGCCATGGGTTCGGGGATGTAGTGGATAAGGAGGAGGCCGATGCCTAAGACACGTTTCCTTACGTGGTATCGCCTTATACCGCTGGCTGCCGTTTTTGCCTTCGGCCTTATCTCATTCGTTTACTCGTGTGCTCCTGCCGCTTTCTTTAAGCCGCTGTATCCGATTGACTACGAGGCGTATGTAAAGCAATCCAGTATTTCGCATAATCTGGATCCGTATCTGGTGTGCGCTGTCATTAAGTCTGAATCGAATTGGGATCCCGAGGCCGAGTCGAATCAGGGTGCTCAGGGATTGATGCAGCTGATGCCCGAGACTGCCCAGGATATGATCGCCAAGGGCCTTGTTGACGGTGACGAGTATTCGGCCGACAACCTTAACGATCCGGCTACGAATATCGAGTTTGGCTGTGCGTATCTCTCGTATCTTCTAGCGTATTTTAACGGGTCGACTGACAGTGCCATTGCCGCCTATAACGCCGGCATGGGCAATGTCGACGGATGGGCGCAGCAGAGTACGTCGCTTCATAATGCAATCACCTTTCCCGAGACGCAGGCGTATCTGATTCGTGTCAATAATGCCTGGGCTCGCTACAAGACCCTCTATCCCGATCGGTTCGTATAGGACTATGCCTGCCGCCTGCGTATACTGCAGATATATGAGTTAGGAGTATCCATGGCGGAATTTGAAGTAGAACGCGTTGGTGGTGAACTTAAGCGCTTTGGCGTTGAAGGCTCTGACGTGCCGTTTAAGGTCGTGTCTCCCTATGAGCCTGCCGGTTCCCAGCCTAAGGCCATTGAGTCGCTTGTGCAGGGCGTGAGGGACGGAGACCGCTATCAGGTTTTGCTGGGCGTGACTGGTTCGGGCAAGACCTTCACGATGGCAAAGACTATTGAGGCCCTGGGAAAGCCGACGCTGGTCATGGCTCCGAATAAAACGCTCGCCGCTCAGCTTGCGAGCGAGCTCAAAGAGTTCTTTCCCAACAACGCTGTGGTCTACTTCGTCTCGTACTACGACTACTATCAGCCCGAGGCGTATGTGCCGCAAAGCGATACATATATCGAGAAAGACTCCTCGATTAACGAAGAAGTTGAGATGCTGCGACATCAGGCGACCGCATCGCTGCTCTCTCGACGCGATGTGATCGTTGTCGCATCGGTCTCGTGTATCTATGGCATTGGCTCTCCTGAGGACTATGCGGGTCTGGCTCCAAACGTCGACAAGAAGGTGCCGCTCGAGCGCGATGACTTTATCCATGCACTTATCGACATTCAATATGATCGCAATGACTATGACCTGGCACGCGGCACGTTCCGCGTGCGCGGCGATGTTGTCGACGTGTATCCGCCTTATGCCGAGCATCCGTTGCGGTTTGAGTTCTTTGGCGACGAGGTCGAGCTGATTGCCGAGATCGATGAGGTCACCGGTGAGATGCTTCGTGAGTACGAGGCCATCCCCGTATGGCCGGCATCGCACTACGTGACCGAGAAGCCGAAGGTCAAGGCGGCTCTGAAATCGATCAGCGAAGAGTGCGAGAAGCGCGTGGCGGAGCTCAAGGCGACCGACAAGTTGCTCGAGGCGCAGCGTCTGCAGCAGCGCACCGATTATGATCTTGAGATGCTCGAGACGATGGGCTTTTGCAACGGCATCGAGAACTACTCGCGTCATCTGGACGGTCGCAAACCGGGTGAGCCGCCGTTTACCCTAATCGATTACTTTCCCAAGGATATGCTCTGCATCATCGATGAGAGCCATGTGACGGTGCCGCAGATTCGCGGCATGCACGAAGGTGACCGCTCGCGTAAGGTGACGCTGGTGGAACACGGTTTTCGCCTGCCCTCCGCGCTCGATAACCGCCCGCTTCGTTTCGATGAGTTTGAGGCAAGGATACCCCAGTTTATCTATGTTTCGGCCACGCCGGGCGACTACGAGCTGCGGGTGAGCCAAAACGACGTGGAGCAGATTATTCGTCCGACCGGCCTGCTCGACCCCAAGATTGACGTGCGTCCAGTACGCGGCCAGATTGACGATCTTGAGGACGAGATTCGCGAGCGCGTTGCCCGCAAGGAGCGCGTGCTGGTGACCACGTTGACCAAGCGCATGGCCGAGGACCTGACCGACCATCTGCTCGACGCGGGCATTAAGGTCAATTACATGCACTCTGATACGGCGACAATGGACCGTGTCGAGATCCTGCGAACGCTGCGCGAGGGCAAGATCGATGTTCTCGTTGGCATCAACCTGCTTCGTGAGGGCCTGGATCTTCCCGAGGTCTCACTGGTGGCAATTCTCGACGCCGATAAGGAAGGCTTCTTGCGCAATCGCCGTTCGCTGATTCAGACGATTGGCCGCGCGGCCCGTAACGCCGATGGCGAAGTCATCATGTATGCGGACGTTGTGACCGATTCGATGAAAGAGGCCATCGAGGAGACGCGGCGCCGCCGCGAGATTCAGATGGCATATAACGAAGAGCATGGCATTGTGCCCAAGACGGTGCGCAAGGCCATCAACGACATCTCAAGTTTTATTGCCGAAGCCGAAAAAACCGTGGGTTCCAAGGGGCGCTCGAAGGGCGACTCCCTTGGCCATGGCGCATTCTATACGCCCGATGAGTCGGGCGAGGGCGGCGTGCCGGAAACGGTGGCACCCGAGCAGACACTTGCGGAGCAGTTGGAAGAACTGCCGCATGACGAGCTTGTGCGGATCGTCGAAACCATGGAAGAGGATATGCGCAACGCTTCTGCCGCCATGGACTTTGAGGAGGCGGCGCGCCTGCGCGATGCCGTCGTTCAGATTCGGGCGATGCTCGAGGGTGCGTCTGAGGACGAGACGATCGAGCGCTTACGTTCGCAGGCCCGCAAGGGTTCCACGTTCGCATCGGGCAGAAAACGCCAGGGTGCACGGTTTAAGAAATAGCGAACAGGCCCCGAGTTCCCTGTGGAGCTCGGGGCCTGTGTCTTTTGCGCGCTGGAATTCGTGCGTTAGAGGTCTGCGATCAGGGCTTCAGCACAACGGATGCCGTCGGTGGCCGCGCTCATGATGCCGCCGGCATATCCAGCTCCCTCACCACAAGGGTAGAGGCCCGGGGTCGACACGGCATGGCACGTTCGGTCTCGGGTGACAGTGACCGGTGAGCTCGAACGAGTCTCCACGCCGGTAAGAACGGCATCGGGACGGTCGTAGCCTCGTAGCTTTTTTCCGAGTAGGGGAAGTCCCAGGCGGAGCGACTCGACGATATGCTGCGGCAGGGCTTCGTCAATTGCCGTCCAGGTCACACCGAGCGGATAGGTGGGCTTTACCTTTCCGGGCGCCTTGCTGGCGCGTCCTGCGAGGAAATCTCCGACGAGTTGTGCCGGTGCGTTCCAGTTGGAACCGCCCAGGCGATAGGCGGCCGCCTCGCAGGCGCGCTGGAGCTCGATGCCGGCGAGCGGGTCATCGTTGGGAAGGTCCTCAGGCGTGACGTTAACGAGCAGGGCGGCGTTTGCGTTGCGTCCGTCGCGGGCATTGAGGCTGGCGCCGTTGACGCACAGGTGGCCCTGCTCGGAAGAGGCGGCGACAACCTGCCCGCCGGGGCACATGCAAAACGAGAACACGCTGCGGCCGTTGGGAAGATGGGCGACGAGCTTGTAGGGGGCTGCTCCGAGGGCAGGATGTCCCGCCAAGGCTCCATATTGGGCTCGGTCGATGTCGCGCTGCGGATGCTCGATGCGAACGCCCATGGCAAAGGTCTTTTGTGCGAGGGCCACGTTGTGGTCCTTAAGGAGCTCAAAAATATCGCGAGCAGAATGCCCGCAGGCGAGGATGAGGTGCTTTGTCTCAATTGGCTCGTAAGCGGCGTCTTGGGACGATTGGACATCGATACCGGTGATGGCACCAGACGCGTCGATGCGAATGTCGACGAGCTTTGTTCGATAACGGACGACACCTCCGAGCTGCTCGATGCGCTGGGATATAGCGGTGACAACCGTGGGAAGGATGTCGGAGCCAATGTGCGGCTTGGCATCCCACAGAATATCGCGGGGCGCGCCCGCCTCGACGAAGGTTTCGAGGATAAGGCGATGGGCGGGATTTTTTGTTCCCGTATTGAGCTTGCCGTCCGAGAAGGTCCCCGCGCCGCCCAGGCCAAACTGGATATTGCTCTCGGGGTCGAGGATGCGCTCCTTTAGAAAGAGATCGATCGCCTGCGAGCGGCGAAATGCCGGGTCGCCGCGCTCGATAAGCAAGGGCTTAAGACCTGCTTCGGCGAGCGTGAGCGCAGCGAAAAGGCCGGCGCATCCGGCGCCGACAACGACGGGGCGCTCTTTGGATGCGTCGGAAATGGGGGAGGGGAATGAAGGCTCATCGTCTTCTATCGCGCGTACGCGCGAGCGGTCACGTTCGGAAACGCTGTCGACCACTTCTCGCTCGAGGTGGGGACTGGTCAGCTCAACACGAAAGCTCAGGATAAAATGGACGTCTCGTTTTTTGCGGGCGTCGATTGACTTGCGGTGGAGCTCGATGGACTTGATCTCGGAGTCCTTGCAACGTAGGACGCGCTTGGCGACTCGCTTGCCAACAATGAGGCAGGCATTTTCATCGCCGGCTTCATCGAGTGACGCGTTGACTTGGGTGATTTCGATCATCGAGGTCTCCTTAGAGGCAAGAAAGAGGCCGTCCGGTATCCCAGACGGCCCGAATGCGTTTTTGATTATAGACTGCGCGGCTACAGGCTGCTTGCAGCGCGAATGCCCGAGAGCCAGGCCCACGCAAGGTTAAAGCCTCCACAATCGGCGTCGATGTCGAGCGCTTCGCCGCAGACGTAAAGCGGGGCGTCGACAGCGCTGCTCGCGCGTAGACTGGGTGTTGAGATGCTCTCGACAGATACGCCACCACGCGTGACCTGCGCCGAGCGCTCCTCGGCTGTTCCCTCGACGAGCAACTTAAAGTGCTTGAGGATCGAGACCAGGTGGATGACATCGTTGGAGCCTGGATGGCACTGCTCGAACGCCGTGCAGACGACGCGGGAGAGTTGCGGGGCGAGCATGCCGTCGAGCCAACGGGGATCGCGGGGCGAAAAGCCGCCGAGCAGCTCAACGCGCCGGTTGAGCATATCGAGCAGCTCGTCTTTGGAGAGGTCGGGGAAAACGTCGAGCAGGATCGTATCGCCGTGCTGGATACGACGGGAGAGGTTGAAGACAGCGACGCCCGAGATACCGAAGGTTCGAAACAGGACTTCACCGTCTTCGTGCCAGAGCTCATTATGATTGCGGGCGAGCGTCAAGCGGGCGCGGACGCGCAGGCCATCCAACGTCTTGAGTGCCGCCCGATCGCCGACGACCGTTGCCGATACGGGGCAGAGGATGGGGCGCAGCGAAGTGAGGGGGAGGCGAAACGTATCGGCGATACCAGTGGGGTTACCACCCGTGGCGATAATTACGGCATGTGCCTGCAGGGCCTCGTTCTTGCGAGGGACATCGGCGAGCGCTTTCCGAAGCGAGCGGAGCTCCGATTTTCGGTCGTCGTGCTTCTTTGCCTTGAGTGCCCGCGCTGGACGGTCTATTTGGAGTGTCCAGCCTTCGGAAGCTTTGTGCGCCGAGGCAACGTTGGCTCCGCAGATTAAGGTGATACCCAGGCGGTCGCAAACGTTGAGAAGCGCGTCGCGCACCGATTCGGCGCGAAGGGAGCGCGGGTACAGCCGGCCTTCCTCGGAGGTTGTCATGATGCCCAGCGAGGAGAAGAAACCCATAAGCTCTTGTTCGGGCCGGGGGCCCATAACGGATTCAACGAATGCGGGGTGGTTATACCGCTGTGGATCAATCGATTCGTTGGAGAGGTTGCAGCGGCCGTTGCCGGTCGCAAGGAGCTTAAGGCCGCAGGCGACATCGCGCTCAACGATGCAGACGCTTTTGCCAGCTCGTGCGGCCGTAATGGCGGCGGCGAGGCCTGAAGCCCCGCCGCCGATTACCAGGACGTCATAGAAGGCGCTCGCGTTCACTTAGGCCTCGTCGGTCTCGTGCGGGGTAATGGCCTCGACGGCAGAGACTGCCTTGGGCAACATGCCATCGGGCAGTGCGGTCTCGACCTCGCCCTTATCGCAGGCCTCGGCGAGTGCCGGATTAATGGGAAGCTGGCCCAAGATGTGGAGGTTATAGCGCTCTGCGACCTCGGGGAGCTTGCTCTTGCCAAAGACCTCGATCTTCTTGCCGCAGTCGGGGCACTCGATATAGCTCATGTTCTCGACGATGCCCAGAATGGGGACGTTCATCTTCTCGGCCATGTTGACCGCCTTGGCGACGATCATCGAGACCAGATCCTGCGGGCTCGTGACGATGACGATGCCGTCGACGGGCAGCGACTGGAAGACGGTGAGCGCGACGTCGCCCGTTCCCGGAGGCATGTCGACCAACAGGTAGTCGATGGGACCCCAAGAGGTTTCGCTCCAGAATTGCCTGATGGCGCCAGCGATGACCGGACCACGCCAGAGGACGGGATCAGTCTCGTTTTGAAGCAGCAGGTTGGAGCTCATGACCTTGACGCCGTGCTCGGAGATCTCGGGCAGCATGAGGTTGCCGAGGGCATGGACATGGCGTCCGCTCATGCCGAACATTTTGGGGATGGAGGGGCCGGTGATGTCGGCGTCGAGAATGCCAACCTTGTTGCCGCGGCGGGCAAGCTCGGTTGCGATGGCACCTGTCACAAACGACTTGCCGACGCCTCCCTTGCCGGAAAGCACGGCGATAACGCGCTTGACCTCGGACAGCGTGTTCTCCTCAAATTGCGACGGCGACGTTTGTCCGCCGGCGGCCTGTGCATGCTCGCAACCCATGTATGACTCCTTTGTATATGTTGGGGCCGGGGCCCCGTGATGTGACACGAGCGTCATTGTACCCTCGTTTGCGAGCGGGAGTCATTTGCGATGCATTTGGGCCGAGCGTGCTTGCAATACGATGGGTCCAAGCGAATGGGCGGGCTTACTGAACTTTGCTGGCGAACTCGAGGTATTGCATGCGCTGCAGCTTGTCGATCGTCGAGGCGCATGGGCTGTCTTCAGATTCCAAGTCGTAGCGCAGCCCGTCGGCACCAAGGTAGCCGGCGACATTGATGGTGGGCACATCTGACCTTGTTGCAAGCAGAGCCTTTTGATAGTCGGTGAGCGGGGCGCCGATCTTATTAAGGGTAATGGCTGCAATCTCGTTTGCCCCGACGGTGTCGTAGACGTTGAGCTCGGTATTGCCGGCGATTTCATAGTTAGCCCAGACGAAATATGTCGACTGATAGATACGGAAAGCGTGGCTTGCCGTATCTTCCTGAGGGTACAGCTCGTCGTTGAGAGTCGTTGCGGCGCTCGGCTGATGGTCGCCAAAAAAGACAAGGACAACCGGTCTGCCGATATTGCGGAGCTCGTTGATAAAGTACTCGAGGTCCCGGTCGGATGCGTTGATGCAGGTAAGATAGGTGTTGAGCGCGCTATTGGCGCCCTCGCTGGCTCCCTCGACCCAATAGTTTGTCAGCTCTTCGGCGGGAACGGTGCCATAGTCGTAGCCGCCGTGATTTTGCATCGTGACGTCAAAGATGAACTGCGGCGCTTCGTCTGTTCTAAGCAGGTCGAGTATCTTGTCGTAGGTGGCGTAGTCGCATACGCCGGCATGGTAACAGGGCGCACCTTCGAAATCGCCGATTGAAAGAAAGTCTCCAAAGCCCAGCTGCTGATAGATTTTATCTCGATGGTAGTTGACGGGGTTTTGCGGGTGCATAGCGGTAGCGGTATACCCAAGCTCCTTAAGGTCCTTTGCCAGGCTGTTGACGCCATTCATCTGATATAGCTGATAGGGGATTTTGCCTAATCCGACAAAGGCCGTTGTCGCTCCGGTCAAAAATTCGAATTCGGAGTTCGCCGTTCCGCCACCGGCGACCGAAGCGAGCATGGTGCCGCGAACAAGTGTGTCGGGAAGCGAGTTGTAGAATGCGGGGCCGGTGTACCCGGCCGCCTGGAGCTGCTCAAAGCACGAAAGGTCGCTAAAACTCTCATTCATGACGGCAACAATCGTCGGCTTGATTTCATTGAACTGGGCAACGGCCGCCGCGCGCTGCTCGCTCGAGCCATACGTGCTGTCGTAGGTGGCGGCGAGCTCCTGCTCGATGCTCTGCGCCTCATCGGGCGTATAGTCTTCGGGCTTCTCAATGGGCAACTCGTTGACCATTTCGGTGAACGAAGTGATAAAACCCTGAGACGCATACGTGGTGATGGGCTGCCAACGGTCAAATCCAAAATTCAGCGCCTGCTCCAAGTCGATGCTGGAAAAGCCCGAGAGCCCCACAACGGTCACTAGCAGAAAAGCGCAGAGGTTAGCGGCGATTGCGGGGAAGACATGGGTGGGCGTACGGAGCTTTCTCGGTCGGATAAGCGAAAGAAGCCCCAGGGAAATCTCCAGCAGGGCTAGAGAGGTTACGATTCCGGCGGTAAAGGTAAACTCGTATCCCTCGCTCACTTCCATTGCGGTGCCAAGGGCCAAGATATCGCTTGGCAGGATGGCCTCGCCTTTAAACGTTATGACGAAGTGCTCGGCAATGCCAAGGATGCAACAGGCGACGGGCACGAGGGCCATGACGCCTCCATGACGCTGTCCCAGCAAATAAAGGGAGAGCAGAACCGTCGCGAGCAGCCCGACGGAAAACCCGAATGAGTTGGCGGGAATGCGATAGAACGTTTCGTTACAGGCAATTTCGAGTGAAACGAACGAGAGCGCTGAAACAGCGGCGATGACAAGGATGTCACGGCAAATACAGGCAACCGTTCCCGTCGCAAGATCGGTTTGGTCGATAAGTCCCGAAACCAAGGGCTCGACAAGAAGTATGACGGCGGTAGCACCGAGCGCCGAATAAGAAAGGACCCATAGGGAATTGTCCTCATTTACGAGCAATTGATTCGTAATCCATGCAGCTACCATGCCGAGCGGGATGAGGAGCGTCGCGCACCAAAAGACGCGGGCAATGGGCGGCTTTTCATTGTGTTTGATTGAAAAATATACGCGCACCACGACGATGGCCACGATAAGGACGGCGATGAATATGGGCAGATTGGCCATGTCGCTCGAAGTGATTTCAAGGGGGATATCTTCGGTCATGGACGTTCCTCTGTTACGGCAAATTAAGTTCAGTATTAGATTACTGTAACCTTTCCACGGCATTTCGAGAAACAAAGCGCCCGATACGCAAAGCTAAAGGTCTGCGAATCTTGTATTACGAACATCTGTGCGCGTCGAGTGCGCTAAACTCATCGACAGTATGATTCGATGCAATAGGAGGCAAGGAGCTTCCATGTCTGATTCTTCTATCGTTATTCGCGGCGCTCGTGAGCACAACCTCCGTGATATCGATGTTTCCATTCCGCGTGACCAACTCGTGGTCATTACCGGTCTTTCTGGCTCGGGCAAGAGTTCGCTGGCATTTGACACTATCTATGCCGAGGGCCAGCGTCGATACGTCGAGAGTCTTTCGAGCTATGCGCGCCAGTTCTTGGGCCAGATGGACAAACCCGACTTGGATTCAATCGACGGCCTTTCGCCGGCGGTGTCGATCGACCAAAAGACGACGTCTAAAAACCCTCGCTCGACGGTTGGCACCGTAACCGAGATTTATGACTATCTGCGCCTGCTGTTCGCCCGTGTGGGCACCCCGCACTGTCCCGAATGCGGCCGCGTCATTGAGCGCCAGACGACCGACCAGGTTGCCGACAAGGTCTTGGCGGCGGGGGAGGGCCGCCGCGCGTTTGTGCTGGCACCGGTGGTGCGCGGGCGAAAAGGCGAGTACACCAAACTGTTTGAGGACCTTCGCGCCGAGGGCTTTAGCCGCGTGCGTGTCGACGGTGAAGTGCGCTCGCTCGACGATCCGATCGATCTGGATAAGAAATTCAAGCACGATATCGAGGTCGTGGTCGATCGCATCGTGATCCGTGAGAATTCTCTGGGCCGTATCGCCGAGTCTGTTGAGCAGGCGACCGCGCTGGCTCACGGCAATGTAAACGTGTACATGCTGCCCGATCGTGATGCTCCCGAGGGGACCGAGGGCGAGCTTCTGGAGTATTCGTTGGCCTTGGCGTGCCCGGAGCATGGACACTCCATTGACGATCTTCAGCCGCGTGATTTTTCGTTCAACGCTCCCTATGGCGCATGTCCTGAGTGTGACGGCCTGGGCTTTAAGAAAACCGTTGATGCCGAGGCGCTGATTGAGGACCCCTCGAAGTCCATTGCCGACGGAGTCTTTGGTAGCCTGTTTGGCAATTCGAACTACTATCCGCAGATTTTTGCTGCGGTCTGCAAACACTTTAAGGTGAGCGCCGATACGCCGTGGGAGGACTTGCCCCCTCGCGTGCGTCGTGCATTCTTGGATGGCCTGGGCGATACGAAGATCTCGGTCGACTACCAAAAGCTCGACGGACGTCGCAGCCAGTGGGATACCAAGTTTTCGGGCGTTCGCAACATCCTGTACGAACGCTATACCGAGACGACGAACGAGAACACCAAGACGCGCCTGGAGAAGTACATTCGCGAGGAACCGTGCTCGAGCTGCCACGGCGCTCGTTTGCGCCCTGAGATGCTCGCCGTCACCGTGGGCGGCAAGTCCATTTACGAAGTTTGTTGCCTGTCGTGCCGTGAATCGCTCGAGTTTTTTGAGGGCCTGGAACTCACCGAGCGCCAACAGTTTATCGGCGGCCGTATCGTCAAGGAAATTCTGGAGCGCCTGCGTTTTCTGGTCGATGTTGGACTCGACTATCTGACCCTCGACCGTGCCTCGGCGACGCTTTCCGGTGGCGAGGCACAGCGTATTCGCTTGGCAACGCAGATCGGCGCGGGTCTCATGGGCGTGCTCTATATTCTGGACGAGCCCTCGATCGGTCTTCATCAGCGTGACAACGAGCGCCTGATCAAGACGCTCGAGCGCCTGCGCGATATCGGCAATACCGTTATCGTTGTCGAACACGACGAGGATACAATCCGTGCCGCCGACTACGTGATCGACATGGGGCCCGGTGCCGGTGTCAACGGCGGGCACGTAGTCGCGGCGGGAACGCCTGCCGATATCATGGCGTGTCCTGAGTCGATGACGGGCGCTTATCTGACCGGCAAACGAATGATCCGGGTGCCTGATGAACGGCGCAAGCCCGGTCGCGGCTGCCTTAAAATTACGGGCGCTCGAGCCAACAACCTCAAAAACGTTACCGCCAAGATCGAGTTTGGTACGCTTACGGTTGTTACCGGCGTGTCGGGATCGGGCAAGAGCTCCCTGGTTACCGACACCATTGCGCCTGCCCTTACGAATGCCATTCACCGCTCGACGCGCCCCGTGGGTCCGTATAAGAAAATCGAGGGCATCGAGTGTATCGATAAGGTTATCGATATCGACCAGTCGCCGATTGGCCGCACGCCGCGTTCCAACCCTGCTACCTATATCGGTCTGTGGGATGATCTTCGCGCGCTGTTTGCGAGTACGCCGGAGTCGAAGGCGCGCGGCTACTCGCCGGGTCGTTTCTCCTTTAATGTGAGTGGCGGGCGCTGTGAGGCGTGCAAGGGCGACGGGCAGATCAAGATCGAGATGCACTTCCTTCCCGATATCTACGTTCCCTGCGAAGTTTGCGGCGGTAAACGCTACAACCGCGAGACACTCGAGGTCACCTACCGTGGCAAGACCATCTCGGACGTGCTCGACATGAGCGTCACCGAGGCGCTGGCCTTCTTTGGGAATATCCCGCAGATTAAGCGCAAGCTCCAGACGCTGTACGATGTAGGCTTAGGTTACGTGAGCCTGGGCCAGCCCGCCACGACGCTCTCGGGCGGCGAGGCGCAGCGTGTGAAGCTCGCCAAGGAGCTTCATCGACGCCAGACGGGCAAGACGTTCTATATTTTGGACGAGCCGACGACCGGTCTTCATTTTGAGGACGTCCGCCAGCTGCTCGATGTGCTGCAGCGCTTGGTCGATGCGGGCAACACGGTGCTGGTGATTGAGCACAACCTTGATGTCATCAAGGTTGCCGACCGCCTGATCGATATGGGTCCCGAGGGCGGTAACGGCGGCGGAACCGTCGTGGTTTCGGGCACACCGGAGCAGGTTGCGGACTGTCCGCAGAGTTATACGGGCAAGTTTTTGGCGCCGTTGCTCAGGCGTGACCGGGAGCGTCAGGCTCAACTTGATGCTCAATAAATAGGCGATTCAGTTTATGGGCGCCATCGACTCCTCGTGATTCGATGGCGCTTGCTGTGTCGAAGTGACGTATGCAGCCGAATTGGACATATACTTAATCCTTGCGTCCGAATGCGAGGGAAAGGATATGTCATGGCAAAGGCTGTAAAGACGCCAAAAACCAATGCGATGCGCGAGCTGGAAAGCGCCGGCATTTCCTATGTTCTACATACGTACGAAGACGATGGTGATGAGTCGGTGGGCCTGGGGGTCGCGATTTCGGAGCAGCTTGGCGAGGAGCCCGGTCAAGGATTTAAGACCTTGGTCTGCGTGACGCCGTCCAACGACCATGTCGTGTGCTGCATCCCTGTTGCCGATGAGCTCGATCTAAAGTCCGCCGCGCGTGCCGCGGGGGAGAAGTCCTTGGTCATGATGCATGTGAAGGATTTGCTTGCGGCGACTGGCTACGTTCGCGGCGGCTGCAGCCCGGTCGGTATGAAAAAACGCTACCGGACGCTCATTGATGAGACGTGTGTCCTTTGGGATACCATTTTTATTTCGGGAGGCAAGCGTGGTTATCAGCTCGAGCTTGCACCCGATGATTTAATTGCATTTTGCGGGGCGACGGTTGCCGCGATTACGAGAGAGGACTGAGCGATGCCGCAGGAAGAATTGAAGCGCGGAGCTCATTTTGCAAAAGAATCTGCGCCTCAGACACCCTCATCCGAAGCTTCTTCGTCGCGAGATGACACTGACGACATGGGCTCGTCGGACTACTCCACGGTTGGTCGTTCCGCCGGGCTTATGACCATCCTGACTATCGTGTCTCGCGTCACCGGTTTTATCCGCACGTGGGCAATGGCGGCCGCTATCGGCATGTCGCTACTCTCGTCCTCCTATCAGGTCGCCAACAACCTGCCCAATATGCTCTACGAACTCGTGATGGGTGGCATGCTCGTGACGGCGTTTTTGCCCGTGTACATGGGCGTGAGGCGTGAGCAGGGTCGCGAGGCCTCGAACGAGTACGTGGGCAACCTGCTCGGCATTCTGCTTTTGGTGCTGGGTGGCATTTCGTTGCTGGGGACCGTGTTCGCCCCGGGCTTTATCTGGACGCAATCGTTCCTTTCGGGTGACGGTGGCAGCATGGATACCGCTGCGTTCATGTTCCGTTTCTTTGCCATCCAGATTCTGTTTTATGGTTTGGGCTCGGTGTTCTCGGGCGTTCTCAACGCACACCGCGACTACTTCTGGTCGACGTTTGCTCCGGTCCTCAACAATGTGATCGTCATTGCGAGCTTTATGGGTTTTGCGCCCGTGTCCGCACAGTTTGGCGAACGTGCCGGCATCATCTTGATTGCGGCCGGTACGACCCTCGGTGTCTTTGTTCAGATGGCATGTCAGATCCCCGCGCTTGGCAAGCACGGCGTGCATCCCCATATCCATATCGACTTTAAGGACCCCGCGCTGCGTCAGACGATTGCGCTCGGTATCCCGACGCTGCTCGCCACGGTGTGCATGTTTGTCTCGACTTCTATCACCAACGCTGCCGCGCTGGTGGTCCAGCCCGAGACTGGCCCTTCCGTCATCGCCTATGCGCGCCTGTGGTACACGCTGCCCTACGCGCTGATTGCCGCCTCGCTTTCGACGGCGCTCTATACCGAGCTCTCTCACGACGCGCAGGAGAAGGATTACGACAGCGTTCGCACGGGCATTTCGCGTGGCGTCGCCCAAATGCTGTTCTTCCTGATTCCGTTCGCGCTGTACCTGATTGTCTTCGCGCGTCCGCTCAACATGATTTACTGTGCCGGCAAGTTTGATGAGTCCGGCGTGGCGCTGGTGTCCGAGTTCCTTGTCTACCTGGCGTTCTCGCTGCCGCTCTACGGCGTGGTCGTGTTGATGCAGAAGAGCTTCTCTGCCTTGCTCGACATGAAGCCCTATAGCCGCTATTGCCTATATTCCGCCATCGGCCAGGCCGGCTCGGTTCTGCTGTTTGGCGTTGTGCTGGGCTTCGGTATGCCGGCAATCGCGCTTTCGTATGTCGTCGACTACGTGATCTTGGTCGGTTGCTCGCTGTGGTGGCTGCGTCGTCGTCTGCGTGGCCTTCAGGTCAAATCTATCCTGCATGGCGGTTTCTTTGGCCTTTTGCTCGGTGGCCTGGGCGCTGCCGCAGGCGCCGGCGTCATGTGGGCGCTTGAGCACTTTGTCGGGGCACTTGGCGGCTCGATTCTGATTACTCTTGGTTACGTTTGCGTTGCGGGTGTCGTCTCGCTTGCTGTTACCTTTGGCCTTGCCGTCGTCCTTAAGATGCCCGAGGTCTCGGCGCTGCTTCGTCGCAAGTAGGTGCGTGTGGCCGGTCACGACAACATTCCAACACTCGCCGAGCAGGTTTCGCGCGTTCCCACGCAGCCCGGATGCTACCTTTGGAAAGATGCCAAAGGCGATGTCATCTACGTTGGCAAGGCAAAAAACCTGCGTTCCCGTATGCGCCAGTACGTGACGCTGCAGGATGAGCGCCAAAAAATACCGCTCATGATGCAATTGGTTGCGAGCTTTGACTACATCGTTGTCGAAACCGAGCATGAGGCGCTTGTACTCGAGCGCAACCTGATCGGCCAGTACCATCCGTACTTTAACGTCGACCTCAAGGATGACAAGAGCTACCCCTTTATCGCCATTACAAAGGGCGACCTGTATCCCGCTATCAAATATACGCGCGAGCGCCATAAGCCGGGAACGCGCTATTTTGGACCCTATACCGATAGCCGTGCGGCACGTGAGACGATAGATACGCTGCGCAAGGTTATCCCCATCTGCTCCGCATCCTGTGCGGAGTGGCGTCGTTGTCGTCGTATCGTCGAGTCCCACAAGGGCGAGGAAGACATCGTCAATATGATTTGCGCGCAAAACGGGCGTCCCTGCTTTGACTACCATGTCGGGCGCGGCCCGGGTGCGTGTGTCGGCGCGATTTCTCCTACGGACTATGCCAAGAACGTCAAACGTGTCGAGCGCTTTTTGTCGGGCCATCGCAAGGATGTCGTCGATGAGCTGACCTCCGAGATGACGGATGCCGCCGAGGCGCTCGACTTTGAGCGCGCGGCACGCGTCAAACGTCGTTTGGAGGTCATCAGGGGTCTGGACGACCGTCAGCAAGTCGTTTTTCCCTCCAGTGTCGATATCGATGTCATCGGTTTCTATCGCGAGGAGACCATCTCTGCCGCTTGCGTCTTCGTCGTTCGCGAGGGCCGAACAGTTCGCACCTGCGAGTTCATTCTCGACAAGGGTCTTGATGTTGACGAGGAAGAGCTCCAGTCGGGCTTTCTTAAGCGCTATTACGATGAGACGGCTGATATTCCAGCTGAGATAAACCTCTCTGTCGAGCTTGAGGATGCGGAGGCGCTGGGGGAGTGGCTTGCAGGCAAGCGCGAGCGTTCCTGCCATCTCCATAGGCCGCAGCGTGGCGAAAAGCACCGTTTGCTCGATATGGCATCCAAAAATGCGCGCCATGCCCTCATGCGCTACATGATGCGAACAGGGTACGCTGACGACCGCACCAATCAAGCGCTCCTGGAGCTCGAAAGCGCGCTGGCGCTGCCGGCGCCGCCGATGCGTATCGAGTGCTTCGATATCTCGACGCTGCACGGAACCTTTACCGTCGCCTCGATGGTGGTGTTTGCCAACGGACGCGCCGACAAGAGCCAGTACCGTCGTTTTAAAATTCAGGCCGAATTGGACGAGGCAAACGACTTCGTGTCGATGTCAGAGGTTTTGGGACGACGCTATGCTCCCGAGCGCATGGCCGACGAGCGTTTTGGCTCGCGCCCCGATTTGCTCGTTGTCGATGGCGGTAAGCCGCAATTGACCGCTGCGATCAAGCAACTTGAGGCTCTTGGGCTCGATATACCAGTTTGTGGCTTGGCAAAGGCCGATGAGGAGGTTTTCGTGCCTTGGGACGAGACTCCCGTCGTGCTTCCGACCGGGTCCGCGTCGCTCTATCTAATTAAACAGGTGCGCGATGAATCGCACCGTTTTGCAATCACATTCCATCGCGAATTGCGCGATAAAGCCATGACGGTTTCGGTACTCGATGACGTTCCGGGCGTGGGACCCACCAGAAAACGTGCCCTTATGCGCCATTTTGGCTCGATGAAGCGTTTGCGCGCGGCGAGCGAGCAAGAGATCGCGGAAGTTCGCGGCATACCTGCCGATGTTGCCAAGGCGGTCCACGAGGCGCTCGTTGCGTGGAATGCCGAGCGCGCCGAGGCGGCGGCTGGCCATTCCGATAGCTAAACACGAGCCTAAACTACTGATATACATGATTGCGTGATTTTCAACCATTTATTACGCCATGATTGCCTGCTGGTTTCGGGTTTTATTAACGCTAAAACGTTTGACTAGCCATGGTGAACAACCCTGCTATCCTGCGGGTTGACGAAGACTGATATCTCACCTCGTCAATACATACTGTCTGGCGAATCGTTTGTCAATGAATTCGGTGAACGGTAGTAAATACCGTTCAAGCGTATGTATGTATCGGTCACCGAGCGCGGCACCTCAGTTGGGTTCGTCGGTAGGTAAGGTATATATCGTCCGCAAGTTGCGCGGGGGCAAGTCTAGGTGCTCCCGGGTAAGATTCTCTATTGATAGGAGAAGACATGGCCATCATCAACAAGGGTATGTCCAGGCGTTCGTTCCTCGGCCTCACCGGCAGCGTCGCTGCTGTCGCAGGGCTTGGTCTCACCGGCTGCGGTGGCAGCTCTAACGACGAGGGTTCCGCTTCCGGTTCCACCGATTCCGCCAACCGTGGTGGCGGCGTGATCACCGCTGGTTCCGCTTACGCTCCGTCCAGCTTCGATCCCGCCAGCACCGGCTCCGCTGTGGGCCTGGGTGCTAACTGGCACGTCGTCGAGGGCCTCTACGGCATCGATTACCACGACTACAGCACCTTCAACGAGCTCGCCACCGACGATCCCAAGTCCGTGGACGACACCACCTTCGAGGTCACCATCCGCAAGGGCGCCAAGTTCTCCGATGGCACCGAGGTCACTGCTGACGACGTCGTCGCTTCCTACACCGCTTGCGCTGCTTCCGCTACCTATGCTCCGTTCTTCCAGCCCTTCGAGTCCATCGAGGCCAAGGACGCCAGCACTGTAACGGTCAAGACCAAGGTCCCCAACTTCTCCCTGCTCAAGGATCGTCTGGCCATCATCCGTGTTACCCCGGCCACCCAGGCCGAGGAGGATCGCGCCAAGCAGCCGATCGGTTCTGGCCCCTGGATGTACGACTCTATCTCCGATACCGAGATCACCCTGGTTCCCAACCCCGAGTACAACGGTGAGTATGCTGCCGAGGATAAGAAGATCCAGTACAGCATCCTGACCGACCCCACCGCTCGCGTTACCGCCCAGCAGGAGGGCTCCACGCTCGTTATGGAGCTCGTCACCGCTGACGCCGTCGACCAGCTCGAGAGCGCTGGCTGCAAGATCGATAACGTTCAGGGTTTCGGCACCCGCTTCATCATGTTCAACGTCGCCAAGGAGCCTTGGAACAACGTCAAGGTCCGTCAGGCCGTCATGTATGCGCTCGACACCGAGAAGATGATCACCAACACCTTCGCCGGCCTTGCCACCGCTGCCAGCTGCTACCTGCCCAAGAGCTTCACCAACTATCATGAGGCTTCCACGGTGTACAAGACTGACGCCAAGAAGGCCAAGAAGCTCATCGAAGAGTCTGGCATCACCCCGGGCGTCATCACCCTGCGCGCCACCGACAACGAGCAGATCAAGGGCATGACCGCTCAGGTCAAGAACGACCTCGACGCTCTCGGCTTCGATGTGACCATCCAGACCGATACCTCGCCGGCCACCTACGCTGCCATCGACGGCGGCGAGGCCTACGATATCCTTCTCGCTCCTGGCGATCCGTCCTGCTTCGGCGCCGATCCCGACCTGCTGCTCAACTGGTGGTATGGCGACAACGTCTGGATGCAGACCCGTTGCCCGTGGAAGGATTCCGCAGAGTGGGCGAAGCTCCACGGTCTCATGGACGAGGCTCTTGCCGCCGAGGGCGACGAGCAGCAGAAGAAGTGGAACGAGTGCTTCGACATCATCGCCGACAACGCTGTTCTGTACCCCGTTGTCCACGTCAAGACCGTTTCCGCTTCCTGGGACGATCCGTCCACCGCGCCTAACGGCGAGGCCCTCGATGGCTTCAAGGGCATCGGCACGACGAGCATGTCCTTCAGGGGCGTCGCGACCGTCAAGGCCTAAGACTCGCTTGAGTCATATGTAGCGCGTCGGTCGTAAGGCAACGTCCTCATAGTTGAAACAAAGACCCGGGCGGCCTCGATGTCGCTCGGGTCTTGTAATGAGTATCCATACTCATATACCAGTTGGTCCTACCGACAAAAGAAAGGGGAGAGAACGTGAACAACTTTCTACGTTTGATTGGAAGGCGTCTCGTGGCGCTGCCGATCATGGCATTGGGCGTCACCGTCCTGGTGTTCTTCCTTATGTCGTTCTCCAAGACCGACCCCGCCTATACGGCGTTGGGTGACGGTGCCTCGCCCGAGGCGGTTGCCGAGTACCATGAGAAGTATGGTCTGGACGACCCCTGGCCCGTGCGCTACGTGCGCTACATGGGCGATTTGATCCATGGTGATATGGGCACCTATGGTGCTGCTCGCAACTCCGTTGCCAAGCGCATCTCCACGGCCCTGCCCGTCACGATGCAGCTGACCTTCATCGGTCTTGCCATCGGCGCGGTCGTCTCGTTTTTACTCGGCGTCATCGCGGCACTGTATCGCGATAAATGGCCGGACCAAGTGATCCGCGTCTTTTCCATCGCCGGCTTGGCAACCCCGTCGTTCTGGCTTGCCGTCCTGTTGATTCTGCTGTTCTCTTCCTACCTTAAGGTGCTCCCGGCGTCTGGTGCTCTGCCTCACTTCACCACCAACCCGGCTGGCTATCTGGGACGTATGATCATGCCCGCTATCGCTCTGGCATTCCCGCTGACGGGCCAGATGACTCGTATCGTGCGTACTGCCATGGTCGAGGAGCTCGATAAGGACTATGTCCGTATGGCTCGCGGCGCCGGCGTTCCCGAGAAGGTCGTCGTCGGCATCAACGTCTTGCGCAACGCGCTGATCACCCCGGTCACCACCCTCGGTCTTAAGATCGGCTACCTCATGGGCGGTGCTGTCGTCATCGAGGTCATCTTCAACCTCCCCGGCATGGGTACTGCGATTCTGCAGGGCGTTCAGGGCAACGAGGCGAACCTGGTTCAGGGCGTCGTCATCGTCGTTGCTCTTGCCTTCATCATCATCAACATCGTGGTTGACATGCTCTACCTGCTCATCAACCCGCGCATCAGGACGGTGTAGATTATGGTAAAGATTCGAGAGAAGCAAACCGAGCAGCTCGAGAAAGCTGCCTCCAAGGGGCTCAAGCTCGGTGGCTGGAAGAAGATGACGCTGTCTTCTAAGATTGCCGCCGTCGTGCTGGTGCTGGTCGCCCTTACTGCGATTCTTGCTCCCTTGCTCGCCCCCTATAGCCCGGTCGAGATTTTCACTGCTCGCCAGGCTCCCGGCAACGGATTTATCTTCGGTACCGACGATAAGGGTCGCGACATTCTGTCGCGTATGCTCTACGGTGGCCGTTACTCGCTGATCATCGGCTTTGGCGCCACTGCCATGGCTCTGGTCTGCGGCTCGGTCGTGGGCGCCCTCGCGGCGGTTTCGCGCAAGTCCGTTTCCGAGGCGATCATGCGCATCCTGGACATCATCATGTCCATCCCGGGCATCGCCCTCGCGGCCGTCTTCGTCTCCATCTTGGGCAACTCCGTGCCGTCGATCATCTTCGCCATCGGCTTTATGTATACTCCGCAGATTGCCCGTATCGTGCGCGCCAACATTGTGTCCGAGTACGGCGAGGACTATGTCCGCGCGGTCATCGTTTCCGGCGCCAAGGCTCCGTGGATTTTGATCAAGCATGTTCTGCGTAACTGCATTGCCCCGATTATGGTCTTCACCGTTACCCTGGTCGCCGACGCCATCATCTTCGAGGCCTCGCTGACCTTTATCGGCGCTGGTATCCAGGAGCCCACCGCTACCTGGGGCAACATCCTCGCCGACGCCCGCGGCGGCGTGCTCGCTGGCCGTTGGTGGCAGGCGCTGTTCCCGGGCCTGGCCATCATGATCACCTGCCTGGCGCTCAACATCCTCTCCGAGGGCATTACCGACGCCATGGCCGCTGCTCCCTCCGCCGCCCTGGATCCGACCGACTCCTCCAAGCGCCGCGAGGCCGACCTGCTGGTCTCCGACCCCGTTCGCGCCTACAAGGAGCAGGCTCAGTCCCTGTCCGCCCGTCTTGGCGCTCTGCGTGATGTCGAACTCAAGCGTAACGACCGCCATGTGCCCGATGAGTCCGTTGAGCCGATCCTTTCGGTCCGCGATTTCTGCATCCAGTTTGAGCACCACGGTGACATCAACGTCGTTGACCACGTCAACTTTGACGTCCGTCCCGGCCAGACCATGGGCCTGGTAGGCGAGTCCGGCTGCGGTAAGTCCATCACCACGCTGGCCATCATGGGCCTGACCGACGATGACGAGCATCTTTCCGGTGAGGTTCTCTGGGAGGGCCGCGACCTGCTCAAGATGAGCAAGAAGGAGTGGTTCGGCCTGCGCGGTACCGATATCGCCATGGTCTATCAGGACGCCCTGTCCTCGCTCAACCCCTCCATGCTCATTTCCGCTCAGATGAAGCAGCTCACCAAGCGTGGCGGCACCCGTAGCGCCGAGGAGCTCCTGGAGCTCGTGGGCCTCGACCCCAAGCGTACGCTCGAGAGCTATCCGCATGAGCTTTCCGGTGGTCAGCGTCAGCGCGTTCTGATCGCTATGGCCCTTACCCGCGACCCCAAGCTGGTCATCTGCGACGAGCCCACGACCGCTCTGGACGTTACCGTCCAGAAGCAGGTCATCAAGCTGCTTAACGACCTTCAGGCCAAGCTCGGCTTTGCCATGATCTTCGTTTCGCACGACCTGGCACTGGTCGCCGAGGTCGCTCATAACATCACGGTTATGTACGCCGGTCAGGTTATAGAGCAGGCGCCCACCAAGGAGCTGCTCACCAACCCGATTCACGAGTACACCCGCGGCCTTCTGGGCTCCGTCCTGTCCATCGAGAGCGGTTCGGGCCGCCTGCACCAGGTGCCCGGCGCCGTTCCGAGCCCGCGCGATTTTCCCAAGGGCGATCGCTTCGCGCCCCGCTCGAGCCATCCGCGCATTGGCCTGGACACCCGTCCGGTCTTCAAGCGCGTGCCCGGCACCGAGCACTTCTATTCCGAGCTCCCCGATGAGGTGCTCAAGGCAAATGGTTTGACCCCTCACGCGGAGGTGATGTAGATGAGCGAGACCGCAGTCAACGGCGTCGAGCCGATCATCTTCCTTGATGACGTCCACGTCACCTTTAGGACCCGTACCGGCTCGATTCTGCACCCCAACCTGGTTCACGCCGTCCAGGGTGTAACGATTAAGCTCATGCCCGGCCAGACGATCGGCATCGTCGGCGAGTCCGGTTGCGGAAAGTCCACCACCGCTAACGTCATGTGCGGCCTGCAGGCCCCCACGAGCGGCAAGGTCTACTTTAAGGGCAAGGACGTTACCAAGCGTACCGCCGAGGACCGTCGCCACATGGGCCGCGTCATCTCGGTCGTGTTCCAGAACCCGGCCACGGCGCTCAACCCCCGCATGGTCGTTCGCGAGCAACTGCTCGACCCCATGCGCGTCCACAACTTGGGTACCGAGGCCGAGCAGGAGAAGCGCGTCAAGGAGCTCTTGGAGCTCACCGGTCTGCCCAGCTCCGCCGCCGAGGTTCTTCCCGGCCAGCTTTCGGGCGGCCAGCGCCAGCGCGTCGCAATTGCCCGTGCCCTTTCGCTGAACCCCGATGCCATCATCGCCGACGAGCCCACCTCGGCTCTGGACGTTTCGGTCCGCGCGCAGATTCTGAACCTGCTGACCGACCTTAAGAAGGAGCTCGGCCTGGCCATGGTGTTCATCAGCCATGATATCCAGACGGTCCGCTATATCTCTGACGACATCATCGTTATGAATGGTGGCAAGATCGTCGAGCAGGGCGAGGCCAAGCAGGTCTTCCAGCACCCTCAGGACCCCTACACCAAGATGCTGCTCGGCGCTGCGCCGTCGCTGCTGCATCCCAAGCTCGGCGAGTAGCCTCGCTTTCCCTCCCGTGCGCCCGGTTCCCTTGCCGGGCGCACCTCCGTTGCGATTTCGAAAGGCTGGGTTCACGAGCCATGCCAAGTGCTCAGGAGCTACAACAGCAATTTGGTGAATATCGAGGCGCTATGCCCCGTCCATCGGATTTCGATCTCTTTTGGAAGGACCGCATGGCCGAGGCCGACGCCGTCGAGCTCGACTACGAGATTGAGGCGGCTTCGGTTGCGGATTCCGCGACCTGTCGGTTTTTCGACCTCTGGTATACCGGCATGTGTGGTGCACGCCTGCATGCCAAGTACCTTAAACCCGTCTCGGACGAGCCTGTGCCATTGGTACTTCAGTTCCATGGGTATCCGGGTGCAAGCCGCAGCTGGTTTGAGCAGGCGTCGTTTGCGGGCATGGGCATGGCGCTCATTGCTCTCGATTGTCCTGGCCAAGGAGGCCCCTCCGAGGACATTGGTGGATTTGAGGGCACGACGGTCGCGGGCCATATCGTCGCCGGTATCGACGGCGACCCGGCCAACCTCTACTATGTCCGCCTACATCAGGATATTTGCATTCTGTGCCGTATCGTTCGCGAGCTCGAGGGCATCGATCTTACCCGCGTGTATGTGAACGGCGCATCGCAGGGCGGCGGTTTGGGCATTGCGACCTGCGCGCTTAACAGCGAGCTTATCAATCGCGCCGCCATCCTCTATCCCTTCCTGTCGGATTTCCGCCTGGTTTGGGATTTGGACGCCGACGATATTGCCTATGAGGGCCTGCGCTATTGGTCGCGCTGGTTTGACGAGGACTCGACTTGTATTGACGAAGCCTATGCCAAGCTGGCGTACTTCGATTCCAAGAATTTTGCCCCCATGGTCAAGTGCTCCGTGCTGTTTGGCACGGGCACGGCCGATATCGTCTGTCCGCCGGCAACGCAGTTTGCGGTGTACAACAACCTGTCCTGCGACAAGCGTCATGAGTTCTTTGAAGGCTTTGGCCACGAGGAGATTCAGGACTTTGACGATCTGATCATTCCGTTTTTCTGTGAGGGAGGGGAGGCTCATGTCTAAGTGCGAGAGCAATGTTGACGAGCTGATAGTCCCCGGGCTCGTGGGAATTCCTGGAACGGTTTCGTCAAGGCTCGCAGAATATCGGGACTGGCACGGTGATGTCCAAGCAGATGTTTCTGATTTAGAGACATGCGCTTCGAATCTTGAGATTCAAGGCCTGGCCATTACGGCAATTGACTTTGTTAACCCCTGCGCTCGTTACTCGGAGGTTTCCTTTGAGCTCGGTGACCATGCGGTCCACGCTCGTTTGATTGAGCCTGTTGGTCGTGCCCGAGTATCTGAGCGCGTGCCGCTGTGCCTGATGTTCCACGACATCGATCGGCCTGTGCGCGGCTGGCACCACATGACGAGATTTGCCGCCATGGGATATGCCGTCCTCGCGCTGGATGACGATGTTGCTGGTGCGGACGACCTGCAGCGGGGGATTGCTTCGCCCGCTTTTGTCGAGCGCGTCCGTTGGGGTTGCGCGATGGCGAAGGTTGCGCGCAATCTTGATGGCATGGACCCCGACCGCATCTTTGCATGGGGCGAGGGCCTTGGCGGCGGAGTCGCGCTGGCGGTTTCTGCTCTGGACGAGCAGGGTCTTGCCTGCACGGCGGTTGCCAATCCAATTCCCGGTGGCCTCGAGGCGCTGTCGTCTCGGGTGCGCGGATCGGTGCTCATGGGCACATCGCTTATGGACGCCGTGAGCGATCCCAAGGGTCAGTTTGCCGTATTCAACGGTCTTGAGTGTGACCGAAGGCATATCATTTATGCCAAATACGCTCACGAGCGCATCAATGCGTTCGAAAACGAAGTCGTCGACTTCTTTAACCAAACGTTCTACCCGTGTTCTTTGGCCTAGACGGCCTGGACACTGCCAACAAGAGTGGGTGGCATAGGGCCGCCCGCCAGACAACTAAGGAGATTCTTGTGGCAACTCAGAAATTCACCGGCGTTATCCCTCCCGTCGTCGTTCCCGATACCGAAGATCACCAGCTCGATGTTGTCTCCTTTGAGCGCAGCATCAACCGCATGATCGATGCCGGCGTCGATGGCCTGTTCTTCCTGGGCTCCTCGGGCGAGGTCGTCTTCTCCACCGACGAGCGTCGCCGTCAGATCATCTCCGAGGCCGTCCGTATCGTCGACCACCGCGTTCCCGTTCTGGTCGGCATCATCGACACCGAGACCGAGCGCATGATCGAGCACGGTAAGGTCGCTCAGGAGCTGGGCGCCGATGCGCTTGTCGCCACCTGCCCGTTCTATGCCCTGCAGGGCATGACCGAGGTCGAGGAGCACTTCCGCATCCTGCATGAGGAACTCGACCTGCCCATCTTCGCCTATGACATCCCCGTGTGTGTCCACACCAAGCTCCCGTGGAAGCTCCTTGCCAAGCTCGGTGCCGAGGGCGTTCTGGCCGGCGTCAAGGATTCCTCGGGTGATGACATCTCGTTCCGCTACCTCGTTCAGGAGAACGAGAAGAACGGCCATCCGATGAGCATCCTCACCGGTCACGAGGTTGTTGTCGACGGCGCCTACCTCGGTGGCGCCGACGGTTCCGTTCCGGGTCTCGCCAACGTTGAGCCCGAGGGCTACGTGCGTCAGTGGAAGGCCGCTCAGGCTGGTGACTGGGCTACCGTCAAGGCCGAGCAGGATCGCCTCAATGAGATTTCGCACATCTGGGATGTCACCTCGGGCGTCCAGGGTTATGCCGGTGGCGTCGGCGCCTTCAAGACCGCTATGAACCTCATGGGTATCTTCGACAGCCCGACCATGCCGCGCCCGGTGAAGGCCATGACCGGCGAGAACGTCGAGGCGATCAAGAAGGTCCTCCAGGACAACGGTCTCCTGTAAAGCTTCCCCGGGCACCCGACCTCGCCGTTCAACCGTGCGGCCATGACCCATTAGATCAATGGTCACACGGTTTCTTGGCGATCTCGGGCACCTGGAAAACCTTTTCCGCGCTGTGACGGCTAGCCTGACGGCGCATTTCCTGTAGTTGTTTTTTATCTCCTAAGGAGAGCGACATGGAGAACAAGTACGTCTGCTCTGTCGATATCGGCGGAACTAAGATCGCGACTGCCATCATGGAGTACCCGGCTGACGGTAGTGTGCCCCATCCTGTTTTTGAGGCCGAGGTTCCCACCGAGGCCCAAGAGGGCGGCGAGGCCGTCTTCCAGCGTATCGAGGCGTCCATCAAGGCTGCTCTCGAGGCGAATCCCGATGTCGAGGTCCTTGGCGTCGGTATCGGTGCTGCCGGCGTCGTCGATCCCAAGACGGGCGCCATCGCGTATGCCAACGAGATCATGCCCGGCTGGTCCGGTGTTCAGTTGGGGCCGCGCCTGCGCGAGGACCTCGGTCTTCCCGTTGCCGTTGTAGGCGACGTGCAGGCTCATGCTCTGGGCGAGGCCCACTGGGGCGTCGGCAAGGGCAAGTTCTCCGTCTTGTGTCTTGGCATCGGTACGGGCATCGGCGGCGCATATGTCGAGAACGGCCGCGTGATGCAAGGCTTCCATGGTGCTGCTGGCCATATGGGCCACATCGAGTGCTCGGCTGCCGCCGGTATTCCCTGCGCCTGCGGGCGTTCCGGCCATCTGGAGTCGGTTGCTTCGGGCACTTCCATTGGTCGTATGTACGATGAGCGCTTTGGTCGCGTCGACCCCAGCCGTCCTTCGGTCGGTCGCGATGTGAACGACCTGTGCCGTGCGGGCGACGCAAAGGCGACCGAGGTCATCCATGACGCCGGCTTTGCGCTGGGTGCCAGCTTGGGCTCGCTCGCTAACATCCTGGACCCTGAGGTCATCGTGCTTTCGGGCGGCGTGATTCACCAAGGTCCCGATTGGCGTTCACAGACGTGGAAGGACTCGGTGCACGAGGGCTATGCCAGCCAGGCGCTCGACCCGCTTCAGGACACGCCGATTCTCATCGGCTCTCTGGAGGGCGACGCGCCGCTCATCGGTGCTGCCGAACACCTTCTTGCGTCGTTGAAGTAAATATAACTACCAAGTGCGCCTTCTGAGGTGCCGCAGATTGACGTGAAAGAGGAGCGAAGCGTACTTCGGTACGCGAGCGACGGTTTGAACGTCAAGGTGCGGTGTCTCAGAAGGCTGTTTTGAGAAAGGTTGAGTCGAACATGACCGTCGATCCTTTGATTCAATCCCTGAAGGGCAAGCTCGTCGTGAGCGTTCAGGCGTATATGGGCGAGCCGCTTCGTACGCCTGAGACCATGGCTCAAATGTCTCGCGCTTGCGAGCTCGGCGGCGCCGCCGCCATTCGCTGCCAGGGCCTTGCCGACATTGCCGCCATTAAGGGTCGCTGTGAGGTTCCCGTCATCGGCCTGTGGAAGGATGGGCACGAGGGCGTTTACATCACGCCGACGCTGCGTCACGCTCGCGCCTGCGTTGCTGCGGGTGCCGATATCGTGGCGATCGACGCCACCGATCGCCCGCGTCCCGATGGCAAGACCGTCGAGGATACTTTCCGTCCGCTGCACGAGGAGGGCGTGCTCCTGATGGCTGACTGTGCCACCATCGAGGATATTCGTCGTGCTGTCGACATGGGCTTCGACCTAGTGTCCACCACGCTTTCTCACGGTGTCGCCGCCATCGACTGCACCATGGCCGATGGCCCCGATCTGCCGCTCCTGCGTCAGGCGACCGAGGAATTCCCCGGTTTTCCCATCATCTGCGAGGGTCGCGTGCACACGCCCGAGGAGGCTCGCGCCGCGATCGATGCTGGCGCCTGGGCCGTTGTCGTCGGCACCGCCATCACGCACCCCACGAGTATTACGAGTTGGTTCAAGGCTGCGCTTGAGGCGTAAGACAGGCCTCGTATCCGCTCGGGGCGGTATACTCAATATAGGCAATTGACCGCGCGGGATCCGGGTTGCTGGGTCCCGCGCTTGTTTTCGGGAGGCAACACATGCAAAAGGGAGATGCCATGGATGCGGCGGAGCGCTCGGAGCGCATCCCCGATATCGTCATCATCACCGGAATGTCCGGATCAGGCCGCACACAGGCCATGCACGTGTTCGAGGACATGGGCTATTTTTGCATCGATAACCTGCCTCCGCGTCTCATCGCCCAGCTTGCCGAGCTCGTCGGCATCAATACGGGCGTGGGCAGGCATCTCGCCGTCACCTGCGATTTGCGTAGCCAGGGACTGTTTGACGAGCTGCTCGATGCGGTCGCCGCGCTCGAAGAGCGCGAGATGAGCTGCGACATCGTGTTCCTGGAGGCTTCTGACGAGGTGCTGATTCGTCGCTACAGCGAAAATCGCCGCCGTCATCCCATTGCCAAGCCGGGGGAGACTACGGCCGATGCCATTCAGCGCGAGCGCCTTCAGCTTCAGGGCGTGCGCGACCGAGCCGATATGATTATCGACACGAGCCGTCTGCGCACCTCTGCGCTGCGCAACAAGCTACGTATGGCATTTTCCGAGCTGTCCGACCAGCAGCTCATGGACGTCCACGTGTTCTCGTTTGGCTTTAAGCACGGCATGCCCGTCGAGGCGGACATTATGATCGACGTCCGCTTCCTGCCCAATCCGTTCTACGATCCCGAGATGCGCACGATGACCGGTCTCGATAAAAAGGTCTCCGATTTTGTTCTGGACCATCCCAAGACGCAGGAGTTTTGGAAGGCTTGGACACAGCTGCTCGATACGGTGATGCCGGGCTATATCGCGGAGGGTAAGCCGCAGCTTTCTATCGCCATCGGCTGCACGGGCGGCCAGCACCGCAGCGTTGCCATTGCCGAGGCCACGGCCCGTTACCTTGAAGGCGCTCAGTATCATGTGAGCATTTCCCACCGCGACCTGTCGCGCGCCAACACGAAGGCATAGGCCTGCATGTCGTTTACCGCTGAGGTGCGCGACGAGCTTGCGCGCTGCGAACCCGAATGTGAATACTGCGACTTGTCGACGCTTGCCGCCCTCACGCGCGTGAGCGGTACGCTCTCGCTTGCCGGCTCTGGGCGGTATCGTTTGACGGTTGCGACTGAGACGGGAGCCGTCGCGCGCACGATGATCACGCTGACGCATCGTATCCTTAAGCTCAAAACGGAGTTCACCGTCCGCAAATCTGTCTTGCATAAGGTTCGAAACTACCTCATCACCTTGCCTGATCAGCCAGACCTGGATAAGGCCTTGGTTCTGCTGGGTATCCTCGACCGTAGGGGAGGACTTGTCGCCGGCGTACCCCGACATATCGTTGCCCGTCCTTGCTGTAGACTTGCCTATATCCGCGGCGCGCTCATCGCGGGCGGCTTCGTGGCCGATCCACGCGGCGATTTTCATTTGGAGATCGCTGTGCAGGGCGAGCAATATGCCAAGGGACTTTGCGATCTGTTGGAGCAGATTGGGGTCCATGCTCGTGTTAATGCACGGCGGGGGTCATATGCCGTGTACATTAAGAGCGCCGAGGAAATCGAGCATCTATTAAAGCTGATTGGTGCCAAGCGCAGCGTTGCCGAGATTGAGGAGGCGCGCGCGGTCAAGTTGGTTAAGAACGATGTGAACCGTCGCGTGAATGCCGAGCTCGCCAACCAGACCAGAAGCGCCGGTGCTGCCCAACATCAGCTTGCGCTTATCGATGAGCTCGAGCAGCGTGGCCTTCGCGATGCGCTTCCGGATGCCTTGGCGGTCTTTTGCGACCTGCGCGAGCGCTATCCCGATCTGTCGCTGCGTGATTTGGGGGAGATGGCTGACCCTCCCTTGTCGAAGTCAGCCCTCTACCATCGTGTTTTACGGCTTGAAAAGCTCATTGAAGCAAACAGGTAGTTTAAAGTATCGACTTATATATGGATTTAGCTGCTATTTTATTCTTTAAAACGTTTTAACCCAAATTTGATTTTCAATTTCGAGCATTCTCGTGAAATTCAAGTCAAAAAAAAGGTATATTAGGCGAGTGGTTAGTTTGTGGGCCTCAACGGCGGGCGCTGTAGCTCGCGGGGGCCTTACGAAAGGAGACACAATGGCAGTAAAGGTTGCTATTAACGGCTTCGGTCGCATCGGTCGTCTGGCTTTCCGTCAGATGTTCGGTCATGAGGGCTCCGAGATCGTCGCTATCAACGACCTCACCTCTCCCGATATGCTCGCTTACCTGCTGAAGTACGACTCCACGCAGGGCAACTACGCTCGCGATCACGAGGTCGTTGCTGGCGAGGATTCCATCACCGTTGACGGCAAGGAGATCAAGATCTACAAGGAGGCCGACGCTAACAACCTGCCTTGGGGCGACCTTGACGTCGACGTCGTTCTCGAGTGCACCGGCTTCTACACCAGCAAGGCTAAGGCTCAGGCCCACATCAACGCTGGCGCCAAGAAGGTCGTCATCTCCGCTCCGGCCGGCAGCGATCTGCCCACCATCGTGTACAACGTCAACCATGAGACGCTGACCGCTGAGGACAACATCATCTCCGCTGCTTCCTGCACCACCAACTGCCTCGCCCCGATGGCCAAGGGTCTGAACGACTTCGCTCCCATCGTGTCCGGCATCATGACCACCATCCACGCCTTCACCGGCGATCAGATGCCGCTCGACGGCCCGCAGCGCAAGGGCAACTTCCGTCGCTCCCGCGCCTGCTCCGAGAACATCGTCCCGAACACCACGGGCGCTGCCAAGGCCATCGGCCTGGTTCTCCCCGAGCTCAACGGCAAGCTCATCGGTGCCGCCCAGCGCGTCCCGACGCCGACCGGCTCGCTGACCAACCTCTACGCCGTCGTTGACAAGAAGGTCACCGTCGACGAGGTCAACGCTGCCATGAAGGCCTACGCCGAGACCATCCCCGAGACCTTCGCCTACAACGAGGACCAGATCGTCTCCCGCGACATCGTCGGCGAGACCCACGGCTCCATCTTCGACGCCACTCAGACCATGTGCTCTGACCTCGGCAACGGCCAGACCCTCGTTCAGGTCACCTCTTGGTACGACAACGAGAACTCCTACACCTCTCAGATGGTCCGCACCATCAAGTACTTCGAGAAGTTCGTTGCTTAATTTAGCTTTTAGCGAATAGCTCGTTGAGCGTCTAAAGAAGGGCGCGGCCTTATAGGGCTTACACCCTAGGGTCGCGCCCTTTTTATAAGAAATCGTCTGCCGTAATGGGAGGCAGACACGTACGAAAGGTAGAAGCAAACATGGCCTTTACCAAGAAGACCGTCCGCGACATCGATGTCGACGGAAAGCGCGTTCTCGTCCGCGTTGACTTTAACGTGCCTATCAAGGATGGCGTCGTTGGCGACACCACCCGCATCAAGGCTGCCCTGCCCACCATCAACTACCTCGTTGAGCACAACGCACGCGTCATCCTCATGAGCCACCTCGGCCGTCCCGAGGGCACCGGCTTCCAGCCCGAGCTGTCCCTCGAGCCCGTCGCCAAGAAGCTCGCTGAGCTCTCTGGTCTCGACGTTGCCTTTGTCGCCGACACCTACGGCGAGAAGGCTGCTGAGGCTGTCGCCGCCGTCGAGCCGGGTAAGGTCCTCGTTCTCGAGAACGTCCGTTTTGACAAGCGTGAGAAGAAGAACGATCCCGAGATCGCCAAGAAGCTCGCTTCCTATGGCGACGTCTTCGTTCTCGATGCTTTCGGTACCGCTCACCGCGCCCAGGGTTCCGTCGTGGGCCCCGCCGCTTACCTGCCTGCCGTCGCCGGCTTCCTGCTCGAGAAGGAGGTCGACACGCTGACCGGCATCTTCGCCGAGCCCGAGCGTCCCTTCGTCGCCATCGTCGGCGGTTCCAAGGTTTCCTCCAAGATCGGCGTTCTCGATCACCTCATCGACTCCGCTGACACCCTGATTATCGGTGGCGGCATGGCCTACACCTTCTTCCTGGCTCAGGGCCTGACCGTTGGTCAGTCCCTCAAGGAAGAGGACTGGGTCGAGCGCGCCGGCGAGATGCTCAAGAAGGCCGAGGAGAAGGGTGTCAAGATCCTGCTCCCCATCGACAACCGTGTTGCCGATCACTTTGGCGAGGACGCTGTCCCCGAGGTTGTTGCTTCCGACGCTATCCCCGACGATCGTGAGGGTATGGACATCGGTCCCAAGACCGAGGAGCTCTATGCCGAGGCTGTCAAGGGCGCCAAGACCGTGTTCTGGAACGGCCCCATGGGCGTCTTCGAGTTTGACAACTTTGCTCACGGCACCCAGGCTATCGCCGAGGCTCTCGCCGAGGCTGACTGCACCTCGATCATCGGCGGTGGTGACTCTGTCGCAGCTGTCAACAAGTTCAACCTGGCCGACAAGATGAGCTGGATCTCCACCGGTGGTGGCGCTTCCATGGAGCTCGTCGAGGGTAAGGCCCTGCCCGGAGTGGAGGCGCTTCTCGATGCCTAATCGCACCCTTCTTATCGCTGGTAACTGGAAGATGAACAACGACGTCGCCGAGGCCGCCAAGCTCGCCGACGAGCTGGCTCAGGCTCTGCCCGAGGTTCCGGCTGGCGTCGAGGTGCTCGTCTGCCCTCCGACCATCGACATCACCACGGTTCATGACCGCATTCAGGCTGCCCCCATCGCCCTCGGTGCACAGAACGTGTACTGGGAGGCCAAGGGTGCCTTCACCGGTGAGTCTTCTTGCGACATGCTCAAGTCCGCTGGCTGCACCTACTGCATCATTGGTCACTCCGAGCGTCGCGACTACTTCCACGAGACCGACGAGGACCAGAACAAGAAGGCTAAGGCTCTCGTTGCCGCCGGTCTTGTTCCCGTCTTCTGCTGCGGCGAGTCCCTCGAGGTCCGCGAGGCCGGCACCTATGTCGAGCACGTCGTGAACCAGGTCAAGGCTGGCCTTGCTGGCCTTGAGATCACCTGCCCCAAGCAGGTCGTCGTCGCCTACGAGCCCATCTGGGCCATCGGCACCGGCAAGACCGCTACCGCCGAGGATGCTCAGGAGGTCTGCGGCGCTATCCGTGAGACCCTCAAGGAGATGTTCGGCGAGGAGCTCGCCAACGGCATCCGCGTTCTCTACGGTGGTTCCGCCAAGCCCGGTAACATCGCCGAGCTCGTCGCCAAGCCCGACGTTGACGGCGCCCTCGTGGGCGGCGCTTCGCTCAAGGCTGCCGACTTCGCCTCTATGGTCGTCAAGGCAGGCGAGTAGGACATATGGCACAACGTCATCTTCCTGCACTCCTGATTATCATGGACGGCTGCGGCCTGGCTCCGGCTGATGGCGAGAACGCCGTCGCCGCTGCCAAGACGCCCTTCCTTGATGGCCTGTACGAGAAGTATCCTCACACCACGCTCGGTGCTTCGGGCGAGGACGTGGGCCTTCCCGATGGCCAGATGGGCAACTCCGAGGTGGGTCACCTCAACATCGGTGCCGGTCGCATCGTATTCCAGGAGCTTTCGCGCATCAACAATGCCATCAAGGACGGCTCCATCGCCAAGAACGAGGTTTTCGTCAAGGCCATGGACGATGTCAAGGCTGACGGCAAGACCCTCCACCTCATGGGCCTTATGAGCCCTGGCGGTGTTCATTCTCATATGAACCACGTTGAGGCTCTGGTCAAGATGGCTGCCCAGCATGGCGTCAAGACCGTTCGTGTACACGCCTTTATGGACGGCCGCGACGTTGACCCGCAGTCCGGTGCCGGTTACATGAGTGAGTTCTGCGCCTTCCTGGCTAAGATCTCCGAGGAGACCGGTTGCGACGCACGCGTTGCCACCGTCTCGGGCCGTTATTGGGCCATGGACCGCGATAATCGTTGGGAGCGCATCCAGCGCGCCTACGACGTCATGGTCAACGCGTCCGATGCCGATACCGACCCCGTTGCCGGTATCAAGGCCTACTACGAGAAGGATCCGCGCGGCGACGAGTTCGTCGAGCCCTTCGCTGCCCACAACGAGGGCATCCACGAGGGCGACGCGGCCATCTTCTTCAACTTCCGTCCCGACCGCGCTCGTCAGATGACCCGCGTGTTCACGGACAAGGAGTTCGACGGCTTTGAGCGCGAGCAGATCAAGCTTTCGCACTTTGTGACGATGACCGAGTACGATCCGACGTTTGACGTCGAGGTCGCCTTCCCCAAGACGTTCCCCGAGAACGTCCTGGCCGACGTTATCGCCGCTAATGGCCTGAAGCAGCTGCACACTGCCGAGACCGAGAAGTACGCCCACGTGACGTTCTTCCTCAACGGTGGCATCGAGGAGCCCAAGGAGGGCGAGGAGCGCGTGCTCGTCGCTTCCCCCAAGGTTGCTACCTACGATCTGCAGCCCGAGATGAGCGCTCCCGAGGTTACCGAGAAGCTCGTCGCCGCCATCAACGAGGATCGCGCTGATTTCTACATCGTGAACTTCGCGAACTGCGACATGGTTGGTCACACCGGTGTCTTCGACGCCGCCGTTAAGGCTGTCGAGGCTGTTGACGATGCCCTGTCCAAGGTTGTCCCGGCGATTCTCGCCAAGGGCGGCTTTGCACTGATTACCGCCGACCACGGCAACGCCGATCACATGTTTGACGTTGCTTCCGACGGTTCCAAGCATCCGTTTACGGCTCACACCACCAACCGCGTGCCGTTCATCATCGTTGATGAGAAGGCACAGCTCACCGGTATCGAGGACGGCCGTCTTTCCGATATCGCTCCGACCATGCTCACCATGGCTGGTATTGAGCCTTCCGCCGAGATGACGGGCCGCGTGCTCGCCACCGAGGCCTAATAGAAAACAAATACCGTTTTCTAGTAAGGGGGTTGTCCACAACCGGACAACCCCCTTTTTGGTATTTCTGCCATTTCCACCCCGTCCTTGAGTGGCAGGTAGGGGAGAGCGGGGGATTGTGGTACAGTACTGGAGTTTGAACTGTTCTATTAAGGAGCTTATCTATGGGTCCGTTCCAGATTCTTCTGTTTGTCGTTTGGGCTGTCTCTGCCGTGGCGCTGACGATTCTCGTCCTGATGCATTCCGGTAAGGGCACCGGCGTTTCGGATATGATCGCTAGCTCGCTGTATAACTCCAGCTCTGCCACGGGCGTCATGGAGCAGAACCTCGATCGCCTGACGGTAATTATGGCCGTTGTTTTTGCCGTGTGCGTCGTCCTGTGCATGTTCTTCTTCCCGCAGGGCATTGTCGGCTACTAAGCATCGGCGTATATACGTTTGCAATGGGTCTCGCAGGTGCGGGACCCTTTTTGTTTACATATTTGTAACAGAGTCAAAATATCCCCACATACTTCGCCCAACTAAAGAAATTCTCGACCGTTAACCGGAATTAGCCCCAAATCGTGCATAAAATGCGCTACTGTATTGTGAAACGTTGGTCCGTTGTGCATAACCAGCCATAGCAGCGGGCGGCGTTTTGATGGTTCGGATCGGATTGTCTCGACATATGTCCGACTGAACATTTCTTTGTCCTATCTCATAAGGAGGATGGCATGGCTGATTCTATGTTCCACCAGCCCGTTATGGGTCGTCGCGCCTTTGTTGGCGGCACCCTCGCTGCGAGCTCCATGGCTTTTCTTGCCGCATGCGGCAAGAAGGGCGGCGACGCTTCCGGTTCTGAGTCCGGTTCGACGCTGAACTTCTACATCAACAACCCGGTCTGCATCGACCCCTACAATGTCCAGGAGGACCAGGGCACTCAGGTCGAGTACCAGCTCTTTGACGCTCTGACCTCTTATGACGCCGAGAAGGGCGAGATCGTTCCGCTGGCTTGCGAGTCCTTCAAGGCCAACGACGACGCCACCGAGTTTACCTTCAAGATCAAGAAGGCCAAGTTCCACAACGGTGACGACGTTACCTCCAAGTCCTTCAAGCTCGGTTGGGAGCGTCTGGTCAACACCAAGTCGGCCATCGCTACCGAGTACGGCCCTTCCGAGGTCTCCTATCACCTTTCCATGGTCGAGGGCTATGACGACCTGCTTGCCGGTAACGCTACCGAGCTCAGCGGTGTTACTTGCCCCGACGATGAGACCCTCGTCGTCAAGCTGTCTTCCGCTTACGCCGACTTCCCCTTCGTCGCCTCTCACCCGGCTCTGGCCCCGGTTCCCGAGTGCGCCGAGTCCGATGTCAAGAGCTTCTACCTTGCACCGGTCGGTAACGGCCCGTTCATGATGGACGGCAAGTGGGAGGATGGTCAGGAGATCAACCTCAAGAAGTTCGACGATTACTATGGCGACAAGGCCAAGATCGATGGCATCCACTTCCAGGTCATCAAGGACATGGAGACCGCTTACAAGGAGTTCCAGGCCGGTAACCTCGATGTCTGCGACGTTCCCGTTGCTCAGATCGACGCTGCCAAGAAGGATCGCGGCGTGTCCAAGGACGGCTACACCATGGGTGACGGCGAGCGCATGCTGCTCGGCGCCGAGCCTTCCACCTACTACCTGACCTGCAACAACACGGCCGAGCCGTTCAACAACGCCGACCTGCGCAGGGGTATCTCCCTGGCCATCAACCGTGAGGCCATCTGCAAGACCATCTTCAAGGGTACCCGTACCCCTGCCGACGGCATTGTTCCTCCGGGCATCGATGGCTACAAGGAGGGCGCATGGGAGTTCTGCGCCTACGACGTCGACAAGGCTAACGAGTACCTCGACAAGGTTGCTCCCGCTGGTGCTAACGGCGATCGTGGCATTAACGTGACTCTGTCCTACAACCAGGACGGTGGCCACAAGGAGATCATGGAGTCCATCATCGGCGACCTCGCCAAGGTTGGCGTTACCGCTGTCTCCGATACCCCCGAGTGGTCTGCCCTGCTCGAGCAGTATCAGAACTTTAACTATCAGTTCGGTCGTCTGGGTTGGATTGCTGACTACCCGATCATGGACAACTTCCTGTATCCGCTGTTCCACTCCGACTCCCTCGGTGGCGACAACCGCTCTGGTTACAACAACCCCGAGTTCGACGCCAAGGTCGACGAGGCCCGTACCACGGTTGACGACGAAGAGCGCGTCGCTAAGATGCAGGAGGCCGATGCAATGGTCGCTGCCGACTGCCCGGTCATCCCGGTGATGTTCTACACGCACACCATCGCCGGCTCTGATCGCATCAAGCACCTCTATGTCGATCCGCAGAAGCACGCCGATCTGGGTACCGCTGAGCTCGCCTAAGAGTTTGCAGCTTCCGTGAGGGTCAAGTATTTACGTAGACCTCATGGGAAACATACAGTTCTCCCTAACCTGGGGTAAACTGGCTGATGGTAATTTTGGGATGCCGGTCTGGCGATCGGCATCCCATTTAGGTTAATCCCTAGATAGGGGAGTGGTATGGGTAAGTACATCGTTAAACGTGTGCTTCAGTTCATCCCGGTGTTTTTGGGCGTTACGCTGATTTTGTTCGCCCTCCAGAATATCGTGCCGGGAGATCCGATCAAGCTGATCGGTGGAGACAAGGCTCTGTCCCCCGAGGTGGAGCTTCAGCTTCGCGTCCGCTATCACCTGGTCCAGTCGGACGAGGACGGCAACGCGATCCTTGACGAGAACGGCGACCCCGTTCAAACGTCGCTCGTGGACCGTTACTTGTATTACATGAACGGCCTGCTTCATGGCGATCTGGGCAATTCGTATCAGCGCAAGCTGCCGGTTACGGAAATCTTTGCCCAGAAGTATCCGTATACGGTCAAACTTGCCGCGTGCGCCATCGTGCTCGAGGCAATCATGGGTATCGGTGCGGGTATCATTTCGGCGGTAAAGCGTTATTCCTTCTGGGATATTTTGGTAACGCTCACCACGTCGATCCTCGTTGCCGTCCCGGCCTTCTGGCTCGGTATGTTGCTGCAACTGTTCTTTGGCGTCATTCTCAAGGACGCCACGGGCGGTGCATTCTCCATGCCGATCTCGGGTGCCGGCGGTGCCAGCTCTCAGTATCAGGATTGGATGCACTATGTGCTTCCGACCATTACGCTGGCTTCGGTTTCGACCGCTTATGCTGCCCGCATTATGCGCTCGCAGCTGCTTGACGTCATGAACCAGGATTACATTCGTACGGCAAAAGCCAAGGGTCTCTCCAATCGCGCGATCATCATCAAGCATGCGCTTAAGAATGCACTCATCCCCGTCGTTACCTATATTGGTGTCGACTTTGGCGGCATGCTTTCGGGCGCCATCCTGACCGAGACGGTCTTCAACTGGCCCGGTATCGGCTATGAGGTCTATCGCGCCATTAGCATGCGTGACTGGCCCATCGTTATGGGCGGCGTTACGCTCATCGTCGTCGTCGTCATGGTGATCAACCTGCTCGTCGACATTAGCTATGCATTCCTCGACCCGCGCATCCGCCTTGGCGGTCCGTCGGATAAGGCCTAAGGGAGGTACGTCTCATGCAGGAAACTGATTCTCAGTCTCAGGAGCAGGCTACCGCCACCAAGGCCGCATCTGCTCCCGCCAAGTCCCGCACGCTGTGGGGCGACGCTTTTAAGCGTCTTCGTAAGAACAAGCTCGCCGTTATCGGTGTCTGCTGGATCATCATCGTCGTTGTGGTTGCCCTGACCGCAGATCTGTGGGCTAAGCCCTGGCTCGGTTCCCCGACGGCTTCCGACTCGACCACTATGGCCGAGACGTCGCTGTTGGCTCCGTGTGCCGAGCACCCGTTTGGCACCGACGCCCTAGGTCGCGACATTCTCGTCCGCGTTATCTACGGTGCACGCGTTTCGCTGTCCGTCGGCATTATGGCCACCGCGATCTCCACGGTGATCGGTCTGGTCATGGGTGCTCTGGCCGGTTTCTACGGCGGGATCTGGGATACGATCATCATGCGCTGTGCGGACATCTTCCTGGCGTTCCCGTACGTGCTGTTCGTTGTCGCCATGATCGCCGTTATCGGCCGTGGTCTTCAGAACGTCTTTATCGCCATCGGTATTCTCGGCTGGCCTTCGATTGCGCGCGTCTTCCGCTCTGCAATCTTGACGGTCAAAGAAAACGACTATGTTGACGCTGCGCGCGCGATGGGTGCATCTGATGCTCGTATCGTAGTGCGTCACATCTTCCCGAACTCCGTCGCCTCCATCGTGGTCTACGCGACCATGAACATTGGTGGCGCCATTCTGACCGAGTCCGCTCTGTCCTTCCTCGGCATGGGCGTTATTCCGCCTACGCCTTCGTGGGGCTCCATGATTCAGGACGGTCAGCAGTATCTTCTGACTGCTCCCTGGATGATGATCATGCCCGGTCTGGCAATTCTTTCGACGGTGCTCGCCTTCACCCTGCTGGGTGACGGTCTGCGCGACGCCCTCGACGTCAAGATGAAGGACGCATAAGGATGAAGAAGAACAAGAACTATGTGGACCTGAAGGACCAGCCGGTTCCCGAGGGCCAGCATCTGCTCGAGGTCGATGACCTTAAGATGTATTTCCACACCGAGGATGGCGTTGTTCGCGCTGTCGACGGTGTCTCCTACACGCTCGATCGCGGCGAGACCCTGGGTGTCGTCGGTGAGTCCGGTTCCGGTAAGTCCGTGACCGCCATGACCATCATGGGTCTTATCTCGATGCCTCCGGGAAAGATCGAGGGCGGCGACGTTCGCTATCGCGGTCGTTCTATCCTCGAGATGACCGAGGAAGAGATGCAGCACATTCGCGGTAACGACATCGCGATGATCTTCCAGGATCCTATGACCTCCTTGAACCCGGTCTATAAGATCGGCAAGCAGGTGGGCGAGGGCCTTCGTCTGCACCGTGGCTACTCCAAGCAGGAGGCGCTCAAGCGCGCTACCGAGCTTTTGGACCTCGTGGGTATCCCCGAGCCCGAGAAGCGCGTCAATGAGTATCCGCACCAGTTCTCCGGCGGTATGCGTCAGCGTGTCATGATCGCTATGGCTCTTGCCTGCGATCCCGATATCCTGATTGCCGACGAGCCCACGACGGCTCTGGACGTTACCATTCAGGCTCAGATTATTGAGCTTATGCAGGAAATGCAGGAGAAGAACGGCAACGCCATCATCATGATCACCCATGACCTGGGTGTCGTCGCTGATATGGCCGACAAGATCATGGTTATGTATGCTGGCCGTCCCGTCGAGTTCGGTACTGCTGAGGAAATTTTCTACGAGAGCCGTCACCCCTATACCTGGGGCCTTATCCGCTCCATCCCGGAGCAGGCCATCGATGAGAAGAAGCCTCTTACGCCGATTCACGGCAACCCGCCTTCGCTCATGAACCTGCCTGAGGGCTGCGTCTTCTCTCCTCGCTGCCCCTATGCGACGGACAAGTGCCGCAAGCAGCGCCCCGAGCGCGTTGTCACCGAGTCTGGTCATTACTCTGCGTGCCACTACTCCGGTGACCCCGAGTTCCTCAAGAACGCTCCTGAGACGTCCCGTACGCGCAAGGATTCCAAGAAGGGAGGCGAGGCGTAATGGCAGATACCAACGAGCGCACTCCGCTGCTGAAGGTCGAGCACCTCTCTAAGGAGTTTCCCGCTGAGTCCGGCATGTTCGCCAAGCGCTTCTCCAAGCGTGTCGTCTCTGCTGTAAATGACATCTCTTTTGAGATTTATCCTGGCGAGACCTTTGGTCTGGTTGGCGAGTCTGGTTGCGGTAAGTCCACAACGGGCCGCACCATCATGCGTCTGACCAAGCCGACCGCCGGTAAGGTGTTCTTCCAGGGCAAAGATGTTGCCGAGATGAGCAAGCATGAGATCAAGGACATGCGTCGCGAGATGCAGTTTATCTTCCAGGATCCTTATGCTTCGCTCAACCCTCGTATGACCATCGGAGAGATTGTCTCCGAGCCCATGACCATTCATGGCGTGGGTACCAAGGAGGAGCGCATTGAGCGCGTCCGCGAGCTTCTCGACGTCGTTGGACTGAACCCCGAGCACATCAACCGCTATCCTCATGAGTTCTCCGGCGGTCAGCGTCAGCGTGTCGGTATTGCCCGCGCTTTTGCGCTGAAGCCCAAGCTGATTATCTGCGACGAGCCGGTTTCCGCTCTGGATGTTTCCATTCAGGCCCAGGTTCTGAACCTGCTCAAGGAACTGCAGGACAAGTTCGGTACCGCGTATCTGTTTATCGCCCACGACCTGTCTGTCGTGCAGCATATCTCCGATCGCGTTGCTGTTATGTATCTGGGTAAGATGGTTGAGGTTTCGGACTGGAAGACGCTCTATAGCGAGCCTCACCATCCGTACACGCAGTCGCTGCTGTCTGCCGTGCCGGTGCCCGATCCTGATATCCAGAAGACGCGCAAGCGCATCATCCTCGCTGGCGATCCGCCGTCGCCGCTGGATCCGCCGACCGGCTGCCGTTTCCACACGCGCTGCCCGATCGCGCAGGGTATCTGCTCTGAGAAGCTTCCCGAGTTTAAGGAAGTCGCACCGGGTCACTGCTGCGCCTGTCACTTCGCGGAGCCGTTCCCGATCAAGGAATCGCACATCGACCTGTAGTCGGTTGTTCTCGTCCGGGCCCGTGCTGGACTTAGTTTTCAGAACGTCCTCGACCATGGAAACCTCCTTATCCTGCTCCTTCGGAGCTACGGATAAGGGGGTTTCCTGGTCTGACGCTCCTATTTGGCAAGGTGTTTTTTAGAATCCATTTTGCGCTCGGCCTCG
>CATYLC010000018.1 GCA_958408685.1 uncultured Collinsella sp. | reverse complement strand
AGCTGCGGAAACGCGGGGTCCGTTCAGGCTGTTGCGTTGAGATTGAAAATCAACCTTAAATTCAAACCTTGGTCATCAATCACATCTACCGCGGGCCGATAACGCCCGCCTCTTGTGCTGCGATATAATCAATCTCACTAAATGCCAAATCAGCAAGCCGAAGGAGCTAACGTGCTAACAATTCACTATGGTGATATGGAAAACGTTATCTACAACACGTCGGTTTACTTCGATAACGTCTATTCGCCCCAGTGGTTTCAAGATGCCTTTGCTCAAAGGGTCATAAAATCCATCGACAAAGGCACCGTGGTAGGCCCCAATGCAATCGATACCAAGATTCTAGGTATCATTCCTCCCGAAAAACTATCCAGCGGCACCAAAACACTGCTGCTTATGTACTTTATGCCGGAGAACGTATATAACGCCTCAAATTGCGGTGATAATTGCGCCTACTGGATTCTGCGGATCGCCGCGCAAAAGGATTTAGCAATCAATCTCTACCATTTAATGGATTTTGGAAACGGCAAATTCACGGCTGTCATTGCGAACACAGGCGATGTCGTTCACACGATGTTTGACCTTGTCCCCATAGCTGGAAAATGCCTTAGGGAGAACTCCTGATGCGCGGATCATACAAGGTAATTATTCAAAATAACCGTGTTCAGTTTAAACTGACCATCAATAGAAATCTGACCATCATCCAAGGAAACAGTGCTACAGGGAAGACAACTCTGCTTGATATGGTGGCAGCCCACGAAGAGCTTGGGGCACAAAGCGGCGTAACAGTAAGTTGCAAAGTGCCCTGTAAAACAATATCTGGAAAATATTGGCGCAGAGATCTCCAAGAGATTTCCAGCAGTATTGTTTTTATTGATGAGGGCAATACTTTTGTTCGATCAAGAGAATTTGCCCATGAAACAAAACGTAGCTCAAACTACTACGTAATCGTCGCCAGAGAGTCACTGCGCCAACTGCCCTATAGCGTTGATGAAATCTACGGTCTTAAGAACACCAACCGAACCACAACGAAGTATCCCGTTTACTCTCGTGTCTACACCTCTACATATCGTATTTACGATGATACTGAATTTAGAGGCGAGAGGCCCGAGCTTGTCATCGTCGAGGACACAAATTCGGGCTACGAATTCTTCAGTTTGCTATGCAAAAAGAGCAGCATTAAGTGCATCAGCGCGGGAGGAAAATCAAATATTTGCAACTGCATTATGGACGCACCGGAAAACGACATCCTCGTGATTGCCGACGGCGCCGCCTTTGGACCAGAAATTGCGGAAGCAGCTGCTCTATTGCGCCGAAAGAACATCAAGCTATTCCTACCGGAATCGTTTGAATGGCTCGTGTTAAAGTCGGGATTATTCAACAGCAAACACATTAAGGACATGCTGCTTAACCCCGCCGAACATATCGAAAGCTCAAAGTTCTTTAGCTGGGAGAGGTTCTTTACTGCAGAACTCATCGAATGCTCACGAGACACACGTTTTCGATATGACAAGAGCTGCTTGAACGAGGAGTACTTGAACCCCACCGCCTTTGCAGCTCTTGAGGATACTTTGCCGGAACTTGGCATTACTTCGCACTAAAACGAGAAGTACTCACTGTCGGAGGATAGGTTTGGTCCGAGCCACGGGTCGCCATCGAGGAAGAACTCAGGCCAGCGTTGCATGAACAGCGCTTGCTCGCGTTTCCAACGACGCAGTTTTTCCTCGTTGGCCTCTTCCCTGCCGCGCGAGGTGAACTCGTAGTGATACAGCTCGGCATAGGGCGTATAGATGGTGCGGTAGCCCGCCTCCCATACGCGCAGGCAAAAGTCTGCGTCGTTAAATCCAACGGCGAATTCCTCGTTGTAGCCGCCGACGCGCTCAAATACGTCGCGTCGGACCATCTGGCAGGCACCCGTTACGGCGCTAAAGTTACCGGGGCGCACAGCGCGGGCAAGATAGCCCTCGCGCTTTGCCGAGAAGTCCTGGTTGGAATGGGCAAGTGCGCCGCGCACGCCAACCACAATGCCGGCATGTTGCACCAGATGATCGGCAAAATAGAGCTTGGCGCCCACCACGCCCGCATCGGGACGCTGCAGATAGCCCATCATCTCTTCAATAAAGTCGGGACTAATGACCTCGGTGTCGTTGTTCAGCAGCAGCAGGTAATCGCCCTTGGCATGCTCAACGCCAAAGTTAATGATTTTCGAATAATTAAACTCTCCCGGCCAGTACACAACGCGCGCGATGCCCTTGCCTTCGGATGCCGCAGCCACGCGCTCTGACAGGGTTTCGTAATACGCAAACGTCTCCGGGGCTTCACTGTTGTTCTCCACCAAGACGATCTCGTAGTTGGCATACGTGGCTTTCTGGGCGATCGACGTCACACAGGCATCGAGCGTCTCAACGTGATCCTTGGTGGGGATCACAATGCTCACCAGCGGCGCAGGCTCCGGCAGCGCATAGCGCATGCGATAGACAAACGGCGTCTCGGTCTCCTCGACTGTTCCGCAAATGCCCAGCGCGTTAAAGTGGCGCTGCAGCGCAAGGCGCCCAGCTTCAATAGCATACGGCTTGCTATCGGCAGAACCGTCGGCGGTGGAACCGGGGTGCACGCGCCAGTGATACAACACGTGAGCAACATGCTCAAACCGTGCGCCCGCCGCAAGGCAGCGGAGCGTCAGGTCGTAGTCCTGTGCGCCCGCAACATCTTCCGGAGACATGCCAATACGATCGATAAGCGCCTTCTCTACCATCAGGAAATGCGTCACGCAGTTATGGCTATAGAGCAGATCGACGTTGAGCCGCGTCTTAAAGACCGGCTGGCCCCACTCCCCCGTTTTCTGGAACATGTCCTCGTCGCAGAATAGGACCTGGGGGCGCTCGCCCTCGGCCGCCTTGTTCAGCGCGGAAACATACTGGAATAACGCGTCCGGCTCCAGAATGTCATCGTGGTCCAAGAACGCGATGTAGTCGCCCATCGCTTGCTCAATACCTGCGTTGGTGTTGACCACAATGCCGCCGTTGCCAGGCAGCTCAATACGACAAACCCGCTCGTCATTGGCGGCAGCCGCAAGATTGGCCACCGCATCCCATTCGGGCGAGGCGTCCATAAGGAGCAATTCCCAGTTGTCATAGCTCTGGGCTAGCATCGAGTCCAGCAGCTCGCGCAGGTAGACTCGATCGGTCTTGTAGCACGGCACCACAATGCTCACGAGCGGCCTATGGGCAAAGGCCGCCGAAGCGACACGCTGGCACGTCAGATCGCCCGGCTTTGCGCGATGCTGCTCAAACCAACGTCGATAAGCTGCGTCGTCAGCGCGTGCATCCTTCATGCGATTCCAACTGTCGTCGACCATGCCGTTGTACAGGCGACCATCCATGGCGCAAAAACCGCTCTGAATCTGCCCCGCAGGGTCGATTGCAATCGCGACAAAATCACGTATATCCTGGGGCATCTCAACGCTCAAATACGTTTTATTGACGCGGCAACCGTTGCGCTGCGGCACATCGATCTGCGATTCAAACACATGCACGGTGACATCGATGGCATTCATATGCGCATCGAAAATCTGGAGCTCAGGGGTGCACTTGGAGTCTCCCACCCACGTAACCTCATAGCGCCACACCGCGCCGGCGTCTGCCGGCAAATAGCGAATGGCATCGATCTCGTAGCGACCGCAGCATTCGCCACGCTGCGCATCGCGGATAAGCGCGCACAGCGCAGGCTTTGCTTTGTAGTTAATCTTGGATTCCAGCTTGGCCACGCGGCTATCGAGACAAATGGAGCCCAGCCTTTGGCCATCGGATGCAAAAACAACATCCATCGACGAGCCATCCAAAAACGGAAGCACCAAGACGGCGAGCTCGTGCTCGTAATCGGAAACGGAAGGGCAAAGCGCCAGCACACGGCCATGATCGACCGGGAGCACCAGCGACGGCACACAAGAACCGCTCGTCGTCGCATAGGCAAACGCTTGAGAACCCTCCCGCTCGATAAGCGCGGCGACATCCTGACCGGCAAAACGAAGCAGCACAAACAGACGGCCCTGACTGCGGCAAAGTGCCAAACGCTTGATACTCATCTACACTTCTCGCTTTCCCAGGGCGTTCGCTGCCATGCGTTTACAGGCACCCAGGCGCCCAAACCTCAAGACGTCGTAATCGAACATGAGCTTTTTGCACCCACGGGCATTGGGGGCCTTGCTGGTAAGCGCCGCACGCACCATAGCAGCAACAGAAGGAGCGCATTGTGCGAGCGCAGCATCGCTGCCCACGGCAGAACCGGCAAGTGCCGTGGCAACGGCAGCAAACACCTTGCCGCAGTCCGAACCCAGCAACCTGAGCGCATCGTACAGCACCAGGTCGCAGAGGAAGTACGCCAGGTCATCGGCATGCTGAGCATCGAGACCGTCGCGCTGCCAGTCAGCCAGCACCGCGGAGTAAATCTTCACGTGCTCCAGCAGACGTGTCTCGTCGTCGTAGCGCATGGTGTCCATGAGCGAACCCTTGCGCGCCACGCGGTAGTCGTACAGTTTGTTCGAAATAAGCGCGGTCTTGTGCGAACGACCGTACACGGCAAAATCGAAGACCTGGTCCTCGCCATACTTAACGGTTTCGTCGAACACGATCCCGTTACCCAGCAAAAACTCACGCCTGCAGGCGGTGCGCCATGCAAAGGGGCGAGATGCTTCCTTAAACAGCAAGTCAGAGTTATAGCCTTCAAACGACACATCGCGCGGGCTCAGCACATAGTTAAGCCACGGATACCCCGCCTCCAGCGGATACGGGTTCGCGCCAAAGGTCAAAACGTCGCAGCCCTCGCGCTCAAAGGCATCTACGATCACACGGCACGCATCGGGCGTAAATCGGTCGTCGGAATCCAAGAACGCGACGATAGGCGCCGTGGACGCGGCGATGCCTGCATTACGTGCACTCGACAGGCCGCCGTTGAGCTTATCGACCAGCGTAAAGCGCGCGTCCTTTTCGCAATAGGCAGCCGCAATATCGCGCGAACCGTCCGGCGAGCCATCGTTAACCAGCACGCCTTCCCAATCGGGCATGTCCTGCGCAAGCAGGGAGTCCAAGCACCAGGCCAGACACTCCTCCACTTTATAGATGGGAACGACAACGGAAATCTTGGGGGTAGCCATAGTCACTCGCTCCTACTGTGCGGCCGGAACGTCATCGGGGTGCGGGTTGTCGCCGTAGGTGCGCTGATACGTCAGCACGCGCCAGACCAGCGGCAGGCCGCCAATCTTAAAGTAATGCTTAAACGTATTGAGCTTGCCCGGCTTCTTAAAGTCAAAGCGCGAATCGATATAGGCGCGGGGCGACTTGACCATCAGGCGCAAATCGGTCTCGCCGTGTGGATCAAACAGCGACAGGTCAAAGCGACCGGCATCCCAGTCGGCCTTGAGCTCGGGTGAAGCCTTCTCCCAAAACTGCCCACGCAGCTCATCGACCAGGCGCTCATCATTCCAACGGTACGTATCGACCTTCATGCGCATTAAAATGCCCTGAAGCTGAGCCTTGAGCTCGGGACGCTCATCCAAAAAGCGCTGCATCTCGACATATTCGTCACACACGCAAAACACCTTGTTGGGCGAATTAACGGAGCTCTTCTCGTTATCCTGGCGATAGCACAAAATGGGGTCCGCAATAAACGCGGCACGCTCGGCGCAAGCCCAAACCTTAAAGTTAAAGCCTGCGTCCTGATACGAGGCACCCGGCGTGGGAAGGAACCGAATCTGATTGTCGTTGAGGAACTCGCGCCGATAGATAGCCGACCAAATGGAAGGTTTGCGGTAGAAAATGCCCGGGCGATCGACGGGGCAATACGCGGCGCCCGTCATATGCTCGTCAATGATCCCAAACAGCTCACGGCGCTCGGTGGGCGTGGACCAATACAGGTAAAAGTCGCCCTTAACGACATCGGCATGCTCAGCATCGGCCTTGGCGACCAGCTTTTGGAGCGAATCCTCAAACATAAAGTCGTCGGACTCAAGGATGCCCACGTACTCGCCGCGCGCCATCTCCAGGCCGCGGTTCATCGAGTCGCCGTAGCCGCTGTTGGCCTTGTCGATCATCTTTACACGGGGGTCGCGCTCCATGTACTCGCGGATGATATCTGGCGAACTATCGGTAGAACCGTCGTTGATGCAGATGATCTCGATGTCCTTGAGCGTCTGAGTCACGGCAGAATCGAGGCACTCGCGCAGATAGCGCTCGACATTGCAAATGGGAACAAGCAGCGAAACTTTAGGGGTATCAGAGTTCTGCAAGAGAACCTCCTGTTGAATAGCGTGTAACAGGGTTATTTTAGCAGCCGAGTTGCGGCGGGCGGCAGCGCTTAGAATTAGATAAAGCGCTCCAGGCAGGCTTTGAGACCGCGAGTCGAAAGATAGAACAGCGTGGCGTCTGCCATCGAAACGCCCGAGGTCGCCGCAACGAGCTTCTGGGCAACACGGCGAACGGCGCCCTTAGCAGGCATATCCGCCCACTCCGTTCCCAAAAACGTCGTAAGGTCCATGTTGACGCGAGCCGCCACGCGATGGAAGTCATCGGCATCCAAGCGCGCCAGGTCGAACACAATTAGGTCTAAAAACCAAGTGATCAGCTCGCCGGGGCACAGGTCCAAAAGACCGTAGACCGCCCAGTCCTCCAAGACCTCCTCGAGCATCCTCATATGGGCATCGAGCTTTTTGGCGCGAGCCTCGGCACTGTTGAACTCGTGCGTCGCCGATTCGCTCTCCATCACGTAGTGGTAGAACTTGTCCGGCATGACGACGGTCTTACGGGCAAGCGCATAAGCCGCAAATTGGAAGACGACGTCCTCGCCCAAAGCCAAACCGGGGGCGAAGCGAATGCCTTCGCGATTGAGCAGCTCGCGCGAAAAAGCCGCACGGCAGGCATAGGGCTGCGCATTCGAATGGAACAGCAGTTGGGGATCACGGGCGCCGAAGGTACCGGCTTTGGGGCTCATGAGTTGCTGGACGCGTTTGGGGGCAGCATCGGCAGGTTCACAAACGCCGCCAAAAACGGCGGCCTCGGCATCTGCGGACTCCATGGCATGCAGCACGCGCTCGACCGTCCGGACATCGATATAATCGTCGGCGTCCACAAAAAAGACGGTCTCACCCTCGGCGGTATCGATACCGGCATTTCGAGCACACGAGACACCCGCATTTTCCTGGTCAATCACCAGTACGCGATCGTCGGCCTGCGCGATCTGGTGCAACACGTTCAACGAATCATCAGTCGAACCGTCGTTGACGCAGACAACCTGAATCGAGCGCTCGGACTGGGCCAACAGCGAATCGAGGCATCGCTGAATGGAACGCGCAGAGTTGTAAACGGGGACGACAATGGTAGCTTTAGGACACGAGGCCTCTCCCATGCCGACCTACCCCCTCAGCGATTCGATGAGGAAGGCAGCGACCACGCCTGGGCCTCCAACCGAAGCGTAATACTTAGCACGCCCCAAGGCACCATCCGTCGCAAAACTCGGATGCTCGTCAACCCAGCCCTCGGGATCTTTGAGGATGGCAGCGAGATTCGCGCGCTTCCACGGCTTGAGGTCGTCAAGCGAAAAGTCCCCGGCGTCCAAGGCCGCTTGGAACTCCTTGGCCATCTGAACCAGGAACTCCTTATAGAACTTGGGCGCCAGGCGCACGTAGTTCCACATGTACGAATCGTACTTAATGAGCTGATTGAACTTGAGCATGCGCGCGACGTCATCACTTGCGTGGTCGCGGGCATAATCCTCTCGAATCCAACGCTCAATCTCGGCATACTCGGTATTGACGCAAAAGACCTTAGCCGAAGAATTGACCGAGGAATTCTCGTTGTCCTGGCGATACGACAACACGGCATCGTGCAGGTAAACAGCCTTATCGGCGCACGCGATCACCTTAAAGGCGAATGACGTGTCCTGAAAGGATGCCCCCGGAGTCGGCAGGAACGTAATGCCGTTGCGCTCAAGAAAATCGCGACGGTACACGGCCGACCAAATCGACGGCTTTTGCTTAAAGAACTGCGTCGTATCGCTCGGGTGCACCGGCTTGCCGCAGTCCTTGGCCTTAAACATCTCGTGCAGCGAACGGCGCTCCTCGGGCTTAGACCAGTAGAAATCAAAGTTCGCCTTCGCAAAGTCGGCATTATTGCTATCGGCGGCCGAGACAAGCTTTTCGAGTGCGTCGGACGCCATAAAGTCATCGGACTCCAAGATGCCCACGTACTTGCCACGCGCCATCTCCAGACCGTGGTTCATCGAGTCGCTGTAACCGCTGTTGGCCTTGTCGATCATCTTGACGCGCCTATCGCGCTCCATATACTCGCGAATAATCGCCGGCGAGTTGTCGGTCGACCCGTCGTTAATGCAGATGATCTCAATATCCTTGAGCGTCTGCGCCAGGGCGGAATCGAGGCACTCGCGCAGGTAGCGCTGAACATTGTAAATGGGAATAAGCAGCGACAGAACAGGGCTGCCAGAGGCGTTAGTAGACAAATGTGCTCCTTAGGAAATACCTGTCGTTTCATGGTATCAAAGGGTCAGCGCGCCAGCGGGCGTTTATATAATCTATGGAGCCTCTTGCGGGCAAAGCGGCCCCACGTCATGCGGCGGGCCCATGGCAGGTTCCTGCGTTTTATTCAAAGCTTGCCGCCAAGGTGCGCCGAGCCTTTACAATAGGACAGTCCCAAGGACGTATTCGATAGCTTCCGCGCTGCACTCACCCGCCGCGCGTGAAAGGATATATTGCCCCATGCCTTCAACCCTTCCCGCTCCCATCGATAAGCTCGCCATTGTCGTCGTTACGTACAAGCGCCAGGAACTCCTGGCCAACTTGTTCGACTCCATGACCGAGCTTACGGCAGCGCCCTGGCGCATCGTGATCGTCGATAACGAGAATTCGCGTGAGACCGAGGCCATGTGCACCGCATTCAACGAGCGCCTGGCCAACCTGTGGGGCACCGACATCGAACAGCCCGACGCGAAGGGCGGCACCGACCGCGTCATCTACGCACCACAGCTCGAAAACGGCGGCGGTGCGGGCGGCTTCTCCGCCGGCACCAAATGCGCCTACGACCTGGGCGCCCAGTGGTTCTGGGTGATGGACGACGACGTGCTCGTCATCCCCGAAGGCATCGAGCGTCTTGCCAAGTGGACCGACCGCTACGATGTCATCCAGGGTTCGCGCCTGGACTTTGACGGCGGCGCCTTCTTTTGGCAGTACCAGCTCATCCTTTCGCTTGGTATCCCCAACCCCATCGCTAAGTGGGACCTGGGCCCCAAGGGCTACCGCGCCATGAACCAGTTGTGCTTTGAAGGCGGCCTGTTCTCGCGCCGCGTGGTCGACAAGATCGGCCTGCCGGATGCGCGCTTCTTTATCTACGGCGACGATGCCTGCTACGGCTACGTGGCCAGCCAGCACTTCCCCGCCGCCGTTGTTGCCGACGTGGTGCTCAAGCGCGCCCGCGCCGTCTCTAACTGGGATATCGCCGGCAAGCGCCAGCTCAACTCCACGAGCGACACCAACCGTTACTACATCATGCGCAACCGCGGTTATCTGGCACGCTACATGCAGATCTACGGCGACTACCACCCTATGCTGTTCCGTCTGGGCAACGCCGCGACCTTCTGCAAGGAATTCATTCGCCTGGCCGCGGTCGACAAGTGCTTTAAGACCGGCATTCCGGCGCTGCGCCGAGGTATGAAGGACGCCCGCAAGATCGTTAAGGATCCCAACTGGAAGCCCATGCCGCCCCTGAAGGACGCGGAGCAGTAAAGGGCTTTCGCCATCCCCTATAACCTCTGGCACACCACGGACACTCGCTGCCCGTCAAAGCCGAAACCCCAGCGCATGCGACCCACGCCGGGGCGCGGTACACGGATTTCGTCGATGCCGTCGCGCTCTATGTCGAGTAGCGACTGCACGGCCAGCAATTCCAGGCCCAGCGCATCCACATCGGGATCATACATCAAGTTAATCGTTATCAGCGGGCGCTCGTCCAGCATGCCAATCGTATCTGCTACGTCGAACACAGCACCCGTAGGGAAAACCTGGATGTCCCAGCGACCCGCACCACACTTTCGCCTCGAGGCAGGATTGGCATAGCCCGGCAATCCAAAGCAGAGTCCTTGCAAGAGTAGATGATATGGCAGCGGTGTATCTGGGTCGGTCGCACCGATTCCCGCATCTCCCAAGATGCGGCTTAGCGCCCGCCTCACGGTATCCTCGTTCCCACGGCACAGCCCGTCGCGAAACGCATCGACGTCTCGAATGTCTTCGACAGCGCACTCAAACCACTCAACAATCACTAGACGCAAGGCCTGGCGAAGCTCGTTATTGGGCAACCGCAAGGCACGGAGGCGATTGCCATGTTCTGGCTCCTCAGTCATATCTGTCGTCAGGAAACCTAACAGATACAGCGCCGTCCACAGGCCATCATCAGGCGAGACATCTGGCTCTGCAGTGCCCAAACAAAGCGGGACCTCAGCGCACCCATGGGCCTGGAGCAAATCGAACAAGACCGAAAGGCGGTCGAGATTCCACCCGGCAACTATCCTACTCAGGCAATCCGCATACCCATACAGATCGGCGCGCGCAGGAGCCGTGCAGCCTCGGTCCAGAAAACCGATCACACGCGCTGGACTCGAGCAATAAGCCCTACCAAACCGATATCCCTCGAGCCATTCACGCGCATCATCAAGGTATTCCTCGCGCCCAGCATGATTCAGCAGAGCCTCGACCTCGGCATCCGAAAAGCCGAACCAACGGTCACACCAGGTCGAAAGCGGCGTCGTCAGACAATACGAGCAGCCATGCAAAGAAAGCGCCGCTTCGGCAGGACTGGGACGCTCCCCCATCAGACAAGCAAAGCGTAGCGAATGACCCGCGGCAGCAATGGCGTCAAACAGCACACGGTCAAGTAGTTCTGCCGGATCGGCGTCGGAAGCGTCCCTCGCGCTCGCACGGCGAGACCACGCCGTATCGTACCCATCAACGAGCAATACAACCTGCTCATCGCAGGCAATCTCCAGCAGCTCTATGAGCACACCGAGCACCGAGTCAACCTCGTCCGCGCTCGCCACGCCACGCGCGACGCGTTCGATGTGACGCACCTTGTCTCGAGCTAAATCTGGAGCCTCCAAAAGCGCCAGCAGGCGGGCGCACTCGCCCGAAAGAGCATCGCGCACGACGCCGGCAACAGCGGGGCCACGCCTCGCAGCGCCAGAAAAGTCCAGCGATATCACCGGATAGCAAGCATACTCATCCCGATAGCGCCCGCCGTTCGCATCCCAAATCTGAGCATCGGCAAACAAACGCTGACCAGAGCGACCGACCGCTGGACGCTCCAGAAAAGCCCTAAGCATCGACAAGTTCATGCTCTTGCCAAAACCCTCGGGTCGACAGCACACCACAACGGACGCGTCGCAGTCCAACACATCGGCAATAAACATGGTCTTGTCAACCAGCATGCAGCAACCAAGGGCCTCCGCATAGTCGTGCATGCCAATGGGCAAAACCGCATCGTCGGCACAGCCGATCAAGCGCACGCCAAAGCCAGCAGCACAATCAACATTTGCCTGTTCAGACACCAAAACGTTCCCCCTAAATCGCAGCACGACGCCAATTGTAATGACCGCATCGCATGTACCGATGTCACCGCGCAAACATATCGGGCAACGGTAGCAACAAGAGGCGTGAGGGGGCACAACTAATCGTTGCACAACAAAACGGGGCCCGACGCATTCGCACCGGACCCCGTCCCGATTCTTTAGTTATCTGGCAACCGAGAGGCTACTCCTCCGAGCCGTCCTCCCCAGAAGCCTTCTTCTGCTGATCGAGCTTATGCTTACCACTTACGATAGACGTAGCGCCCAGTGTGGCCAAGCTCGCGCTGGCAAGGCTCGCCATCACAATCAGATCGCCCGTCTTGGGCATGTTGCCGCCCGAGGACTTGGTCGCTGTAGTCGTCGTGGTCGTGGTGGTCACCGTTTTGGAGTCATTTTGCTCCTGATTCTGGTTGTCAGCACCTCTCTTGTCGTCGTCTTCGGACTGTTTCTTTTCGCCCTCGGTCTTGCTCTCGTCCTTCTTCTGAGCAGATTTGTCGTCCTTCTCCTCAGAGCTAGAACCCTTATCAGATTCGGTCTTCTCGGAAGCCTTGTCCTTGGAGTCGCCCTTTGCGGCCTCGGTCTTTTCCGTGGAAACCTGATCAGAGTTGTCCTTGTTCTGGGCCGAGCCGTTATTGACGCCAGCCATCAGCGAAGAACCCAGCGTAGAACCAAGCTGCTCGGAGAAAGAAGGCTTCTTGTCCGGCGAAGCAACGGGAGCGTCCGGCGCTTTATTCGAGTCGTCCTTGGAAGCATCGGAATCAGGGGTTGCGTCAGAGCCGGAGCCGTTGTTAGAGCCGGTGTCAATGAACGAATCGCTCGAGCCGGTGGATGAGTTAGAGGTGTCAGCGCCGGTCGAACCAGAAGCGTCGCTGTCCGTATTGCCGGCAGAGCTTGAAGGCGAATCGCCCGCAGCAGAGCCGTTCGAATCGGAGCCGTTCGAGGTAGAGCCGTCGTTGGAAGTGCCACCAGCAGAGCCATTACCGTCAGCATCGGTCGAGGGCGCATCCATCCTGTCATCGTTGGCATCGTCACTCGAGTCGTCATTCGAATCAGGTGTCGGCGAGGGCGCCGGTGTGGGCTCGGGCTGCACGGGCGTCGCGGCGGCAGCCTCGTCCTCAGCGATATAAACCAAGCAGTCCTTTAGCTCGTTGCGGTAGCGGTTCTTCCAGCCCTCATGATACTGGGGTTGGCTCGAATACTTGGTCGCCACGTTATTGACCACGCTGTTGGAAAGCGCCGTCACAAACTCGCGATCGGACATATCGTTGGAAAGATTCGCCCAGCGGAAAAAGTCCCTGCAGCCACCAGTGCCGCACATGTTGGTAATGCTCCACACCATGCCCTTGACGCAGTCAGCGCGGCCCGAAATATCAATACCCAGGCCGCTCTTGAGCCACGCCTCGGTCACCGCATAGTACGAGTTGTACGCATAAGCATCTTGAAGTGCTGAGAACTCAACAGGATCGGTGTTGTAAGCACCCTGGAAGGCCTCCTGCGCAATACGGCCCAACTCGGTGAGCTGGCCGTTCTCGTACATGGCATTGCTCGTGTTGGAAATCTCGCTGCCGCGATCAATCGCATCCTTGAGCATGCTGTACTTGGTAGAATCGTAGTTGTAAACCTGCTTCATAAACGGAATGAGCGACCAGCGGCGATCAAACTGATAGTAACCCAGTGCGTTATAGCCGTCACCATACGAAAATCCCTGGTTGTAGTTACCATGGCTCTCGTACTTGGTAAAGTACTTCATCTCGGGAGTCACGTTGACAAACGAAACGCCCTAGACCGACCTCAGCACGCCCGAGAAGGACTGCTGGGTGTAGAGACCCTTATCGATATCGGTGGCATCCGAGGCAACGCCCGGCGTGGGCTCCTCGGCAGCGGCGGGTGCCGGCGCGGAAACGGCGCCAAACGAAAGCGCCAACGTCAGGCCCGCGACAATAGCAGAATGCTTGGGCTGCATAAGATCCTCCCTGCATTGGTGTAGTTAAAGTTCAGTTTGCAAAGATAAAAATAAGTATTGCAGCTCGCCCGTTGTTGCACAACAACCCCTCGGTAAACGGCAACAACCCTCCGCGAAATCTTAAGGAATTAGACAAACTGGTCATCGGGCGCCAACAGAAGCTCGCCGTAACGTTTCGTCAGCCCGTCTCTCAACTGACAGAAAGCGGGAATATAGACGTTCAAGATGCGCTGAATCAAATCTTGAGCGAGCTTGTTGTCATAGATATGGACGTTCGTATTGCGGTCTCTGAGCATATCTAGCCAGGCCGCCTCATCAATAAAGTCGTAGAATCGGTACGACTCCTTCAAGATGGCACGAGGAGACCCCGACGCGGCAAGCGTGGCACCCTCATACTCGAGCAGACGCTTAAGGAGCTTCCAGCTCAGTTCAAATTGAAGATTGAACTTATTAATCAATCCACTCTGAACAAAATCATTGTTGAGATCCTGATTGGGCGCATCCTCAAGATTCGCCAAGGCACTGGCAAAGTTCTCATATTTTTTCATACAGAATCACACCATCCCTGGCAATTTCATCGAGCAATTGCCGCGATAAGGGCTCATCGAGATTGACGACGTCTACATCTAAAAGAGTATCAAGACGCTCCTCGATCAAATATGAGAAACGACCGAAATCCCGGCAACCTGCTACAGCAATATCAATATCGCTCTTAGGCAAGTTGTCACCTCGAGCGCGGGAACCAAACAGTACAACCTTTTCGGCGTCACATTCCCGAGCAAAAACTTCGATTTGCCTGTACACATTGTCGAGAGATGCCATTTGCAGCCCTACAGCTTAATGTCAAAGTTGATCTCGGGGACGGTGGCCAGGTCGGCCAACGTCACACCGTCGACGTACTTTTCGATCACGTCGTCCAGGCCGCGCCAAAACTTAACGGTCGAGCACAGGTCACTACGGGTGCAGCTGTTGTCAATGCCATCGCACGCTACCGGGGCCGTGCTGCCCTCGACGGCACGCAGGATGTCGCCGGCGCGCACTTCGGCCGGGTCCTTGGCCATCATGTAGCCGCCGCCCTTGCCGCGCACGCTCTTAAGCAGGCCCGCCTTCATAAGCGGACGAACCAGCTGCTCCAAGTACTTTTGTGAGATATGCTCGCGGTCGGCGACCTCTCGCAGGGCAATCTTGCCCTCGGCGTCACCCAACGCCGCGATATAAATCATCAAACGGAGGGCATAGCGGCCCTTAGAAGAAATGAGCATACCTACCCTTCCATAACGCTGGGAACAAGCACTACCGATGAATTTGTCCCACAATCTGAAAAGTCGAGTGGATTAGTCGGGTTTTCCCTTGACTAACGCCGAACCCATAGTAACTTTATTCCGAGAAGATTCCTAGGGTTTAGTACACCTATGAGTACACCATATACAGAGAGGGACAGCATGAGCGCAAATCCGCTGCTTTCCATCGAAGGTCTGACCGCCTCCGTGGACGAGAAGACCATCCTCCACAACGTCAACCTCAACGTCGCCGCCGGCGAGACCCACGTGCTGATGGGACCCAACGGCGCCGGTAAGTCCACCCTCGGCCACCTGGTCATGGGCGACCCCGTCTATACCGTTAACGACGGCCGCATCGTCTTTGACGGCCAGGACATCACCGAGCTCACCACCGACAAGCGCTCTCGCGCCGGCCTGTTTCTGAGCTTCCAGGCCCCGGTCGAGATCCCGGGCGTGCCGCTGTCGAGCTTTTTGCGCGCCAGCATCGCCGGCCGCCCCGGCCTGGAGATGAAGGGCAAGGAGTTCCGCCGTCGCGTCAAGGAGCTTGCGGCCGAACTCAACATGGATACCGCCTACCTCAACCGCGAGCTGGGCGTGGGCTTCTCGGGCGGCGAGAAAAAGAAGGTCGAGATGCTCCAGCTTCTGCTGCTGCAGCCCAAGCTCGCCATCCTTGACGAGACTGACTCCGGCCTGGACGTCGACGCCCTTTCCACCGTTAGCCACGGCATGGACGCCTACCGCAAGAGCTGTGACGGCTCCATGCTCATCATCACGCACAACACGCGCATCCTGGAGCACCTGGATGTCGACCGCGTCCACGTTATGGTCAAGGGCCACATCGTGCGCGAGGACGACGCCTCGCTGATCCCCTGGATCGACAAGAACGGCTTTGAGACCTTCGAGCGCGAGGCCGCCGAGCAGCGCGCCCAGGCCGAGGCCGCCGCTGCCGAGCAACAGGCGTAAAGGGGCGACGCAATGACCAAGAACCGCACCGAGGTCGCGGACATCGACCGCAGCCTCTACGACTTCACCTATGGCGAGGAGGGATTCGAGCGCCTCGACGCCGGCATCACGCCCGACATCGTGCGCGAGATCAGCGCCAAGAAGGACGAGCCGCAGTGGATGCTCGACCTGCGCCTCAAGTCCCTCGAGATCTTCAACCGCTTCCCCGACCCGACGTGGGGCCCCTCCATCGAGGGCCTAGACATGGACAACATCGTCACCTACGTCAAGCCCAACACCGACCAAAAGCACGACTGGGAGTCGGTGCCCGACGACATCAAGAACACCTTTGAGCGCCTGGGCATCCCCGAGGCCGAGCGCAGCTATCTGGCGGGCGTCGGCGCGCAGTACGACTCCGAGCTCGTCTACCACAACATGCAGGACACCGCATCCAAGATGGGTATCGTCTACTCCGGCATTGAGGAGGCCCTGCACGACCCGCAGTGGGAGCCGCTCATCCACGAGAAGTTTATGACGCTCATCCCGCCCACCGATCACAAGTTTGCGGCCCTGCACGGCGCCGTGTGGTCGGGCGGCTCGTTTGTCTACGTGCCCAAGGGCACTAAGCTCGACTTCCCGCTGCAGAGCTACTTCCGCCTCAATGCCAAGGGCGCCGGCCAGTTTGAGCACACGCTCATCATCGTCGAGGACGACGCCGACCTGCACTTTATCGAGGGCTGCTCCGCACCCAAGTACAACGTGGCCAACCTCCACGCCGGCGCTGTGGAGCTTTTTGTGGGCAAGCGCGCGCACCTGCGCTACTCGACCATCGAAAACTGGTCCAAGAACATGTACAACCTCAACACCAAGCGTGCGCGCGTGGACGAGGACGGCGACATCGAGTGGATCAGCGGCTCCTTCGGCAGTCACGTGGGTTACCTTTACCCCATGAGCGTGCTCAACGGCCGCCGCGCCCGCTCGAGCTTTACCGGCATCACCTTTGCTGGTGCCGGCCAGAACCTCGACACCGGCTGCAAAGTCGTGCTCAACGCGCCCGAGACCTCGGCAACCGTCGAGACCAAGGGCATCTCCAAGAGCGGAGGCATCCAGACCTTCCGCAGCTCCATCGTGGCCACGCCCAAGGCGGAGGGCTCCAAGGCAACCGTGAGCTGCCAGTCGCTCATGCTCGACGACCAGAGCCGCTCCGACACCATCCCCGCTATGGACATCCGAGCCAAGAATGTCGACATCGGCCACGAGGCCACCATCGGCCGCATCGGCGACGACAAGGTGTTCTACCTGATGAGCCGCGGCATCTCGGAGGAAGAGGCCCGCACCATGATCGTCAACGGCTTTGCCAACCCGGTCTCCAAGGAGCTGCCGCTGGAGTACGCCGTCGAGATGAACAACCTGATCAAGCTCGAGATGGAAGGAGCGATCGGATAATGAAACAGACCACGAACACGCCGAACGCATTTACGTCATCCGAGCTTCTGCAGTGCGACGTATCGGGAGCGACGAGCCCGACGACGCGTACTAAAGTTACGCGAGGAGGGTCGGAGCCCCGAGACGGCGTGCTGCAGGAGATCGGGGGCGTCAATGCGATGCCGGCCGCCACATGGGGTTGGCTCAAGATGAACCAGACCAAGCTCGAGCTTTCGGACGAGCTTGCCGCCGCTTCCGCCGAGGCCGTTGAGGTCGAGGGCCTGGGCGAGCAGTTTGCCGGCTCGGACGACGCGTTCGACGCCGCCATGGAGGCCATGGCCGAGCGCTTCCCCGAGCGCCGCGCCTCCGCCCCCGGTGATGCCGCCGATCGCGCCCGCATCACGCCCGAGACCGAGCTCGACGTGCCCGCCACCTCCGTCTACCAGGCCGGCGCCATCAAACTCGAGGAGGAGCTCTCCCCCGCCGAGGCCTTCGAGACCGGCATGGGCGAGGCTGCCTACGCCTACCTGGCCGACCACGCCACCAAGCGCGTCGTCATCGATGTGCCCGCATACAAGCACGCCACGGTTACCGTGCGCGTGAATGGCGTCGACACAGCGGCTGCGATTGCCGCCATCGATGTCGTCGCCCGCCCGCAGGCAACGCTCGACCTGCAGATCGCCCTGGACTCCCCCGTTGCCGGCGAGGGTGTCGTGGGCTCCGTGCTGCGCACGTGTGCCCACGAGTACGCCACCGTCAACGTGACCTGCACGCAGACGCTCGACGACAGCTGGATCGCGCTCGACGACACCGGCCTGTTCCTGGACGAGGGCGCGCGCGTCAACGTACAGCACACCGTCCTGGGTGCCGGCGCCAGCGCCACTGGCCTTGCTGGCGACCTGCTGGGCGACACCGCCAAGGTGACGATCGATACCGATTACCTGGGCGCCCGCGAGCAGGTGCGCGACTTCAACTACGAGCTGCGCCACCGCGGCCGCAAGACCGAGTGCGAGATCGACGCCAACGGCGTGCTGACCGGCACGTCCAAGAAGGTCTACCGCGGCACCATCGACCTCGTGCACGGTTGCAAGGGCGCAACCGGCACTGAGCGCGAGACCGTACTGCTCGCCAACAAGGGCGTCGACAACAAGACCGTCCCCGTCATCCTCTGCGACGAGGACGACGTCGCCGGCAACCACGGCGCCACCATCGGCCACGTCCGCGACGAGCAGCTGTTCTACCTCGCCTGCCGCGGCCTTGACCAAAACGCCGCCGAGGATTTGTTCATCCGCGCCAAGCTGGAGGACGCCGCGCTTTCCGCCACCGACGAGCGCACCCGCGCCGCCGTCGTCCGCTTGGGCAACAACCTGATCGATAACTTTGAAGAGGAGCTCGCATGATCGACACCGAGCACGTTAAATGCGATACCTGTACTGCCCCCGAGCCCATGGAGCTCGACGCCAGCGACGAGGCTTCGCGCGGCTGGCCCACCGTGGACATCGAGACTAATCCCTACAAGGCGCAGTTCCCGCTGTTCCAGCAGCACCCCGAAATCGCCTTCCTCGATAGTGCCGCCACCGCGCAGCGCCCCGCCTGTGTGCTCGACGCCGAGCGCGATTTCTACCAGCGCATGAACGCCAACCCCCTGCGCGGCCTGTATTCGCTGTCCGTCGAGGCCACCGATGCCATCGCCAAGGTCCGCCAGCAGATCGCCGACCTCATCGGCGCCGCCCAGGCCAACGAGGTCGTCTTCACCCGCAACACGAGCGAGTCGCTCAACCTGATCGCCAAGAGCTTTGCGCCCACGGTGCTGGAGCCCGGCGACGAGGTCGTCATCACTATCATGGAGCACCACTCCAACCTGATCCCGTGGCAGCAGGTCTGCCGCGAGACCGGCGCCAAGCTCGTCTACCTCTACCCCACCAAGACCGGCCAGCTCACCACCGAGGAGGTTCTGGCCAAGGTTGGCCCCAAGACCAAGATTCTGGCCGTGGGTCAGGTTTCTAACGTGCTGGGCGTCGAGAATCCGGTCAAGAACCTCGGCAAGCTCGTGCACAAGTACGGCGGCTATCTGGTCGTCGACGGCGCACAGTCGCTGCCGCACATGCCGGTCAACGTGGCCGATCTGGGGGCCGACTTCTTTGCCTTTAGCGCGCACAAGGCCATGGGTCCCATGGGCATTGGCGTGCTGTGGGGCAAGATGGACCTGCTGAACGCCATGCCGCCCATGCTCACCGGTGGCGAGATGATCGATTTGGTCACCGAGCAGGATGCCGTCTGGGCGCCCGTCCCCGAGAAGTTCGAGGCCGGCACGCAGGACGCCGCCGGCATCTTCGCCACGGGCGCGGCTCTTGATTACCTCGTCAACACCGTTGGCTACGAAAACATCCAGGCACGCGAGCAGGCACTCGTCCACTACCTGATGGGCGAGCTCATGCAGCTCGACTTTGTCCAGATCATCGGCTCCATCTACTGGGACAACCATCACGGCGTCGTCAGCTTTAACGTCAAGGGCATCCACCCGCACGATGTCGCGAGCATCATGGACATGGACGGCGTTTGCATCCGCGCCGGTCACCACTGCGCGCAGCCGCTGCTTACCTGGCTGGGCGTCGAGAACCTCGCCTGCTGCCGCGCCAGCGTGGCCTTCTACAACGACAAGGCCGACATCGATAAGTTCATCGCCGGCCTGCATCACGTTTGGAGCACGTTCAATGGGTAATCTGTACACCTCCACCACGTTTATGGAGCACAACTCGCACCCCGACTATAAGTACGAGATGGACGCTCCCACGCACGAGCACGAAGGCATCAACCCCAGCTGCGGCGACGAGCTCACCTTGCAGCTGCGTGTCGAGAACGGCGTGATTGAGGAGGCCTCCTTTACCGGCCACGGCTGCGCCATCAGTCAGGCCAGTGCCGACATCATGGCCGACCTCATCACCGGCGAGACCGTCGAGGAAGCTCACCGCTTGGCAGAGCTCTTCCTCGCCATGATCCGCGGCGAGCAGCTCTCCGAGGAGGACTTGGAAGACCTGGACGAAGCCGCCCAGCTCCAGGACATCTCGCACATGCCCGCCCGCGTCAAATGCGCCGAGCTCGCCTGGCGCACCCTCGACGGCATGCTCGAGGGGCAAGCTAACCAGTAGCGTATGCTCCGAATCCAAGGTTTTTGATTGCCGAGCCGCCCGATACGGGCGGCTCTGTTTTTCCTAATGAGCACGAACACACAAAATCAGCGCGTCCGGCGCCCCGTCTGTCATTTACCACACGGCCAGACGCGAACACGGGCGTTTTCCACAGCACCAAAGGCCTGCGGCAGGGCCCCGGGCCCGCCAAGCAATGCGCCAAGCCCCGTTCTGCTGAGCTCCGACTCGCTTCGCGCCTGCCGCAGACGGGTCCCATAGGGTGCGACGTGCATTTTTGCGAGTATTCAGCACGCCAAGCTGTATGTATACGCATCGAAAGCGTTAATCAACGTCTCCAGGCGCATATATATTGTGTTTTAGAACAAGCATCGCGGTCTCAGGGATCACATACATGCGCTTCGGAGGCGCATCGGAAGGCATAAATAGCTTCGGGACCCGTATGTTGCAAGACTGCGGCAGTGCCGACAGCACCACGATGCTGAAAACTCCGTTTTTTGCACGGCGCAGACGGGGGTAGGCACGGGCAAACCCGGACTGAGCTGTTATTTTATGCAAGATGACGATTGTTCTATGCATATTAAGAAGTGCAGTTACCGTACCAAGCTTTTGAACGCTGGTTGCGGCGTATGGACGACCCCAACTGCGGTGAACAGGCGACCTTACATCACGTTTCCGCCAGCCCGCATCGCCGTTCGCGCGCGGGCGCGCACGATACGAGAGACGGTACTTTTGCCAATCCCGGTATACCGCTCAATCTGGCGCACCGTAAAACCGGCATCGTGCAATCCAAAAATAACGGTATCGCGCTGCGCCGGCGGTGCGACTTTAACCCCACGAAGCGGAACCCCGAGCTCCTTCGCCATCTTGTCGGCAAAGGCGTGGCGTTCCCACTCCGTCTCTTTCATATCGCCCAGCGCTGGCTCGCCGCCGTCGGGCGTCGAAAGCGAATGGGTAATAAAGCCCTCGGCAGAACCAAAAAGCTCAAGCACGCAAGAAGGATCAGAAAATCCCCTCGCGGCATCGGCCGCATCACAGTCGTAAGAGCGCAGATGTTCCGCAAAGCTGCTCCAGGGATAACGCTCGATTAGGCTAACGCCCACCTCCTGCGGATCGGCGTGTACGGAGCGAATAGCCTCCATCACCTGCCAATCGGTATCGAGCGAACGCCGGTCAAAACGGTTCTGGAACAGATGGCCCGTGCGCCCCGTGCGTTTATTGAACCGCCGCGCGTACGTCAAAAGCAGCCGGTGCATCGCCGCGCTCATCGCGTCCTCGTAATCTGCAAGCACCAGACGCACGTGATTGCCCATAAGACACCAGGCGATAACCGTCACGCCCGCCTTGCGGCAGCACTCACGCATCAGCTCCAAAAACTCCCACCGGTCGTCATCGCCCTCAAAGATGAGCTGCTTGCCCGTACCGCGGGCACAGACATGGTAAAAGCCGGTAACCGTTCTCCAAACGCGCTGCATGGCGCTCCCTTCGCCGGGATCTGCTTGCCATCCAATACAGCACGATTGAAGCGTGCCATCAAAACATTCACGCAAAACAATACACTCGCGCGGCCAAAGGCAGTAATCAGGCGGCGAACGGCATCGTTGCAACAGGTCAACCCCCGCAATGCTTACAAGAGCTGACCAATAGCTTGCCCAAGACGGACCCCCTCTACGGAAGTTCACGACCACAGAACATAGAGTTAAACCGTTTCAATTAAAACTTCAGGACTTCTCGATGCGAAAACTGAGCCGTTCGCCGAATATTCCGTGCATTTCGCGGTATTATAGGGGCTGCATGTCATGTCCCTTTCGAAGGGTCGCCCGGCAATCGCCAGCCACGACCCCCAGACGGGACGCCAACACGATAGAGAGGAGAGGCATGCAGTACTCACAGGAAGTGGAGAACATGTGCCCCGTTGCCAAGGGTGCATACCACGGCCCCGCGCCCATCCCCGAGGAGGGCAAGTGGGTCCAGGCTAAGGAGATTTCCGACATCTCCGGTCTTACGCACGGTGTGGGTTGGTGCGCACCTCAGCAGGGCGCCTGCAAGCTCACGCTGAACGTCAAGGACGGCATCATCGAGGAGGCCCTCGTTGAGACCATCGGCTGCTCGGGCATGACCCACTCTGCCGCCATGGCTTCCGAGATCCTTCCCGGCAAGACCATCCTCGAGGCCCTCAACACCGACCTCGTCTGCGACGCCATCAACGTTGCTATGCGCGAGATCTTCCTGCAGATCGTTTACGGCCGCAGCCAGACCGCGTTCTCCGAGGGCGGCCTGCCCGTGGGCGCCTCCCTCGACGACCTCGGCAAGGGCCTTCGCTCTCAGGTCGGCACCATGTTCGGCACCAAGGCCAAGGGCGCTCGTTACCTCGAGCTCGCCCAGGGCTACGTCACCCGCATGGCTCTCAACGACAAGAACGAGATCATCGCGTTCGAGTTCCTGAACCTCGGTAAGTTCACCGACGCCGTCAAGGCCGGCAAGACCCCCGAGGAGGCCATCGCTGGCGCTATGGGCCACTATGGTCAGTGGGAGAACGCTGCCAAGTACATCGACCCGCGCACCGACGAGGAGACTCACTCCGTCGCCAGCGTGTTCCCGGTTCACGAGTAGAAAGGGAGGGAAATAACTATGACTGTTACGTTCGAAGGTTACGAGCGCCGCGCTGACAAGATCAACAAGTGCCTCGCCGACAACGGCATCGCCTCCCTCGAGGAAGCTCTGCAGATCTGCACCGACAAGGGCTTCAACCCGCGTGAGATCGTCAACAACACCCAGTCCATCGCCTTCCAGAACGCTGAGTGGGCCTACACCCTCGGCTGCGCTCTCGCCGTCAAGCGCGAGGCCAAGACCGCTTCTGAGGCTGCTGCCATCATCGGCGAGGGCATCCAGGCCTTCACCGTTCCCGGCTCCGTCGCCGAGGACCGCAAGGTCGGTCTGGGCCACGGCAACCTGGGCGCTATGCTGCTCTCCGACGACACCGAGTGCTTCGCCTTCCTGGCCGGCCACGAGTCCTTCGCAGCCGCTGAGGGCGCTATCGGCCTGGCTCTGAACGCCAACAAGGCTCGCAAGAAGCCGCTGCGCGTTATCCTCAACGGTCTGGGCAAGGACGCTGCTCAGATCATCGCCCGCATCAACGGCTTCACCTACGTAAAGACCCAGTTCGACTACTACACGGGCGAGCTCAAGGTCGTCGAGACCATCCCCTACTCCGATGGTCCCCGCGCTGCCGTTAACTGCTACGGCTCCGACGACGTCCGCGAGGGCGTTGCCATCATGTGGCACGAGAACGTCGACATCTCGATCACCGGCAACTCCACCAACCCGACGCGCTTCCAGCACCCCGTCGCTGGCACCTACAAGAAGGAGCGCCTCGAGGCTGGCAAGAAGTACTTCTCCGTCGCTTCTGGTGGCGGCACTGGTCGTACCCTGCACCCGGACAACATGGGCGCCGGCCCTGCCTCTTACGGCATGACCGACACCATGGGCCGTATGCACTCCGACGCCCAGTTCGCCGGTTCTTCCTCCGTGCCTGCGCACGTCGACATGATGGGTCTCATCGGCATGGGCAACAACCCCATGGTCGGTGCCACCGTCGCCTGCGCCGTCGCCGTCGAGGAGGCCCTCAAGGCCTAATCGCGCTTGCGCGATGCTCATATAGTTGAGCTTTGGAGCCGCTATCCACCCGGGTAGCGGCTCTTTTTTGTCCCAAAGCTGTCAATCGGTTTGGGTCGCGCCACGAAAACGGCTCATCTACTACGTTTGGCCCGCATGGCTCGACCATAGCCAGGTTTTGGGAAAATCAATAATCCGTCTACCTGCGGGTTTGATTTTGTGATTCTCGGTATGGTTGGGGGTGACCGCCCAAACGTAGTAGATAGGCCCATTTCGTGGCGAGCGAATCGACCCGAGGCACAGGGTAGCTAAAAGAACCCCGTCCCAAATTAACTACTCTGCCATGAAAATCCAAAACGATTCGATATATCAGTTGAGATGAGCTCCGAGGTGGAGTGAGACGGATTGCCAAAATACCCCTAACGTCCACCTGCCATATTCGCCCTTTACCGATTTATCCAATCTTTGCGACACCTTTGCCGATCACCCGTGCGACAATGCGCCGGACGAGAAAGGAATCCGATGGAATCGACTGATGTACTGGTAATTGGATCTGGCATTGCGGGCCTTTGTGCCGCCATAGAAGCGGCACGCACGGGTGCAACCGTCGCTGTGGCAAGCGCCGGCAAGACCATGAGCGGATCGAGCTTTTTCCTGGGAACCTGGGGGCTCGGCCTTATTGGCCCCGTCGACGAAGACGACGAACAGGACCTCATCGATACCATCCAGACCGTCGGCGGCGGCGTTGCCGACCCCGAGCTCGTCCAGACGTTCGTCCACGGCATTCCCCGGGCAATTACATGGCTCGAACGGGAGCTGGGTGTTGAACTCCAACGTCCGCAAAGTGCCGAGAGCGCCCAGCAAAAGCAATTTATCCCCTGCTTTGACCATAAGACACGCAAATGGCGCGGCCTCACTCGCAAGCCCCTTGAGGACGCGTGTGCGGCCCAGATCGAGTCTCTCGGCATTCGCCTGCTTCCCCGCCACGAGCTTATCGACCTTATTGAGGACACGCCCGGAAAGATTGTCGGCGCCACGCTCTACGACCGCACAAACAAGCATCTCGTACCTATGGCAGCCAAGGCCACCATCATCGCTGCGGGCGGCACGGGTGGCCTGTTCGAGCGAAGCCTCACTTCAGCCGACGTGCTCAGCTCCTCGCAGGCCATCGCGCTGGCACACGGCGCAACGCTCACTAATATAGAGTTCATGCAGATGATGCCGGGCTTCATCGAGCCCAAACGCAACCTTGTCTTTAACGAGAAGACCTGGCGCTACGTCAAGTTCGACCAGCCGGTCGATATCGCCGACGACAAGCTGGACGATCTGCTTGAACAGCGCTCCGGATATGGCCCCTTCACGTCACGCTTGGCCTCCCGCGCCATCGATTTTGCCATCGATCAAGCGGGTACCGAAGGTCTGGCGCTCCACTACGATTTCCCCCGCGAGGACGTCCCCGAGTTTGTACAGACCTTTGCCACCTGGCTGCAAGACGAGTACGGCATCGCGCCGACCGAGGAGATGCGCGTGGCGATGTATGCCCACGCCGCCAACGGCGGTATCAAAATCGACAAGAGCGCGTATACGGGCGTTGAGGGCCTCTACGCTTGCGGCGCGAGGCGACAGGCGGCATGCACGGCGCCGACCGCATTGGTGGCTTGTCAAGCGCCAACGGCATAGTGTTTGGGCGCATCGCGGGCGCATCGGCAGCCCAGGCAGCACAGAATACACCTGAGGAGGCCCCGAAGGCGGATATCGCCCTCCCCCAGTACGGCATTGCCACAACAGTCGCCGAACGCTTGACACGCAGCCTTAAGCACACGATGAGCACCTATTGCATGATCAACCGCACCGAAGGGGGCCTATCCAAGGCACTACACGAGCTTGAGGGCTTGAAGACGGAGGCAACGACCTTGAGCACACAGATAGCTCAGGACAGCGAAATCGCAGCCCTCGCCCGCCTGCAATCGCAGATTCAACTAGCACAGGAAATGGTCAAAGCCATGCGCAAGCGAACCGAAAGCCTCGGATCGCACTATCGAGCGGACTAAGTCGATTCTCACTTTGAGTTTGATCACAATTTCTCAACATGCATCGAGCCCCGTAAGCATGATTCCCTTAAGGAGAACACGCTTACGGGGCTTTTGCCGTGTTTTCCCTAAGGGAATCACGGTGCAGACTTCGCGGCTCCGCGCCCTTTCGGGTTCGACCCCATGCGAGGTCAACAAAAAAGCGACCAGCCGAAACCAGTCGCTTTAACATGCTTTGGTGGGCCGTCAGGGGGTCGAACCCTGGACCTTGGGATTAAGAGTCCCCTGCTCTACCAACTGAGCTAACGACCCAAAGCTAAAGTCCGTTGTGGCGGACTTTAGAGGAGATATCGTGTGGTGGGCCGTCAGGGGGTCGAACCCTGGACCTTGGGATTAAGAGTCCCCTGCTCTACCAACTGAGCTAACGACCCGATATCAACACGAAGCAAGAACTGGGGTGGGTAAAGGGACTCGAACCCTCGACCTACGGGACCACAACCCGTCGCTCTAGCCAACTGAGCTACACCCACCGTGTCCTGTGCGCTTCGCGCTCGACTATTATTGCAAGGAACGCCACGCGATGCAAGCCCCAATTTTCAAGAATTTTGAAAAGAGTTTTTCGGATCCATTTCGAGCATTTCCCACCGGTTTCATAGGAGTAAACTTGCCCCACCCCGATGTTCGAAAGGACAACCATGAAAGAACTCTCCAATCGCACGGCAACGTTTACCGATTCGGTCATCCGCCGCATGACGCGCATCTCCAATAAGTACGACGCCGTCAACCTCTCGCAGGGCTTCCCCGACTTTGATCCCCCGGCGCAGCTGCTCAATAGCCTGAGCACCATCGCCAGCGACCCCAAGCCGCTCTACCATCAGTACTCCATCACTTGGGGCTCCCAGGCCATGCGCGAGGCGCTTGCCGCCAAGCAGGAGCACTTTATGGGCATGCCGATCAACCCCAATGAGAACATCGTGATCACCTGCGGCTCCACCGAGGCAATGATGGCCGCCATGATGACGGTCACAAACCCCGGCGACAAGGTCGTCATCTTCTCGCCGTTCTACGAGAACTACGGCGCCGACACGATCCTTTCGGGGGCCGAGCCCATCTACGTGCCGCTCAACCCGCCCACATTCGACTTTGACCGCGAGACACTCGAGGCGGCCTTCCGCGACAACGACCCCAAGGCCATCGTCCTGTGCAACCCTTCCAACCCCTGCGGCAAGGTCTTTACACGCGATGAGCTCACCTTTATCGCCGACCTCTGCAAAAAGTACGACACCTACTGCATCACCGACGAGGTATACGAGCACATCGTCTACGCGCCCCACGAGCACGTCTATATGGCCACGCTGCCCGGCATGTTTGAGCGCACCATCAGCTGCAGCTCGCTGTCTAAGACGTACTCCATCACCGGCTGGCGTCTGGGCTACACTATCGCCCCTGCCGAAATCACCGAGCGCATCAAGAAGGTCCACGACTTCCTCACCGTGGGCGCCGCCGCTCCCCTGCAGGAAGCCGTCGTCACCGCCCTCAAATTCGACGACAGCTATTACGATGAGGTCCTCGACCTCTATACCGCCAAACGCGACCTGTTCTGCCAGGGACTCGACAGCATCGGTCTTGAGCATAACGTGCCGCAGGGCGCCTACTACGTGATGATGGATATCTCAGAGTTTGGCTACGACAGCGACCTCGAGTTCTGCGAGGATCTCGCCTCCAAGGTTGGCGTGGGTGCCGTTCCCGGTTCAAGCTTCTTCCGCGAGCCCGTCAACCATCTGATTCGTTTCCACTTTGCCAAGCGAGACGAGACGCTTAACGCGGCGCTGGAGAACCTCAAGTCGCTACGTGATAAAATCAAGCCGCGCGGGTAAGGACGGCCCGGCAACTAAAGCAACCAAAGAAGCCCCGCACCGCCCGCCGCTGCAGGGCTTCTTTTTAGAGCGCTTTCTTAAATGGTTTAGAGCTCTATACTTTAGTCACGGAGCAACTCGTCCCAGAGAGAGGAATATTATGGCAGAGCAGCAGCTTATCGGAGCGCTCGAGGCCGGCGGCACCAAGATGGTCTGCGCCACGGGCTATGCGGACGGTACGGTCCTAAAGCGCGAGCAGATCGCGACCACGACCCCGCAGGAAACCGTCGAGGCCGTCAACGCATGGTTTGCAGACAAGGGCATCGCCGCCCTGGGCATCGGCGCCTTTGGCCCCACCGCGGTCAATCCTGCCTCGCCCCAGTACGGCAAGATCTTGGAGACACCCAAGACCGCATGGCGTTACTTTGACCTACTGGGCACCATCCAAAACGAGCTCAAGGTCCCCTGCGGCTACGATACCGACGTCAACGTCGCTTGCTTGGGCGAGGTCACCTTTGGTTGCGCTCAGGGCCTCACCGACGTGGTGTACCTGACCATCGGCACCGGTGTGGGCGCTGGCGTGCTCTCGGGCGGTCAGCTCGTGCATGGCATGATGCATCCCGAGGCCGGCCACATCCTGGTCACGCGCGACCCGCGCGACACCATTGGCGAGCATAGCGCCTGCCCCTTTCACGACAACTGCCTCGAGGGCCTCATCGCCGGTCCCGGCGTTAAAAAGCGCTGGGACGGCAAGAGCGCCGGAGACATGGCCGACGACCCGGAGGCCATGGACCTGCTCGCAGGCTATCTGGCGCAGGCGCTCATGACCTACACGCTGTGCTATGCCCCGCAGAAGATCATCATCGGTGGCGGCGTGGCCGACCACACCCCCATCGTGCCGCTCGCGCGCAAGAAGTGCGCCGAAATGCTCAACGGTTATATCGTCACGCCCGAGGTCAACGACATCGATACCTATATTGTCAACAACAGCCTTGAGGGCAAGCAGGGCATCATGGGCTGCCTGGCCCTGGGCGCGCAGGCGCTTCAGTAACAGACGCACCCACAGGGCGTGGCGCGCCCGGCAAATCCAACCTACGGAACGACGCCACCACGCCCTATATAAGCCCTCTAATAAAAAAGGCCGCCTAGCACCAAGCATACGTCCTAGGCGGCCTTTTTGGCACATATCAGCGACCGTAAGAGATATCGGAGCACAACGCCCGTTGCCGCTCCACAGCAGTCGATCATCACATCGGTGATCATGCCGGCGCGTCCCGGCACAAAGAGCTGAATCGTCTCGTCAATCGAGGGAATCAGCAGCAGGAACACCGCCGTGGGCAGCAGCACGTCAAAGGTGCGCCGGCCCTCAAAATCAAAGGCGTGCGTTGCCAAGATGCCGAGCACCATATACTCGGTAAAATGCGCGCACTTGCGAACAACAAAGTTGGTCACCCATTCATATGGAAGTCCCACGCTGTGCAGGAAACCGCGGATAGCTTCCATGACCGTTAGGCTCAGCGAGCCCGACCCCGAGCCGGGAACCAGCGAATTGCCCCAGATCAAGAGCGCCATCAGGCAGGTTACAACCGCCCATTTTCGATTGATCTTAACCATGCAGAAGTTATGCCTCCGCGCGGAGCGGCGCGAAGCTGGCGGTACCGCCCTCGATAACGCTCAGATAAGCACGGCCCGTACGCTTGGCGGTAGAGGACTGCAGGCGCTCGATCTCTTCCTCGAGGATCTGATTGACGCGCTCGTGACGACGGTTTTCCATAATGCCGGCGGCAATAGCCTCGGCCCGCTCGATGCTCTCGCGCGAGATACGTGCAGTATCCTCGGGGAACACAGCGCTGTGACGGCCGACATAGGCGGGGGCAGCAGGCTGAGGGGCAGCGACGGGAGCGGGGGCTGCAACAGGAGCGGGCTCGTCAATCTCATCCAGAATCGCGGTGGCGGCGGCCCACATGCCCTCGTGGCCCGAGTAATCAGCCATGGGGACATCAACCTCGAGCGAGGCATCCGGAAGGTCGCCGGTGTCGATGCGATCTTGGGCATCAATCGATGCGGTGATGGCTGCAGGCTCATCGAGGTCATCGAGATCGATGTCCGCGGCACCGAAGATGATAGGCATGCTGGCGAGGTTTGCATTGTACGGCGCAGCCTCAGCCGCCTGCTGCTGGGCAGGAGCGCCCCACAGCGAGCTTTCGGCGGCACGGCGGGCGGCAACGGCCTCCTCGTCCGCAGTCATGGCTTCATCAACGTACGAATTGTCGGCAGAAGCGTTCGCGTCCGCCGAGGTAGCGCTGTAGGCGTTATTGGCTGCCGCGTTGGCGACGAGTGCCACGAAAGCCGCCGTGCTGCCCGCAGGGGCGGCCTGGGAGCCAGACACGGCGCGTGCCGCGGCGGCGATGTCGTCGCGATTGAAGGAGCCGGTCTGCCCGCCGTTGGTGAGCTCGTCGATGGCGACTTGATAGACGTCGCGCGAGTGTGCAGGGTCGCAGCTCACCGGCGAATCGTCGTCGAGCATACTGTCGATCATGGACCAAGCCTCGGCCTCGTCCATAGCATCTGCGGCTCGAGCGATGGTAGGGACACCATCATCGGCATGACGGCGCTGGAACGCACCAGTCAGGCCGGAAAGGAATGCCGAGGTAGACTGCTCCGCCTGAGCCTGAGAAGCAGAAGCCGCAGCGTAAGGAGTCACATCCTGCTGCTGAGCTGGAATCGAGGCGGTCTTGAATTCGCTTTGATGCTGATTGAGATTGGCGGCACCGCCCATGGCATCGGGCTGGAACAGACGCTCTTCACGCTGCGCACGGTACTCGGAGATACCCAGCGAGGCGGCATAGATACCCACGCCCGCCACCGCACCCACGGCAAAGGGAACAGCGCCCGCGACGACCGTCTCGTTCACCGACGAAAACGGCAGCGTGGCAGCATACATCACCACGGGAGCGGCAAGGCCGATTCCGCAGGAAAGTCCAGCAAGAACTGCTCGTTGTGTTGCATCAGAAGAAGCCATGAGCTCTCCCCATCTTCCAGCACCCAAATCGCATCATTAAGTTGGCTGCGCGAGAGAAGATGAAGCGGGGCTATGCCCCAAAGCAACGGTATATGGTTCGTTTCATCTGCGTTTTCCGTCGCGAAGCTTAACAGCTATTATGCGAAACCCCCTTGGGGATTGCAAGCGACGAAGCGGGATTGAAACGGGAAAATCGCTGCTTGCCGGTCGTGAGGTCAATAATCGTTGGCGAGCGGCTATACGAAAAGGGCCGGGATCTAAACCCCGGCCCTTCTGACATGTCTATGGTTGTTGTCGCGTGCGGCGGACGGCCTAGAACGTCTGCTCGTAATCGCTGTGCTTTTTTGCCGACCGCACCAGGAACTCCTGGTTGGTATTGGTGCCCTTGAGACCCTTGATAAACGACGCGGCCGCGCGCTCGGTATTGTTCATGCCGGCGAGGATACGGCGCAGACCAAAGACAAACGGGCGCATCTGCTCGTCGACCAGCAGATCCTCGTTGCGCGTGCCCGAGGCAACGGGATCGATGGCCGGGAAGATACGGCGGTCGGCCAGGTCGCGGTCGAGCTTGAGCTCCATGTTGCCGGTACCCTTGAACTCCTCAAAGATGACCTCATCCATCTTGGAGCCGGTATCGATGAGGGCGGAGGCCAGGATGGTGAGCGAGCCGCCGTTCTCGATGTTGCGGGCAGCGCCCAGGAAACGCTTGGGCGGATACAGGGCCGCCGAATCGACGCCGCCCGACAGGATACGGCCCGAGGCGGGAGCGGCCAGGTTGTAGGCGCGTGCAAGGCGCGTGATGGAGTCGAGTACCACCACGACGTCGCCACCCAGCTCCACGATGCGTTTGGCACGCTCGATCACGAGCTCCGCCACGCGAGTATGGTTGTCGGCGGGCATATCGAAGGTCGAGGCCACGACCTCACCCTTGATGGAGCGCTGCATATCGGTGACCTCTTCGGGGCGCTCGTCGACGAGCAGGCAGATGAGGTGCACCTCGGGATTGTTGATCGAGATAGACTGGCAGATCTTCTTGAGGATCGTGGTCTTACCGGCCTTGGGCGGAGACACAATCAGACCGCGCTGGCCCTTGCCGATCGGCGACACGATATCGATGGCGCGACCGGTGATGGAATCCTTGCCGTGCTCCATACGCAGCGGCTCGTTGGGATAGACCGGGGTGAGGTCACCAAACTTGGGGCGGTTACGGGCCTGCTCGGGATCAAGGCCGTTGACGGTCGTGATCTTAGCGAGGCCGGCGCGCTTGTCGCCGCCGCGTGAGGGGCGCAGTGAGCCCTCAATCACATCACCCGTACGCAGGCGTGCGGAGCGGATGAGATAGGCGGGAACAAAGGCGTCGTCGCTGGACTTCATGTAGCCGTGGGCATGGATGATGCCGGAGCTGTCCGGGCGAATCTGCAGAATGCCCTTGATGTCACGGAAGCCCTCGGCCTTCGCAGCGGTGGTGTAGATCTCTTCGACGAGCTCGGCCTTCTTCTTGCCGGTCGTCTCGATCTCGAACTCCTTGGCCTTCTCGCGCAGCTCGGCGACCTTCATGGCCGCGAGTTCCTCGCGTGAAAGCGTGGGCTCGGTCGGGGCGGCATTGCGCTCCTTATTACGCTGCTTGCGGTCGCGCTGACGATTGCGGCGGTCGTTGTTGCGCTCGTCTTTGCGCTCGTTGCGCTCGTCGTTGCGCTTGTGCTGACGGCGGTTGGGGCGGGCGTTCTCGTCGGTCTCGGCGGTCGTGGCGACCTTGGCCGACGGAGTTGCGGCGTCGGTGTCGGCCGGGACTTCGTTATCGGCCTTGGTATCGGCATCGGCATTGGGCTCGGCATCGGCTTGCTGCTCGACAGCCTTAGCCTTTGCAGACTTCTTGCGCGTACGCTTGGGCTTCTCGGCTGCCGGCTGACCGGCGTTCTCGGCATCGGAAGCGGAGTCGACGGTTGCCTCGGCGACCTCGTTGCCCGATTCCTCGGACGCGTCCTTTTTCGAACCCTTGGCCTTGGACGAGCGCTTAGCGGCCGTGCGACGGCTGCGACCGGGACGAACATCGGCGGGCTCGTCCTCGGCGGGTGCTCCGACCTCGGTGGCGGCAGATTCCTGAACAGGAGTGTCGGCGACAGGCGCGGGCGCGGTGGTCATCGCGGCGTCCTGAGCTGCGGCTGCTGCAGCAGCGGCGGCAGCCTTCTCGGCCTCGACGAAGGCCTTGGGCTTGCGGCCGCGGCGGTGCGGGCGAAGAGCGGGATCGACGACGGGAACCTCGTTGGCCTCGGCGGGTGTTGCAAACTCAGAGGGCTGCGCACCCTCCCCCACCGCAGAACGAGCCGGAGCTTCACCGGACTCTTGAGCCGCCTGCTCAGCATCCTGCTGAGACTTGGCCGCACGACGACGCGTGCGCGGAGCCGGCTTCTCGGTCGGCTGCCCCGCGACAGGGGCCTCGGTGGCCGCAGACGCCTCGGAGACGACCGGCGCTGCAAGCTCGGTCAGTGCCGCGGCCTCGCGCTCGGCAGCACGGCGACGGGCACGCACAACCTGAGCCTCGCTGATCTGCGCCAGCGCGCGGGCCTGTGCAACCTCATCGGAAATCGGCGCGGAGGAATCGGCAACGGTGCGCTTGGTTCGCGTCGCGCGCATGGCGCGACGCTTGGGCTTGTCGGCCTCCTCGCCGTCAGCGGCGGGCTTAGGCGCACGGCGCGTGCGCTTGGGCTTTACGGGCGCGGCATCCTCTTCGGCGGCAGGGGCAACTCCCTCGCCAGCGGCAGGCGCGACCTTCTCAGCCGATGCGGGCGCAGGCGTCGAAGCGGCCTTGGAGGCCTCAGGAGCCGAAGCCTGCACCGGCGCAGGCATCACGACCTGGTCCAACGCAGCCGGTGCAGCGGGAGCGGCCGTCGTCGTTATTTCGTTTTCTTGCTGTTGATCAGACACAGTGTTTGCTCAACTTTCTTTTCAAGCCCTGTGATCACATGCTCCCTGCATAAACCTTCAGGGCGGCTAAACAGTCTAGCTCCGTCAAATACCGACGGACATCATTGATCTGTATCGAGATGATTGCGTCATATACGCAGCGTTAGTGTAACACAACCGCCACCACCTGCAACTTAGTCATCGCGGACGTTCTTAAACGACTAGCCAAAAGGGACACTCTTTACAAAGTTCCGGCGTACACCATCGCCACATCATAAGTTGCGGTGAAATAGTTCACAAATCCCGGCCAACACCTCTCAAACAGGAACTATTCCACCGCAACTTATATGGAGAGGCCAGCCGAGCCCCCAAAGATCCTGGTGACCACGAGGCACGAGAGCGGAATCGTCGGTCTCAGAATCGGCTCGCCACGAAACGCGCCTATCTACTACGTTTGACCCGCGACCCCTGACCATCCCCTCGATCTTCCTAAAATCGCAAGCCCGTTACCTGCGGTTTTAATATCGCACCTTTCGACATGGTTCGGAGTATACGACTACACGTAGTAGATAACCCCGATTCGTGGCGAACGGTTTCGTACCGCTCTCCCCCGGACAAAAATGATCCGTTTTCCTCCGTCCCCAAGGGGTCATTTTCAAAACTATGCCGGATTACGGGGCCAGAATGATGCAAGCCAACCATACCCTACATTTTCAAGAAACAATAAGCCGTCTACCTGCGGTTTTAATTTCGACGCAGTCGCTATGGTCGCCAGGCAACGATTCAGCCCCGTAAACCGGTATAGTTGCGTTTTTGTAGCATTTTCCAACACGTCAAAAAGCCCCGCCAAACGCAAAAAGCCCGACCTCCGCATGGAAATCGGGCTTATAGGGCTCAGCAAAGCCGGACCTACACGGTCAAACGACCCGTAGATTACATCTGCTCGGGTGCGGAAACGCCAACAAGGGTAAGCACCAGGGCGAGCGTCACGCGGACGGCGTCGCAAGCGGCCAGACGGGCGCGCGAAAGCTCGGGGTCGACGGGACGGCCCTCGCTCGGCAGCACCTGGCAGGCAGCATAGAAGCTGTGGAAGTCGCCGGCGAGCTCCTCGGCAAAGTGCGTCAGGCGGAACGGGGCGCGGTCGCGAGCGCAGCTGGCGATGAGGTCGGCGAGCTCGTTGAGCTTGCGCGACAGGGCGAGCTCGGTCGGGTCGGTCAGCAGCGAGTAATCGACGTTCTCACCGACAGCCTTGGCGGCGACGGCCTTCATGCCCATCTCGTCAGCCTGCTCGGGCGTAACGTCAGCGGCACGGCGCAGGATGGAGCACACGCGGGCGTGAGCGTACTGCACGTAGTACACCGGGTTGGAGTTGTCGCGCTTCTTAACGGCCTCGATGTCGAAGTCGACCATCTGGTTGGAGCTCTTGGAGATGAGCGTGTAACGAGCGGCGTCGGAGCCGACCTCGTCGACGAGCTCCTGCAGGGTCACCATGGTGCCCTTGCGCTTGGACATACGGACGGGCTTGCCGTTACGCAGCAGGTTGACGAGCTGGCCCAGCAGAACCTCGAACTTGCCGGGGTAACCGAGAGCGTCGCAGACGCAGCGGACGCGCTCGATGTAGCCGTGGTGGTCGGCACCCCAGATGTCGATGACGTGGTCGACGCGCTGGAACTTATCCCAGTGATAGGCAACGTCGGAGGCGAAGTAGGTGTACTCGCCGTCGGACTTGATCAGGACGCGGTCCTTGTCGTCGCCCAGGTCGGTGGAGCGGAACCACAGGGCGCCGTCCTTGGTGTAGAGGTAGCCCATCTTGTCGAGCTTCTCAAAAGCGCGGTCGACGGCGGAGGTGCCGGCGGTCTCGCCCTCGGTGTCCTTCACATACAGCGAGCGCTCGGAGAACCAACGATCGAAGTCGCAGTTGACGGCGTGGCAGAGGTCGCGCATGTTGTCGACCATCTTCACGTAACCGCGCTCACGGAAGCTCTCCATGCGCTCCTGCGGATCGGCCTCGACCCACTTGTCGCCGTCGGTGCGCCAGAACTCGGCGGCCTCGTCGATGATGTAGTCGCCGCCGTAGGAGTCCTTGCCCAGAGTCTCGGCAAAGTTATCCTGATACGGATGGGTCTCGGGGTGCTCGTCGTTCTCATCGGCGACAAAGGCATCGCGGTCGGCGATCAGAATCTTGTGAGCCTCATCGATGTCCACGCCCTGCTTGGCGATGATGTCGGCGAGCTGCATATAGCGCGTGCTGATGGAGTTGCCGAAGGTGTTCATCTGCGAGCCGTGGTCGTTGATGTAGAACTCACGCTGGATGTCATAACCGGCGTGGTCCATAACACGGCAGAGGGAGTCGCCCAGCGCGGCCCAGCGGCCATGACCGATGTGCATGGGGCCGACGGGGTTGGCGGAAACGAACTCGACCTGGGTCTTCAGGCCGCCGCCGACGTTGGACTTAGCGAAGTCCATGCCCTTCTCGCGGGCCTCGCCGAAGATGGCGTTCTTGACGGCGACGGAGAGGTAGAAGTTGATGAAGCCGGGGCCTGCGATCTCGACCTTCTCGATCGCGGGGTCCTCGGGCATATGGGCAACGATGGCCTCGGCGATCTTGCGCGGGGCGCAGTGGGCCAGCTTGGCGGACTTCAGGGCCATGGTGGAGGTCCACTCGCCATGAGAAGTGTCAGCCGGTCGCTCGATAGCGCAATCGTCAAGTTCAAATGCGGAAAGGTCGCCGGCCTCCTGGGCCGCAGCAAGCGCAGCGCGTACCAGCTCTTCAATCTTCTCGGGCATAGATCCTCCTTGTGTTAAAGCCCCCGAGCTCTTGGTCACTCGTAGGGCAAAAGCCAGAGTTTGTAGCACTCTATCACAAGCGGTAGCTACTGTCGCAGGGTAAAGCCAATCGAAATTGCATATGCACAAAAATGACTACAGCTTGTATGGAGTCACTCAAAGATGCCGGTCTGCCTGCAGATTATGCAGGCGTTGAAAATGCATAAACATGTGAATGAGCGGTGCATTTTATCGAATACTGTTACCTATCAGAGTTGTGTGCTTTTCCTGCATAAAGTGATGGTTTGCGCACGTCAGCGTGGTATTCTTAACATACGTAAATTCGTATAAGTTGGAGGTAGCATGTTCTCAATCGGTCAACACGTCATTCATCCGGGCCAGGGAGTCTGCACCGTCGTCGGCTTTAGGGACGACACGTCGCAGCCTATGTTGCTGCTCGAGGCCAAGCAGGGGCATGCGCAGACGATCCTCATGTACCCCGTGGCGCAGGCCGACCGTTTGCATGCCACCATCTCCCAGCAAGATGCCGAGCATCTGCTGAGCCACTACGACGAGCTGGAGTGTGACACCTTTACCGAGCGCAACAGTTCGCTGGAGGAGACGCACTTTAAGCAGCAGCTCAAGCTGGGGGCGCCCGAGACGGTCCGCGTGGCAAAAACCATGATGCACCGTATTCGCCAGGCCGAGGAAGCGGATAAAAAGCCCAGCTCTTACTACATGCGCGTACTCAAGGAGGCCAAACGCCGCTCCATCGAGGAGTTCGCCGTGGCCCTGGGCGTCACCGAGGAGGACGCCGAAGCCCGGCTAGCCCAAGCCGCCCTCAACTAACCCATCCGCACCAAAAACCACCACAAAGGGGACAGGCACCTTTGTGGTGGTTTTCTTGTTCTAGTAGTATTCATTCTTAGCGAAACCCACGAGCACAAGGAGTCCCTTATGGCAGAGCCGCTTACCGCCGGAATCACCCGCGACCGCGCGTTCGAACTGCTCAACGAGCACAACAAGGACCCGTTCCACATCACCCATGGCGAGACGGTCGAGGGCACTATGCGCTACTTTGCGCGCGAGTTCGACCCCGAGAACGAGGAGTTTTGGGGCATCGTCGGTCTGCTGCACGACCTGGATTGGGAGGAGCATGAGGACGACCCCATGAACCACACCATCTATGCTGCCGAGATTCTTGAGGGCGAAGGTGCGTCTCCCGAGCTTATCCGTGCCATCCAGACGCACACGTCCGATTTCAACTCTTCGCTGCCCAAGCCCGAGCTGCAGATGGAAAAGATCCTGTTTGCCTGCGATGAGCTCACCGGCCTGATCGGCGCCGCTGTCATCATGCGCCCGAGCAAGAGCGTCATGGACTTTACGACCAAGTCGCTCAAAAAGAAATTCAAGGACAAGCGCTTTGCCGCCGGCTGCTCGCGCGACGTGATTTCGCAGGGTGCCGAGATGCTGGGCTGGGAGCTCCCCGAGCTCTTCGACCGCACCATCGCGGCCATGCAGTCCTTCGCCCCCGACCGCGACACCTTCCAGGCCTAACCGCTCACGCCACCTAAAACCACCACAAAGGGGACAGGCACCTTTGTGGTGGTTTTTAGTTGCATCGGGATTAACCTGCCTTGCGAATTGACCACTCCCCCACGCCCGTCAGGCGCTGGATCTGACGGATTGAAAGGCCGGCCCTCCGCATTGCAGCCAAAATCTCGTTTCGTTTGATTTTATCGAGAGCCTTGACATCGGAAAGCTCGCTCAGACCGAACGAGCGAATCAGCGATAACCCCACATCCAGGGCTTCATCCTCATCGATGCGCCCACCCGTTGGTGGACGAACGACCACACCATTCGATGCGCCCATAAAAGTCTGATAGTCACGAACGCGCGGAAACGCAAAGCGAACAAACGCTAAATCGACCGTCGCAATAGACGGGTCGCGTTCAACATAATCCAGATGGCTGCTCCATCGATACTCGTCGAACAGACAAATCCCGGCCTTTTGCGGATTGAAATGCACATATCGAATAGCATCGAGAAGATACTCATCGCTCAAAATAGGAGCGCTCGAAAATCTGTCCTGAAAAACATGGCCGACATGCCCATGCCGACGGTTATACCATGTCGCGTAGCAAGACATGACAAGATGCATTGCCTCGCTCACGTTATCATCGGGATCGCTTACAACAAGATGAACATGGTTGCCCATCAGACACCAAGCGATAAGTTTGATGTTGAATCGTAATATCGAGGACCGAACAAGTGACAGCAGCCGCTTCCTGTCTTCATCATCCTCAAACAGGAGCTGCTTGCCATTGCCTCTCATCGTAATGTGATACAGGCCAATCTGCGATTTCTGCCGCGGTTTTCTTGACATGGGCATCTCCTTGCTCTCATATCAAAACATACCGCCACAGCGCATGCAAAGCAGCGAGAATCTACTCACCGATTATGCCGTCCACCTGCCGAAATGTCATCTATTGCTTAACGGAAATATGCTTAGATACACTTGAGCAACGAACGAACGCGCGAACAAGCAAAAACCACCACAAAGGTGCCTGTCCCCTTTGTGGTGGTTTTAGTTTATACGGAGTTTAGGGGCGGACCTGGCCGGTGCCGCGGAGCTTGTATTTGTAGGTGGTGAGGGCCTCGGCGGCAAAGGGGCCGCGGGCGTGGAGCTTTTGGGTCGAGATGCCGATCTCGGCACCCAGCCCAAACTCGCCGCCGTCAGTGAAGCGCGTGCTGGCGTTGGCGTACACGGCCGAGGCATCGACTGCATCCAGGAAGCGCTCACAGGCATCTTCGTCCTCGGCGATGATAGCCTCGGAGTGCATGGTGCCGTAGTGGTTAATGTGCGCGATGGCCTCGTCCTCGTTCGCCACGACCTTCACGCTCATCTCGAGTGCCAGGTACTCACGGCCCCAATCCTCCTCAGTCGCGGCAACATAGTCGTCGCCCTCGGCAAGCCCAGCGTCAGCGCATGCAGCGCACGTGGCCTCGTCGCCGTGAATCAGCACGCCGTGGTCGTGCAGCACGGCAACGACTGCGGGCAGGAAGCGATCCGCAACGGCACGGTCGACCAGCAGCGACTCGGCGGCATTGCACACGCCCACGCGCTGGGTCTTGGCATTGACGATAATGTTGAGCGCCTTGTCAAAGTCGGCGGATTCATGCACGTAGATATGGCAGTTGCCCGTGCCCGTCTCGATCACCGGCACAAGCGACTCGCGCACGCAACGCTGAATCAGGCCCGCACCGCCACGCGGAATGAGCACGTCGACGATGCCGCGGAGCTTCATGAGCTCGCCGGTGGCCTCGCGGTCGGTGGACTCGATCATCGAGATAGCCTCGCGCGGGAAACCCTTGGCCTCGAGCGCATCGGCCAGCAGTTCAGCAATCATGGCGCACGAGTGATAGGCCAGCGAACCGCCGCGCAGAATGCAGGCGTTGCCGGTGCGGATGCAGATGCCCGCGGCATCGGCCGTCACGTTGGGGCGTGCCTCATAGACCATGGCGACCAGGCCCAGCGGCACGCTCACGCGGGTGAGGTCAACGCCGCTTGCAAGCACGCGGTGGTCGAGCACGCGGCCGACAGGATCGGGCAGCTCAGCGAGCTTCTCCAGGCCGGCGGCCATGCCCTCAACGCGCTCGGGCGTCAGCAACAGGCGATCGAGGAGCCCCGCCGAGGTCCCCGCATCGCGCGCGGCGGACATATCGAGCTCGTTGGCGGCAACGATGGAATCGACACCGTCGCGCAGCGCTGTGGCCATGGCGCACACGGCCTCCTGGCGCTGCTCGTCGCTCGCCGTGGCAAGCGAGGCCGACGCTGCCTTGGCGGCAACGGCAAGATCATGGACATACGTGGCTATATCGACCGACATAGGCGGCCCTTTCTCTTAGATGTTTGCCCACCATGGTAGCCGATTTGTGCATGCCCTCGCACGCGGCGGTAGAATTGGTCAACCCGAAACACCGCAACGAACGGAAGTACCGCATGGCCCTCATCACTTCGTACCACGTCCCCGGCCTCTATGTCGAGGACCACAGCATCGACGTCCCCCTTGACTGGCGCGGCCTGGAGCCGATGCTCCTGGCCGTCGGCAGCACCATGCGCCGCGGCGCTATGCCGGCGCCCATCGCCGGCGCACCCGAGAGCATCAAGCATTTCTACCGCGTGGTTTGCGCGCCCGACCGCATCAACGACGACCTGCCGCTCCTCCTCTTTTTGCAGGGCGGCCCCGGCGGCGAGAGCCCGCGTCCGCTGTCGCCCACAAGCGATGGCTGGATTGAGGAAGCCGTCAAACACTTCCGCGTCGTCCTGCCCGACCAGCGCGGCACCGGGCGCAGCAGCTGTGTGGACGGGCGCACGATCGCGGCTCTGGGCGAGCGCGCGGCAGCGGCCGGCTCCGATGCCGCACGCTCGCAGGCGGACTTCCTCAAGCGCCACCTCGCCAGCTCCATCGTGCGCGATTTTGAGTACCTGCGCCTCGTGGGCTTTGGCGGTAAGCCCTGGGTCACGCTCGGCCAGAGCTACGGCGGCTTTTTGACGCTGAGCTACCTGTCGCTCTTCCCCGAGGGCGTGGCGGCAAGCTTTACCTGCGGCGGCATTCCGCACGTGCCGGCGAGTGCCAGCGAAGTCTACGCGCACACCTTCCCGCGCATGGCCGCCAAGACGCAGCAGTATTACGACCGCTACCCCGCCGACGTTGAGCGGGTGGCGGCCCTGGCCGATGCTATCGAAGAGCAAAAGCCCGTGCTACCCGACGGCTCGCCGATGACGGTCGAGCGCCTTCAGCTCATGGGCAGCGACTTTGGCATGAAGCCGAGCTTTGAGCGCATGCACTGGATTATCGACCATGCGTTTGTTGATGGCGACGGCACGCTGAGCTGCGGTGCCTCAGTATCCGATAGCTTTTTGATGCGCGCTTTCGAGCGCACCAACACGCGCACGAATCCTCTGTACTGGACGCTGCAAGAGTTCATCTACGCCGATGGCGACACCATGCCCATTCGCTGGGCCGCGGCAGAAGAGAAAGCTCATCGTGCCGAGTTCGACACACTCGCGCGCCCGCTCATGTTTACCGGCGAGGCCATGTTCCCGTGGATGTTTGAGCAGATGCCCGAGCTTAAGCCCTTCAAGCCCGCGATGGACCTGCTGATGGAGGACACCAGCTGGGACAAGATCTACGACCCGCAGCGCCTGGCCTGTAACGAGGTGCCGCTCCAAGCCGCCGTGTATTTCGACGACATGTACGTAGACTCGGGCATGCAGCTCGACACGCTCAGTCGCGTGGGCAACTCGCACGTCTGGGTGACCAACGAGTTCGAGCACGATGGACTGCACGGCAGCGTGGTATTCAAGCACCTCTTCGACGAAGCCCTCAACCGCGGAGACCTGCGCCGAATCTTCTAGCGAAGGAGTGTCCCCACCTGCCGGCACAATAGGAACGTCCCCAAGCGCCGGCAGTGGGACCCCGCCGCCTCAACGAGTTGCGGTGAAATAGGGACTGCTAAAGGCTTTAAAGCCACCAAACAGGAACTATTTCACCGCAACTTACGATATGCCGGCGTTACGGCCACCGCAGGTAGAAGGCGGAAAGCGAAAACGCCCCTAAGCGAGTGGCTTTGTATCGTAGGTCGAACAAAAGAAGCGAGCGCCGCCCAGAGCGAACAAGTTGGCATGAAAAAGGCGAGGCATAGACCTGATGGTCATGCCTCGCCTTTTGAATGACAAATTGTCGCTCTGGGCGGCGCGCAGCGTCGACCCGTTAGGCAAAGACAATTAAGTTGTCTCGATGAATCGCGGGTTTCTCGGCCAGGTCTGCCAGCAGGCGGTTGCCGGCGATCTGGTCCTGGCGGCGGCCGGCAGCAAGCTCCAGCACGTCCGAATCGGCCTCGGCGATACCGCGGGCGACGACCATACCGCTCGGATCGCACACATCGAGCACATCGCCCTCGGCAAACTCTCCATTGACCTGGCGAATACCCACCGCGAGCAAGGACGAGCCACGGCTGACCAGCGCCTTCGCGGCACCGTCGTCAACCGTTACCGAGCCATGTGCCTTGTCACCCAGCGCGATCCACAGCTTGCGCGGCGCAATATCCAGGCGCTCCGCCGGCGGGTCGAACAGCGTGCCCACGCTCTCGCCGCGGGCAAGGCGCACGAGCGCATCGGGCACCTCGCCCGAGCAAATCACGCTCTGAATGCCAGCCGTCATCAAAATGCGGCTCGCGCGGATCTTGGTAATCATGCCGCCGGTGCCCACCGACGTCGAAGAATCGCCCGCCGAGGCAATGATCTTGGCATCGATTTTGCGCACGACCGGGACAAACTCGGCCGTCGGATCCTCATGCGGATTGGCGGTGTAGAGGCCGTCGATGTCGGACAGCGTCACGCACAGGTCCGCCGAAACCAAGCAGCTCACGAGGGCCGCGAGTGTATCGTTGTCGCCGAACTTGATCTCGTCGACGGTGACGGTGTCGTTTTCGTTGACGACCGGCACCACGCCCAGCTCCACCAGGCGCAGCAAAGCGTCGCGCGCGTGCAGGTAGGACGTACGGCGCGCCGTGTCGTGGCGCGTGAGCAGCACGAGCGAGGTGAGTAGGTCACGCGCATGGAACTCCTCGTCGTAGGCCGACGAGATGATGCACTGGCCGGCCGAGGCGCAGGCCTGCAGGCTCGGCAGATCGCCAACCGGTTTGTGGTCGAAGCCCAGCACGGGATAGCCACAGGCAATGGCACCCGAACTCACCACGACCAGACGCCAGCCGAGCTTGCGCAGGGCCGCGGCCTGATCGGCCAGGCCACCGATAAACGCGCGGTTGACCTTACCGTCGGCACCCACCACCGTGGACGAGCCGATCTTTACCACCATCGTTTTATAAGAAGTCGTCATACGTCAAACCAATCGGATGTCGAGCGTTCGGGCGAGCTGGAGCAGCCGGGGCACCCGGTGCGGGACGGACGAAAATGATCCGTTTTCCTCCGTCCCCTTCGGATCATTTTGCCCAGGGGAAGGCCGAAGCCGCGGCCATGTTCTTGCGCACGAGCTCGTCGCGCACCTGGGCCAAGCCCTGTTCCATGCCCACCACGTAGGTCTGCGGATACAGGAAGCGCTTGAAAGCCGCGTCCAGATGATCGATTGCCCAAGCACAGCGCTCGCGTGCGTCCTCGATGCTCTCGCGCGGGGCTACCGCACTGCCATCGCGTACGATCGGCACCAGCAGCTCGCGATACTCAAGCTCGGACACATCGGTCACCAGGGCGGCATCGTTCACGGCCACGAGGGTATTGCCGCGCGCGGCGCCCTCCCCCGCCAGATGATCCTCGTCATAGATCATGTCGCAGACCGGGCCGCCAAAGCCGTCGTAATAGCGGCGCACACGCTGCACGCCCGGAATCGTGCGCTTGTAGGGCTGCTCGGAGAGCTTCACCACCGGCGTCCACGGGTCCGCATCGCTCGCACGGCGGGCGGAAAGCTTGTACACGCCGCCCAGCGCCGGCTGATCGTAGCAGGTCGCAAGCTTGGTACCCACGCCAAAGCTATCGATGGGCGCGCCCTGGTCGAGCAGCGACTGAATCGTGTACTCGTCAAGGTCGTTGGAGACCGAAATCCCCACATAGGGCAGGCCCTCGGCGTCAAAACGGCCGCGGACATACTTGGAGAGCTTGGCCAGGTCGCCTGAGTCAATGCGAATAGCCGACAGGCGCTCGCCCGCCGCCTCCATCTCCTTGGCGACCGTAATGGCATGCTCGCAGCCCTCGCGCACGTCATAGGTGTCGATGAGCAGCGTACAGTTCTTGGGGCTCGACTTGGCAAACGCACGGAAGGCCTCGAGCTCGGAATCGAAGCTCATCACCCAGCTGTGCGCGTGTGTGCCAAAGACGGGGATGCCGTAGCGGCGCCCGGCAAGCACGTTAGACGTAGACGAGCAGCCGGCCACGTAGCTCGCGCGCGCAACAGCCAGGCCGCCATCGGGACCCTGGGCACGACGCAGGCCGAACTCGGCGACGGGGCGACCATCGGCTGCCAGTACCACGCGCGCCGTCTTGGTGGCAACAAGCGTCTGGAAACCGACGACGTTGAGCAGCGCGGTCTCGAGCAGCTGGCACTCCAGCGCCGGGCCGGTGACGCGCACCATGGGCTCGCGCGGAAAGACGAGCTCGCCCTCGAGCACGGCGTCGATATTCACGTGTGCACGGAAGTTGCGCAGGTAGTCGAGGAATGCAGGCTTAAACATCGCGCCGCCGGCCGGAGCCTGGAGCGAGGCGAGGTAGTCGATGTCCTCGGGCGTAAAGCGCAGGTTCTCGACAAGCTCGGGCAGCTCGGCGGTGCCGCACATGACGGCATACGCGCTGCCAAAGGGATGGTCGCGGTAAAACGCCGTAAAACAACCCTGCTCATTGGCCTTGCCGCTCTCCCACAGGCCCTGGGCCATAGTGAGCTCGTACAGATCGGTGAGCATTGCGATGTCGGTAGGATGCGAGATGTCGGTCAAAGCCATGGGGCGACCTTTCAGATGTGTTGTGCAGAGGTTAAGGGTTGGGCGAGGCGAACGTGCGGGCATGGAGCCCGGCGCGAACAGGTTAGTGCAGGCCCATGCTGCCCGTGATCGTGTAGACCATAAAGACGATAAACGCGATGAGGGCGAGCACGATGATGATTTTTTGAGCCGGAGCCATGCCGGGGATCTCATTCTCGCCCGTAGGCTCCTTGGAGGTGACCATGCGCTGGGCAAAGGTCATCTCGTCACGGCTCGGTTTGGGCTCGGCGGGCTTGGGGTGAGCGGCTTTTTTGGGCTGAGGTTTGAGTGCGGCGGGCGCGGGCTTCGCGGCGGCGGGCTTGGGCGCAGGCGCGGGCTTGGGCGCGGGCGCAGGCTCGGATGCAACATTCGCAGCGGCCTCCTCGGCCTTCTCGCGCTCGGCGCGCAAAGCGGCCAGCTCCTCACGCTCACGGCGTGTCTCTTCCTGGGCCTCGCGACGAGCCTTCTCGGCGCGGAGCTCTTCCAACTCGGCGCGCTCCTCGGCAGACAGTGGTTGGGACTCAAGCTCGGCCATGGTATTGCCCTTTCTTTTTAAAAAAAGCCGCCGACACAATGTCAGCGGCTTATCAAATCCAAGGGTGGAGACGAAGGGAGTCGAACCCTCGGCCTCTGCCATGCGACGGCAGCACTCTCCCAACTGAGCTACGTCCCCAGGACAAGTTGATATTTTACCTACGGCTCGCCAACTGTCAACGCCCAATACCCAGTCTTTTTGGGACGGGGCTTTTTTGACTACTTTTCGAGCAGGCACTACTCCCGATGATTTTTCTGGGACGGGGATTAAAAAAGGCTCTGTTAGACCAGGATTGACATACATGTGTCCCCACGGTGCCATATCGTTGACCCCGTAGACCGCGATGATGGGGGCAGCATGAACGCCGAAGACCTGGTCCTCAACTTCAAGAAGGGCATGGCGAACCTCAGCAAGACCGAGCGCCGCCGCGCTATCGAGTCCGTCAGGGACGTGATCCGCGCGGCGGCGTTCGACGACGCGGCCGGCTCCGCCTACGAAGTCGAACGCTGCCCGCGCTGCGGGTCCGTCGC
>CATYLC010000017.1 GCA_958408685.1 uncultured Collinsella sp. | reverse complement strand
CGCAACGCGTTGCGCTGAGTCCTGAGGCTGTTGCAATGAAAATGAGAATCAAGGCCCGCGCCGCGATTGCGAAATTTTCCAAAATTGTCCTTGCATCGACGGGGGAGTTCCCGTATAGTACTTCTTCGCACGGGGGCGTAGCTCAGCTGGGAGAGCGCTTGACTGGCAGTCAAGAGGTCAGGGGTTCGATCCCCCTCGTCTCCACCCGAGCATTGAATGAGGCTCCAACGCAAGTTGGGGCCTTTTTTCATATAGGCACACAAGGTCAAAGGCGGCACCATGATCCTCCTGGTCGACAAGATCGAAAAAAGCTTCGGCGCGCGCGTCCTCTTTAGCGGCGCGTCCTTCCAGATCAACCCCGGCGAGCGCTTCGCGCTCGTGGGCCCCAACGGAGCCGGCAAAACCACCATGCTCAAGATCATCATGGGCATCGACAGCCCCGACGCCGGCCAGGTCCAGTACGCCAAGGACTGCCAGGTAGGCTACCTAGAGCAGGAAACCAACCTGGAGCAAAAGGACACCGCCATCCTCGCCGAGGTCATGGCGGCCGCCAAGGAAATTCGCCGCATGGGCGAGCGCGCCAACGAGCTGCAGGCTCAGATCACCGAGCTCTCCGAGCAGGGCAAGGACGTCGACGCACTCCTCAACGAGTACGGCCAGGTCCAGGACCGCTTTGAGCACCTGGGCGGCTACGAGCTCGAGAGCAACGCTCGCAAGATCCTGTCCGGCCTGGGCTTTAAGGTCGCCGACTTTGAGCGCCCGTGCTCCGAGTTCTCGGGCGGCTGGCAGATGCGTATCGCACTTGCCAAGCTCTTCCTACGCCACCCCGACCTGCTGCTTCTGGACGAGCCCACCAACCACCTGGACCTCGAAAGCGTCCAGTGGTTGCGCGGCTTTATTGCCAACTACGACGGCGCCGTCCTCATCGTCAGCCACGACCGCGCCTTCATGGACGCCTGCGTCGACCACGTCGCCGCTCTCGAAAACCGTCGCGTGACCACCTACACCGGCAACTACAGCAGCTACCTTAAGCAGCGCGAGGACAACCTGGAGCAGATGCGCGCAAAGCGAGCCGCCCAGGAGCGCGACATCGCCCACATGCAGGTCTTCGTCGACAAGTTCCGCTACAAGCCCACCAAGGCTGCCCAGGCTCAGGAGCGCATCCGAAAGATCGAGCAGATCAAAAAGGAGCTCGTCATCCTGCCCGAGGGCCACAAGCACATCGACTTTAAGTTCCCCGATCCGCCGCGCTCGGGCGACATGGTCGTGGGTCTGGAGGGCGTGTCCAAGTCCTACGGCGACAAGCACATCTACAGCGGCATCGACCTCAAACTCTACCGCGGTGAACACGTGGCGCTCGTCGGCCCCAACGGCGCCGGCAAGTCCACGCTCATGAAGATCCTCGCCGGCCTGGAGCCGCCCACCACCGGCACCCGCGATCTGGGCACAAACGTGGGCGTAGCCTACTACGCCCAGCACGCACTCGAGGGCATGACCGAGTCCAATACCGTCCTGCAAGAGATCGACACCGTCACGCCCAAGTGGACCGTGCCGCAGCAGCGCAGCCTGCTGGGCGCCTTCCTGTTTAGCGACAACGATTCCATCGAAAAGCAGGTCCGCGTCCTCTCCGGCGGCGAAAAGGCGCGTCTGGCACTGGCCAAGATGCTTGTGGCCCCCGAGGCGCTCCTGTGCCTGGACGAGCCCACCAACCACCTGGACATCGACTCGGTGGACATGCTCGAGAACGCCCTGCAGAACTTCCCCGGCACCATCGTGCTGATCAGCCACGACGAGCACCTGGTACGCGCCGTTGCCAACCGCATCATTGACATCCGCGATGGCAAGGTCACGGTCTACGACGGCGACTACGACTACTACCTCTACAAACGCGAGGACCTCGCAGCCCGCGCCGCCGCCGAGGCGGCAGGGGAGAGCGCACCGGCCGCGACCAAGTCCGCTAAGGTCACCGCGGCCCAGCCCGACGCCCCCGCCACCGCTTCCAAGCCCGCCGAAGGCAAAAAGACCAAGGAGCAAAAGCGTGCCGAGGCCCAGGCCCGTGCTGCGCTCAACAAAAAGCTTAAGGGCGTGCGCAATCAGCTCAAGAAGATCGAGGCAGAGCTTGACAAAAAGCGCGCCCGCTATGACGAGCTTATGGAATTGATGGCCAGCGAAGAGCTTTATGCCGATCAGGATAAGTTCAACGCCGCGCTGGGGGAATATAACGGCCTTAAGCAAGAGCTGCCCAAGCTCGAGGACGAATGGCTGGAGCTTTCCACCCAGATCGAAGAGGAGACCGCGCGTGAACTCTCGTAAGGCCACTGCCGTGGCGATGAGCATCATCGCCATCGCCTGTCGCATCTGCGGCATCTTTATGAGCGCGATGACCGTGCTGTTGTGCTTTAGCGGCCTCACCGCCAAGCTGCAGATCGTGGGCTTTGTCGTTGAGCTTTCGCGCGCGCTGCCGAGCGCCATCGCCGGCTACGGCGTCATCACCTCTCCCTTTGGCGGTGTCTTCCGCCTGGATTACGCCATCGTGGCTGTCATCCTGTTTGTGGCCGACTACCTGCTCACGCGCGCCTCGCGCCGCGTCCGCTAGGGGAGCGCCATGTCCAGCAGCTACCTCATGAATCTGCTCGCGAGCGCCGTCGCCGTCATCGTGGGTATCGTGATCCACGAAAGCGCGCACGCCGCCGCGGCCTGGGCGCTCGGCGATAAGACGGCCCGGTCCCGTGGCCGTGTCTCACTCAACCCGATCAACCACATCGACCCGTTCGGCACCATTCTCCTGCCGCTGCTCATGCTCGCCGCCGGCGGCCCGGTGTTCGCCTTTGCCAAGCCCGTGCCCGTCTACCTCAACAACCTCAAGCACCCCAAGCGCGACGAGGTCCTGGTGAGCGTAGCCGGCCCCGCGTCGAACATCGCCCTCGCGTGCCTCGCGGCCGCTCTCATGAACGCAACGTACGGCAACCTCTACACCAGCATGTCCTTTGCCCTGGCGTCACAGATCATGAACTTCGGTGCCACGTTTATCGTGGTCAACCTGTCGCTTGCGTTTTTTAACCTCATCCCGATCCCGCCGCTCGACGGCTCCTCGATTATCGTGCCGTTCCTTAAAGGCAAGGCCCTCGCCAACTACTACCGCCTGCAGCAATACGCCATGCCCATACTCATCATTGTGCTGTACCTGCTGCCCATGTGGACCGGCATCGACGTGATCGGCCGCTATTTCGACGTTACCGTGTATCCGCTTGCTGAGCAGCTGCTCAACTTCGCAATCGCCAGCATCTAAGGTAAACTTACAGGTCGACCGTGCAAAACGGTCGCAACATGCACCCAAACCGCGCCGCGAAGGCGCCGTCAAAGGAGGTCGAAGATGTCGTATCGCGTGTCGACGCAGGTCTACAGCGGACCGTTCGACCTGCTGCTGCAGCTGGTAACCCGCCAAAAAGTAGATATCGGCGCCATCTCCATCAGCGAGGTGGCCGAGCAGTACCTTGCCGAGGCCGAGCGCATCGAGGCGCTGGACCTGGACGTGGCGAGCGACTTTTTGCTGGTCGCGGCAACCCTTTTGGATATTAAGGCAGCCTCGCTGGTTCCCCAGGAGGCCCCGCGCAAGGCAGACGACGATGACGAGGACGACGAAGACCTCGAAGAACTCAGTGCGCTCGACGGCGACGCCCTGCGCGAGGTCCTGATCCAGCGCCTGATCGCCTACAAGCAGTTTAAGGGCGCGGCGGCAGCCCTCGGTGCCCGCATGCAGGCCGAAAGCCGAATGCACCCGCGTGTGGCCGGTCCCGACCCCGAGTTCTTGGGCCTCATGCCCGACTATCTAGCCGGCATCACCCTGCGCGGCCTGGCTGTCATCTGTGCCGACCTGGACGGCAAGCGACAGACCTTCTTGCTGGAGGCCGAGCACGTGGCGCCGCATCGCGTGCCGCTCGACCTGACCGTGGCCTCGGTCGACCGCTTTACCATGGCGCACCAAACCTGCACTTTCCGCGAGCTGCTGGACGGCGATGCCACCACCGAGCAGCTCGTCGTCACCTTCCTTGCCATGCTTGAGCTCGCCAAGCGCGGCTCGCTCACGCTGAGCCAGGACGAGATCTTCGGAACCATCCGCATCAACCGAGTCGAGGGGGCCGAGGCATACGTGCCCGGCGAGGGCCCCGAGCTCACCGAATAGGAGCCGCAACCATGTCAACCCTTTCCACGCTGGAGGCAAACAGCCTCAAAGGCGCCCTCGAGGCGCTGCTGCTGGTGTCGAGCGACCCGGTGAGTGCGCCCGCGCTGGCCGGAGCACTGGATATCGCCCCTGGCGAGTGCGCGTCGCTGCTCGCCGAGCTCAAGGTTGAGTACGAGGAGGCCAACCGCGGCTTTCAGCTGCGCGAGGTCGCCGGCGGCTGGCGCCTGTTTACGCATCCCGCCTATCACGACGTGGTCGAGGCCTATGTGTTGAGCTGGGACACGCAGAAGCTGTCGCAGGCGGCGCTCGAAACCCTTGCCGTCATCGCATACCACCAGCCCGTTACGCGCGAGGTGGTCAAGGGCATCCGCGGCGTCAACTCCGACGGCGTCATCGCGTCGCTCGTCGACAAGGGTCTGGTGCGCGAGCTCGGCCGTGACCCCCAGCGCGGTCAAGCCATCATCTACGGCACGACCAGCGCCTTCTTGGAAAAGTTCGGTCTGCGTTCCACCCGCGACCTGCCCGATCTGGAGCAATTTGCCCCCGACGAGCAGTCGCGTCAGTTTATCCGCGAGCGTCTGAGCGGCCGTAGTATTCAGTCCACACTCGAGGAACAGGCCGAGGACCTGGACGAAGAGCGCGAACTGCTCGATACCGATGTTGAAGATGTTGATGCAGCCGAGGACTTGGAAACCCTGGACGTCGACGAGACCTCGGAGGATTTGCATGACGAGGACTAACGAAGTGGGGGAGACGCGCGCCATGGGCAACGCAGTACCCGCAGCCGACGCCCAGCCCGTCTATCCGCACACCATGCGCCTGCAGCGCTTTTTGGCACGCGCGGGCGTGGCGAGCCGCCGCGGCTCAGAGGACCTGATGACCGCCGGCCGCGTGACCGTTAACGGCCAGGTCGCGACCGAACTGGGCACCAAGGTCGATGTCGACCGCGATCACATCGAAGTCGACGGCATGCCCGTCAAGCTCAACCAGGGCGCCGTGTACTTGATGCTCTACAAGCCGACCGGCTACCTCACCACCATGAGCGACCCGCAGGAGCGCCCTTGCGTGGCCGACCTGGTCCCGCGCAACCGCTTTCCGGGGCTCTTCCCGGTGGGTCGCCTGGACCGCGACACCACGGGCCTTTTGCTCTTTACCACCGACGGCGACCTATCGCAGGACCTGCTGCACCCCAGCAAGCACGTCTACAAGACCTACCAGGCGCTCGTGGACGGACAGCTGACCGACCGCGATCTAGAACCGCTCCGCCGTGGCATCGAGCTCGACGACGGCCTGTGCCAGCCGGCGATCTGCCGCGTCATTAACGCGCGCGAGGCCGAGGCCGTGGCTCCGCAAGGCGTCAAGCCCGGCACCACCGCCGTGGAGGTCATCATTCGCGAGGGCCGCAAGAACCAGGTCAAGCGCATGCTGGGCAAGATTCACCATCCGGTAATCCGTCTGCATCGCTGCAACTTTGCCGGCCTTGAGCTCGAGGGCGTGGCCAAGGGCTCGTGGCGCGAGCTCACCGACCGCGAAGTGCAGATCCTCAAAAGCGGCGGCATCCCGCCCAAGCAGGCGAGCGCCAAGCGCAACGGCGACAAGCCCCAAGACACCCCCGCCAGCCGCACGCGTCACCACGGCAGCCACGGCTCCGCACCCAAGCGCAACACCTACCGCGAGCGCTACACGGGCTAGGCAACCCGCCGCGCCCCAACGCCCGCGAACCATACCAGCACGTCAATCATCGAAAGGAAGCATTGCATGATCGTCGCCATCGACGGCCCCGCCGGTTCCGGCAAGTCCACCATCGCCAAGGAGATCGCCCGCCAGCTGGGCTTTAACAAGCTCGACACGGGCGCCATGTATCGCGCCGTCACCTTCGCCGCGCTCGACCGCGGCATCGATCTAGACGACGAGGCGGCCATCGACGCCCTCGCCGAGCAGATCGAGATTCGCTTTACCAACGGCACCGGCGAGGACACGCGCCTGACCATCGACGGCCAGGACGCTTCGGCCGCCATCCGCACCCCGCAGGTTGACGCCAACGTGTCCAAGGTCTCGGCTTATCCGGGCGTGCGCGCCGCCATGCTCATCCACCAGCGCCGCGCCGCCGAGGACCGCGATATCGTCGCCGAGGGTCGCGACATCGGTACCGTCGTGTTCCCTAACGCGCAGGTCAAGGTCTTCCTGACCGCCGACCCGCGTGAGCGCGCCCGCCGCCGCGTGCTGCAGCGTCACCAAAACGACGCCCAGCCGCTCACGTCCGAGCAGCTCGAAGCCGAGGTCGACGAGACCCTCGACGCCCTTAAGCAGCGCGACAAGCTCGACAGCAGCCGCGAGGTCGCCCCGCTCGTGCCCGCCGAGGACGCCGTGCACGTCGACTCCACCGCCCACACCATCGACGAGGTCGTCTCGATAATCGAGGACCTCATTAACCAAAGGAGGTAGCCCATGCGCCTGTTTAAACAGACGCCCGAGGACTATTACAACGCCCCCTACGCCGAGTTCCCGGCGCTCATCCGCGGCACTGTCGTCGTGGTTATGGCCATCCTTTGGGCCTTCTCCAAGCTCATGTGGCGCTGGAAGGTAGAGGACGCCGACCTGCTGTTTGAGCGCCAAGAAGGCCGCGGCAGCGTGGTCATCTGCAACCACACCTCGATGGCCGAGCTCTTGGCCGTGGAGACGGCGCTGTTCTTTGGGGGCCGCCGCATTCGACCCATCTTTAAGTCCGAGTTCGCCAAGAGCAAGATTGTGCGCTGGGCCTTTAGCCGCGTGGGCGGCATCCCCGTGGAGCGCGGCACCGCCGATATGAAGTGCCTGCGCGCCGCCCAGCATGCGCTGCAGCGCGGCGAGGACGTCCTGATCTTCCCCGAGGGCACGCGCATCCGCTCGCGCGAGATCAAGCCCGAGGTCCACGGCGGCTTTGCGCTCATCGCGCAGATGGGCAAGGCACCTGTGAACCCGCTCGCCATCTGCGGCTGGTCCGACATCACGCCCGCGGGCAAAAAGATCATGCGTCCCAAGAAGTGCTGGATCCGCGCCGGCAAGGCCGTCTCGCTTTCCGACGCACCGGCTGGGCTTAAGCGCACGGAGCGCCTGGAATGGTTTGAGGCCGAGGCCATGAACCGCGTCTACGCTATGCGAGACGAGCTGTGCGCCGAGCATCCGGGCAGGTTCTAGCCATGAGCGAGGATGTCATGAATACCGTCGAGGCCGTTGCCGGCAAGGCAGACGCCCCCACCATCGAGATCGCCGCCCACGCCGGCACCTGCTACGGTGTGCAGCGCGCCCTCGACATGGCACTTGCCGCCGCGCCACAGGCAGGGGAGTGCACTCAGGTCCATACCTTGGGTCCGCTCATCCATAACCCCATCGTGGTACGCGAGCTCGCTGAGGCAGGCGTTGGCTTGGCCGAAACCCTGGACGACGCCGCAACCGGCACCGTGATCATCCGCGCCCACGGAGTGGTGCCGCAGGTGATCGATGCCGCTCGCGAGCGTGGCCTTAACGTCGTCGACGCCACCTGCCCTTACGTGAAGAAGGTCCATATGGCAGCCGAGCGCCTGGTGCGCGAGGGCTACCGCGTGGTGGTCGTAGGCGAGCCAGGTCACCCCGAGGTTGAGGGTATTCTGGGCCACGCCGGCAATGATGCGCAGGTCGTGAGCTGTGTCGCCGACGCCGATGCCCTGTCGCTCAAGGGCAAGGTGGGCCTCGTTGTGCAGACCACTCAGACCGCGCAGAACCTCGCCGAAGTCGTGGCCGCTATCACCCCGCGCGTGCAGGAGTTGCGTGTGATCAACACCATCTGCGCCGCCACGAGTGAGCGTCAACAGGCAGCAGCCACACTTGCCAACCGCTGCGACTGCATGGTCGTCGTGGGTGGCAAGAACTCGGGCAACACCCGCCGCCTGGCGCAAATTTGCGCAGACGCCTGCGAGCGCACGTATCACATCGAGGAAGCTTCCGAGCTCCAGGCCGCGTGGTTTACCGACGCTCACCACATCGGCATCACTGCCGGAGCCTCCACCCCACAAGAACACATCGAACGCGCCGTCACGCGCATCAAGGAGCTTTGCCGCTAACCATGGACCAGACCGTACCCGCATACGCCGCCGAGGTGGCCGATTACGGGCGCAGCCGCGACCCCGAGCCGGGTGAGGGCGCGCTCGTTAAGAACGTGCGTCCCGAGTCGCCCGCATGGGATGTGGGTATCGAGCCGGGCATGCGCGTGCTCACGGTCAACGGCGAGCAGCTGACCGATATGATCGTGTGGCTCTGGGAAGCAGACGACGACACCGTCGACCTCGAGGTTCTCGACCCGCGCGACAACACCGTCACCCCCGTCGAGCTCGACCGCTTTCCGGGCGAGGACTGGGGCCTGGAGTTCGATGGCCCCATCTTCGACGGCATGCGTACCTGCGTAAACGCCTGCGTGTTCTGCTTTATGACCATGTTGCCCAAGGGCGGCCGCTCCACGCTCTATATTCGCGACGACGACTACCGCCTGAGCTTTTTACAGGGCAACTTCGTCACGCTCACGAACCTCACTGACGAGGACGTGCAAAACGTCATCCAACGCAACATGAGCCCTATGAACGTGTCGGTCCATGCCGTGAGCCCCGACGTCCGCCGTCGTATGATGGGCCGCAACGCCCAGCGCGGCATGGACGTACTCGAGGCCATCATGGCCGCCGGCATCGAGATTCACGCGCAGATCGTGTTGTGCCCCGGCATGAACGACGGCGAGGAGCTGGAAAAGACCCTGCGCTTTTGCGAGGAGCACGAGCAAATCACAAGCCTGGGCATTGTGCCGCTCGGTTTTACCAAGCATCAGAACCGCTTTAGCTGGTCATACAGCGACAAGCCCGAACTGGCGCGCGAGACCATTGCCATGATCCGTCCCTACCAGGACCGCGCCTTCGAGCGTTTTGGCCGCCACACCTTCCAGATGAGCGACGAGTTCTACCTGGACGCCGGCATCGATCCGCCCGAGGCAGACTTTTACGACGGCTATCCGCAGTACTACGACGGTATCGGCATGATCCGCTCATACCTAGACGAGACGGACGATGTGCTTGCCGCCGATGCCGAGCGACTGGCCCGCGTCCGCGAGGCCATCGCCGCTCGCAGCCAGCACCTGCTGTGCCTCTCGGGCGCCAGCGCACGCGACACCGTAGCACGTTTCGTGGAATCGCCGCAGGGGCTCGCCGGCACCGTCACGGCCATCAAGAATCGCTACTTTGGCGGCAACGTGGACGTGACCGGCCTCATCGTCGCCTGCGACATTCTGGAACAGCTGCCGCAGGACCTCTCGGGGGTTATGCTCTTTGTGCCTAAGCTCATGTTCAACGCTGACGGCATGACGCTTGACGAGTATCATCGTGACGATTTACTCGCAAGCCTTACCAGTCGCGGCGCCGAGGTTCATGTAGTGTCGACCATGCCGCATGAGCTGCTCGATACCCTGGAGCACATCCTTGGCATTGTGCCTGCCGACTCTAACACTTCCACTGACCCTACCCATTAAAGGAGTGCAGATGAAACCTATCGTCGCCGTCGTCGGACGCCCCAACGTGGGCAAGTCCACGCTCGTTAACCGCCTGGCCCAGACCTCGGACGCCATCGTCCATGAGTCCCGCGGCGTCACGCGCGACCGCTCGTACCACACGGCCGATTGGAACGGCCGCGAGTTCACCATCGTCGACACGGGCGGCATCGAACCGCTCAAGAGCGATGACGTGTTTGCCACGTCCATCCGCGACCAGGCGCTCGCCGCCGCCGAGGAAGCCGCCGTCATCCTGTTTGTGGTCGACGGCCGCACCGGCGTCACCGAGGAGGACGAGTCGGTCGCCCGCATGCTCAAGCGCTGCGACAAGCCGGTCTTTCTGCTGGTGAACAAGCTCGACAACCCCGATCGCGAAAACGACAGCATCTGGGAGTTCTATTCGCTCGGCATCGGCGAGCCCACGCCGCTCTCGGCCCTGCATGGCCACGGCACGGGCGACCTGCTCGATGACATCGTGGCCCTGCTTCCGGAGGAAGAGGACGAGGTCGCCGATGAGTTCCCCGACGCGCTGAACGTCGCCATCATCGGCCGCCCCAATGCCGGTAAGTCGTCGCTGTTCAACCGCATCCTGGGCGCCGACCGCTCTATCGTGTCCAACATTGCCGGCACGACGCGCGACGCCATCGACACAGTCGTCGAGCGCAACGGCAAGCACTACCGCATGGTCGACACCGCGGGCATTCGCAAGAAGAGCACCGTGTACGAGAACATCGAGTACTACTCCATGGTCCGCGGCCTGCGCGCCATCGACCGCGCCGACGTGGCGCTGCTCGTCGTCGACGCCTCCGTGGGCGTTACTGAGCAGGACCAGAAGGTCATGGGTCTTGCCATCGAGCGCGGCTGCGCCATCGTTGTGCTGCTCAACAAATGGGATCTGCTCGACGACGACCGTAAGCGCGAGGCCTGCATGGAGACCATCGACCGCCGTCTGGGCGTCATGGCTCCCTGGGCCCAGTACCTGCGCATCTCTGCCCTGACCGGCCGCAGCGTCGAGAAGATCTGGGCGATGGTCGACGCCGCCGAAAAGACGCGCTCGCAGAAGATCAGCACCTCGCACCTCAACACGTTCCTCACCGACCTGCGCGAGTTCGGTCATACCGTGGTGGACGGCAAGCGCCGCCTGCGCATGCACTACGTGACCCAGACGGGCGTCAACCCGCCGACGTTCACGTTCTTCGTCAACCACAGCGACCTGGTCAACGACACCTACCAGCGCTACGTAGAGAACCGCATGCGTTCGACCTTCGACTTTGCCGGCACGCCCATTCGACTCTTCTTTAGGAAGAAGGAGCAAAAGGATGCATAATCCGATTCTGCTGACCGCCATCTGCGCCGTGGTCTCGTTCTTTATCGGGGCGATTCCGTTTGGCCTGATCTTGGGCCGCGTGTTCAACCACACCGACATTCGCAAGGCGGGCTCCGGCAACATCGGCACCACCAACGCCCTGCGTGTAGCCGGCCCCAAGGTGGCCGCGCTCACGCTGCTGCTCGACTGCCTTAAGGGCGCCATCTGCGTTGTCATCGCCCGTCCGCTCATCGCGAGCGTGGGCTATGGGTTTCCGCCGAACATTATGGCGCCCGGAGCCCCCGGCGACTGGATGCTCGGTGTCATCTGCCTGGCAGCGGTGTGGGGCCACATCTTCTCGCCCTATCTCAACTTCCATGGCGGTAAGGGTATCGCCGTGGGTCTGGGCGTTATCCTCGCCTGGTACTGGCCCATCGGACTTTCGCTGCTGGGCATGTTTATCGTAGCCGTCGCCATCACCAAGTATGTGTCGGTGGGCTCGCTTGCCGCTGCCATCGGTCTTCCCATCGCTGCTTGCGCGGTCTTTCCGTACAGCAGCCTGGGCCTCAAGTTCTGCATGGCGATAATCGGCATCACCGTGGTGTGGGCCCATCGCGCGAACATCAAAAAGCTCATGACCGGTAAGGAGTCCAAGCTCTCGTTTACCAAGCGCGTCACCGAGCCCGACGATCAGTAGGAGAGAGTCATGAATGTTGCGCTGATTGGCTCTGGCTCCTGGGGAACCGCCATCGCCGGCCTTGCCGCCGCGCGATCCGAGCGCGTGACCATGTGGGCCCATAGCGAGCAGACGGCCGCCGGCATCAATGGCGAACACCGCAACCCCCGCTACCTTGTGGGCTACGAGCTGCCCGGCAACGTCGTCGCCACCACGGACCTGGTGCAGGCGCTCGACAGTGCCGAGGCCATCATCTTTGCCGTTCCTTCGACGCACCTTCGCAGCGTGTGCCACCAGGCCGCGCCCTTTATCGCCGCCGATACCCCGGTCCTGTGCCTCACCAAGGGCATCGAGCCCGAGTCCGGCCTGCTCATGAGCGAGGTCATTGCCAGCGAGATCGGCAACGAGCGGCGTGTGGCGGCCCTCTCGGGTCCCAACCATGCCGAGGAGATTTGCCGCGGCGGGCTCTCTGCCGCCGTCATCGCCAGCGAAGACCCGCAGGCAGGGGAGACCTTTAAGGAGCTGCTGCTGTCCACGGCCTTCCGCATCTACCTGTCGCAGGATATGACCGGCGTCGAGGTATGCGGCGCCATGAAGAACGTTATCGCCATCGTGTGCGGCATTTCCGCCGGCTCGGGCGCGGGCGACAACACGCTTGCCCTCATCATGACGCGCGGCCTGGCCGAGATCAGCCGCCTGGTGCACGCCCGCGGCGGCCAGGCCATGACCTGCATGGGTCTTGCCGGCATGGGTGACCTCATTGCCACCTGCACCTCCGAGCATTCGCGCAACCGCACCTTTGGCTACGAGTTTGCCCACGGCGTTTCGCTCGACGAGTACCAGACGCGCACGCATATGGTGGTGGAGGGCGCCGTCGCCGCCCGCAGCGTGAGCGAGCTCGCCCGTTCACTGGGCGTAGACATTCCACTCACCTTTGCCGTGGAGCAAACGCTCTACAACGGTGTTACTTTGGATAGGGCGCTCGAGATTCTTACCGATCGCGTCCCTTCTCAAGAGTTCTACGGACTCACCGACTAGCGCAGAAAGGCTTCTACCATGGGTTCCATCAAAATCGCTCCGTCTGTCCTTTCGGCCGACATGGCCAACCTCAAGGGCGAGCTCGACAAAATCGCCGGCGCCAACTACGTGCACTTCGACGTTATGGACGGTCACTTTACCGGCAACCTCACCTTTGGCGTTGACATCCTTAAGGCCGTCAAGCGCTCCACCGATGTACCGGTCGACGCGCACCTCATGGTGTCGAACCCCGACGAGACGGTCGATTGGTACGCCGACGCCGGTGCCGACATGATCACCGTGCACTACGAGGCTTCCACGCACCTGCACCGCACGCTCACCCATCTGCAGCAGCGCGGCGTCAAGGCCGGTGTGGTGCTCAACCCCGCCACCCCCGTGTGCGTGCTCGAGAGCATCATCGACGTCGTCGATATGGTGCTGCTGATGAGCGTGAACCCGGGCTTTGGCGGCCAGAGCTTTATCCCGGGCACCATCGCTAAGCTCCACGAGCTCAAAGCCATGTGCGAGCGCCACGGCGTGTCGCCCATGATCGAGGTCGACGGCGGCATCTCTTCCAAGAACATCGCCGAGGTCGTCAAGGCCGGCGCCAACGTGCTCGTAGCCGGCTCTGCCGTATTTAAGTCCGAAGATCCCGCCGCCGAGGTTGCGCTGCTGCAAAAGCTGGGCAACGAGGCCGCACAGGAGGCATAAACCCTTATGACCGCAGGTCAAAACCGCATACCCGTGAATCTTGACTATGCCGCCTCGACGCCCATGCGCGCCGAGGCGCTCCTTGCGCAGCGCGAGTACGACGACAGCGAGCTTGCCGGCGTCAACCCCAACTCGCTGCATTCGCTCGGCCGCAAGGCCGCTGCACGCCTGGAAGTCGCCCGTCGCGAGATCGCCCAAAGCTTTGGCGCACGCGTTCGCCCGTCCGAGATCATCCTCACCAACGGCGGCACCGAGGCTAACCAGCTGGCGCTGCTCGGACTTGCCGAAGGCGCTCGTCAGCGCGACCGCAAGCGCAGCCGCGTGATCGTATCTGCCATCGAGCACGATTCGATTCTGGACAACCTGCCGCTGCTGCGTGCCGCCGGCTTTACCGTCGACCTGGTGCAGCCCTGCCGCGCGGGCTACATTGAGCCTGCCACGCTTGTCGAGCTGCTGGGCGACGACGTGGCGCTCGTGAGCATCATGGTTGCCAACAACGAGACCGGCGTAGTGCAGCCCATCCGCGAGCTGGCCGCCGCCGCACATGCTGCCGGCGCCCTGTTCCACACCGATGCCATCCAGGGCTATCTGCATATTCCGTTCGATGTCACCGAGCTGGGCGTCGATGCCATGTCCGTCGCCGCCCACAAGATTGGCGGTCCCGTGGCATCCGGCGCGCTCTACGTTAAGACCCGCACCCCGCTGCGCCCGCGCATCTTTGGCGGAGGACAGGAAGCCGGACGACGTGCCGGCACGCAGGACCTGCGCACGCAGCTGGCCTTTGCCGCTGCCGCCCGCACGTTGGCGCCCCGCGTGGCCCAGGAGCGTACGACGCTGCAAGCCCTTTCCGACAAGCTCTATGCCACGCTTACGGCTCATCCGCGTATTCATGCCACCATGGGCGACTACGCACAGGCCGATCGTCTGCCGGGTATGGTTTCGATCTACGTCGACGGCATGGACTCCGAGGAGCTCATCGTCAAGCTCGACGCCGCCGGCTTTGAGGTATCGGCAGGATCGGCGTGCTCGAGCGGCAGCATGGACCCGAGCCATGTTTTAAGCGCGATGGGCATCGGTCGCGAGCAGGCATTGGGCGCACTGCGCATTTCCTTTGATGACCGCGTGAATCCCGACGATCTGGACGAGTTTGCCCAGACGCTGCTCTCGATCGTGGGTGCTGCATGATCGTCGCCGAGCTTGAACGTGCACTGCTGGCGCGCTACCCCAAGGCGGACGCCGAGGGCTGGGATCATGTTGGGCTATCTGTGGGAGATCCCGCTGCAGAGATCACCGGTGTTGCCTGCGCACTCGATGCGACCGAAGCCAATGTGCACCGCGCCCAGGAGGCCGGCGCCAACGTGCTGCTAACGCATCATCCCATCTATATCAAGGCGCCCGAGGCCTTTTGTCCGGCGGATACCACACGCCCCCAATGCAGCGCGGCGCTCTACGAGGCAGCGCGTTGCGGCGTGAGCATCATATCGCTCCACACCAACCTGGACCGCTCGCACGAAGCCCGTGTCTGTCTGAGCGAGCTGCTGGGTGCCGCACCCGTGAGCTCACTGGAACACGTGGACGACCCCGAGGCAACCGGCCTGGGCGCGCTTGCAACGCTCAACGACCCGTGCACGCTGCGCGATCTTGCCACCCGTGCTGCCACGGCCTTCGGCAGCGACCCGCGTGTGTGGGGCGAAGCCGATCGCCCGTGCCGCACCGTCGCCATTTTGGGCGGCTCCCTGGGCGACTTTGGAGAGTTCGCCATCGCCGCGGGCGCAGACGTTGTCGTGACGGGCGAGGCGGGATACCACGTGGCGCAAGACCTTGCCTTACGCGGGCTGCCGGTGATCTTGCTCGGGCACGACCGCTCCGAGGAGCCGTTCGTTGATATATTGATGAACTCTGCAGTTGACGCCGGGGTCGACCCCCGTCATGCGATTAAAATACTGAACCCTTGCCAATGGTGGACTGTGACAAAAGGAGAGAACTTATGAGCGCCGGCGCTACGCTACTCAAGCTGCAACAGATCGATTTGGAGCTCGCCCGCAACAAGAGCGAACTTGCCAATATGCCGGAGCTCAAGGAGCTCGCTTCCAAGCGCAAGACCTATGTGAAACTCAAGTCCGAGATGACCAAGCTCTACGCCCAGCGCAAGGATCTGGACATTGAGCTCGACGATCTCAACACCACCGAGATTCAGACCAACAACGCCATCGAGGCTGCCAAAAAGCGTCACGTCGACGGCTCCGACTACCGCGAGGTTCAGGACCTGGAGAATGAGCTCGCCACCTTGGCCAAGCGACTGGACAAGATTGAGCACACCCGCAAGAACGTCGTTGTCGCCCATAAGGAGGCGCTCGACCGCGAGACCCGCGCGCAGGCCATCATCGCCAAGTTCGAGGAGGGCGTGAAGGCCGATACCAAGGCCGCCCGCGCCAAGGCTGCCGACCTGCAGGCTCAGATTGACGCCGCCACTAAGGAGCGCACCGCGCTTGCCGCCACGCTGCCGGCCGACGTGCTCACCGACTACGAGCGTCTGCTCAAGCAGTTCCGCGGCCTGGCCGTCGAAACCATCCAGGGCAACATCCCCACGGTTTGCCACACCGCGCTGCAGGCATCGTCCATGAGCGACCTCAACCACGACGGCAGGTCAATTACGCACTGCCCGTACTGCCACCGCCTCCTGGTGCTCCCGAGCAAGGAAGCTTAAACGATGGCGGCACCCAACAATTCAATGCAACTTGAGGGAAAAACGATCCTGCTGGGCATTACCGGCGGGATCGCCGCCTATAAGTCGTGCAATATCGTGCGCCTGCTGCAAAAGCGCGGTGCGCGAGTCAAGGTCGTTATGAGCGAGCATGCCACGGAGTTCGTGGGGCCGCTCACCTTCCGTGCGCTCACCAACGAGCCCGTTGCCGTGGGCCTATTCGACGATCCCTCCGACCCCATCCACCATATTTCGCTTGCACAGGAGCCCGACCTGGTGGTCGTGGCGCCCGCGACGGCCAATATCATCGCCAAGATGGCCAACGGCATCGCCGATGACCTTATCTCCACCACGCTGCTGGCGACGCCGCGACCCATCGTGATCGCACCGGCCATGAACAATGGCATGTGGAAGGCACCGGCGACGCAGGCCAATATGACCACGCTGCGCGACCGCGGCGTGCATGTGGTGGGCCCGGGCAGCGGCTACCTTGCCTGCGGCGACGTGGACACGGGACGCATGAGCGAGCCCGAGGACATCGTCGAGGCTGTCTGTGAGGTGCTCAACCCCGCGCCTCAGAACCTGGTAGGTAAGCACATCGTGATTACCGCCGGCCCCACGCACGAGCCGATCGACCCGGTGCGATTCATTGGCAACCGCTCTTCGGGCAAGATGGGCATCGCCCTGGCGGGGGAGGCTGCTCGCCGCGGTGCTGCGGTCACGCTCGTGCTGGGACCGGCATCGCTCGATGTTCCCCGCGGCGTGGCGTGCGTACGCGTGCAAACCGCCGCAGAGATGCTCCAGGCGGCCCTGAGCGCCTTCCAGACGGCCGATGCGGCAATTTGTGCGGCCGCCGTCGCCGACTACACCCCCGCGGCCCCTGCCGACCATAAGCTCAAAAAGTCCAACGAGCGCTTGGATCGCATCGAGCTTGTCGAGACGGTCGATATTTTGGGCGAGCTCTCGCGCCAAAAGGGCGAACGATACGTGATCGGCTTTGCGGCCGAGACCGATAACGTCGTGGAGTACGCGCAGCGTAAGCTCGCCCGCAAGGGTTGTGACGCCATTATCGCCAACGATGTCTCGCGCGCCGATTCGGGCTTTGGAACCGACACTAACAAGGCCTGGATCGTAAGTACAGCGGGTACGCAAGAACTTCCCGTTCTAACAAAACCCCAGCTCGCAGATACAATTTTGGACTTGCTTCAAAATTTGTAAAAAAGTTCTTGCACAAGGGCAAAGTTTCGGGTTAATATACTCCCTGTTGCGAGCGAGAGCAGAGCAACAGACAAAAGCTTCGGGACGTGGCGCAGCTTGGTAGCGCACTTGACTGGGGGTCAAGGGGTCGCTGGTTCGAATCCAGTCGTCCCGACCAGAAGTTTGCAGGTCAGGCACCTAGTGCCTGACCTTTTTTGTTTTCAGTCATCATGATTAATTTGCTTAAAGCAACAACGTTCCCGATCGATGTAATCACCGAATCAAAACGTGTACATCAGCCACCAAAATCGACATTTTTCGACATGTTTGGAGGCAGATGTACACGAATGCGAAATCCCCCGCCTAATAGCGCCCTCCACATGTCTGGACTCTCTATGCTTACGCTGGATAGACATCGCCGGAACGGGTATAGTATCGAAAGTTTTGTCGTTAACCAGCGGGGGGTCCTGTGGGCATCAAAAAGAAGATCAAAAAGGAGCTTATCGGCACTTCCGATTACCCGTCGAATAAGATCTTTACGATCTCCAATTTCATCACCTTTACGCGCCTGATCCTCACCCTGGTATTTCTGTACCTGTTTGTGACGGATAACAACCGCGTCATCGCCATCGCAATCTACGCCGTTGCCGCCTCCACCGACTGGATGGACGGCCAGATCGCCCGCATGACTAAGACGGTCTCGTGGCTCGGCAAGGTCATGGATCCCATTTGCGACCGTGCGCTGCTGTTCACCGGCGTACTTGGACTGGTGGTTCGCGGAGAGCTGCCCATCTGGGTCTGCGTGCTCATTATTGGCCGCGACATCTATCTGGGCATCGGCACGCTTATCGTTCGTCATTATCACCGTCGCCCCATCGATGTCGTCTTTCCCGGAAAAATTGCCACAGCGCTGCTCATGACCGGCTTCTCGCTCATGCTGCTCGGGTTCCCCGTTGTTGACGGCCTGCATCTTTTACCTTCAACCCTTACGGCCTTCCCGGGCCTCAACGGAAGCTCGGTGCCCCTCGGCATCTTCTTTGTGTACGGCGGCGTGATCTTCTCCATGCTCACGGCTGTCATCTATTCCATTAAGGGCGGAGCGGCCATTAAACAGGCTCTCGCGCATCCCGAGGACGAGAACATCGACTTTCTGAACCCTGAAATCGAAGACTGATTCGTTGGGGTATGATTACGTACGGTTCATTATTTGCGGCACGTCCGCGATAAGTTAGGGGTTGTCATGGACAACATGGTTAACAATATGCCTCAGAATGATAAGACTGCTGACGCTACCTGCGTATTCCGCGTGCCTTCAAGCGACGTCACCGTTCCCGACCTCATGGCCAACGTGCGCATCACCGCCCCCGTTCTGTCCATCGTCAAGGGTCCGCAGACTGGTGCCGATTTTGAGCTCGAGGACGACGTGACCACCATCGGCCGCGATCCTGCAAACGGCATCTTCCTCAATGACATGACCGTTTCGCGCAGCCACGCGCGCATTATTCGCGAGGGCCTCGGCGCTCGCATCGAGGACTTGGGCTCGCTCAATGGCACCTGGGTCGACGGTGCCATCGTCAATGCAGCCCCGCTGCACGACGGTTCTTCCGTCCAGATCGGTACGTTTACGCTCATCTACCACGAGAGCACGCCGGAGCGCATCGAAACCGGTGAGTAGGGCATGGCCGAACGCAACTATCTGAGTATCGGCCAAGTCGTCAACCTACTTCGAGGCGCATACCCCGATCTTTCGAACTCAAAAATTAGATTTCTAGAGGATGAGGGGCTCATTACCCCTCATCGTACGCCTAAGGGATACCGTCAGTACTCCAAGGAGGACGTTGATCGCCTGGAGGTCATCCTGCACTTGCAGAAGACCCGCTACATGCCGCTCAACGTGATTAAGCAGCGCTTGGAAAACGCCACGGACCTGTCAACGCTCGCTTACGAGGTGGGCTTGCTGTCCGATGTTCCGCTCAAGACGGAGCCCAAGGAGACTAAGCAAAAGCTGCATCCCATCGAGACCATTCCCGATATGCTGGGCGTCGAGATTTCGTTTATCCGCTCCCTTGCCGAAAACGACCTCATTCGCATCATCAAGAGCCCGCAGAATCGAGAGCTCGTCGATGGTCGCGATTTCCCGATCATCCGCTACTGCTCCGAGCTGTCACGCTTCCATATCGAGCCGCGCAACCTGCGTCAGTACGTGTCTTCCGCCAACCGCGAGTCCTCGATGTTTGAGCAGGTGCTCGTGAGCATGCTCGGAATGGATACCTCCGATGACGAGCGTGACGCCAAGCTCGAGCGTGCGTTTAAGAAGCTTCACGACCTGACAGAAGGTGTGCACACTGCGCTGCTCAAGAACCGCGTTTTTGAGTCGCTCAACGCCGTGGTCGAGGACGCCGACATCGATGCACTCGATGAGGAAATCACTCGCTCCGAGTCCACCAAGGCCAAAAACGAAGAGACAGCCGCGCCGGCTTCGCACGAGGATTCTCTCGTAAAGCCGCTCAAGGTCGTCGCCCCTTCGCAATCCGGCACCGCCACCGCGGGCAAATAACCGCTGCTGAAATTTCGGCAATCCATGAAAGGTCACGCCATGTATGACTTCGAATCTCATATCGTCGATATTCCCGACTATCCCGAACCCGGAGTCGTATTTAAGGACATCACGCCGCTCTTTGGCAATCCCGAGGCTCTCAAAGCCATGACCGATGCCCTCGCCGAGCACTTTGCCGGCATGGGAATCACCAAGGTCGTGGGTCCCGAGGCTCGCGGCTTTATGGTTGGCGTACCGGTGGCTGTAGCCCTTGGCGCCGGCTTTGTTCCCGCACGTAAACCGGGAAAGCTGCCGCGCGAGACCGTGAGCCAGAGCTACGAGCTCGAGTACGGCACCGGTTCAATTGAGATCCATGCCGACGCTATCAGCTCTAAAGATACCGTGTTGATTCTGGACGACTTGGTCGCGACGGGCGGAACCGTCGAGGCAACAGGTAAACTGGTGCGAGATATGGGCGCAAAGCTTGTCGGTTATGGTTGTATCCTTGAGCTTGCGTTTCTCAACCCGCGCGAGAAGCTCACGCCGTCTGATGACGATGTGGAGCTCTTTAGCCTGGTGACGGTGGACTAGCCGTTACCCTTAGTTACTGGAAAGGAAGCTACATGCGCACAGCAAACACGCATAGAAACATGGCACGCTGCGCTGCTACGGCAACCCTCGCTTGTGTTTTGGGCTTGGGCCTCGCGGCTCCTGCCTACGCCGATACCGCATCCGACCTTGCCGCTGCTCGTACGAAGCTCGAGCAGATCGGTACCCAAACCCAGCAGATTTACGATGAACTCGCCACGCAGACGCAGGCGCTCGATCAGACTGCTGGCGAGATCACGCAAAAGCAGCAGGAGATCGCCGATGGTCAGGCCAAGCTCTCGACCTATGTCGCCGGCGAGTACAAAACCGGCGGTCTGAGCCTGCTTCAGGTTCTGACGGGCGTCGATGACCTGAGCGATATGCTCAACCGTCTGTTCTACTACGGCAAAGTTTCCGATAAGCAGGCTCAGACCATTCAAGAGGTCAAGGAGCTCAAACAGCAGCTCACCGATAAGCAGGCCGAGCAGGAAAAGAACGTCGCCACCACGCAAAAGAAGGTCGACGAGCTTAACGCCCAGCAGGCTGAAGCACAGAACGTCGTAAACTCTCTGGATTCACAGCTGCAGGCTGAGCTTGCCGCTGAGGCCGAGGCCAACGCCGCGCTGCAGGCCGGCATCAACGCCAGTACCGCCGAGAAGGCCACGGTGAGCAACGAGACTGCCGGTGCGACCGAGAACACCAACAACGGTGGCCAGACCAGCAATAACAACAACCAGGGCGGCAACACTCCGGCTCCTACGCCGGCACCTGCTCCGACACCGCAGCCCTCCACGCCTGCCCCTGCTCCGACGCCTTCTGCTCCGAGCCAGTCCGTCGATGGCGGTTCTGTTGTCTCGCGTGCATACAGCAAGCTTGGTTGCACCTATTCCTGGGGCGGAATTGGCCCGAACAGTTTCGACTGCTCTGGTTTTGTTAGCTATTGCCTCACTGGTCGCTATTGCCGCCTGGGCACCACGGGCACCTTTATGGGCTGGACGCGTGTGTCCGATCCGCAGCCCGGTGACGTTGTGGTCAACTCGTACCACACCGGCATTTACATCGGTGGTGGTCAGATGATTCATGCTTCCGACTACAACACGGGTGTTATCATCAGCTCCGTTGCCGCCGGCATGAACAACAACTACATTTTCGTGCGCTACTAAGTATTCAGATAAAGCAAACGGATATGGACCTCGTGGCTTTGAGTCATGGGGTCCATTCTTTTGCCTTTAGTGCAGTCCGCTATCTAGTTTTGAATACTAGATAGCGGCCCAATCGGTCTGCAAGATGGCTATAATTGAATGGGAACGATTAGAAAGGACCCTCTATGAGCTGGGCACTTATCTCCGATTCAAGCTGCAACCTCCGCGATTGGCAACCGATCGCACCCCATACCACCTTTGCATTTGCTCCCCTCAAAATTCGAGTGGGGGAGCGTGAATTCGTCGATGACCTTTCGCTCGATGTTCATGAGCTCAACTGCGCTGTTCAGGCGGAGACGAATGCCTCTTCGAGCGCTTGTCCCAGCGTGGGGGAGTGGGCCGAGCTCTTCAAATTGGCAGACAAGACCATCTGCATGCCGATCTCTGAGGGCGTGTCGGGCAGCTACAACGCGGCAGCCACGGCTCGCGATATGGTTCTTGCCGAGGAGCCCGATCGACAGATTCATCTAGTCAATTCACGCGCAGCTGGCGGCAAAATGGACCTCATTTTCTTGCTGTTCGACCGCTATCTTGCAGACAATCCGAATGTCTCATTCGAGGATGCTTGCGTATACTTCGATAGCCTTGAGCAGAACAGCAAAATCCTCTTCAGCTTGTGCAATTACGAAAACCTCGCCAAAGCCGGACGTATCCCTAAGGCAGCTGGCGTCATTGCCAACAAGCTCAATATCCGCATTTTGGGCACGGCGAGTGAGGCCGGTAAAATCGAACTCGTGGGGCACACGCGTGGCGAAAAGAAGATGCTCAACAAGATCATCGACACTATGGAAGCCGAGGGCTTTACGGGCGGTGAGGTCGTCATCGACCATGTGGAGAACGCATCGAGCGCCCAGGCGCTGGCCGATCGCATTATTGAGCATTGGCCCGGCTCCAAGACCATCATCATGCCCTGCAACGGCCTGGATTCCTATTACGCCGAGATGCATGGCCTCATCATCGGCTACGGCATGGGCGTAGCTTCGGGCAAATAAAGTCCAACCAAGCAAAATACGGGCGGGACAAAGCGACAGATGGCTCTTTGTCCCGCCCGTTTTATACGTCGGCTAGCTATTAAACCCGTTGAACTTGAGATAGCTCATCAAGTAAGCCTTCGAAACAAAGGATGAAACCGCGCTGCGCACAAGCAGCGACTCACGCGTTACCTGATGCGCCGTATCGGGAACCGGCGTCTGCTCGACGGAAAATGCCGAACGAATCGACGCCTCGAGCTGATCGACCACATAATCAAAGGCCGTCGGGGCATCGTAGCTCAAACGCTGAATGTTAAAGAGTTCCTGTACCGCGGCAATAGGTAGCACCTGCTTAAAGATGCAGATAGCGATTAGGCGGGCAATCTGCTCGCGGCCATATTGCTTTTTGACCGGAGCAGGCACCAGGCCGACCTTCACGTAGTTATTGATCATCGATGGCGTAATGACAGGCTGCTCAACGCAAATGGACAGCGGCTCCATCCACAGCGCAACATACTCAATGACCTGGTCGCGGTAGAGTGTCACATTGGGCAACTGGTTATAGCGCGGCAGACTCAACGTATTGAGTTTGCGCACGATATCGGACTGAATAAATGCATCGGGCAGCACAGTGGGCTGAATATCCTCAGCCTTAATGCTGACAGACGAATCAGACATCGGAATAACGTGTTTAACGTGGTTCATAAAGGTCCTCCGTTCATTTTCTATATTGTATTCTAGGTTATCTAGTTTTGCATACCATATAGCCTGCAAGAAAAATGGCGGGACAGTGCACTGATGCATCGTCCCGCCATTTAGTTAATAGATAACAACCTTACATAAGATATATTATCGTACTTATCCGCGGAGAAACGCGTATGCGCTCGTTGCTGCTATGGCTCCGTCAGAAACGGCGGTAACAACCTGACGTAAGCGCTTGGAACGGATGTCGCCAGCAGCAAATAGACCTGGCGTGCGGGTCGCCATGGATTCATCAGTCAGAATGCCGCCATCAGGCGCCAGATCGACTAGATGCTCAACAAGCTCGGTATGGGGTTGCGTGCCGGTAAAGACAAAAATGCCAAACGAGCCAGGCTCAAAGGTCTCGGCATGCGTCTTACCGCTTGCATTGTCTTTGAACGTAATTGTCGTGGGCATCGCTTCACCAGAAAGCTCCACAATACTAGTTTGGTACCTAACTGTAATATTGTCCTTTTTGAGTACTTTCTGAACAACACCATCAGGCGCACGGAACTGGTCGCGGCGCAGCACGATGGTCACACTGCTGGCAATATCTGACAGGAACAGTGCCTCTTCGCATGCCGAATTGCCACCACCGATTACAAAGACCTGTTTGCCGCGGAAGAACATGCCGTCACATGTTGCGCAATATGAAACGCCACGACCGCGATAGGTATCCTCGCCAGCGAAACCTGCCGGACGCGGCGTGGCACCCATGCAAGCGATAACGCTCGAGGCAAGCGTATCGCCCATATCGTGATGAACCGTAAACAGCGCTGCATCGGCATCGTAATCGATACCCGTAACCATGCTCCATGTAACCTGCGCTCCCAGCCCCTCTGCATGTTGCTGAAAACGCTCGCCGAGTTCGGCGCCACTCAAGAGCGGAATGCCCGGATAGTTCTCGACTTCATTGGTCGTGGCGATCTGTCCACCCGACATGCCCTGCTCAATCACGGTCGTCGTCAGGTTGGCACGCGCAGCGTAAATGGCGGCAGCATAGCCCGCGGGGCCTCCACCGATAATCGCAACATCAATCGGCTGATCGGTAGTCATGAAGAATCCTCTCGTCGAAACGTTGTCGTTCTTTGCGCTCATACCCAAATTTACGTGAACATGACACTCATGCACTACAATAATAAATCGCGTAACAAAGCTGAAGGGGAGTTATCGATGGATCAAACGCAGACGAGCAATAGCGCTCCCCTGCCCATGCAAGCCACTCCCCAACCGGAGCAAATGACCGTTTTACCTGCACAAAAACCCCTGGTAACCATTGTGCACGCATCAGTTGGATCGGGCCACAAAGCCGCCGCCAACGCGATTGCACAAGCATTTGACCTTATCCGCGGCACCAAGGGAATCCCTGAGGATATTGAAATTGAAGTGCTCGATATCCTTGATTTTGGACGTATTAAATTCGACGGCAATAAGACCGCGGCTTCTTTTACGGGAGCCACACGCCCCATTTACGACCTGACCTGGCGATATACGCTTACAGGACATCTGCTCTGGGGCGGCGGCACAGCATGGTCACGAATTATGTTCCCCGCCTTCAACGAATACGTCCGGACCCGCAGGCCCATAGCCGTGGTCGCAACACACATTACGGCGGCCAACGTCGCTGTGGGCGCCCGCGTCATCACGGGTATCGATTACCCGGTCATCTGCGTGCCGACCGATTACGAAGTCGAAGGCTTTTGGCCCCACAAGGACACCGACCTATTCTGTGTAGCCAACGAATTTATGGCTGAAACGCTGCGCCCGCGCAAGGTTCCCGAGTCAAAGATCCGCATAACGGGCATCCCCATCCGAGCCGGTTTCGATACCGATTACAAACGCGAAGATGAGCTCAGCAAGTTCAATCTCCCCATAGACAAAACCGTCGTATTGGTGATGGCCGGCGCCAGTTTGCCCCAACCATACGTGCGTTTCCGTGCCGCGATGGACCACACGCTCCCCTTCTTACGCAGCTTTGAGGACATGCACTTTGTCTTTTTACCGGGCAAGGATAAGGAATACGCCACCCGACTCAAAACGCTCTTCGACGCCATGAAGCTCGAAAACGTCACAGTTCTGGACTACGTGGATGACATGGCGGCCCTCATGCACGGCTGCGACCTGGCAATCCTCAAGTCGGGCGGGCTCACCGTCACCGAGTGTCTATGCGCACATCTGCCGATGATCCTGCTGGGCAAATCATACGGTCAGGAAAAGGCCAACACAACGATGCTCACCGGCATGGGCGCCAGTATGCATGTCACCACCGCACGAGAACTCATCGTGACGTTACGCCATCTCCACGATCATCCCGAGTCGCTCAAGGCACTGCTCATCAATGGCGAAGTGCTGCGCCGTCCACGCGCAGCCGAGGACATCGCCATCGCAACCATGGAGCTCGTAGGCAAGCCCCAAAAGCGCAAACGAGCCTTCTGCCGCTTCTACTGGGGCGATAAACCCGCGCATATTCGCTAGGGTCTTAATGTCCGCTAGCCTGCGGGAGGCCCTATATATCATCCCGTGCTCAAACATTCTCGCTTCGCTGCGAAACTGCGCGCGGGACGATATATAGGGCCTCCCGCAGGCTAGCTGCGTTAACGTACTAGCAGCTATACCAGATTCCCCACCAGTAAAATCTGCAAAGGGGAACCAGAAAATATAAATACAGTAAGCCGACGCTACAAAGGGACGGTCCCTTTGTAGCGTCGGCTTACTAGAAAAGTAAATATTGTTTCAAGCGAGTAGCCGCCCGCCCGCCTCTCACACATATCGTTCCACGCGCAGTTTCGCAGCGAGCAAAGCGAAGCGAGAATGTTTGAGCATGGAATGATATGTGTGAGAGGCGGGCGGGAGGGATACGAGCGCCCCTAGGCTACGCCGCTGGAGCCGAAGCCTCCGTTGCCTCGGTCGGTTTTGTCTAGCTCGTCTACCTCTATGAGGTTGACCGTGGGGACTTCTTGGATGACGAGTTGGGCTATGCGGTCGCCTTTGTTGATTTGAATGTTGTTGGAGGGATCCAGGTTGATGAGGATAACCTTGAGTTCTCCTCGGTAGTGGGCGTCGATGAGGCCCGGCGTATTGACTATAGACAGGCCCTGCTTGATGGCCAAGCCGCTGCGGGGCTGGACGAAGCCGGCGTAACCGTCGGGCAGGGCGATGGCCAGCCCAGTAGAGACCAGACGACGTTCGAAGGGCCTCAGGACGCAGTCCTCGTTGGAGCGCAGATCCAAACCGGCATCGGTGGGATGGGCGTATTTGGGAAGCTCGACGGTAGGGTCGAGACGCTTTATGTTGACGGTAATGTTGGACATGGAATCACCTTAGCTTGTCAAGCTCTTGCAGAAACTCATCGACGTCTTTGAAATCGCGGTAGACCGAGGCAAAGCGGATGTACGCCACCTTGTCGATCTTGGCCAAGCGCTTGAGCACCATGTCACCCAACTCATGGGACGTGACGGCCGTCAGCGTACGAGAACGCAGCTCGACCTCGATATCGTCGATAATCTCATTGAGCTTCTTAGTGTCGATATCACGCTTGATGGTGGCGCGCATCAAGCCGACGAGCAGCTTATTGCGATCGAACCGCTGCTTAGTTCCGTCCGACTTAATGACCTCGATTGGGTCTTCGCATCGCTCGAACGTTGTAAAGCGGTAATTACACGAGCAACATTCGCGACGGCGCTTAATGGTGTTATTTGACTCCTGCATACGGGAATCAACGACGCGGGTATGTGCCTTGCCGCATTTGGGACAGCGCATGGTACCTCCTCTTAAACGATAACAAGGGTACCATGCGCAGCGTGATAATGATTACGAACGAGTAGGAACCTTAAGATGCGCACCGGCGGCGAGCGAACCATGCTCCAGATGATTGACGTTACGGATCATGTCGGAAGTCTCTTGCGTGGAAAGGCCTTCGATTGGATATTCCTCGGCAAGCGACCAAAGAGAATCACCAGGCTGAACGCGAATGGTCTCGTAGGTAACGTTGGAAACGGACTCGGCATACGCGGCGTGACGAGCGCTAAAGACCGACGTAGCGAGGACAAAAAAGAGCGTGAGCGCAACGGCGACGGCAACAATCGTCGAGACCTTCAGGGCAGCGGGAGTCGGCGCGGCAACAGCATACTGAGTGCGAGCAGACTTTACGGGCAAAGGCTGATAACCGGAACGTCCACCCTTGACAACAGTAAAAGCGGGCGCGGCAGGCGTCTCGAGCTTAAGGGCGAGGTTTCCCTGGACCATATTCGTTGCGTTCATCATGTTCTCCTCTCGCGTGTTTTGCTGAGAACAGTTTTATCAAGCCGCGCGGACAAAAATGTCTAGCGCGAGAACGAATGTTCGGTTATTATTATCTTCGAACAGTTGTTCCTGTCAAGCAAAATTCGAACATTTGTTTGACATGGGTAGAGAGGATGCCCTGATGGCTCGCAAAATTACCAAGCGTCAGCAGCAAATTTACGACTTCATCAAGGAATATCAGCAGGAGAAGGGTTATCCGCCCAGCGTGCGCGAGATGGCTTCTGCCGTGGGCCTTTCCTCCCCCAGCACCGTGCACGCCCATCTATCTGCTCTGGAGGCGCGCGGGCTACTCAAGCGCGATGCCACCAAACCGCGCGCCCTGGAACTCTTTAACGAGGACGGTTCCTCTGTCTCAATTTCAAAATCTGACGGGCCCACCGCACCTCGCGGAACGGTCTCGCTACCGCTCGTTGGTCGCGTCGCGGCTGGGATTCCCATTCTGGCCGAGCAGAATATCGAAGACACTTTTACTATCCCGACCGAAATCGCCACCGATCAGGGTTCCTTTATCCTTGAGGTGCATGGGAGCTCAATGATCAATGTCGGCATCTTCAATGGCGATTACATCATCGTCCGTGAACAAAAGAGTGCCATGAACGGCGAAATTGTCGTGGCCATGATTGATGGTTCAGCGACCGTCAAGACGTTCTACAAGGAGCAGGGACGCGTGCGCCTGCAGCCCGAGAATGACACCATGGAGCCTATCTATGCAACGAATCCCGTTATCTTGGGCAAAGTCGTCGGCTTGATGCGCCGGTTCTCGTAATGCAAAAACGCATCACTATCTTTGATACCGTCCGCGGGTTTACGATGATTTCAATGGCAGGTTTTCACGCTTGCTACGATCTCGCCTACCTGTACGGCTGGGATATGCCCTGGTTTACCCAGACTGTCTTTCAAGACATCTGGCGCGCCAGCATCAGCTGGGTATTTTTGTTTATCGCGGGTTGGATGTGCACCCTTTCGCGCAACAATATCAAACGTGCCGCCAAATACGCCTTAGCAGCACTCGTCGTCTGGTTGGCAACAACACTTGTCTCAGTAGACGATTCGGTTAATTTTGGCATCATCTACTGCATGGCCGCATGTACCGGCATCGTGGCGTTGACCGATCCCGTCCTTAAGAAGATATCGGCGAGATGGGGCATGTCCCTATGCCTTTTGTTGTTTGCCCTCACCTGGAGCATCCCCAAAACGATCTACCCTGTCCCCCACCTGGCGTGGCTGGGATTTCCGAGCCCTGGGTTTGTCTCAGGTGATTACTACCCCATCATCCCGTTTTTCTTTATGTATCTTGCAGGATACTACGCCGCACACATAGCGAAGGGAATCGATAAGACCGTCCCTAGCTGGGCCTACGCCAATCCCGTCCCGGCGCTCGCCAGCCTTGGACGTCACGCACTCCCCTTTTATCTGCTGCATCAGCCCATTATTCTGGGCTTTTTGGAGCTCGTCTACTCGGTGCGATAACGCTTGAGCCGCGGCGCGATACGAACCGGCAGCTTCGCCACAATACGAACGCCGTCCTCAAGATATTCCTCGTGCAAAAGGGTTCCCTGCTCATGCACCAGCGTGATGAGGGCGCCCTCACGATACGGGATATCAGCAGAGAGCAACACATCGGTAGCAGCCGCCTCACGAGCAATACGGTCGACGAGATCGTCGAGTCCCTCGCCTGTCTGGGCCGAGAACAGCACGGCCTCGGGATAGCGACGACGGAAGCTCAATCGATCAACACTATCGAGCAGATCGATTTTATTGAACACCGTAAGCGTCAAACGCTCGCCGGCACCGATCTCGTCAAGAACGCGATCGACTGCCTCGAGCTGGCGCTCGTAGTCCTCGTCAGAGGCATCCACAACTTTAAGGATCAGATCGGCACCAAGAACCTCAGACAGCGTGGACTTAAAGGCATCAACGAGACCATGCGGTAGCTTTTGAATAAAGCCAACGGTATCGGTAATCGTCATGCCGCGACCGCCGGGCAGGCGATACGAACGCGTCGTCGGGTCGAGCGTAGCAAACAGCTTGTCCTGCGAAAGTACCGTAGAGCCGGTCAGGCGATTGAGCAACGTCGATTTACCGGCATTGGTATAACCGGCTAACGCGACGCGAAACGCCGGTGACTCAATGCGGCTCTTGGACTGGACATCGCGACGCTGTTCAACCTGCTTGAGCTCACGACGAAGCGCGGCAATCTTATTGCGAATCAAGCGACGGTCAACCTCGAGCTGGCTTTCACCCTGGCCAAAGCGCGAACCGATGCCGCCGCGCGTCTGCTCCTTGGCAAGATGGCTCCACATGCCACGCAGACGAGGCAACAGATATTGAAGCTGCGCCAGCTGTACCTGTAGGCGTCCCTCACGCGTCTGAGCATGCAGGCCAAAGATATCCAAGATCAGTGCTGTACGATCGATAATCTTTACCGGCTCGCCCACGGCTTTCTCCAAATAGGATTGCTGCGAGGGCGTCAGGTCGTCGTCAAAAATAACGACATCGACATCCATGCGATGCACCAGGCCGCACAGCTCTTCAACCTTACCGGAACCGATAAACGATTTTGGATACGGCTTAACCAGACGCTGTGACAAACGCGCCACGCACTGGGCGCCAGCCGTATGGGCCAGGCGCTCAAGCTCGTCAAGCGAACGATCGAGCGGCCACGCATTGTCGCGCCACTCAACACCAACTAATATGGCACGCTCGGGTGCCGTGGGAACAAGGGGGAAGCGGGCCATTAGGCAGCCTCAATACAATGCAGGATGTCCTCAACGACCTCATCGATCGTAAACTCGTCCATATCGAACCACACGATGCGGTCATCGCGTTTAAACCACGAAAGCTGACGTTTGGCATAGCGACGCGAACGCATCTTGATGAGTTCGCGAGCCTCATCCATAGAAATCACGCCATTGAAAGCATCGATGATCTCTTTATAGCCAATTGCCTGCATCGAAGTCAGGGCATCTCCCAGCCCCTGGTCCATAAGACCGCGAACCTCATCAACAAGACCCTGTTCAAACATCAGATCGACACGCAGGTTAATGCGCTCGTAGAGCACCTCGCGATTACGCGTCAGACCAAACCATAGAGCATGATAATGCTCGCGCGGAACACTAAACTGACTTTTTTGCTGTGCATAGGAGATACCATCATCATGCATCTCGAGCGCACGAATCACACGGCGCACGTTATGGGGATGAATAACAGCAGCAGATTCTGGGTCGCGCTCGGCAAGCAGGGCATGCAGTCCCTCCTCGCCAATACGCTCGGCAAGCTCCTGATAGCCCGCACGGCGATCGTCCTCAAGTTCACCCGAGGGAAAGTCCATCTCATCGAGGGCGGCCTTGAGATACAGCCCCGTACCCCCGCAAAACACCGGCAGGCGGCCCTCGCCAAGCAAGCGCTCAACATGCGCGCGAGCGTCAGCCTGATAAAGCGCAGCAGAATATGCCACACCCGGCTCTACAATGTCGACGAGACGCAGCGGCGCCGTACACCCATCGGGCGCCATCTTTGCGGTACCGATATCCATGCCGCGATAGATTTGCATCGCATCGCACGACAGCACTTCGGACGAAAGACAAGCTGCCAAACGATCGGCAACATCGCTCTTACCAACCGCCGTCGGACCGACGATCGCAACGGCGGAAAGACCTGCCCCGGGAGCAACCATTAGCGCGGCTCGCCCACAACGGAGCCAGACAAATACCAGGTCTTGGCAACGTCAACGTCAACATCAACGATCTTGCCAACAAGCTGGTCGATGCTGTAACCCTCGGGGATAGGCGCATGCACGGTCTGATTCTTGGGACTCTTGCCCAGTAGCACCGCGTCATTCTTTTTGCTCGTTCCCTCAATGAGCGCCGGAACCACAGTATGAAGCTCACCCTGGTTATACTCGTGTGCCGTGGTCTCGATAACCTTAACCAGGCGGTTGAAACGCACGAGAATAACCTCATGCGGCGTAGGATCATCAATCTCGGCGGCCGGGGTACCGGCGCGCTTGGAATAGATGAAGGTATAGGCCTGAGCATAGCGGACCGTCTCGGCAAGTGAGAGCGTCTGCTCAAAGTCATCTTCAGTCTCGCCCGGGAAGCCAACGATAATGTCGGTCGAGAGCGCGATGTCGGGCATGCGGTTGCGAATGCGATCGACCAGGCCCAGATAGTCCTCGCGTGTATAACGGCGATTCATCTCTTTGAGGATCCGCGTCGAACCTGACTGGACGGCCAGGTGCAGCTGCGGCATAACGGCAGGCGTCTCGGCCATGGCGTCGATGGTCTCGGGCAGCAGGTCCTTGGGATGCGAAGACGTAAAGAAGATGCGCTCCACGCCCGTATCGCCCACGGCGCGCAGCAAGTCGGCAAAGCGCGGCTTACCAAACAAATCGCGGCCATATGAGTTAACGTTTTGGCCCAGCAGCGTAATCTCACGCACGCCCTGGCGCACCAAACCGGTCACCTCGTCGACAATCTCCTCGAAGGGGCGGCTCTTTTCGCGACCGCGCACGTACGGCACGATGCAGTAGGTGCAGAAGTTATTGCAGCCCGTCATGATGGGCACCCAGGCGTGATACTGCGTCTCACGGTGCCACGGCATACTCATGGCATCCGTATCCTCATGCTCATTGGTGCGGATATGACGCTTGCCGTCCAGGAACGCCTCGGCAATGAGCTCGGCCACATGTGCGATGGAATGCGTGCCAAAGATGACATTGACGTTATCGACGTTGGTGAGCAGACCCTCGCCATCGCGCTGCGCGATGCAACCACCAACGGCAACCACGCGCTTGCCCGAAGGCGAAGGCGGCAGGCTTTTGCAGGAATTACACTGACCGTATAGGCGAGTATCGGCGGCCTCGCGCACACAGCACGTCATGAACACAACGATATCGGCATGCTCGGGATCGAGCGCCATGAGGCAGCCATACGAATCAAGCAGACCGCTCACACGCTCGGAGTCGTGCTGATTCATCTGACAGCCAAAGGTGCGGATAAAGTAGGTTTTACCGGCAAGAATATCGCGTACGGAACGCTGGTCCATGTGCATAAGTCCTAACGATGGGGAGCGAAACGAGGCAAGCAGAAGCTATGCCACAGGCTTAACATCATCCATGACGACGTTATCCATAGCAGCTCGATTGATTTGGTGAACGTAGATAGAAAGGCGGATGGCCGTGCGCGACTCCCCGTTAATGAGGATGTCGGAGAACACGGGCGCGCAGGAAATATCAAAACCGGTTGGAATCAAAAAACCGCGCGCGATAGCCACGGCCTTAATGGCCTGGTTGACAGCACCGGCGCCGACACACTGGATGTTGACGGGTACACCATCCTTGACCATGCCGGCGATGGCGCCGGCAACGGACGCGGGCGATGATTTGCTTGATACCTTCAGGCAATCCATGAAGAAACTCCTGCGTTTAAAAGTACGTTTTAACTGCAATAACTGTATCGTACCGAGTGGACTCGGTAAAGGCACTAATCCTCTTTGGCAAGATCGAAGGTCACAGTGATTCGATCACGCGAAACACGAATCTTTGGGTCGCCGCAAAGGTTGAGATAGTACCGGGCGGCAAGGTCATTAAAGTCACGCTCCACAGCACGCGAAAACTGTGCCATGTCATCCTTGGCAATACGTAGTCCGCGACGATCCTTCGCAAGATCGACAGGAGCCGGCGCATGCGAGGACGAATCACGCTCGCGCAGCAGACGCGCGGTCACACCGCGAACGGGCTTAATCTGCCCTGCCAAAATGCGATGAGCCGTGCGCTCGGACATCTCAAGACCCAAACCCGAGCAGATACGAATAAAGTCCTCGGCATCAGAGGCAAGGCCTAAACGATCGACAACCGGAAGCTCGCTCTCGTCATCAATAAACAGGAGACGAGACGTATCGAGCCGACTTGACGCCTGAGCATAAAGGGTCGCGGCAATCTCAGACGGAGAACCAAGATAGACATCGCAACCACGCAGCTCCTCGAGCGCAAACTCACAGGCAGCGCGAATAATATTATGCGGGCCGCGAGCACAGACATAACGTCCGTCCTCATCCTTGACGGCCTGGGGCCAGCTGGACTGATCGGCACGCTCACTGAGGCGGTCGGCTGCAACGCTCACCTTAAAGGCTGAACCAAGATCGACGCCGGACGTGACCACACGGGCCTCGTCGGTGTTCTGCTTGATCGAAAACAATGCCATGCCACGACCGTGAACGCCCCAACGGTCCATCTTCATGCTCTCGAGCTTGGAGGTAACGCGGGCATCGAAGATTCGCTCTTGCATATCCTGCGGAACGCCCGAACCGTTATCCAGAAAGACAAGCGTGCGGACGCCATCTTCCTTGGTCGTGGCGAGATAGACCTTGTCGGCGCCGGCATCGCGAGCATTACGGAGCATTTCGATGACGATATCCTCGACATGCTGAATGTCGTGTTTTGCCTGGCGCCGCTCGGCCTCCGAAACGCGGAGGCGGACATACCCCTCGCCAAGGTTCTCCTCGACGCGAAGGTTGCCCTCCCCCGACATCGACGCGATAAATGAGATGAGCTCGTTCGCGTCGCTCATGTTATTTAGCGATATCGACAGCGCGGCTCTCGCGAATCACGACGACGCGCACCTGACCGGGATACTCCATCTCTTCCTCGATCTGATGGGCGATATCGTGAGCCAGGACCGTGGACTGGGCATCGGAGATCTTGTCCGGCTGAACCATGACGTGGACCTCGCGACCAGCCTGCATGGCATAGGTACGCTCGACGCCTTCATGGGAGTTGGCAATCTCCTCGAGCTTCTCAAGACGCTTGATGTAGTTCTCGGCAGACTCGCGACGGGCACCGGGGCGAGAGGCGGAGACGGCATCGGCGGCCTGTACCAGGACATCGAGCACCGTGTTGGGGTCGACATCGGCATGGTGAGCCTCGATAGCGTGAACGATAACGGGCTTCTCGCCATAACGGCGGGCAAGCTCGGCGCCGATGACGGCATGCGGGCCCTCGACGTCGTGGTCGATTGCCTTGCCCAGGTCGTGCAGCAGGCCGGCGCGCTTAGCGGTCACAACGTCCAGGCCAAGCTCGGAAGCCATCACGCCGCACAGATCGGAAACCTCGAGGGAGTGCTGAAGCACATTCTGACCAAACGAGGTACGGTAGCGCAGGGCACCAAGGGTCTTGACGATCTCGGGGTGCAGGTCGTGGATACCGGTATCAAAGGCAGCCTGCTCGCCAGCCTCGCGCACGCGCTGCTGAACCAGGTCGGCAGCCTTGTGATACATCTCCTCAATGCGGGCGGGGTGAATGCGGCCGTCGGCGATGAGGTTCTCGAGGGCAACACGGGCGATCTCACGACGGACCGGGTCGAAGCTCGAAAGAACGACGGTCTCAGGCGTGTCGTCGATCACGAGGTTGACGCCGGAAACCTGCTCGAAGGTCCGGATGTTGCGACCCTCGCGACCGATGATACGGCCCTTGAGGTCATCAGAGGGAATGTGCACGGAGGTAACGGTGACCTCGGCTGTGTGGTCGGCAGCGCAGCGCTGAATCGCCAGGGACAGAATCTCCTGGGCGGTCTTGTGGCACTCGGCGCGAACCTGCTGCTCGGACTCGCGAATGATCGTGGCAGCCTCGTGGGTGACCTCGCCGCGAACCTTATCGAGGAGCTCCTTGTGGGCGTCCTCACGGGTCAGGTCGGCGATACGCTCGAGCTCGGAGGTCTGCTTGGCGCAGAGCTCCTCAAGCTCGCGGGAGCGCTTCTCGACCTGACCGGCCTGGCTGGACAGCTGGTGCTCACGCTTGTCGAGAGCGTCGTTTCGGCGATCAAGGGACTCCTCGCGCTGCATCACACGGTTCTCGAGCGTACGAATCTCGCTCTTACGCTGCTTGTCCTCGGCCTCGGCGGCCTGCTTGTTCTTGATGATCTCCTCTTTAGCCTCGAGCAGAGCCTCTTTTTTGAGGGTCTCGGCCTGACGCTTAGCATCACCGATCAGGGACTCAGCCTGTGCGTGTGCCGACTGGATCTTTTCGTCGGCCTCGTGAAGACTACCCTGCTTGGCGGTGCGCATGTAGGCAATGGCGGCGATGGCACCCAAAACGATGCCAACGAGCGCTGCGATGATAGGCATGCTCACTCCTTTTTATGGATTCGTTACACAACAAAGCGAACCGTCCTTACGAACGGCTCGCGACATTTGAGTAATATGGGCGCAGCTTATGCGGGTCGGATACAGATAAACATATAAACAAACTCATCACAGATGAGCACATATCACAAAGCAAATGACAGTGTTTATCGTACGTTGAACCACAACAACTGTCAAATAAATGGCCCCGGCACGGCGGCTAAAACACGGTGAACGGCAGGGCCACAAAACACATACGCCTAAACCGCACATTCCTCGCGTTCGGCATCGAGACGTGCCTTAACGGCATCGGCGGCGACGTGATACGAGAAGCCCTTGCCCATCAAAAACCGAACCAGTTTTTCGAATGCGCGCGTCTCTGGAACACGCCGCTTGACGAGCAGGGCTGACGCACGCGCCAAATCGTCTTCGACGGCAAAATAATCCTCGGGATAACCGGGAATGTCATCGAGCACGACATGACGGCGCTTGAGCTCGGTCTCGATTTTGCGCTGTCCCCAACCGCGCCGCTTGCGCTCCTCGATAAAGTACGAGCAAAAGCGGCTCTCGTCTAAAAAACGATACTCGGTGGCGCGCTCGACGGCGAAATCGATCGCAGGCTGGTGAAAGCCGTAGCGAGCCAGCTTGTCACGGACCTCACCCGTCGCATGGTCGCGGCGCGATAACATCTCGGTCACCATGGTAAGTGCACATTTACGCTCAATGAGCTGCACCGCCTCACGGAAGTTGTCCCAATCACAGGGAAGATCGGGGCGGTTTTTGACATACAGCCGCGCGACCCGCACGGGAATCCAAATGGACCGCTCAAAACCGCCCTCAAGCTCACAATCGATATGTGCGCAAGGCTTTTTGGACGCATACCCGCTCGAGAACGAGGAGGCCGCCTTCTTATCGGGAAAGACGACCGTGGCCTCGGTCACCGTATACGACATGAGCGTAACCGCTACTCGTCGTCATCATCGAGCATGGCGGAACCATCGATGGCGTAAAGCTCGTCAAACTCCTCAGGCGCTGGCTGATCGGTCAGCTCTACCTCGGACGGAGCATCGTCATCAAACTCAAGCCCGCAGGCAAGACGGACCTTATGCTCAATCTCGTCGGCGCAATCGGGGTGTTCGCGCAGGAACGCCTTGGCGGCCTCGCGACCGTTGCCGAGCTTGTCCTCGCCATAGGCAAACCAGGAGCCCATCTTCTTGCAGATGCCGCACTCGACAGCCATGTCCAGAATCGAGCCCTCCTTAGAGATGCCCGTACCGTACATGATGTCGAACTCAGCAGAACGGAACGGAGCTGCCACCTTGTTCTTAACGACCTTGGCGCGCACGCGGTTACCGATAACCTCGTCCTTAAGCTTAATGCTGTCGATGCGGCGAATGTCGATACGCACCGAAGAGAAGAACTTAAGGGCGCGGCCGCCCGTCGTAGTCTCGGGGTTGCCGAACATGACGCCGATCTTCTCACGCAGCTGGTTAATGAAGATGCACGTCGTGTTGGACTTGGACAGCGAGCCGGCGAGCTTGCGGAGCGCCTGGCTCATCAGGCGAGCCTGAAGACCGACCGTAGTATCGCCGATTTCTCCCTCGATCTCGGCACGCGGGGTCAGAGCGGCGACGGAGTCGACGACAATGGCATCGATGGCGCCGGAACGCACGAGCATGTCAACAATCTCGAGCGCCTGCTCGCCCGTATCGGGCTGAGAAATGAGCACCTCGTCGATATCCACGCCGATGCGCGCGGCATACGTGGGATCGAGCGCATGCTCGGCATCGATAAATGCCACAACGCCACCCATTGCCTGGGCCTCGGCCAGGATCTCGAGCGAAAGCGTCGTCTTACCGGAGGACTCGGGACCGTAAATCTCGACGATACGGCCGCGCGGCACGCCGCCGATACCCAGCGCGGCATCGAGGGCCAGGGCGCCCGTGGGAATGGCCTCGACCTCGAGCTCGGGGCCACCGTCGCCGTACCTCATGATGGAACCCTGGCCGAATTTCTTCTCGATCTCGGCCTTGGTGGTGGCGATCATCTCATCGCGCTCTTTACCCGTCGTGCGAGCATGAACGGTACGTACGGGACCTGAATTCTTGGCCATGAATAGCCCTCCTCTTAACAACCTGCATCGATAATAAACGAACGGCTGTTCGTGGTCAACCGTTCAGGCCAATCATATGCAGGCGGTCTTTCCAAAACCCAACCAAACGCCGACCAAACACTGACCAAATACTTGACCACAAAGGACCAAATATGAACAAGGCAGGCAAAAATACATCTACAACCAGCACAAACGCTAAATTTGTCAGAGGTCCCTATCTCCACAATTAAGGGGCCCTAAGGCCCCTTAAAACATGTCTATTCCATAGAGTTGAGCACAAGGGCAATGCGCCCCAATGCCTCCGCGACCGCATGGGCACGAACACACGAACGGTCGCCCTCATAGTGGCAGCGCACAGAGTCCACGACCGGCACACCCCCATCGGCGGAACGATGCGCCCAGCCAATATAGAAAGTGCCCGCCGGATCGTCCTCAGTGCCACCGCCGGGGCCGGCATAACCCGTTGCGCTCACTGCAATATCGCTCTGGTACAGCTCCAGCGAACCCACCGCCATCTCGCGCGCGGTCTGATGCGACACCGCGGTATAGCGGTCGAGCGTCTCCTGCTCAACACCAAGAACACGATGCTTAATCTCATCGCAATAGGTCACCGCACCGCCACGCAGCACCGCCGAGGCGCCCGGGATATCGGCAATCGTCGAGGCGATCATACCCGCCGTCAGCGACTCAGCCGTCGAAACCGTCACGCCCCGAGCGCTCGCGCGCTCGACAATATCACGCGCCAGCTCCTCGTTATGTGCGGAAATCTGCTCAAAAGAGTCCGTCATACCCACCAGGACCTAGACCGAAAAGACGATCTTGCGGCAGTTCCAGAAGTACTGGGCGCCCGAGATAACGGTCAGGACAACGGCAACGGCGTACAGGAAGCGCGACACCGAGTAGATGCCGAGCGTCAGCGCCACCGGGCCAAGGTGCAAGCCGGCCATAGCAAAAACGCACAGGTAACCGCAAATGGAGACCATCGTGGTTGCCGTCTTGTACTTGCCGAGCTTATCGGCCGCAACGACCACACCGGCCGCACTCGCGACCATGCGAAGGGCGCTCACCAGCAGCTCGCGGAACAGGATAATGAACACGGACCACACGGTCACCGCGCCAAAATCCAAGAACAGCAGCAGGGCCGAGAACACGAGTAGCTTATCGGCGATGGGGTCCAAGAATTTACCGAAGTCGGTGATCTCGTTGCGCGAACGCGCCAGATAACCGTCGACCTTATCGGTGCACGACAGGATCACATACAGAATGAAGGCAGCGGCGGCGAGCGGGCCGTCGAAGGTGCTCCAATCCGAACCGGCAACGCTTGTGTGAGACAGCGCCGACACGATCATGAACACCGGGATAAAGACGATGCGAACGCACGTCACGATGTTGGCGGGCGTCCAGACACTCGTCAGTTCCTTATTGCTCTCGTTAGCCACGACGCTCTCCTACTCCACAACATGACCGATAAGCTCATAGCAGAAGCTATCGGTAAACTCGACGGTCAGAATATCGCCCACGGACGCCTCGCTGGCGTCCAGATGCACCGCGCCATCGGAATCGGGCGCCTGGAACCAGGCGTGTCCGATGAGCTCGGCGCCATCCTCGGTCTCTTCGATACCGTCGACGATCACCTGGGCGCGCTCGCCCACATGTGCGGCAGTGGCGGCAAAACCGAGCGACTCGGCCAGGTCCATGGCCTCCTGGGCGCGCTCGAGCTTGACCTCTTCGTCGACCTGACCCTCCATCTTAGCGGCCAGGCTGCCCTCCTCCTGCGAGTAGGCAAAGACGCTCGTGTAGTCAAAGCCGACGGTGTCCATAAAGTCGATAAGGTCGCGGAACTCGTCGTCGGTCTCGGTCGGGAAGCCGACCATGGCCGTGGAACGGATCACGATGCCGGGGATACGCTCACGCAGATCGCGGAACAGGTCCTCGAGCTCCTGGCGCGAACCAGAACGGCGCATGGCCTTGAGAATGCGCGCGTCGCAGTGCTGCACGGGGATATCGATATAGGGCAGCACCTCGGGCGTATCGCGAATCGTCTCGATGAGTTCGTCAGTCATGCCCTCGGGCTGCAGATAGAGCACGCGGACCCAGACGTTATGAGGACGCACCGCCTCAGCAACGGCCTGCAGCAGCTGCGCCAGATTGCGCGGCGAGCCATCGGCGACGTCCTCGTCGGCAAAGTCGGTACCCCAGATGCCCGTGTCCTGGCCGATCAGCACGATCTCGCGCACACCGCCGGCAACCAGGTCGCGCACCTCGGAGATGATGCTCTCGGCATTGCGCGAATGATAGCGGCCGCGGATGTAGGGAATCATGCAGAAGCTGCAGAAGCGGTTGCAGCCATCGGAAATCTTGACGTAGGCGACAGCACCCTCGACGGTACGTTTGACCTGCGGGATATAGGCTGCAATCTCGCGCTCGACACCCAGCACGCCATCGATGACCGCCACGATGCCGTCCTCCTCGTCGGCCTTCACAAAGGCAGCGACCTCGGGCAGCTCGTCAGGTAGGTCATCGCCATAGCGCGACGGCACGCAGCCGCACATGACGATGGGGCAAGAACGAACGCCGTCCTGAACCTCGTTGGCGAGTTCGAGCGTGGTCTCGATGCTCTCGGACGTTGCGGAGGCGAGGAACGAGCAAGTATTGACGATGGCAATATCGGCATCCTGCGGGTCGAATGCCTCCTCGTAGCCCGCGGCGGTCAAAAGAGAACGCATGCGGTCAGTGTCAACCTCGTTCTTAGCGCACCCGAGGGTGATGTAGAGCACGGAGCCCAACGGTGTATCCATGTTGGAGAGCGGTCCTTTCGATTGATATTAGCGGTAGTTGGTGAACTGCAGCGGCTGGCCGTAGTCCTGGTCGCGCAGGAACTGGATCACGGACTGCAACGCGTCCTTCGAAGCAGAGGAAACACGCAGTTTGTCGGCCTCGATGGTCACCTTGACCTTGAGCTTTTGGTCCTTGATGTCCTTGTTGATCTTCTTGGCGGTCGCTTGGTCGATACCCTCGACGATATGGCCGAGCACGCGCACGGTGCCGCCCGATGCCGCCTGCGGAGCATCCCACGAGACGGCCTTGAGGTCGATGCCGCGCTTGATGAGCTTGGAGCTCAGCACGTCGACAATCTGCTTGGAGACAAAGTCGGCCGGGGCGTTGATCGTAAAGAGCTTGTCGCCCTTCGAAAGCTCGATCGTGGCGCCGGAATCCTTAAGGTCATAGCGCTGGGAAATCTCGCGCGTGGTCTGCTGAAAGGCGTTATCGACCTCTTGCATGTTGACCTCGGACACGACGTCGAAGCTGGAATCTTTAGCCATGATGTTTCCTTTCGCGTACGAGCGGCCTAGTAGCTATCGTACGAATTGTCGGTAGAATCGGTGGGTGTCTGACCGTCAGTTGCGGTATCGGCGCCATCCGTGGACTGGGCATCGGTACCGTCGGTGGTATCGGTACCATCGGTGGTGTCGGTACCATCAGAACTTTCACCATTCTCGGAATCAGACGTCTCCTTCTTGGGAACGGTGATCGTCACACGCGCCACGCCCGAGGTCTTGGTATCGTAACGAACCTTTTCACCGTTCTTGGTAACGGTGACATCGGAAGGCTTGGACGTGGTGATCTCGATCGAAGACTCGGGCGTGTACTCCTGCTCAAAGGGGCCAGTCGCCTGGGCGCCATAGACCGACTTGCCGTCAACCTTGACCTCAATCCACGCGGTCTTTCCCTTGGCAACGGAGACTTTGACCTTCGTGACCTCGTTCTCTTCCTTCTTGGCCGTCGTCTTGGTAGCGTCCGAATCAGTCGACTCATCCGTCGCCTCATCGGTGTCATCGTCCTCGTCGACCGTTTCGGTCTTCTTAGAAGACTTCTTGGTCGTCATCTTGGTAGCAGTGGGCGTCTCGGGCGTGTTCTCGGGCGCCGAAGATGCGCAGCCACGCAGAAGCACCACGATGAGCACAATCAACAGCAGCACAACGGCACCGATGCCGGCGTAGACGATACGCGGATCGAGCCCGTTGTTTTGAGGAGTACGTGATCCGCCGCGTCCACGACCGGAACTGCTGCGGCCGCCTCCCTGAGGCATACGACCGCGATTGCTATCGGAACGGCCGCGATAGCCGCCCTGGCCCTGAAGGCTGCGCTGACCCGAGCGGGGCGCAAGCTCACCGCGGCCTTGATAGCCACGCTGGCCCGAACGCGAAGCCGAAGAGCGCTGGCCATACGGCTGTGATTGAGAGCGAAGACGCGGCGTCACCTGCGTGGTATCGGCATCCGCATAGCCACCGCGAGAGCGTCCCATAGAGGCACCACGGTAACCGCGATCGGAATAGCCGCCGTCGCCGTAGCCGGCACGAGGGTCACGCGCCACGCCGCGGGCAGCGGGAAGTGCACGGTCCTCGGGCATCGGCGTACTGCGGAACCGGTCACGCTGTGAGCGAATCTCCTCGCCCGAACCCGTCTCGGTAATATAACCGGCCTGCTGAGGACGCTGTCCATAGCGGGTCGAACGACCGCCCTGAACCATCAGGAAGCGCCCGTTATCGACCGAGGAACGCGAATTGACGTAGCCGGCGGCGTCCTGAAAACGACCGCCCTGCTGGGACGTCTCGCGTTCGTATGCCATCAGGTCGTCAAAGTAGGCATTGACGACCTCGCGCGGATTGAGGCCCAAAAAGCGAGCATAGCTCGAAATCATGCCCTGCGCATAGCCGCGCGGCGGCATCGAGGCAAAGTTACCGGTCTCGAAAAACTCGATGATCTGCGGCCTGATTTTGATGGTGTTGGCGACCTGCTGAATGGAAAGGCCCATTCGGCGACGCTGCTCGAGCAGCATGTCACCAAAGCGTGCAGCCATCAGAATCCTCCAAACTCACGATCTTCACGTGCCATCTCGGCGTCGACAGATTCCAGCGCGGCAAGCCCCTCCTCGTCCAACAGGACCTCGCGCGGCTTGGAACCGTCGGGCGGGCCGACGACACCCTTTTCTTCCAGCATGTCCATAATACGCCCGGCACGCGCATAGCCAACCTTCAGACGACGTTGCAGGCCAGATGTGGAGCCAAGCTGCGATTCCACCACAATATGGGCGGCTTCCCAAATGAGCGGATCATCGTCTTGCGGCTCGGCTACTCCGGTGCGGACAATACCGCCGCCACCCGCCATGGACATGGAAGCGGGCGCCACGGCAGACAGAATCTCCTCGTGGTAGTCGGGCTCGCTCTGCGACTTGACGAACTCGACAATCTCGTTGATCTCATCATCCGAAACAAAGCATCCCTGAATACGGCGAGGCTTGCCCCAGTCGACCTTGGAGAACAGCATGTCGCCCAAACCGGTAAGCTTTTCGGCACCCATCTGGTCGATGATGACGCGCGAGTCGATACCCGTGGCGACGTTAAAGGCGATGCGGTTGGTGATGTTGGCCTTGATAAGGCCCGTCACCACGTTGGAGCTGGGGCGCTGCGTGGCCACGATAAGATGAATACCGGCGGCACGGCCCAGCTGGGCGATACGCACAATCGACGCCTCGACGTCCTTGCCGGCAACCATCATCAGGTCCGAAAGCTCGTCAATAATGATGACCAGGTAGGGCATCTTTTGCGGCGGGTTGTCGTAATGCTCAAACTCGCCGGCGGCCTGCTTTTCGTTGTAGGTCGAGATCTTACGCACGTTAAGGCGCTCGAAGACCTTCAGGCGACGCTCCATCTCGGACACGGCCCATTGCAGAGCGCTCGCGGCCTGCTTGGGTTCGGTAACGACCGGTACATAAAGATGCGGCAGGCCGTTATAGCCCGCAAGCTCGACGCGCTTGGGGTCGACCATGATCAAGCGAACGTCCTCGGGAAGCGCGCGCATGAGCAGGGTCGTGATGATGGAGTTGATCATCACCGACTTACCGGAACCAGTGGTACCGGCGATCAGCAGGTGGGGCATCTTGGCAAGGTCGGCGACGACCGGCGTGCCCTCGGCATCGCGCCCGATTGCGAGCTCGAGCGGACCGCCCTTCACATAGGGCAGCACGTCGCCCAGGTTGACGTTCTGGCGCTTGCGATTGGGGATCTCGATGCCCACGAGCGAGGTGCCGGGGATCGGGGCAAAGATACGCACCGACTGGGCAGCGAGCGAAAGCGCGATATCGTCCTCGAGGCTCGAGATCTTGCTCACGCGCTCGCCCTCGCCAGGTTGCAGCTTAAAGGTCGTCACCGTGGGGCCGGCGATCCAGCCGACCACGCGGGCACTGCGGCCAAACTCAAGCAACGTGGACTGAAGCGACTCGGCAGTCTGTTTCAGCTCCTTGTCAGAAGACGCGGAGGACGCCGACTGCGGGTTGGCATGCAGGATTTCGAGTGGCGGAAGCTTAAGGCCATCCTCTTCTTCGCCCTCGTTATCTGCGGCGCCGCCGTCCGCTCCCCCATCCCTAGCCGCAGCCGATCCGACAGCACTCGAGGCAGGCGCATCGGCAACCTTGGGATGCTTCAAGAAGTCGGGAATCTGAGGTGCTGCCGAGACAGGATTCACGGCAAACGGCGGCTCGGACTCGTCAATCTTATCGGGGTCGTCTTCCATCGAAAGCTGGCCGGTTACCTGTTCGCGCTTGGCATGGCGACTCGGCAGCAAAGTTGTCTTTGCGGTCTCAATCGGCGCCTCGTCGTCCTCGTCATCGCCCTCAGTGAGCTCAATCTCGCTATCGGACCAAGACGGGTCGGGCTCGCTCGTATTGAGCTTAGGCGCAGCCTTGCCCTTCTTGGCATGGCGGCGCGGCAGCAGCGTCGTCTTAGCGCGCTCGGCCTCCACGGCATCGGATACGTCGACAAACGGATCCTCGTCCTCGTCGTCATTGTCCAAAACCGGGTCCACATCGTTGCCCATGACCGTGGTCACTGCAGCATCGGAGCCCTTTTGACGAAGAATGCTCAGGTGCGGACGGGCAACGCCGGGCACCGACAGGGCTTCGTCGTCACCCCACGGACTCGCGTTAACATCGGCACGACGGCGCTCGGCAAAATCGGCCGCACGGTCGCGAGCAGAGCGCAGCACGCCGCCAACCGAAAAGCCGATGATGACCAAGCCCACGACGACAAGGCCCAACAGGACTACCATCGCGATAGGCTTACCCAGGGCATTCTGCAGCGCACTCGCAATAAACGCACCGATGTAGCCACCCGAGGCGGACAAATTTTGCGGCGTGAACATAAGGTCACACGAGACACTCGTACCCGGCACCATCAGCGAAAGAATGGAAACGACGGCGATAAAGACCACGGCGCTGCCCGCAACCGAGCGAATGTTGAGCGGCGAGTCCTCACCCAAAAAGAGCGTGGCGGCAAGCAGCAAGATGACGATCGGCAGCACGTAGGCGCCCAGGCCAAAGCCAAGGTGGTAGAAACCGGCAACCGCAGCCGTCACGGGCGCCGTTGCCGGCGAAATCACGGCAATGAAGGACGCAATAGCCAAAACGGCAATGATCACGCCGGCGATATCGCGATTGGCCGAAGGCTCGACCAGGGGCTCGAACTCATCGAACTCCGCCTCGTGGCCCTTATTGGCACGCAGATGGGAACCGGCACCCTTTGCAGATGCCGGTTGGTTGTTGGCCTTATTGCCTTTGGCGTTTTGTGCAGATCCGCGCGCCAAACTAAACCTCCATGACGACCGGGATGATCATCGGACGGGTACGCGTACGGCTCCAGATAAAGTTGGAGAGCGAATCGCGCACGGCCTTGCGAATGGCATCGGAGCCGCTGCTAGTAAAGCTAAACTTGCCCTTCTCAATCGTCTTCATAATGGACGCGGAAGCATCCTCGGAGAACTGGTCGTCAATGGCAAACGAAACGCCGCGGCCCGAGAACTCGATAGCCTCGATCTTCTTGTGCTTGAGCGAGACGATGGCAACGGCCGTGACCATACCGTCGTTGGCGAGCTTTTGGCGATCGCGCAGGACGATGGGGTCGGTATCGCCGATGCGCAGACCGTCAACATAGACGACGCCGGACTCGACGGGCGTACCGCGCTTGACGATACCGCCACGCATCTCGAGCGTGTCGCCGTTATCGAGGATAAAGATGTGATCATCCTTGATGCCCATCTTACGAGCAAGCTGGGCATGGGCGCGCAGATGCACGGCCTCGCCGTGAACCGGCATAAAGTAGGTGGGCTTGGCCATGGCCATGAGGAGCTTGAGTTCCTCCTGGCTGCCGTGCCCCGAGACGTGAACGAGGGCGCGGGACTTATCCCAGACGTCGCAGCCAAGCTTGGCCAGGCTGTTGACGACCTGCTGAACGGCCTTCTCGTTGCCGGGAACGGGAGTTGCCGAGAGAATGACGGTATCGCCTTCGTGGATAGAAAGCGTCTTGTGCTCGCCGTTGGCCATGCGGGACAGGGCCGACAGCGGCTCGCCCTGCGAACCGGTGCACATGACGACGATCTTGTCGTCGGGCAGGTTATCAATGTCGAAGGCATCGATAATATCGGCATCGTCGATGTTGAGGTAGCCCAACTCGCGCGCCACGCGGGTGTTGGTGAGCATGGAACGTCCAGTCACGACGACCTTGCGGCCGCACTTGCGGGCGGCGTCGCAGATCTGCTGCAGGCGATGGATGTGGCTCGAGAACGACGCGACGAACACACGACCCGGGGCGTTCTTGATGGCATGCAGCAGGTTGGGACCAACCTCGGCCTCGGACTTGGTAAAGCCCGGAACCGTGGCGTTGGTGGAGTCGGAAAGCAGCAGGTCGATGCCCTGCTTGGCAAAGCGGCTGATGGCGGCATAGTCGGGCGTGACGCCGTCGATGGGCGTCTGATCGAGCTTAAAGTCACCCGTGTGCATAACGGTGCCCTGGTTGGTGCGAATGAACACGCCCAGTGCACCCGGAATGGAGTGCGTCATGGAGAAGAAATCGAGCGAGATGCCACCGAGATTGACATGGCTTCCGCCCTTGACCTCGCGGAACTTAGGTGCGCGGATGCGGAACTCGGAGAGCTTGCCCTCGATAAAACCGAGCGTCAGCTTGCTCGAGAAGATGGGCACCTTGTTGTTGAGATCCTGCAGCAGGTACGGAAGCGAACCAGTGTGGTCCTCGTGGCCGTGGGTGACGATGATGCCGCGGAGCTTCTCCTCGTTCTCCAGGACATAGGTGTAGTCGGGAAGCACCAGGTCGATACCGGGCTGAGAGTCGTCGGGGAACATGAGGCCGGCGTCAACGAGCACCATGTCGTCGCCGCACTCGAAGACCGTCATGTTCTTGCCGATGCCGTCAAGGCCGCCGAGCGGAATGATCTTCAAGGGAGATGATTTTTTAGCTGCCATAGGTTCGTGTGGTTTCCTTTCTTCGAAACGGGTCTGGAACAACCGACGGGGCGCTTCTGGCAAACCGACCGCCGGGAACGTACAAACATGCATCACAGAGTCGATGCAGTAACCACAGTATGGTACCCATTTGCCCACCAACAGACCACCCATGCATCAAAGCCCCATCTGAACTGGTCCATCCCGCCGGTTTCCCGTGGGGCGGGCACTGATGAAGTTTCCTGCTCTACAGTCCTGCTCACGACGGAGGCCACATTAAGTGGCCTCCT
>CATYLC010000016.1 GCA_958408685.1 uncultured Collinsella sp. | reverse complement strand
GCGCAACGCGTTGCGCTGAGTCCTGAGGCTGTTGCAATGAAAATGAGAATCAAGGAGCCAAGCTACTCCAAGTCGGCGTAGGCACGCTTGGTGGTGATTACGCTCACGCCCAGGTCGCTCGCGAGTGCACGGATGCTGGGGAGTTTGGCTCCCGCAGCGAGCGTGCCCGATAAGATCTGAGCTTTGACCTGCGAGGTTATCTGCTCGTAGATGGGCTTATCGCTCGAATTGGATAGGATGATGTCCACAGCGGCTCCTTAGCTGTTGGACTACATGTGTATATAACCGGTAAGCACAGTATATATACACTATGCACAGTAATGCAAGAGCTAAATGTGGAATAGACCATCGGCGCCGCGCTTGCTCCAAAACAATCTCAATCTGTAACATCTGGATCCGTTTTTGGTCGCCAGCTGTTACAGATTGAGATGTTATTTTCCCGCCTGCCTATTTGTCTCAATCTGTAACAGTAAGAGTCGATTTGCGCGGCTAGATGTTACAGAACGAGACATTGGCTGCCTGCCTTTCCGTTTATCTCGATTTGTAACAGCTAGACCCAATTTGGGCGGTCAGGTGTTACAGATTGAGATTGTGTCGGCGGGCAGGTTTGTTTGTCTCAATCTGTAACATCTGGGTCCGTTTTGGGTCGCCTGCTGTTACAGATTGAGACAGTCTGCTGCAGAATACTTTCGATAACTAGCCGCTCACGTTCTGACTGATGAATTTGTCCTGATAGGCGCCCTATGGCGAGGTTTCGCGGCTACAATAGTACGGTTACATCGACGTAATGCACTCAATGCAAGAAAGGATCCGCATGGCAAGCCTGTCGGATGAAATCTCGTCGCGCCGCACATTCGCGATCATCAGCCACCCGGACGCCGGTAAGACCACGCTTACCGAGAAGCTGCTGCTCTATACCGGCAGCATCCAGACCGCCGGCTCGGTCAAGGGCAAGAGCTCGGCCAAGCATGCCGTCTCGGACTGGATGGACATCGAGAAGGAGCGCGGTATTTCCGTTACCTCTTCGGTGTTGCAGTTCACCTACAACGGCGCCTGCGTCAACATCCTCGATACCCCCGGCCACCAGGACTTCTCGGAGGATACCTACCGTACCCTTATGGCCGCCGACGCCGCGGTCATGGTCATCGACGGCGCCAAGGGCGTCGAGGCCCAGACCAAAAAGCTCTTTAAGGTCTGCACGCTGCGCCACATTCCCATCTTCACCTTTGTGAACAAGCTCGACCACGAGGCCCGCGATCCGTTTGAGCTCATGGAAGAGATCGAGAATGTCCTGGGCATCAATACGTATCCCATGAACTGGCCGATCGGCAGCGGCCGCAACTTCCGCGGTGTGTTCGATCGCCAGACCCGTCGCGTTATCGCCTTTGAGGGCGACGGCCACGCCAACGCCACCAAGAAGGTCGCCGAGGTCGAGGCCGAGCTGGGCGATCCTTCCATGGACGAGCTTATCGGCGAGGAGAACCATAAGAACCTGATGGACGACATCGAGCTGCTCGATGGTGCCGGCGACGAGCTCGACTTGGACGCCGTGGCCTGCGGCAAGCTGAGCCCGGCGTTCTTTGGCTCGGCGCTTACCAACTTTGGCGTGGAGCCCTTCCTCAAGGAGTTCCTGCGTCTGGCCCCGACGCCGCGCGCCTATACCGATACGCTCACCAGCGAACCGGTCGATCCCTGCCGCGACGACTTTAGCGGCTTTGTGTTTAAGATCCAGGCCAACATGGACAAGAACCACCGCGACCGCATCGCCTTTGTGCGCATTTGCTCGGGCAAGTTCGAGCGCGGCATGGATGCCTTCCACGTGCAGGGCAACCGCAAGCTCAAGCTTGCCACGGGCACGTCGATGATGGCCGATGACCGCGCCATCGTGGACGAGGCGTACGCGGGCGATATCGTGGGCCTGTTCGATCCGGGCATCTTTAGCATCGGCGACACCGTGTGCTCCGGCAAGCGCCACGTGCAGTATCCGCAGATCCCGACGTTTGCCCCCGAGATGTTCGCTCGTATTACGCAGGTCGACACGCTCAAGCGCAAGCAGTTCGTCAAGGGCATGGAGGAGCTTGCTCAGGAGGGCGCCATCCAGATCTTCCGCGAGTTGGGTGCCGGCATGGAGAGCGTCATCGTGGGCGTGGTCGGTGTGCTGCAGTTTGAGGTGCTCGAGCGCCGCCTCAAGGCCGAGTACCGTGTTGAGGTTCGTCGCCAGCCGCTGCCCTATACGGACATCCGCTGGATCCAGAACGACCCCGATACCATCGATATCCCGGCCCTTTCGCTCACGCGCGACACGCTTCGTGTCGAGGATATGCGCGGCGGTAAGCTGCTGCTGTTCACGAGCCCGTGGAACGTGGACTGGGCAACCGACCACAACCCCGACCTTATCCTGTCGGAGTTTGGCAACGTGGCCTTTTAACGCATCGGCGCGGTGACCCTGCGGGGCTGCCGCGCCATTTACTTGCCTGATGCCGTGTGAGCGGCTATCATACCCACCGTCGTCTCAAGACCGGGGCGTCCGAGCAGTTCGGGTCCGATATCCTGCTCGTTAAACCTAAAACCAAAGGAGTACATAATGATCAAGAAGGTCATGGAGGACTACAAGGTCCTGTTGCGGAGCATTCCCGCGGCAACGGTTTCGCTGTTTTTCGTGAGTGTCATCATGATGAACCTGCTGGCCAACAAAGAGCTCATCAGCTTGCCGTATCTGGCACTCGATTGCGGCTTTGTGGTGAGCTGGGTTTCGTTTTTATGCCAGGACATGATCTGCAAACGCTTTGGCGCCAAGGCATCCATCAAAATCTCTATCCTCGCGCTGCTGGTCAACCTGGCCGTGAGCCTGTGCTTTTGGGCATGCTCGCTCACGCCCGGTATGTGGGGCGCCTACTACGACACGGGCATGATCGAGGTTAACACTGCCCTTAACGCTACCATCGGTGGCACCTGGTACGTGGTGCTGGGCTCTTCGCTGGCAATGCTCGTCTCTGCCGTGGTTAACTCCACGCTCAACCAGTCGCTCGGCCGCATGCTCAAAAAGAATAATTTTGCGAGCTTCGCCTTCCGTTCCTATGTGTCTACGGGTGTTGGCCAGTTTATCGACAACCTGGTCTTTGCCATTGTGGTGAGCCACACGTTCTTTGGTTGGACCTGGGTGCAGGTCCTTATGTGCTCGCTGACCGGCGCTGTCGCCGAGCTGCTGTGCGAGGTCTTCCTGAGCCCCGTGGGCTACAAGGTCGTGCGCGGCTGGGAGCGCGAGAATGTGGGTTCCGAGTACCTCGAGCGCCACGCAACCGCCTAAGGAGCAAGTATGCGGGTTTTGATCACGGGCGCTTCGGGCGGTATCGGAGCCGCGTGCGTGCAGCGCTTTTTGGACGAGGGCCACGAGGTCGTGGGCTTTGATCTGCTGCCGACGGCGATCGAACACGAGCGCTACCGCCATCTGATCGTTGATGTACGCGAGCCGGACTCGTTTCCAGGCGATCTTGAACCCCAGGTAATCGTGAACGTTGCCGGTACGCAGGATTCGGCCGACGATATTGCTGCCAACCTGCGTGGCACCATCAACGTGACCGAGCACTACGCCTTTGTGGGGGAGGGGCTTGCCGCCAAGCCTGCGCCGGCTATCAAATCCGTGGTCAATGTGGGGTCGGCGAGCGGGCATACGGGATCGGAGTTTCCCGCCTATGCCGCCAGCAAGGGTGGCGTTATCGCCTACACCAAGAACCTTGCAAACCGTCTGGCGCCGCAGGCCATCGCCAACAGTGTGGACCCGGGTGGCGTTATCACGCCGCTCAACCGTTGTGTGATGGAAGACGAGCACCTGTGGAACCAGATTATGGAGCTCACGCCGCTTAAGCGCTGGGCCACTGCCCAAGAGATCGCCGAGTGGATCTACTTTGTGGGCGTGACCAACCGGTTTATGACCGGGCAGAGCCTGCTGATCGATGGGGGCGAGGCCGGCCGCACACAATTTATTTGGCCCGAATAGGAAACGCGCCCGATGGAAAGCCGTCGGGCGCGTTTTTGATGTATCGATTTTTAGCCGAGGCAAGTCCAGTTGACGGGGGTCGAGCCGTGCTGCTCGAGTAGCTGATTAGCTGCCGAGAAGGGACGCGACCCCATAAAGGCGGGGAGTTCTGCCGTGGCACGGTTGGCCGAAAGCGGTGAGGGGTGCGTGGAGGCCAGGCAGAACTTGCCGGTTGCCTTGTCCGCGCCGATCGCGACGAGCTTGCCTTCGACCATCTGCTGGGCAAAGCGACCCCATGCCAAAAAGACTACCGGCTGGGGCAGCTGGCAGCAGCGTTCGATAACGTAGTCGGTGAGCGTGCTCCAGCCCAGTTTGGCGTGCGAGTTTGCGGCATGCTCACGCACGGTGAGCGTAGTGTTGAGAAGCAGGACGCCCTGTTGTGCCCATGGTGTTAGGTCTCCCATGGTGGGGATGGGGCAACCCAGATCGGCTTTGAGTTCCTTATAGATGTTGCGCAGGCTCGGCGGCAACTTGGTTTGCGTCGCGGGGACCGAAAACGACAGCCCCATTGCCTGGTTGGGTCCGTGATAAGGGTCTTGACCCAAGATGACAACCTTGACCTGGTCGGCCGGCGTGTAGGCGAGGGCATTGAGGATGTCGTCTTGTGCCGGGTAGATAGTCTGCTCGGTACGCAAAAGGGCGATGCGCTCGAGCAGCTGGTTCGTAGTGTCACGTACCGGCTGCGGCGCATCGCTCAGCCAAGTTGTTATGTTGCGGTCGCGAGTTGCGGTGTCCATGGGACTCCTTTATGGCAGATGCTCTGTTGGCATCTATTGTAAAGGCGTCCGGAGACCTTTGTGTCGCGGCTGCATAAGGAGTGGGATCTACGAGACGTGCTCGGGCGCTCCTGCCATGCGAGCCTGTCCATGTGCGCGGAGGCGCGGAAGCTCGACGGTTGCCACCATGACGCCGGTGAGGATGAGGGCGGCGCCAAAGAAGGCGATGGGGCTCAGGACCTCGCCGACCAGGAAGAACGAGAAGACGGCGGAGCATACCGGCTCGAGCGAGAAGGCGAAGCCGGTGGTCTCGGCGGGCACGTGGGGCTGCACGAGCGTCTGGGTGATAAAGCCGTAGGCAGAGCAGATGAGTGCGAGCGCGACGACAACGACGATCTCGCTCGGCGTGCTGGGAAGCGTGAAGCCGCCAAAGGTGAATGCAGCGATGCCCGAGAACAGACCGCCAAAGCCCAGCTGCCAAACGCCCAGAGCAAGCGGATTGACTTCTTCGACAAACCGCTTGGCGACAATGATGTGCCCGGCGTAGACAAAGGCGGAGAACAACATGATGAGCGCGCCCGGGTTCAGGCTGGTGAAGTCGGCGCCCGAGAGCAGCAACATACCGCAGGTGACGATGGCAGTGCCGACGAGCACTTTGCGTTCGGGTGCGCGGCGCAGCAGGGCGGCGTTGGCAAACGGCACGATCACGACCGTCAGGCTCTGCAAAAAGCCGGCAGTGGAGGCGGAGGTGAGGCTGGAGCCCAGGCACATGCAGGTGAGCTCGGTTGCCATAATGGCGCCGATGATGGCGGCGCGGACCATAAGGTCACGGTTGATGCGCAACGCGTGCTTGTGGAAGAGCAGCAGGCAAGCCGCAAAGGCGATGATACAGCGCAGCGCGACGATGCTCGTGGCGTTCATGCTGTCCATGCCGATCTTCATGAGGGGATACGAAAAGCCCCATGCGACGGGAACGGAAAATGAGAGCGCGATTGCTTTTTTGCGATCCATGGGACTCCTTTTGTTACAGAACGGTTTCGCACAAAGGATTCTGCTCCCAGATTTGGATGTAGTAAAGCGAATGTATCTTCAGTATGATTAAGAAACGCTAATGTTGGCAGAAAAAGCCCTGGCAAAACGTTTTACGGCTGCATTGATGTGGAGGCACGATGGCATCGCGGTATCAGATTGTTTGTATGGTGGTCGATCGCGGCAGCCTTAAAGGCGCAGCGGACGAGCTGGGCTATACGCAAAGTGCGGTGAGCCAAGCCGTCAAGGCGCTCGAGCGCGAGCTGGGCACCACGCTTATCGAGCGCGGTAAGCAGGGCGTTTCGCTTACGCGCGACGGCAAACAATATCTGCCGTACCTGCGCCAGATTGTGACCGCCGAGGTCGAGCTCGAGGGCAAGCGCCAGGAGCTGCTGGGGCTTTCGTCGACCGATATTCGCATCGCGACGTTTACTAACGTGAGTCGTACCGTGCTGCCGCGTGTGATCCGCGACTTTGGTGCGCTGCACCCGGGCGTACGCTTCACCCTCAAACAGGGCGATTACACGCGCAACGCTCAATGGGTGCATGATGGCGTGGTTGATTTTTGCTTTACGGCACGCGGGTTTACCGCTGGTCTCGAGAAGCGCGTGGTCTATCACGACGAGTTGGTAGCATTATTGCCGGCCGCGCATCCACTGACGGCAAAGGAAAAGGTGACACTCGCCGACCTGGCGTCCGAGCCGTTTGTGCTGCTGGATGAGGGCGAACAGAGCCTGGTGCTCGATGCATTTGCTGCGCATGGCCTGTCGCCGCATGTGACGAGTGAGGTGACCGACGACTACACCATCATGGCGATGGTGGAGGAGGGCCTAGGCGTGAGCATGCTATATCGCCGTACCGTTGAGGGCATGCGAGCCGATATTCGCGTGCGGCCCATCGTGCACGCCCCCTCGCGCGACGTAGTGGCAGCCTGGCGCAGTTGGGACACCATGCCTATCGCCACGAGGCGCTTTATCGACTACATGAGCTCACATATTGTCAATTAATGACTGGCGTGGCGTTGAGCGCGGTGTTTAGCGGGCTGTCGCTTTGGCTTGGGTGGCGCGATAGGTGCGTGCCGGGTGGCAGAGCAATACCGCTACGACCATAAAGAACGCCGTGGTGCCCAGGCTGATGGGGTAGACCATCATGATGTTCGCAAAGGTGCGGAAGTGCGGGAACACGCAGAACACCCAGTAGAAGCGGATGCCGCAGACGCAGATCATGGTGATGAGGGCGGGTGTGAGCGAGATACCAAAGCCGCGCAGGTAGCCTGACATGTTTTCGTAGAACATGCTAAAGGCGTACGCCGGGAAGATCGAACATACGCGGATATAGCCGATCGAGACGATGTTGGGATCGCTGTTGAACAGCGACAAGATCTCGCGCCCCAGGCCGACAATAACGATAATTGTGGTGAGCGCGACGATACCGCCTTCGACTAGGCAGACCTTGAGCGTCTTGGTGCAGCGGTCGATTTGGCGGGCACCGTGGTTTTGTCCCACAAAGGTGGTGCAAGCCTGACTAAAGCTGTTGAGCAGGTTGTAGCACACGTACTCCAAGCTCATGGCGGCGCTCGATGCCGCCATGACCTCGGTGCCCAGGCTGTTGATGGCGGACTGGATGATGATGTTGGCGACGGCAAAGACAGCGCTTTGGATGCCGGCGGGCAGGCCGATCTTAACGATGCGCTTGAGGGCGACGGGGTCGATAGCCAGGTCGCGCGGGGTGACGCGGACGACGGAGTCGGTCTTGAGCAGGCGGATAAAAAGCGTGGCGGCGCTGACGGTGTAGGCGATGGCGGTGGCGATAGCGACGCCCGCGACGCCCCAGTGGAGTACGGGGACAAAGATGAGGTCCAGGCCAATGTTGAGGACGGTGGACACGGCAAGCGCCTGTAGCGGCATGCGGGTGATGCCGACGGAGCGGAAGATTGCGGCTTCAAAGTTGTAAAGCAAGATTGAGGGCATGCTGAGCAAAAAGACGCGTAGGTAGAGCGAAGCGAGCGGCATGGTTTCGGCGGGAACGTTGAGCGCGGCGAGCATGGGCTCGGCAAAGATCTCGCCCAGCGCGATGACGACAAAGCCTACAAGCGCCATCAAAATCGAGGTGTGGACGGCGCGTTTGACCATGTTCTGATCATTGCGGCCGATAGCGTTGGCGATGACCACGTTGGAGCCAAGCGACATGCCAATAAACAGGTTGAGCATAAGACTGGTAAGCGGGACATTGGAGCCGACCGCCGCCATGGCGAGGGTTCCCTGGTCGCCCGAGAAGTTACCGATGATGACCGTGGCGATGAGGTTCGACAGCTGCTCCAAGATGCTCGTGGCGGCCACGGGGAAGGCGAACAGGGGAATATTGCGCCACAGCGAGCCGGTGGTCATGTCAATGTGCTTAGATACGGTATCAGCCATACGCTCTCAATCTCTATATATGCTCTTTCGTGCTTATTTGCGCAGATGATGATACTCCTAATGCAACCAGTCGGCACTTAGGGACGTTCCTTTTCTGTCGGCAGCTGGGGACACTCCTTGTCTCTTCTATGACGAGGTTGAGAAGGCGTGAGACAATGGTGGGCGTTGTGTTGTTCGCGCTAAGGAGTTGCCATGTTGTTGTGTCCCGTTTGCCATGAGCCGTTGGTGGACGACGAGCGCGGTGCTGCATGCACAGGCGGACACCGGTTTGACCGTGCGCGCGAGGGCTATCTGTACCTACTGCGCTCGTCCAAGAGCGGCGACTCTATGGGCGATCCCAAGTCACAGGCGCGCAGTCGTCGTGACTTTCTGAACTGCGGGTACTATGCGCCGTTGCGCGATGTGATGGTTGAGCTGGTGCGCGAGCGGGTGTCTGGGCGTGCAGCGTCTGCGAACGGCTCCATGACGCTGCTCGATATTTGCTGCGGTGAGGGCTACTACACCAGCGCCATGGGCGCGGTGCCGGGCGTGGATGCTTACGGTTTCGACCTGGGCAAAGAGATGGTGCGCCTTGCCGCCAAGCGCGGCGATGCGACCTACTTCGTGGCCAACATGAAGGACATCCCCGTGGCTGATGGCGCCTTCGATATGGTGACCGAGCTCTTCGCTCCCTTTAACGAGCGTGAGTTTGCCCGCGTGCTGGCGCCCGAGGGTTCGCTCTATACCGTGGTGCCGGGCGCCCGCCATCTGTTTGGGCTTAAGGAAGTGCTCTACGATACTCCGTACCTTAACGACGAGAAGCTGCCGCAGACCACCGAGCTCGAGTTGGTCGGAACGCAGCGGGTGTCTGCGAATATTACGCTTCAGACCCAGGCCGACATCGAGGCGGTGTTCCAGATGACGCCGTACTACTACCGCACACGACCCGCCGATAAAGAGCGCCTGGCAAACTTGGACACCCTTCAAACCGACATCGACTTCATCATCGCCGAGTACCGCCACTGACCTGCCAAAAAGGGACAGGTTTATTTTGGTAGGTTTTATCTGGGCAAACGTAAAGGGCCGACCACGTTGCTGCGCGATCGGCCCTTTTCAGTTGCTTGGTTGCAGAGGTTATGAGAAGCGAGCGCTTACAGGCGGTCCTTGTTCTCGGCCTTAACGGCGTGTGCCTGCTGAACAAAGAACAAGTCGTACACCACGATGACAAAGGCGCCAAAGTTGATGGCATCGCCGCCAAACGCGGGAAGCGTGAGCACCGCTTGGGCAAGCGTGGCGACCGCGGCAACAATACCGAGCTTAAACGCGCCGTCCACCTGCGAAGGCTTGTTGGCGCCCTTGATACCGGCGACGCCTGCGGCAAGGTCGACGAGACCCTTGGCGATAAGCACGACCGCTGCGAGCGTGGCGTACGAACCGTACGTGGAACCGAGGCCGCCCGTGGCGATACCGACGCCGGCGGTGACGAGGCTGGCGATGCCCAAAACAAAGTAGATGAGAGCAAGGATTTTGAGAGTCTTGCGAGTGAAGCTCATGGCTGGTCCTTTCGATACGAGTACGCCAACTTGGCGCACCCAATGTGCTGCACATATGGTGAAGCACATTGTAGTTCAACGCGGCGATGCATGCGCCTGAAAGCGTCTCTTGCCTGCACGGTCCAACCTTTCAAAAAGGAAAGCCAGCTGTAAGGCAAATCGATGGCAGCCCATGTGCGGCGCTGCGATGATGAGGCCGTAACAAGGAGCTGGTCTCAAGGAGGAGTCATGATGTACGGAGCAGGGCAAGTGCGTGAGCCGCGGTCGTTGGGAAGGCGCATGGGCGATTCCGTGATCGCTGCCGTGTGCACGGGATTGATGGCGATGCTTTGCATTGGGATGCTGTGGGCCATGTCGCATGTGGGACAATAGCGGACGGTTGGGTGCTGACATAAACGGCGCCCCGCGTATTCGTTTGTTTGTTAAGGAGTGTCCATGGGCGTCGTCGATCCCTTTTCTGTTGCTCGGGCCGCGGGGCTTGAGCTGACCGGGAAGCCCGAGGGCCTCACGCTCACCGACGGCTCGATGGAACTGCGTGCCGATTTTGGCCGCATGCTTCCGCGGCTCAAGCAGGGCCGTTTGCAGCAAGAGCTACTGGTGAAGGCTGCGCGCACAAAAGGCATCGAGCAACCATGGGCGATTGATGCCACGGCAGGCTTTGGCGAGGATTCGCTGCTGCTGGCGGCCGCGGGCTTTACCGTCGATCTGTACGAGCAGGATTGCGTGATCGCGGCGCTGCTCCAGGATGCCCTGGATCGCGCGGCAGATGATCCGGCGCTTGCGACAGCTGTGGCGCGTATGCGCTTACATGCCGGCGAGGACAGCATTGCCGGCCTTTACCATACAGCTGAGCTGATCGGGCAGGGCGAGCTCGCCGCTCCCGACGTGGTGTATCTGGACCCCATGTTTCCCGAACGCACCAAGAGCGCGGCGGTCAAAAAGAAGTTTCAGCTCTTGCATCATCTGGAGCAGCCGTGCGCCGACGAAGAGACGCTGATCCAGGCAGCGCTTGCGGTGTATCCGCGCAAAGTCGTTATCAAACGGCCGATGAAGGGCCCGTTGCTCGCCGGCGTTAAGCCGAGCTATCAACTTGCGGGCAAGGCCGTTCGCTACGATGTTTTGGTGCCGCCGCGCCCGTAGCTTGCGTGCGATGGTTGGCGCTCCGTCAGCGCCGTGCCGATGCGGGGTTTATTTCCAAGGGTGCGACGTCAGGTGCCAGCCGCCGCAGTATTCGCATTTGTAGCAGGCCAGCCCGCGGCGTCCGCGGTTTTCGCAGTCGGCCATAACTGCCTCGGCCTCGGCGCGCGTGTCGTAACGGTTTTTGCGCTCGCACGACTTGTAGCGCCAGGCTTCATCGCGCTCGGCGTCCAGGGCGTCGCGGCGCTCGTCCTCGCGCGCAAACAGGTCGCTCATATCGCCGCCCGTGGCAGCGCCCAAAAACTCGCTTTTGGCTTTTGACCAGGCGGCTCGCTTTTTGCTTCCCATCTGCTTCGCGCCCTTCCCTAAACGTTGGTATCATTGCTCAATCAAAGTGATACCAATAAACATGAGGTCGCCGCGTGATGATCAGAAAAACCCTCGATACCGACATTCCCGCCGTCATGGCTATCTATGACGCGGCCCGCGCCTTTATGCGTGCGCATGGCAACGCCACGCAGTGGCCCGAGGGCACGCCTTCTGCCGAGCAGCTGGCTACCGATATCGCTGCCGGTGGCAGCTATGTGTGCGAAGTCGACGGCCGCGTGGTGGCGACGTTTGCCTTTTTACCGGGGCCGGACGAGTGCTATGACGTAATTGAGGACGGTCAATGGCGTAGCGACACTCCGTACGCCGTGCTGCACCGTGTGGCATCCGACGGCACCGTGCACGGTATCGCGGCCGCGATGTTTGCCTTTGCCAAGGAGCGTGCCGATCACCTGCGCATCGACACGCATCAGGACAACCTGCCCATGCAGGGGGCGAGCATCAAGGCGGGGTTTGAGCGCGCCGGCATCGTGTATGTGTCGGACGGCACACCGCGTGTTGCGTTTGACTGGCTGCGCGAGGCATAAGAGCGGGGACGCGTATCAACAATTCGCGCGAACGAAAATGGCCTCGGGTGGGGCCATTTTCGTTCGCTGCACTGTTTTGCAAGCCGGCTTTCGCAAGGCGCGAACCTACGAAAATCGCCGCGCGGCAACGCGGAGCGATGAGCTCGGTCGGGGGATAGGGCCCGCTTCGCCCGCCGGCTCGTAAATTGTATCATCCAGTGTGGAGCGTGAACGCCCGTTGCCGCGTGCGATGGGCTCGTAATAAGAGGAGAGCCATGTCGAAGCAAGCGGTCGTTGGAATCTTGGCGCATGTCGATGCCGGCAAGACCACGTTGGCCGAGGCCATGCTGTTCAACGCGGGTCGCATCCGCAAGCGCGGCCGCGTGGACGATGGCGATTCGCATCTGGACACTAACGCGATCGAGCGCGAGCGCGGCATTACGATCTTCTCGTCGCAGGCCGTGCTCGACCACGGTGATACCCACGTCATGCTCGTGGATGCGCCGGGGCATGTCGATTTTTCTGCCGAGGCGGAGCGCACGCTGCGCGCACTCGACTACGCGATTTTGGTTGTGGGCGCCAACGACGGCGTGCAAGGGCACACCGAAACCCTGTGGCGCCTGCTTGCGCGCTATGACATCCCGACGTTCATCTTCATCAACAAAATCGATTTGGAGAATCCCGGCCGCGATGTTTTGCTGGCACAACTTAGGCAACGTCTTTCCGAGGGCTGCCTGGATGCCAGCGAACTGCTGGCGGGCGGCGCCGTTCAGGAGGACGCTGCTGCGTTGGACGAGGCGGCGCTCGAGGAGTTTTTTGAAGCGGGCGAGCTTTCTGTCGCAACGCTGTCGCGCATGGTTGCCGAGCGCAAGCTCTTTCCCTGCTTTGCCGGCTCGGCGCTCAAGGACCAAGGTGTGGACGAGCTGCTGGATGGCATATGCGCGCTGATGCGCGAACAGACGTGGCTCTCAGAGTTTGCCGCGCGCGTCTACCGCGTGAGCCGCGGGGATCGCGGCGAGCGCTTGGCTTGGGTTAAAGTAACCGGCGGCACGCTGCATGCCAAGCAGATGATTGACGGACGTTCCGGTGCCGAGGCATGGGAGCAGAAGGTCGATCAGGTCCGCATCTATAACGGCGAGAAGTATGAGCTTGCCCAAGAAGTTGCTGCTGGCGGTATTTGTGCCGTGACGGGTCTTGCGCACGTTCGCCCAGGGGACGCCTTGGGCGCGGAATCCGCGTGCGATGCGCCCGTCATTGTGCCAGTTCTCACCTATACGGTGCTTCCGGGCGAACACGATGTCCATGCGGTGTTCAAAGCGTTGACTGAGCTGGCGGACGAAGATCCCATGCTCGGCGTAAGCTGGAATACGCATCTCGAGCAGATTCACCTGCAGTTGATGGGCGCCGTGCAGCTCGAGGTCGTGCAGCGGGTGCTGGCCGATCGCTTCGGTCTTTCGATTGCGTTTGAGCCCGGCGGCATTCTCTATAAGGAGACTATTTCGCAGCCGGTCGAGGGCGTGGGCCACTTTGAGCCACTGCGCCACTATGCCGAGGTGCATCTGTGCCTGGAGCCGTTGCCAGCGGGCTCGGGCGTGCAGTTTGGTACCGTGGCCTCGACCGACCAGCTCGATCTTAACTGGCAACGTCTGGCGCTCACCAACGCCATGGAGCGCGATCACCTGGGCGTGCTGACCGGCTCGCCCATCACCGATATTCGCATTACGCTCACGGGCGGCCGCGCGCATGCCAAGCACACCGAGGGCGGCGATTTTCGCCAGGCCACGTATCGCGCGATTCGCCAGGGTTTGATGCAGGCGCGCGAGGCCGGCGCGGCTGTGCTGTTGGAGCCGTGGTATCGCTTTGAGCTCGAGGTGCCGGGGGAGTGCGTGGGCCGGGCGCTCTCGGATGCCACGCGCATGGGTGCCGAGTACGAGCCGCCGACGATGGCGGGCGATCGGGCAAAGCTTGTGGGTCGCGTGCCGGCATCCGAGGTGCAGGATTACGCGCTGGAGGTGGCCGCCTACACGAGCGGTCGCGGGCATCTGTACCTAGAGTTCGCCGGCTATGCGGCTTGCCATGATGCCGAGCGCGTAATCGAGACGGCCGCCTATGAGCCCGAGGCCGATTTGCCCAACACGCCCGACTCGGTCTTTTGCTCTCACGGCGCCGGTTACACGGTCAAATGGTACGACGTGCCCGCCGCGGCGCACGTAAAGATCGATCCCGCCACCTTCCGCCCCTGGCGAGCAGCAGACGCCGAGTTTTTCGGCCACATATGACAAAGGGACAGCTCCTTTGTCCAATGCTATTGGTATAACTCGGTATAAGTTGGTATAACTATTACCAGGGTTTGCCAATCCGAGGAGGCCGACATGAATCCAAATCCCTTTAAGCCCACGGCTGGCAAGCGGCCTCCGATACTCATCGGCCGCGAGTCGGTCATCGAAGATTTCGAGGAAGGACTCGATAACGGCGCCGGAGCGCCGGGTAGGCTCATGCTCATTACGGGAAACCGCGGCTGTGGCAAGACAGTTCTCCTGCGGGAGCTGCAACGTCTAGCCAATGAGCGCGGATGGGCGGTTGTCTCCGATTCCGCTTCGCTTGGCTTATGCGATCGCTTGGCCGACGCGCTTCGCTCGAATAAACCCGTTGTGACGTCAATGGAGCTCGGTCCGTCGTTTGGCCGGATGTCGGTCGAGGCGGCGCGAGCAAAGGGCGAGACGTTGAGAGGGCTGGTCAACGAGCGCCTCAAGAGGCTCGGTCCAGGCAAGGGCATACTGTTTGCGATTGACGAAGCGCAATCGGCGTCTATCGAGGAACTGGCGGCTCTTGCCGTTCTCTATCAGCAGGTGCTCGGAGATCAAGATGCCACGGGCTTGCCCGATAGCGACCAGCGCGGTCTTGCGCTGGTTTTTGCCGGCTTGCCCAGTATGGTTGATGACTTGCTCGAAGAGCCGAGCGTGACGTTTTTGCGACGTGCCCAGCAGCGTACGCTGGGGGCTATCTCTTTGCCCAAGGTGCGTGATTCATATATCCAGACGGTCAAAGACGCTGGCCTTTACGTTGACGCGGAGACAGCGGACCTTGCGGCGCGCAAGAGCATGGGACATCCTTACATGGTTCAGCTGGTGGGATATTACATGTGGCGCTCTGCTGTCCGGCGTGGCTCGCAGGTCATCGAAAGGCGCGATGTCGAGGATGGCCATGCGGATGCCGTCTCCGAGTTCTACGAAGCGGTTGACGCGCCTCTGTATTACGGGCTGCACAGTCCACAGCGCCTCTTTATCGAGGCCATGGCGGTTGACGAGGGCAAACCGACGCGCATGGCGGATATCATTGAGCGCTGCGAGCGTACCCAGAGCTGGGCGAGTAAATATCGCGCAAGCCTGATTCGCGAGCGCGTCATCGAAGCTGCCGGATACGGCCTCGTCCGGTTTACCGTGCCCATGCTGGGCGCGTACATTCGCGATCGAGTTTTATGGCATGAGTAGGGTGATAAAGGTGACGGAACAGAAGATGAGCCCGCAGGCTATCGAGGTGCGTGGCGCGCGCGTCCATAACCTCAAAGACATCGATATCGATATTCCGCTGGGAAAGCTCGTGGGCATTGCCGGCGTGTCGGGTTCGGGCAAGAGTTCGCTGGCGCTGGGGGTTCTTTATGCCGAGGGCTCGCGTCGCTACTTGGAAGCGCTCAGCACTTATACTCGACGTCGCCTGACGCAGGCCGAGCACGCTCAGGTGGATGAGGTATTGCACGTACCGGCGGCGCTCGCATTGCATCAGCGCCCCAGCGTACCGGGCGTGCGCTCGACCTTTGGCACCATGACCGAGCTTAACAATAGCCTGCGTCTGCTCTTTAGCCGCTGTGCCCATCACGTGTGCCCGCATTGCGGGGCGCGTGTGGAGCCGAGCCTTAACGTGGCTGCGGGCCTGTCGCTCACGTGCCCTGCGTGCGGTCGCGAGTTCTACGCGCCGGGTGCCGAGGACCTTGCCTTTAACAGCGGCGGTGCGTGCTCTACCTGCGGCGGCACTGGTGTCATGCGCGAGGTGGACGAGGCGAGCCTGGTGCCCGACGAGTCAAAGACCATCAACGAAGGCGCGGTGCTTCCCTGGGGTACGCTCATGTGGGATCTGATGAAGCAGGTAGCCGGCGAGATGGGCGTGCGCACCGACGTGCCGTTTAACCAGCTCACGCCTCAAGAGCGCGACATCGTGTTTCACGGCCCCGCGGTTAAGAAGCACATTCTTTACGTTCCCAAGAACGGCGAGGGCGCCACGCCGCTCGACTTTACCTATTACAACGCCGTCTATACCGTCGAGAATGCGCTCGCCAAGGTTAAGGACGATAAGGGCTTAAAACGCGTTGCGCGCTTTTTGCGCGAGGGGCCATGCCGCGATTGCGGCGGCACGCGTCTCTCCGAGGCTGCGCGCCTGCCTCAGGTGCGCGGTATCAATCTGGCGCAGGCTGCGGCCATGACGCTAGGCGAGGCGATTGAGTGGGTGCGCGGGGTGCCTGCATCCTTGCCGACTGAGATGCAGCCCATGGCAGCGGATATCTGCGATTCGTTTTTGAGCGCGGCCCGTCGTCTGGTCGACCTGGGTCTCGATTACCTTTCACTCGATCGCGCCGGTGCCACGCTCTCCACGGGTGAGCGCCAGCGCGTGCAACTCGCCCGCGTGGTGCGTAACCGATCGACAGGCGTGCTTTATGTGCTGGACGAGCCTTCGATCGGCTTGCATCCTGCCAATGTCGACGGCTTGGTGGGTGTGATGCGCGACCTGGTGGGCGACGGCAACACCGTGGTTGTTGTCGACCATGATACGCGCGCACTGGCGGAAGCCGACTATCTGGTCGAGATGGGCCCCGTTGCCGGAGCAGGCGGCGGCAGTGTAATCGCCGCTGGTACGGTAGACGAGGTCGAGCAATCGCAGGGCAGCCGTATCGCGCCGTTTTTGCGCGCCGAGCCCAAGCGCTCGCGTCCGCAGGTGACTGACGAGGAAATGTTCGATCAGGGCCACATCCGCATGGCAACCGATGCCATCCATACCGTCAAGCCGCTCGAAGTCGATATCCCGCGCGGCCGCCTTGTCGCGGTAACGGGCGTTTCGGGTTCGGGCAAGACGACGTTGGTGCTCGAGACGCTCATTCCGGCACTCAAGGCGCAGGCAGATGGCGAGCGTCTGCCAAGACACGTGCGTTGGGTCGATGCCGAAGGCATTGTCCGCGCCAACCTGATTGACGCCACGCCCATCGGCGCCAACGTGCGCTCGACGGTAGCGACTTATGCCGACATCCATGACGAGCTGCGCCGCGCCTTTGCCCGTACGCCCGAGGCCAAGGAGGCCGGCTACAAGGCGGGTGCCTTCAGCTACAACACCGGCGCCCTGCGCTGCCCTACGTGTGACGGTACGGGCTCGATATCGCTCGACGTGCAGTTTTTGCCCGACGTCGAGATCATCTGCCCAGCATGCCGTGGTTCGCGCTACGCCGAGGCCGCCTCGCATATCCATCGCGAGGGTAAGGACGGGAGCTTGCTTACGTTGCCGCAGCTCATGGACATGAGTGTGGACGAGGCCATCGACGCCACACTGGGACTCAAGAAGGTTCAGACGCGTTTGCAGACCTTGCACGACCTGGGCCTGGGTTATCTCACGCTTGGCGAGCCCACACCGGCGCTTTCGGGCGGTGAGGCACAGCGCCTTAAGCTCGCGAGCGAGATGGGCCGCGTGCAGGATGATGCCGTATTCGTATTTGACGAGCCCACGATCGGCCTGCATCCGCTCGATGTTCAGGTACTGTTGAACGTGTTTGACGGTCTCGTCGCCAAGGGCGCCACGGTTATCGTGATCGAACACGATCTCGACCTTATCCGTAACGCCGATTACGTGATCGACATGGGCCCGGGCGGTGGCGATGCGGGCGGGCAAATCGTCTGCGCCGGCACGCCGAGCGACATCGCGGCCTGCCCCGCAAGCATCACCGGCCGCTATCTATAGACAATGAGGCAAAGGGACAGCCTCTTTGCCTCATTGATGCCTATTTCACGCATTGAGCCGCGAGATAGTCGCGGAAGAATGGCAATTCAAATGCGACGAGCCCTCGTCCTCGTTCTCCAATGATGCCGGCATCTATCATGCGGCGTCGGTAGCGGGAGACCTGCTGCGGCGAACGCTTAAGGCGCTCGACAAGGTTGGCGGTGGTGGACTCTTCCTCGTCATCGAGCATGGCGATGAGGAATCGCTTGTCCTCTGCAGTGAGTTCCCGATAGGTTGCCGCGAGGATTCGGTCGTCCATCTCGTCGCGCGCGATTTTGATTCCCAGGTCAAAGTCGCGTGACGAGATTTCCTTCGAATCGCTTGTGAGATCCCAGGCACGGTAGCCTACGAGTTGCAATAGGAAGGGAAAACCAGAGATCGAGCGAACGGCTCTATCGATTCCCTCAGCATCTGCCAGGCGATCATTTTCCTGGATTGTGCGAATCAAGGCCTCGCGCACGTCATAGTCGGCAATGCGACCCAGATGATATTGTTGGGCGCGGCGAAGGAACGAGACCGTCTTGTGGTTCAGCAACGTCGAGACATTGTTGGGAAGTCCCGCCATGAGCAGGGCGACGCGTTTCCCATCGGTCACAAAGTGCTGATACGTCGCTGCGAGCTGAATCATCTCGTCGAGTGTCGGGTCCACCTCGTCAACCGTGACGAGCAGACCGGTACCGGCCCCGTTGAGCTGGTCGATGATATCGCTCATGCGATAACGCCAGGTTGAGGCATCGTGAACGCGATTGACCTCGATGCTGCCGAGCGGTGCAATTCCGAGGCCGGTGACTTCGAAGTGGTAGGACGAGTCGATGAGATGGGCTGCGGCGCGTTTCGTCCCGAACTCGATTTCCTCAAGCATTCCCGGGAGCGCGGTCGTCTTTACGGCTATCCAGCCGTGGGATTCCGCCCTTGTCGCGAGCGATGACATGAGAGCGGTTTTACCGGTTCCACGCGCGCCTGAGAAGATTGAGGTCAATTCTGGGCGCCTGCGCTGGCTCAAGAAGGCGCGGTCCAAATCCCGAATAATCTGTTGTCTGCCAGCGAGATGGGCAGGAACCTCACCAAAACTGGGGGTAAACGGGTTCTCGAGATATTTCACACTGCTCTCCTTTCACACCGCCGTTTAACTTCATTTTACTTTAGTTAATTCTGATTAAAAGTGAGGGCCTTTATCTAGAGCATCAATTAGGCGTGTGTGCCATCGACGTGGCGCTCGAATGTGGCAAAAGGATAGTCCCTTTGTCACATTCCCGGAAAGCCTGCCTGGCGTAGGGCCTCGTAGAGGACGATGGCGGCGCTGTTGGAAAGGTTGAGTGCGCTGATGCGGTAGTCGTCGGGGTTAACGAAGTTGCCGCAGATATCCTGCTGCAGGATGGCCTCGTGGCTGTCCTCGGTATGCCCGAGCGATTCCTCGTGAGCTTCCCAAGTCTCGGCGTTATCGAGTGAGTCGCAATCGCGCAGCATGGGGATGCGCTCGCAGCGCTCGGGCGCCGCGGCGAGCAGCTCCTCGGGAATGCCCGAGCTCTCGCTGCCAAAGACCAAGTAGTCACTGTCACGGTAGGTGCTTTGCGCATAGGTGCGGCGTGCCTTTTTGGTCAGCAGGTGCAGGCGACCATCGGCGGGGGAGAGGTCGTTGCGCGCAAGGAAATCCTCCCAGCCGGCATAGGTCGTCACGTCCAAGTTTTGCCAGTAGCCCAGTCCGGCACGACGCACCGTCTTGTCGTCGAGCGAAAACCCCAGCGGCTCCACCAGATGCAGACGGGCGCCGGTGACCACGCAGGTACGGCCGATATTGCCTGTATTGGCCGGAATTTCGGGTGCATACAGCACGATATTGAACATGAATCTCCTTGGCTCAGAACGAAAAACCACCACGAAGGGCACCTTCGTGGTGGTTTGGCGGTTACGTGGGCGGAAAAATGCCCGCTTGGATAAACCTAGGCGCGGTGCCAGTCGGTCAAGCAGGCATCGAGGGAGGCGATGAGTGCATCCTTGTCCATGTGACGGCCGATGATGCACAGGCTCGTCATGCGGTCGCCCGTCTCGTCGTCCCAAATCTGCATGATTTCGGGGTTCTCGTCGATGATCTTCTGCTTCTCGCCCTCGGGCGCCGAGTCGACAAACAGGCCGTTCTCCATCAGGCGCATCTGGTGGCCGGCCTGCTCGAACATGTAGCACATGTCCGGATCGCCGGTCTGCCACAGCGGGCCCTTGACGCGAATGACCTCGTCGGGCCACTCCTGCTCAACAAAATCGGTGAACTTCTGCAGGTCAAACGGCTTGCGGCGCGAGTACACAAAGGTCTCGATGTCGTACTCGAGCACCTCGGGGTCGTCGTGCTCCTCGGGATGCTCCATGGCCTCGATCCAGGCGGCGGAGTTGTAGGCGCGCATAAAGTCGAAGCGGTCGGTATCGAGCAGCTCCTCCATGGGGACCTCGCCGTTTTGGGCCTCGACGATCACGGCGTCCTTCTGCAGGCTGCGCACGATGGCCTTGAGCTCGGCGATTTGCTCAGGGCTCACGGTATCGGTCTTGTTGAGGATCAGCGTGGAGCAGAACTCGATCTGCTGGATGAGCAGGCTCTCTATGTCGTCCTCGTCGATATCCTCGGCCAGCAGGTCGCGGCCGCCGTTGAACTCGTCGTACATGCGGGCACAGTCGACCACGGCCACGATGTTGTCGAGCGCGAGCTTAGGCTCGCCGCCCACCTTGGCCTCGTCGCAGAAGCTCGAGATGGTGTAGGCGATGGGGATGGGCTCGCAAATGCCCGAGGCCTCGATGATGATGTAATCGAAGTTGCCCGAATCGGCGATGCCCTGCAGCTGGTTGGCCAGGTCATCCGAAAGCGTGCAGCAGATGCAGCCGTTGGTGAGCGGGATGAGGTCGTCGGTCTCGGAAAGGCCGCCGTCGGCGATGAGACTAGCGTCGACATTGATCTCGCCGATATCGTTGACGATCACGGCGGCGCGGATACCGCCGTCGTTGGCGAGGATGTGGTTGAGCAGCGTGGTCTTGCCGGCACCGAGGTATCCGGTAAGCATGATGATTTTCACGGGTTTGTTGGGCATGTGCCCTCCTTTGTTAGACATGGCTTACAGTTGAATCATATGCCAAACGCCTGCTCTTATACCCACGCGCCGGCAAATAACACAGGCTACTCCCAGGCTCCCCATACATCGGGGCAATAACCGACGGTGGCCTTTTTGCCGTTGCGCACGATGGGCTCGGCCAAGACCTGCTGGTTCTCGAGCAGCTTGTCGAAGCGCTGACTGGGGGTAAGGTGCTGAATGAGTGCGAGTGTCTCCTCGTCCTTGGCCTTGGGGTTGAGCAGTTTGTCGATGCCGCCGACCGCCTGCATCACGCTCGTGAGCTCGCCCTTGCTCATCTCCTTTTCCTTAAGGTCGATAAACTGCACCTTAATGCGGCGCTCCTTAAAATAACGCTGCGCCTTCTTGGTGTCGAAAGACTTTTTGGTGCCAAAAATCTGGATATTCATGTTCCGCCGTTCTACCTGATGAAGTTGGTGCGCTCGCGATCGGCTTCGGGGGCTTCGATGCCGGCGGCCTGTCCTGCTTCGATACAATGCAGAAGCCAGGCCATGTTCTTGCCGATGTTTCGCATGGTGGCCAGGCCCTCGGCGTCCTGGGTGGCCTCGCCCGGCATGGCACCAAAGACGTTGTTCCAGTACGTGGAGGCTACCACGGGCATCTGGTTGATAGTGAAGTACTTGTTGAGCACGTCGAAGGTCGTCGACGTACCGCCGCGACGGGCGACGGCGACGGCAGCGCCCGGCTTGTGCGCAAAGGCCTTGCTGCCGGCATAGAAGGCGCGATCGAGGGCCGAAAGGATGCGGCCGCTGGGGTGCGCATAGTAGACGGGCGAGCCAAAGACAAAGCCGTCTGCCTGCTCGGCGGCAGCGATGAGCTCGTTCACCACGTCATCGTCAAAGGTGCAGCGCCCGCCAAGCTTGCCGCACTGACCACAGCCGATGCAGTCGCGAATGGGCTTGACGCCCAGCTGAAACACCTCGGTATCAATGCCTTCGGCATTGAGCTGCTCGGCGACCTCGGCGAGTGCGCGGGCGGTGTTGCCGTTTGCCTTGGGGCTGCCATTGACCAAAAGAACCTTCATCACAAACTCCCTCTGCTTTTGGTGACTTCTGCAGAGGATTATCGCACGATGGGGGAGGCGGTGTGGGCGCGGTGCTAATCCAGTTTGGTACCTGGCACCTGCACGGCTTTCCCGAGCAACGCTTTGAGCTCGTTCAAAATCGAAACGGGCTGACGGTCGACGCCGTCCAGATGGAGCGTGGCCACGCGAATGGGCGGCTGATATTCAAATGGGCCAAAGAGCACGGGCGAACCCAGGAACCGCTCGATTTCCTCTGCAATCGCATCGGTTTCTTCGGGATCAAAGTCGTCGAAAAGAGCCACGAACATCGGCCCCGTCGAGCGGAACATACGACCCTTACCGCGCGAGCATTCCACCAGACAGGCGGCACATTCTGCCAAAACGCGGTCGCCCGCATCAAAGCCAAAGCGGGCATTGACCTGAGCGATATCGTCGATTTTGATGGCGATCAAACCAGCCTTGCGCGCCACGCGACGCATTTCGCCAATGGCGTTGACCAGGGCGTGAATATCGCCCAAGCCGGTCACGGAATCGGTCGTATCTGCCAAGCTTCGGTTGATGATAATGCCCACATACATGCCGGGCTCGGTATCGGTGCCGTCCAAGCGGTAGCCCGTGCAGTCGCAAAGCACGTATTTTCCGGTGGCATCCATTACGCGATACTGCATGTAGTGGAAGTGCCACGTGCCGTTTATCACCATGTCGAGCTCGACACGTACGTTGTCGCGGTCCTCGGGATGAACGCGGGCGAGCCACATGTCGAGTGAGTTAAAAGGGTGCTGGGAGGGCAGGTCAAAATCGCGCACGGCGTTAACCGACCATTGCGATTCTCCCGTATCGAGATTGAGGATAAACGGATAGCGCGTCTCGGAGCTCATGGAGATCGCTTGGAACACCCGGTCGTTGCAGGGAAGCTGATCGACGATTGGGCGTTGCGGCGCGTCATCGTCTTTCGGTTGCTGCACACGATGCATAAGCTTATAGCGATACATCTTGCGATCGGCATCCATTGTCATCTGGCGACGCGTGTCGCCAGCAAGTGGATCGACACGCGAGCAGCCAAAGCTAAAGCTGCCGATCATGGGCGCCTTGCCACCTGAGCTCGCCTCGATCAGCCTGGTACGTACCTGCTCCAAGCGCTGCTCGAGTTCAATCTCGTTTGCGGAGAGCGAGATGAGCACAAACTCGTCTCCACCGATACGGAACAGCATCTCATCGTGCTCCATGGTTTCGGAGAGCGTGCGGCAGATGCTCAGAATATAGCGATTGCCTTCGGCGTGGCCAAACCTATCATTGCAATGCTTGAGATGGTCGATGTCAATATAGGCGCAGGTGAAGGGGTCGCCTTTGCGCCAGAGTTGCTCGACGTGACGGTCGAATCCGTTGCGGTTGCCCAAGTTGGTGAGCGGATCGATATAGGCGTTGCGCTCAAGCAGCTGGCGCTCTTGTTGCAGGATGGCATGCGTCTTTTGCAGTTGCTCGCCAACGGCGCGTAGCCCAGCAGGCAGCGCGGCAACATCGAGTTCGGCGGTCGAGACGCCGTTCGCAAGTCGCTGAAGATAGGCAATAATCGATTGCTCGCCCAGGCGATACGACTCGTTCATGATGGATAACCTCCTTGGGCGGAACAACGGTTTGTATCATATCCCCAATTCGGTTTGAATTGGGGATATAAGTTAGCTAATGGAGACAAATGTCCCCTCCGACGGTGGCGTTTTGCGCGCGAGCGTATCAGTTGTTATTGCCGCCATCGAGCAATGCCTCAAAATCCTTCGCCTGCATGGGGCGGTAGTAGAGGAAGCCCTGAGCGTAGCGGGCGCCCATTTGTCGTAGCATGTTCGCCTGCTCATTTGTCTCGACGCCTTCGACCACGACGGGCAGATGGAGCGACTGCGCCATTTCGAGCATCGATGAAATGATTTGCGTGCTGCGGCCTTGATCGCGGTCGGTGGGCACAAAGGTGCTGTCGAGCTTGATGACGTCGACGTTGACGTTCTTGAGCATCGCGAGCGTGGACTGGCCGGTGCCAAAATCGTCCATGTAGGTCGAGAAGCCACGGGTGTGCAGATCCGCGGTCAGCTTATCCACGGCCTCGGACTCTCCGGTATAGGCGGTCTCGGTGATCTCGATGTGCATGAGTTCGGGCGGCAGGTTGTACTGGGCGGCGAGCGACCCCATATGCTCGGCGACATCGCAGGCAAGAATGTCTACGCGCGACACATTGAGGGAAATCGGAACCACGCGAAGTCCTCGATTGAGGCGCTCGCGGAGCCACATGGCGACGCCCTGCCAAACATATTTGTCGAGCGTCACTACAAAGCCGCTTTCCTCGAGTGCGGGGATAAACGTTGCGGGCGAAATGAGAGAGCCGTCCTTGTTAATCCAGCGGGTGAGTGCTTCGGCGCCAATAATCTCGCCGGTTTCCATATCGACCTGGGGCTGAAGATAGTACGTGATGCGACCATTTGACAGCGCGTACTGGAATTCGGTTAGCGTGCGGTTGAACACGATTTCGCGCTTGTACTCCTCGGGGCAAAAAATGGCAATGCGCTCCTTAAAGTCGTTTTTTGCGCGCCGATTGGTAAACATGGCCTTTGCCTGCGCATCGATGGTGATCTCCTCATTGGAATCGATGGGGTAAACGCCCATGGACGGCCAAAAACCTACGCCGCCATCATACCTGGCTACTGCCTCGCGAACGCGGTTGTAGATTTGATGGACGGTGATGTGCTTAAAGGGGATGAGTACGCAAAAGTCATCTTGGCCCCAGTACCCTGCGACGCCCATGTCGGCATTCTCGATGTCCTTGAGGACCGTGCCCACATCGGCAAGCAGGCGGTCGCCTTCGGCCTGTCCATACCATTCGTTAAACAGGCGCATGTGGCCCATGTCGACCGTGGCGATGCACCAGGCGCCGTCGCGTCTTGCCTCGAGAAAAGCGTTGGCGCGCCGCATAAACTCGCTGGGTCGATAGAGACCCGTGAGCGAGTCGATACGTTCGGCGATGGCGCTTTTGCGCTCAGCCTCGGGTATGGGGAGGCTGTCGTTGGGAACAAGCACGCCGGCCGTGCGAAGGCGACGGTTGAGTTCGCCTAAAACGGCGGTCGCTTGATGGGTTAAGTGCTCGTAAAAGGCCGGGACGACAAGGCAGACGGGAGTAATGGTGTCGCCTGCGATTCGAACAGGAGCGAAAACGGCCTCTTTAAGGTGGCGGGTCAGTTGCTCGAATGCCTCGTGGTCTAGGTCGTTGCTGAGCACGACGAACTGAACGCTTCGTGAACGGTAGACCCGGCTCCTGCCGCGAGTGATCGACAGCATACGGCCTGCGTATTCGGCAAGCATGTTGTCGACGGCCTCGGCCCCGTAGAGCTCGTTGAGCTTTGTCGTGCCACGAACGCGCACCGCTATAAGCCCTGTCTCGCAACGATCGCGGCGGCAGGCGTCGATGGCGTTGGCCAGCATGCGCTGCGTTCCGAGGCCTGTGGCGGCGTCGACGGTTTCGGCAAGTGAGTGGTTGACGAGCTCGCCGACATAGAGCGAGGGGACATTTCCGTCGCCGTCGATACGAAACCCGCGAGCACGGCAAAGGACGTAGTCGCCGACGGCGTTGCGCACACGATACTGCATGACGCGACGGTGCTTGGTGCCGTTGTAGACTTGGTCGATGTCGTTGATGCAGGCCTCAAGGTCGTCGGGATGGACGCGCGTTTTCCAGTAATCGCGACAGTTGTCTATGTGCTCCGAGGGAAGGCCAAGATCGCGCAAGGCACCTTGTGACCAAAGGGTGCGATGTTTGTCCAAGTTCTCGATAAAGAAATATCGGCCCTCATTGAGCATCGAAAAGGCGTCAAAAATTCGATCGCTTATTTCGAAGTCGTCGGCGTGAACTTGCGTGATATTGCGTCGATCGAGGTGCATGGCATGACGTAGCTTGTAGTCGTACATGCGATGGTCGGCATCGAGCGTCATGCGATTGGAAGCTTCGCCCAGGGCGGGGTCGGCATGTGACACTCCGTAGCTAAACGAGTGGGGCATCTCGGAATCGTTGTTTTTGAGCAGAACCGTTCGGCAGTGTTTCAGACGTTCGGCAAGGTCGTCCTCGGTTGCAATCGTAGATAGGATGGCAAACTCGTCGCCGCCTATGCGAAACGCCGCTTCGCCCACCTTCATATACAGATTAAGATAGAGACTTACCTGCAAGATATAGCGGTTGCCCTCGTCATGCCCAAAGATGTCGTTGCAGTGCTTGAGATTGTCGATATCGATGAACGCCATGGTAACGGGGGCGTCCTGCTCCCAGAGCTCCTCGAGGGAACGGGCAAAGCCGCCACGGTTGCCAAGCCCAGTAAGCTGGTCGGTAAAGGCAGTCCTGATCAGATCCTCCTGCCGCTCGAGAAGGTCACGGACGGTCTTTTCGAGCGTTTCGGTGTAATTGCTGACGGTATCCATGTTCTAAGCGGCTTTCTGAGGTCGGGGCGGATTGCGTCGGGCGAGCTCGTTGTGTACACGCGTCGTTGCTCGGCGTTTTGCGTGTATTCAGGCCCCCGCCTTGCTGCGTTGTTGAGTTAATTTGTCGGCTAATGTTCGCTGTTGATAACAGCTGAGTAGTGTAAACAACAGTACACAATTATATATGGGTGCACATGCTGTGGGCGGCTATTATTCGACAGGCGGTAGCGCGACGATGCGATGTTCGATGAAAATGCGACTGAGACGATATATGTTGACGGGTATACTTGTTCCGTTTGAATTTGTGGGGACGGAGATGGTCGCATGGCACAGTCAAATACGACGCGCACGGTGGGGCTGGCACTCGAGGGAGGCGGCTACCGCGGTATGTATACGGCGGGCGTGCTCGACGTTTGGATGGAGCACGGCTTAACTTGCGACCATATGGTGGGTGTCTCGGCGGGCGCGGCGTTTGGCTACAATTTTAAATCGCGCCAGATCGGCCGCGCCATTCGCTACAACAAGGCCTATTGTGCCGACAAGCGCTACGCAAGCGTGACCAGCTGGCTGCGAACCGGCGATATGTTCAATGCCGATTTTGCCTATCACGAGGTGCCCATCGAGCGCGATCCCATCGACCTGGAGACATATCGCGCCTGCCCCATGCGGTTTACGTGCGTGTGTACCGATATCGAGACGGGCAAGGCCGTCTATCACGATCTGCCGTATGGCGACGAGCGCGATATCGAGTGGATCCGGGCGTCGTCGGCAATTCCCGTGGCGACGCGTCCTGTCGCCATTGAGGGCCGCAAGTACCTGGATGGCGGCGTGGCCGATTCCATTCCCAGCGCTTGGCTGTTTGCGCAGGGGTATGACCGCAATATCGTGGTGCTCACGCAGCCGGCGGGCTTTGCGAAGCAGCCCAACAGCGTGATGCCCATGCTGCGGCGCGTGTTCCGTCACTATCCGGAGTTTGTCGCAGCGCTCGAGCATCGGCATGAGGTCTACAATGCCACGCTCGATGACCTGGCACGTCGCGAGGCTGCCGGCGAGATCTTTGTGGTGCGGCCGAGCGAATCGGTGAAGGTGCCGTCGCTGTGTCGCGAGCCCGATGAACTTGAGCGCATCTACCAGATTGGTCGCCGCGATGCGGAGGCGACCTTGTCGGCACTGGAGGCATATCTGGCAGGGTAGAGGCTGCTGCCGCCATCTCGGCGGAAAGCGCATCCCGGAATGGAGATCCAAACTGGGATGCGTTTTCCATTGCTGAAGTTATGGGGTCGCGGAGCAACTGCTCGGCTTATGCCTATGCCTGCTGCCAGGTGTCGACGAGCTCCTTGGCCGCGGCGTAGGGGTCATCGGCGCTGCAGACGGCACTCACCACAAAGAAGCCGTCGACGCCGGTGGCCTTGAGCTGCGGCAGGTCGGCCGTCTTGACGCCGCCGCCCACCACGATGGGCACGGGGCTTGCCGCGTGGAGTGCGGCCAGGTCCTCAAAGCTCTTGGTGATGATAGAGCCGTCGGCCGCGCGTCCGCAGTCGCGCTTGGTCTCGGTCTCGTGGAGTGGGCCGATGCCCAGGTAGTCGACTAGGCTCATGTCGGCGGTCTTGACGTACTCGAGCATCTCCTCGCAACGGGCGGAAAGGCCCACGATGGCGTCGGGGCCCAGCAACTTGCGACAGACCTCGACGGGAATATCGCTCTGGCCCACGTGCACGCCGTCGACAGCAATACCCTGCTCGCGCGCGGCAAGCACACAGTCCAGACGGTCGTCGATCAGCAGGGCGACCTGACCGGTCTTGCCGGCCTGTGCGATTGCCTGCGCGGCGTTGCCGGTCAGCGCAATGATCTCGCGGGCGCTTGCCACCTTGGAGCGCACCTGGATGCAGGTAAAGCCTGCGTCGAGTGCCTGGGCCACCACATCGCCCATGGGGCGCCCGAGCGTGTTTTCGGGGCCGAGTACCAGATAGGCCGAGATATCAAGGTTGTCGCGGATGCTCATCGTGCTTCCTCCTGCTTCTTGATTTGTGCTTCCATGCGCTCGAGCTTGCCGGTCATGGTGTCGGTAAATCCGGGTCGGATATCGGCTTTGAGCACGACTTCGGTGCGGATGCCCTTGCTCGCCAACACAAAGGTTGCGTCGCGCACGACCTGCATGACCTCGTCCCAGTCGCCCTCGATCTCGGTGAACATCGAGGTGGTGCGGTTGGGAAGGCCGCTCTCGCGAATGACGCGCACGACCTCGGCGACCTCGGCGGATAGCTCATCGCCGGTGCCGCACGGGGCGATGGCCACAGCGACGAGCGTGTTCATGCCGGCATTGGTTGCGGGCTCGGACATGGCTTATGCCTCCTCGAGCTCGAGTCGGTTATCGGCGATGTCCTGGGCGCTCGCGCGGTAGAGCTCGTCGATAAAGGCGACCTTAAAGCTTGCCGGGGCATCGGCGACGGCGGCAGCACGCGTGCCAGCGACGTTGTAGACGGCGGTGCCGCAGACGGCTGCCGTAAACGGATCGGCGGCGCAGGCGTACACGGCCAGCACGCCGCCCTGCGAGCAGCCGCAGCCGGTGATCTTGGACATGAGTGGGCTGCCGCCGTGGGACTTGGCCACCGTCGCGCCGTCGGTGATCAGGTCGACTTCGCCCGAGACCACTACGGCGCCGCCGGTGTAGCGGGCGAGCGCCACCGCGGCATCGCGGGCGGCGTCTACCGTGTCGGTGGTATCGACACCGCGCACGCGGCTCAGATCGGCCGCCTCGCCCTCAAGACCCCACAGGCCGGCGAGCGCGATAATCTCGGAGGCGTTGCCACGCACGATGGCGGGCTTGTACTGCTTGAGCTCGTTTACCAACTGGGTGCGCAGGCTACCGATGCCCAGGCCCACCGGATCGAGCACCCAGGGCTTGTCGGCGTCGTGTGCCGCCTTCGCCGCGCGGGGAATCGTCTGCTCGTAGATGGGGAAGAGCGTGCCCATGTTGAGATAGATGGCGCCGCCGCCGGCAACGAGCGCCTCGCCCTCGTCGGGCAGATAGACCATGGCGGCCGATCCGCCCACGGCGAGCTGCGCGTTGGCGACAAAGTCGATCGTCACCGTGTTGGTGATGGAGCCTGCCATCGGATTGGTGGCGCGAATCTCCTCCACGGCCTTGACCACATTTTGCTTAAGCTGTTCCGAATCAATCACTGCACATGCCTCCTTGGCATAGAAAAGGGGCGCTGTGCATAGACAGCGCCCCTGTAAAGGCGGCATGCTCCCTACGCCAGCATTAACTGACAGGTTCAAAGGATTGGGCCCCATGCCCTCTCAGCCTTGTGGTTTGCACCGCCGGCACTCCCGCATCGAATCTGTTGTTCCCTATACTAGCGCACCGTTACAATGGTTGCGGTGAAAATGACTGGGGGACTCTATGATCAAACTTGTGCTGACCGATATGGACGATACGCTGATTCCAGCCGGGCATGACGGCGCCAGCGACTACGCCATTGAGGGTATTCATGCCATGCAGGCGGCGGGTCTGCACTTTGGGCCGGTTTCGGGTCGTCAGCCGTCCGCGATGGGCTGGATGTTCAAAAACCGTTCCGAGTGTTTTTCGACCGGTGCGTTCTGTAACGGCCAGGTGATGTTTGTCGACGGCGAAGTAGTCGCTTCGCGCGCAATCGACAACGATGCTCTGATACGTTTGGCTGACTATCTGGAGCAAGAAACCGACGATACATTTCTAAAAGTCTACAGCCTGGGTGACGACTTTTGGGATAACGATGCCTACTGCGTGACGAGCGATCCCGAGCGCGTTCGTCGCGCCATGGAGTCGGGCGGTAATGCGTGGCTCAAAGGCGAAGAGGCCCCGTGCCGTCCTGTTGTCGATGGCGCGCCGGTGTTTAAGGCGAATATCTGGAGTGCCCGTTCGCGTGAGGAGCTCGCGGAGCTACGCGAGCGCGTTGCCGTTGAGGTACCGGAACTTTCGCTTGTGTTTCCCAACAACCGAGTGCGCCTGTTCGACATCCTTCCGGATGGTTGGGACAAGGGCTGCGCTGCGCTGGAGCTGGCGCGCGCCTTGGGCCTGACGCCCGACGAGGTGGCTGTATTTGGCGATTCCGATAACGATCTGCCCATGATCGATGCCGTTCCCAACTCCGTTGCAGTCGCCAATGCCAACGAGGCCGTCACGGCTGCCGCGCGCTGGCATATCGGCGCCGCGGCAGATGATGCGGTCGCCGGGGCTTTGCATCAGATTGCCGCCTGCGCCGCGACGGGGGAGATGCCGCCGTTTATGCGCCTGCCGGGTACTGCCGACGCGAATCTCGCGAACAGCTAAGGAGACAGCCATGAAGCTCCAGCAGCTCAGATATGTCGTCAAAGTTGCCGAATGCGGCAGCATTACCGAGGCCTCGCGCCGGCTCTTTGTATCGCAGCCTTCGATTACCGCGTCGATCCGCGATCTCGAAAACGAGATGGGCGTGCATATCTTTGAGCGCACCAACAAGGGCGTCATTGTGTCCGAGGAAGGCGAGACCTTCTTGGGCTACGCGCGTCAGGTACTCGACCAGGCCGACCTGCTCGAGGGCAAGTACAAGGGCGCATCCGAGCAGGTGCCGCACTTTAGTGTGAGTTGCCAGCATTATTCCTTTGCCGTTAACGCGTTTGTTGACGTGATCCGCGAGTTCGATGCCGCGCGTTACGACTTCACCCTGCGCGAGGAGCAGACTCACGAGATTATCGAGGATGTCGCGCATATGAAAAGCGAGCTCGGCATCCTGTATCTGTCGGAGCACAATCGCGAGGTCATCGAGCGCATGCTGGTGGCCAACGAGCTCGTGTTCGAAGGACTCTTCTGCGCCGCGCCGCATGTCTTCGTGTGCGCCGACCATCCGCTGGCGGGTCGCTCGAGTGTGACGCTCGAGGACTTGGAAGACTACCCATTCCTGTCCTATGAGCAGGGCAGCTATAACTCGTTTTATTATTCTGAGGAGCTGACCTCGACCTTTGAGCGCCGCAAGAATATCCGCGTGCGCGACCGTGCGACGCTGTTCAACCTGGCTATGGGCCTTAACGGTTACACGGTGTGTTCGGGCGTGATCAGCCATGAACTTAACGGCCCCGGTATTATCTCGATTCCGCTCGATGTGGACGAATACATGGAGATTGGCATTATCACGCGCAAAAATACGACGCTCACGCGCTACGGTCGGGCCTATATCGACGCGATTCGTCAGCATATCTAGGCTGCTGTGCTCCGCACAGTTCAAGTCTCTTTATGGCAGTCCAGACTGATATAGGAAGCATCTATATCAAACTGTTATAAACGTATATTTTACGATGGCCATATGAACGCTCATACTCTGTCCCAGTAAAGCAACCAATGCAAAGGGAGATATCTATGAGCACTTCGATTCAACCGAACGCGCCGTTTCGTGCCGATATCGTCGGCAGTTTTCTTCGTCCGCAGGCTGTAAAGGACGCCCGTGCCGCCTATGTCGCGGGTAAACTCGACGCTTCCGGCCTTAAGGCCGTCGAGGACGAGGCCATCCGCGACTTAGTGGCCAAGCAGAAGGCTGCCGGCTTGCAGGTGATTACCGATGGCGAGTTCCGCCGCAGCTACTGGCACCTCGATTTTATGTGGGGACTCAACGGCATTGAGCGCCGTACCTCACGCACGGGTTATATGTTCCATGACGAGGAGACGACGGCCGACACCGCTGTGGTTACCGGTCCCATTAGCGGCGAGAACCACCCGTTCGTCGAGCATTTTAAGTTCGTCAAGGCGCTTGAGGGGGAGGGCCAGGTCGCACGCCAGACCATTCCGGCGCCGATCCAGACGTTCTCTGAGGTCACGCTCGATCGCTGCGACGGCCAGCAGGAGAGCCTGCGCGCTGTCTATAAGACCGATGAGGAACTTGCCGACGCCATTGCAGCCGCTTATCGCACGGTGATCGCCGACCTGTACGCAGCAGGCTGCCGCAACATCCAGTTTGATGACTGCACCTGGGGTATCTACTGCGATACCGATTTTGTCGCCAAAACCGGCATGAGCCCGGTCGACCTGCAAAAGGTAAGCGAGCTGGGCGTGGCGCTCAACAACGCCGCCACCGAGGGCAAGCCCGACGATCTGGTTATCAACACGCACGTGTGCCGCGGCAACTACCACTCCACCTACGCTTTTGAAGGCGGCTACGATCCCATCGCGCCGTACCTGTTCGCACATGAGAATGTCGATGCGTTCTATCTGGAGTTCGACACGCCGCGCGCCGGCGGCTTTGAGCCGCTCAAGTACGTCGCTCCCGGCAAGAAGGTCGTGCTGGGCTTGGTAACCACCAAGGCGGCAGAGCTCGAGAACGAGGACGCCATCGTCGAGCGCATCCGCGAGGCGGCAAAGTACGTGCCGCTCGAGAACCTGTATCTGTCTCCGCAGTGTGGCTTTGCCAGCTGCGAGATTGGCAACAAGCTGACCGAGGACGAACAGTGGGCAAAGATCGCGCTGGTCAAGCGCATTGCCGAGCGCGTTTGGAAGTAACGCTACCGCTTGCAGGTGACGGCGCGCGCGAGACATGACGTATCACGTACAATGGTCCGGATCGTATCGTTCGGGCAGGTTATCCGATATGCCTGATCGCCCTTCCATCATGAAAGGACTTCCATGTCCCAATCCTCGACGCCCGCCGTATCTGAACTCGAGGAGACTGCTGAATAGTAGCTGCGTTCAGCCAAATTAAAAATGGCGTCCATGCGTATGTACGCGTGGACGCCATTTTTAATGCGTCAATATCCAGTGGATGCCGCGCGCCATGCGCAGGTCAGTTTGGGCAAAGTGATTGCCGGGGTTGAGCTCCAGCGTTGTTGGAATGCCGCGCTCGACGAGCAACGCTTCCATCGCGCGTGTGTCGTCGAGTACATGCCGCATCATGCGGTTGGGCGTCTTGGTTTCCTTTTTGCCGAGTGACAGGTAGACGGCTTGCGGGCTGCCGGCAAAAGGGGCCGTGCTGGCACGGTCGACAAAGTCGGGAAACCATAGCGACCCCGATGCGCTCGCGGCGCGGTCAAAGGCGTCGGTTTGCCAGAGGGACCAGAGTGCGAAGAGGCCCGCGAGCGAGTAACCGGCAATGCCGCGCCAGGTGGGCGGCTGAGGAAGCGACGACTCGACCTGGGGGATTATCTGATTCAGCAGCTCATCAAGAAAATCGGCAGCTTGGCCGCCGAAAGGCTCGGCATCGCGTACGGTCCCGTCGCATGCCCAGGGGCTCAGCTCGCGATTCCAATCGAGCCCGCCAATGGTGACGAGGGCGAATGGCGGACAGTCGAGCTCTCGGCAACACTTATAAACCTCGCTGCCGTCGCCCACGACCACAGGAAGGTAGATGACAGGCGCGCTTTCCGTATGATTCGAATAAACGGTTATCTGCTTTTGATGCGCTTCCATGACGGGCTTCTCTCAGTGTTGTGATATCGGCAGCCCCAATTGTCGCACGCCAGCGTATGCCGGTTGGGCTAGACCAAAGACAATCTCGTGCATCCCCTGCGGACGCATATGGAAAACGCCACCGCCGGAGGGGAGCTCGGCGGTGGCGTTGTTAAACGGTGCTGGGGCTCGGGGCCTTCGCGGGAGCTGCCATGTGCGCAGAGGCGTCTAAGAACGCTTACGGCTCGCCATGGTGCCTGCGGCGATAGCGGCTGTTCCCGCAAGGACGGTTGCCACGATGGCCGCACCCGAGGTGTCGCCGGTTGCCGCGAGCACGCCGGTAGTCTTGGCTTTCGTGGTTGAAGCCGCAACGGCCTTGGTCGGCTTTGAGCCCTCAGGCTTGGGGTTCTGCTTGGACTCCGCGGGCTTGCTTTCTGCGGGCTTGGTCTCGTCGGGCTTGGGGTCTTCCGGCTTGGCTACCTCGGGAGGTGCGATGGTCGTACTTTTGGCGACTGCTTTGATATAGAGGGAGTCGACCGTGGCGTCGCCCGTGCCGATGGCTTGGCCTGCCTCGTAGATGCCGTCACGGAGCTTGCGATAGTCAATGACCTTGCCGCCTTCGGGCGTCTGGATGGCGGCGTTCTCAATCTTGATGGTGCCGATTGTCTTGCCGTCAGCGCTCATGGCACGGGCAAAGATTGCCGCTGTATCTCCTTCGGCCGTTACCTTGCTGCGGATGATCGAGATGACTGCGGGTGTGACGCCCTCGCTGGTTTGGGCGATGATGCCGATGTTCTCGCCTTGGGGTTCGCGCCTCGTCTCGCCATCTTGGTTTTCGCTGTAGGGGATGGGGCCGTCGCCGTTCTCGACATAGCGGGCTATGGCCTTGACAACGGAGTCGCTGATGTAGATGTGGCCGCCCTTCTCGTTGGGCCGATCGTTTCTGGTGGAGAATGCAGCCGAAACCTCGCCTTCCGCAAACGCGTCCACGGTGGAGCCGTTCTTGACGACGATGTCGTCCTGGTAGGTGAAGAGGGCGTTGGCGCCACCGTATCTGCCTTTACTTGCACGGACCGTCACGTTTGCATGATCGAGGGTGATGCCCTTGTGGGCATAGACGCCATATTCAACACCGTTTACGTTGAGGGAGGCGTTTGTGGCTGCGAGGCTGCCCTTGGCCTCGACGGCAGCGTCTTTCTCGGAGCTTGCCTTGACCTGGCCGCCGTCCGAGATGTTGATATTGCCGCCGCTCCAAAGGGCCTCACCATCGGCTGAGCTTGCCTCGACCGTCCCGCCACCCTTGATGGTGAGGTTCTTGTCGGCTCCAATACCCTTGTCCTTGGTAGCCCTGGCGGTGACGGCTCCGCTGTCGTCAATCGTGATATTGCCGTTTGCCCTGATGCCATCCGATGCACCCGTGGCGTTGACGTTGCCCGAACCTTTGATAGCGAGATCACCTCCGGCATTGATGGCATCAAACCCAGTGCTCGTGGCGTTGACGGATCCGGCTCCGTCGATGTTGATATTACCCGTGGAGAGGATAGCGTCCTCAGTAGATGTCACGCTGAGCGTGCCGCCCTCGTCGCCTTGGATATTGAGCTCGGCATTCTCGTTAGTGCCATGAGAAACGTTGATGCTTTCGATCCATTCGGCAGTGACGATGTTGGTTCCCGAGTAATTCACGTTGAGCTTGCCTGCGGCCTGGATCTCGCCGCCGTTATAGTTGTTGAGCTTCAAGTCGTCGGCGCCGTCCCACGACCAGGTACCGGCCTCGTCGCTCGCCGCGGTGTTGTACTTGTTGCCGCCGACCTTGACCCATTCCGCTGCGAGCGAGACGCTCGGCATGAGCAGCGAGCTCACCGTAAGCGCGCATACGGCGCCTACAACGATGCGGCGCGTCACGCGACGCCAACTGCCGTGTGCGAGCAGCGTGCGACGGCGCACGTCGGGCTCGACAAAATGGGCTCCAGAGGTTTTGTCATTGCGCTTGGGGGTCGTGAACAAGGCGGCCATGGTTACTCCCATCCTCATGGGGCCTATGCGATTACGCCCAGCATATCTGCAGGATGTAACCGGCGGTAGTGCCGTTTGGAGGGCAAAATGTCCAAAATTCGGGAAGCAATACATCGCGCGTCCGTGCGTTGCCTGGCTTTAAAAGAAAAGCGCGGAGCCGCTCGATGCGACTCCGCGCTTTGGTGTTCTGCTTTGGCAGCTTTGCCGCTACGCTACGAAGAAGTAGACGAGGAAGGCGAGGGCTGCGATCCACATGAGCGGCTTGATCTTGGAGGCCTCGCCCTTAAAGAGCGCGACGATCACGTAGGCGATAAAGCCCAGACCGATGCCGGCAGAGATGGAGTAGGTGAAGGGCACGCCGGCGACAATCATGAACGCCGGGAAACCCTGCGACACGTCGGACCAGTCGATCTCGGAGGCCTCGCTCATCATGAGGTAGCCGACGTAGACCAGAGCACCGCAGGTGGCGGCGCTGGAAACGATGGTGACGATGGGGGAGAAGAACGCGGCGAGAATGAACAGCACGCCGGTGGTGACGGAGGTGAGACCCGTGCGGCCACCGTCGGCAGCGCCAGAGGTGGACTCGACGAAGGTGGTGATGGAGGAGACGCCCATGAAACCGCCCACAGCAGCGGCGGCGGAGTCGACGATCAGGATCTCCTTGATATTCTCGACGTTGCCGTCGTCGGTGAGGAACTCGCCCTGCTTGGCCACGGCCATCGCGGTGCCCATGGTGTCGAAGAAGTCACTCATGAGCAGCGAGAACGAGATGACGAGGAGCGCGGGGTCGGTAAGGACCTTGACGATGGCGGGCACGCCGCCGGCGTCGGCGATGGGGCCACCGATGCTCGAGAAGTCGAGCGGGGCGATGATACCGGTCGGAGCCTGGGTCACACCTAGGGGGATACCGGCGATGACGGCGACGACGATGCCGATGAGCAGCGAGCCGGGGACGTTGCGGCAGGCGAGGGCGACCGTCACCAGGATGGAGATGATGCCGACGATGAAGGTGGGGGAGGTGATGTCGCCCAGACCGACGAGTGTACCGGCGCCAGCGGTGATAATGCCGGCATCGCACAGGCCAATCATGGCGATGAACAGGCCCAGACCCACCGAGATGGCGTGACGCAGGACAACCGGGATGGCGTCCATGATGGCCTCGCGTAGGCCACAAAGCACGAGCAGCAAGATGACGACGCCCTCAAGGAAGATGACGCTCATGGCCACGTGCCAGTCACCGCCGCAGACGGTGGTGGTGATTCCAGCAATCATCGCGTTGACGCCTAAGCCCGACGCGCAGGCGAGCGGGCGGTTGGCGAAGATGCCCATGCAGATGGTCATGATGCCGGCGCCCAGGCAGGTGGCGCAGGCGAGCGCTCCCGCATCGATGCCGGCGCCCGAGAGCACCGCAGGGTTGACGGCGATGATGTAGGCCATCGCCAGGAATGTTGTCAGTCCAGCGCGGAGTTCGGTCCCGATTGTGGACTTGCGCTCGCTGACGTGAAATAGTTCGTCCATGCATACCCTTTCCTTGTTCGGCCCCGAGTTTAGGCCGATTGACACGAACGCTCCCACTATAGCCCCTTTACGACGCTGTTGTTCCTCGCATGTTGATGTTCGGCGCTTCGTAGCAGACGGACGGTATTTTTCGCATGAAAATGTGTGGGTACCGTATACTTAAGCGGTTACAACGACCCCTATGGAGGAACGTATGATTAAAGAGCTTTGCCACGACGAGGCTATCCTGTCCCAGCGTTGCGAGGTTGCGACCGTCGAGGACGAGTCGGTCGCACAGGACCTGATCGATACCATCAAGTCGCTCGACGATGCCGGCTGCCTTGCCGCTAACCAGATTGGCGTTACCAAGAAGGTTTGCGTCTATCTGGACGACGCCGGCGAGCCCCACGTGCTCTACAACCCCCGTCTGGTGTTTGGCCTGGGCGCCAGCAAGATGGAGGAGAGTTGCCTGACGCACGAGGAGGTCACCAAGTCCACGCGCTATATCAAGTGCAAGGTTGCCTTTGACCAGATTGTCGACGGCAAGATGAAGGAGTGCCGCCGCGACTACGCGGGCTTTGAGGCACAGATGATCCAGCATATGATCGACCACTGTCTTGGAAAGTTGGTCTAAGGGGACCAAAGCACCGCACCTTGCCGCTCAATCGTCGCTCGCGTACCTTAAGTACGCTTCGCTCCTCTTTCGTGGCAATCTGCGGCACTTTGACCCCTTAGACGACCTGCGGGGTTAACTTGGTTGAGTTTATCCAGCTTGAATAGCTCGGGCATGACATTGTTGTCATGTCCGGGCTTTTGTGTTTAGCGCCTTTTTGTTTGGAGACAATGAAATTAGCAAGAACGTAAAGCTAGGAGGCGCTATGTGTACGAGTATTCGATTTACCGATAATTCTGGCCACATGTATCTAGGCCGCAACCTCGACTGGAGCTTTGACTATGGCCAACAGGTTCGCGTGATGCCTCGCGGGTTTCACATTCCGTATTCGTTTATCGACGACGCGACAGCGGCACACGCGGTGATCGGTATGTGCATCGATTACAAGAATTACCCTATGTTCTTCGACTGCGGCAACGATGCGGGCCTCGCCGTGGCGGGTCTCAATTTCCCGGGTTATGCCGAGTATGCCGAGGGGCCGGTTGATGGAAAGACCAATATCGCGGCCTATGAGTTTCCCCTGTGGGTGGCAGCGACGTTCTCGACGGTCGATGAGGTCGAGGCCGCGCTGCGCGACACGGTGATTGTTGCCAAATCTGCAGGAGAGGGGCTGGGCGTGTCGCTGCTCCATTGGATTATCGGCGACAGCCAGCGCAGCATCGTGGTCGAGATGATGGCTGACGGCCTTCATGTATACGACGATCCGGTCGACACCCTTGCCAACCAGCCGACCTTCCCGTGGCACATGGAAAACCTGCGCACCTATATCACCGCCACAAGCGATTTTCCGCAAACGGCGACGTGGCGTGGCGCCGAGCTTAAGCCCTATGGAGCCGGTGCCGGCATGCGCGGCATTCCGGGCGATTGCTATTCGCCGAGCCGTTTTGTAAAGGCGGCGTACCTCAATGCCAATTACCCGCAAAAGGAGAGCGAGACCGAAAACGTCGTTCGCATGTTCCGCTCGCTCGAGGGCGTGCTGATGATTGAGGGGGCGTCCAGGATGGGCGATGGCAAGTTCGAGAAGACTATCTACACCGGATGCTTTAGCGCGCGCACGGGCAATTATTACTACGCGATGTATGGGGATCCGTCGATTCGCTACGTGAGCCTGATGGATGCCGAGGGCGCGAGCCCCGATAGGCTCGTGGTTCCCGAGCCGCGCCGTTCGTAGCCGATAGCTTTACTGCAATGCAAAGCGGCCCTGCGTCTCTCGTGAGGTGCAGGGCCGCTGTCGTTGATTTGTGACGTCGCTAGAAGTTGGCGTCGTTGAGTTGTTCGTTCTCGAGGCCGTCGAGCTGTTGCTGTTCGGGCGTATCGGCGACGCTCTCGAGCAGCTCGGTGGGATCGACGTTCATGTCCCTACCGGCCTCGTTGCCGTTGACCAAGTCGTCCGAGAAGATATCGACTTCCATTTCCTCGGCTTCTTCGATCTGAACCTCGAGCGGCACCTGGGTACGCACGAGCTTAACGGCCGGGCGCATGCGGGCAAACAGCGGCACGTACTCGATGATGATGGCCGAGTTCTCGAGACCGTACCAACGTGCCGGGCTTCCGCAGGCGCGGCGGACGGCGTACTTGATGGCCATGACGCGATGGTCGTTGCGGTTGATGTCCGTTTCGGGGGCAAGCATCTTGCGCAGCATGCAAAAACGGAAGTCGCCCACGTTGCCGCGCGTCTCGTAGATGGAGTAGGTGTGGTGCTGCGGCGGCAACTCACCCGAGGCCATCAGGTCGCCGACGATCTGGCGCAGGTAGGCGTTGATGCGCTGATTGACCTTAAAGCCCAGGTCCAAGCGCACGCGGAACAGGAAGTCTGTGCCAAAGGTCTCAACGGAATACTCGTGCGTATAGGGCTCGTCGGTAACGTGTACGTTGATGAACCAATATGCCTTGGCGCGCTTGGGGTGCTTGTCCAGGATGGAATAGAGCACGTCGCGGTCGAGCGTGAGCGGGTCGGGGCTGTTGGTGAGGAACACCAGATTGTCGGCGAGCACGGGGTAGGTCTCGTCATTGCGCAGGCGGTTGAGCTGGTCGATGTACTTGGAGACGGGCAGCAGAATCGTCTGCGTGCGCTCGATGGCGGTGCCGCGGCGCCACACGTACATAAGGCCGAACAGCAATGCGGCCAGGAAGATCATGACGTAGCCGCCGTCAAAGAACATGGTGAGGCACGAAGCGAAGAAGCACAGCTCAATGGCACCAAAGAGCAGGGCGAAGACGCAGGCGCCCAGCTTGTGCTTGAGGATGCCGGCGATGTAGCTCGTCAAAAGCGTCGTGGTCATGAGCATGGTCACGGTAATGGCGAGGCCATAGGCGCTCTCCATGCGCTCGGAGTTCTGGAACAGCAGCACGATGAAGATGCAGCCGACCCACATGATGTTGTTGACAAGCGGAATATATAGCTGGCCCTTGGTGTCGCTGGGGTAGTGGATGCGAAGGTGCGGCATAAGGTTGAGGCGCGTTGCCTCCGAAACCAACGAAAAAGAGCCGGTGATGAGGGCCTGCGAGGCGATGATGGCCGCTACGGCCGAAAGCACGATGGCAAAGGGGCGCAGGGGCTCGGGAAGCATCATGTAGAACGGGTTAACGATGTCCATCGCGAGCATCTGGGGATTGGAGTTGTTGGCGAGCAGCCAAGCGCCCTGGCCCAGATAGTTAAGGATGAGGGCCGCCTTTACGAACGGCCAGGATGCGTAAATGTTAGCCTTGCCCACGTGACCCATGTCCGAGTAGAGGGCCTCGGCGCCGGTCGTCGACAGAAAGACGAAGCCGAGCACCATGATGCCCGAGTGGTTGATGGGCGAGAACAAGAACATGATGCCGCGGATGGGGTTGAGCGCGCGTAGGATGGACAGGTTGCCGAGCATGTTGAACAGGCCGGCGCCAGCCAAGAACAGGAACCACAGCGTCATGAGCGGGCCGAACAGCTTGCCGATCGACGAAGTGCCGGCGCGCTGCATGGCAAACAGGCCGCAGATAATGATGATGGTGATGATGATGACGTTGGTCTGGCCGTCGCCCAAAAGCGCATGGCCCCACTCGATAGTGCGCAAGCCCTCGATGGCCGTGGTGACCGTGACGGCGGGGGTGAGGATGCCGTCGGCGAGCAGCGCCGCGCCGCCGATCATGGCGGGAAGGATCAGCCACGGCGCCACTTTGCGCACCAAGCTAAACAGGGCGAAGATGCCGCCCTCGTTGTGGTTATCGGCCTTCATGGCGATAACCACGTACTTGACCGTGGTCACGAGCGTCATGGTCCAGATGACGAGCGAAAGCGCTCCTAAGATCATGTTCTCGCTGACGGTACCGATGCCGCCGTTGTTGGCGACGATTGATTTCATGGTGTACATGGGGCTCGTGCCGATGTCGCCATAGACGACGCCGAGCGTTACGAGCAGCATGCCAGCGGAGAGGGGAATGGCTCCATGCCCGCCTTGACCACGCTGGTCTTGGGGGCTTGCCTCCAGTTTGTTGTGTGCCACGTGGACTCCCTTAGACATCTGGCCTCTGCCAAGGGCAATAGACCTTTATGCCATCTTTATACATATAAGAGCAGTTTGGCACATTGGTTAGCTTTAGACAATAATCCCCAGCTGGGGATTATTCATATACGCATGTAGCATTTCAGAGCAGGGGCTATTAAGCACGTGCTGTCTGGGCGATGCCAGCCTTGGTGTTTGCGCGTTTGCCGGCGACTTCGCAAAAGATCGCGCCGCCGATGATCAGCGCGGCGCCCATCAGGCGGACCGGTGTTATGGTTTCGCCCAAAAGGACGGCCGAGAACACGACGGCCGAAAGTGGCTCAAGGTAGCCGACGACGGCGACGGTCTGCACAGGCAGTTTGGCGACGGCGCTAAAGTAGAGCAGGCAACCGATGCCGGTGTTGACAATGCCGAGCATGGCAACGGCGCGCCAATCGATGCCGGCGGCAATGCTGGGGGAGAGGAACGAGGGGACACCTTGCGTGAGGAGCGTAAGGATCAACGCGGTTACAAAGGCGGCGCTCACCTGGAGCGTGGAGTTCTCGAGACCTTCGATATGTGGCGCTCCCTTGCTGGCAATGACCATCAACGCGTAGCAGAAGGCCGAAGCGATGCCGCACACGATACCCGCGATGGGCATATTGCCGCCGAGGCCTTGGGCCGCGATGAGGAAGGCGCCGCAGGCGACGGCTATGAAGCCGGTAATTTTACCGCCGGTCAGCTTCTCGCCAAAAATGAGCGGGGAGAGGGCCATGACAATGATGGGGCCGCAGTAGTACAGCAGCGAGGATACGCCGACGCCGATCGTCTGGTAGGCGCGGAACAGAAAAATCCAGCTGGCGCCCAGCGCGGCTCCCGAGAGGAGAAGGGCTGCGGCTTCGCGGGGGCGAGATGGCGCCTGCAACTTATGGCGTTGGGTGATGGCGAGGACGGTGACAAGCGAGAGTGCGCCCAAAAACGTGCGCAGGAGCACGATATCGGAGCTCGGCAGCGCGATGGCAGCGGCGATGATGCCGTTTGAGCCAAACAATAGCAATGCTGCTAAGTACGTAAACAGTCCGTTGTTCATGCGCTGACATCCCCTCTATATCCGAACATGTTCACTATGGGTGAACTGGCTTTAGAAGAAAAGCCAATATAATGCATGGCAAACATGACAAAAACTCATGTAAGGGTGGGGACGTGCCGTGGAGACCAATATCCAAAAGATACAAGTGCTGCTTGAGACGGTGCGTGCCGGCAGCTTTACGCGTGCTGCAGAGCGGCTGAGCTATTCGCAGTCGGGCGTGAGCCGCATGGTGGCCGATCTTGAGGCCGATTGGGGCTTTAAGGTGCTCGACCGCAGTCGCGAGGGCGTAGTGCTTTCTGCCGACGGGCGGCAGGTCATGCCGGCTGTCGAGGCGCTCTGCGAGGAATTCACTCGCTTGCAGCGACGGGTGGATGAGATGCGTGGACTCATGCGCGGCAAAATCTGCATCGGTACGTTTTCGAGCGTGGCGACCCACGTGCTACCGCCGGTGATTGCGCGCTTTCGCGCCGATCACCCGGACGTTAATTATGAGTTGCTGATGGGCGATTACTCCGAGATAGAGCAATGGGTGGCGGAAGGCCGCTGCGACCTGGGCTTTATTCCGCGTGAGCCACGCGGCGCCGGCATGGCGTCGCGGCCGTTGGTGCAAGACGAGCTGATGGCCGTGGTGCCAGCGGACTCCTCGCTTGCCACCGCGGAGGTCGTTTCCCTTGCCGATTTGGCCAACGAGCAGTTTATTCTGCTGGAACGCGGTGGCGACGACGAGATTACGCCGCTGTTTCGCCGCGCGGGCCTGACGGTGCGCTCAAAACTGTCGACCTGGGATGACTATGCGATTATGGCCATGGTCGAGGACGGTCTGGGCGTGAGCATTCTTCCGGCGCTCATCTTGCGCCGCTGCCAGTTCGATATTGCCGTGCGCCCGCTCGAGGGACATCCTCATCGCCAGATTAATGCCATATATCGCACGGCTGACGTTTCTCTTGCGGCGGCTCGTTTCCTTGAATATCTCTAAAAGCGCGTACCTGTTGTCCACTTTGGGACAATTCTCGGGGCTCGGTACATTTTCTTATGAAATTGAACTTTCGGATAATGCGTCGCGCTATACTGCTGCCTAAATTGAACTCAGGTTCAATTCGTGTTCTATAAATTGAACTTTGCCAGCAAGGAGGTTCTAGTGGCCCAAGAGACGTTTAGCGATCGCCTGCGACAGACTATGTCCGATCGCGACGTTCGCCAGTCGGACGTAATCCGCGCATCGGAGATGCTCGGCAAAAAACTCGGCAAGAGTCAGATGAGCCAATATGTGAGCGGCAAGACGATTCCGCGGCGCGATGTGGCAGAGCTGCTCGCCCGCATTTTGGAGGTCGATGTTACCTGGCTGCTTGCCGGTGACGCCGATCAAGGCGAGGCATCATCGCCCCGTAACGTTTCCAAGCCCGAACCCCATCCCTCAGCTCAAATTCCAAGGAGCACCACCATGCGTACTTTTTCTAAATCCACCAAGCTTGATAACGTCCTGTATGATGTGCGCGGTCCCGTCGTCGACGAGGCCGCCCGTATGGAGGACGAAGGCGAGCGCATCCTCAAGCTCAATATCGGCAATCCGGCACCCTTCGGTTTCCGCACGCCCGATGAGGTCATTAAGGATATGCGTCAGCAGCTGCCCGACTGCGAAGGCTATTCCAACTCGCGCGGCCTGTTCTCTGCGCGCAAGGCGATCATGCAGTATTCGCAGATCAAAGGCCTGCCCAATGTTCAGATGGAGCATATCTACACGGGCAACGGAGTGTCCGAGCTCATTCAGCTTTCGATGAACGCGCTGCTCGACAATGGCGACGAGATTCTGATCCCCAGCCCCGACTATCCGCTCTGGACGGCGTGCGCGACCCTTGCCGGCGGTCATCCCGTGCACTATCTGTGCGATGAGCAAGCGGATTGGTATCCCGACCTGGAGGATATGGAGTCCAAGATCACGAGCGCGACCAAGGCCCTCGTCATCATCAACCCCAACAACCCCACGGGCTCGGTCTACCCGCGCGAGGTGCTCGAGGGCATCGTTGAGGTTGCGCGCAGGCACCAGCTCATGATCTTTGCCGATGAGATCTACGACCGTCTGTGCATGGACGGCTACGAGCACGTTTCGATTGCCTCGCTCGCTCCCGATCTGCCCTGCGTCACCTTTAGCGGCCTTTCCAAGTCGCACATGATCGCGGGCTATCGTATTGGCTGGATGGTGCTTTCGGGCAACCAGCGCTGTATGAGCGATTTCATCATGGGCATCAACATGCTCTCTAACATGCGCCTGTGCTCCAACGTGCCGGCCCAATCGATCGTTCAGACGGCACTCGGTGGCCATCAGTCCGTCAACGACTACATCCGTCCTGGCGGCCGTGTCTACGAGCAGCGCAACTTTGTGTATGAGGCGCTTAACAAGATCGATGGCATCTCGGTGGTCAAGCCGCGTGCGGCGTTCTACATCTTCCCCAAGATGGATGTGAAGAAGTTCAACATCACCGATGACGAGCAGTTTGCCCTCGACCTGCTGCACGAGAAGAAGATTCTGATCACGCGCGGCGGCGGCTTTAACTGGGCCGAGCCCGATCACTTCCGCATCGTGTACCTGCCGCGCATGGAAGTGCTCAAAGAGTCGCTCGAAGACCTCGCCGACTTCTTCGATCATTACCGCCAGAGCTAGTGGGATAGAAGCTCCGTACTATGAGAAGCTCCCTGCAGTTGTTTTGCTGTAGGGAGCTTTCTTGAATCGGCGGAACTAGATCACGATCCCGTTGCAGTGGTCGATTTCGTGTTGGATGATCTCGGCGGTGTAGCCCGAGAAGTTCTTGATGCGGTGGACGAAGTTCTCGTCCAGATATTCCACCTTAATGCGGCGATAACGAGTGCAGGAACGCTCGCCGACGAGCGAAAGGCATCCTTCGCTCGTCTGATAGGCATTGACCTGCTCAAGAATTTGAGGGTTGTACATCAGGAGCGCCCTGTTGCCATCCTTTACGCAGATGATGCGTTTGCGCACGCCGATCATGTTGGCGGCGAGCCCCACGCACTCGTGCTCATGCTCGTGGAGCGTATCTAGGAGGTCTAGCCCGGTCACGGCGTCGTCGGGCCCTGCGTCTTCGGAAGGCAGGCGCAAAAAGAACTCGGATTTCATGATGGGCTTAATCATGGCGGGCTCCTCATGTCTTATGCTTTCGTGGACTTTTAATAATAGCGCGGAAGGAAAGCTGCGCGTCCGCGTTACAATCTTTCGACGTTGGACCATGTTGCCAGATTCGTCGTGTACGGCGTCTGGCGTAAGTCTAGGGCTCATTTTCGCCCTGGACCGTTCCTCTGGGGCGATGCGATTGTCGTTCTAAGAGGAAGGAATTTCATGGGGACCAAATCCCAAAAGCAAACTCAATCACCGTCGACAGCCTCGGCGATTCTCGTCGTAATGTATATTGCGGCCTTTGTTGCCGCGTTTAACGAGAACATCATTAACGTGGCGTTGCACGACATTATGGCGGCCTTTTCGGTGAGTGCTACCACGGCGCAGTGGCTCGTTTCGGGCTACATGATCGTGACGTCGATCTTTACGGCCATCATGGCCTTTCTGTCCGGTCGTTTCTCGACGCGCAAGCTGCTGTTTTTCGCATGCGGATGCATGGTCGCCGGCGAAGTCCTGTGCCTGGTCGCTCCGTCGTTTAGCGTTTTGCTGCCAAGTCGTATTTTGCAGGCTGCGGGATCGGGCGTCTTGTTCCCGCTCATGATGAACGTTGTGCTGTCTTGCGCTCCGCGCGAGAAGCTCGGCCTGTATCTGAGCCTGGGCGGTGCCTGCATCACGCTGGGACCGGCGTTTGGACCCGTGATCAGCGGTCTTATGTGCACGTTGTTTGGCTGGAGGGCGGTGTTCGTAGTGCCGCTGGTGGGCGGCATTGTGGTCGCTGCGGCGGGCGTAAAGCTTGTTCAGAATGTCAGAAAGCGCTCGAACACCACGCTTGATATTCTGTCGGTTGTTTTACTCGCCGCCGGCATTACGGCATTTGTGTATTACGTAGGCGAGTTCTCGACCAATCTGATTGCCGGCATCGTGACGCTCTTCGCCGCCATGGTGCTGCTCGGCCTGTTTGCGGCCCGTCAGCTCAAGCTCGAACATCCGGTGCTTAACGTGCATCCCATGGCGAGCGTTCGTTTTTGGCCTGCGTGTCTGCTTGTGGTGGTGTCGATGATGACGACATTCTCGATGAGCGTTTTGTTGCCGCTCTATTTTGAGGGCGCATACGGCATGACCGCACTTATTGCGGGCTTGCTCATTTTGCCGGCGATTGCCTGCAACGCCGTGACCTCGATTGTGGGCGGACGTGTGATGGACGCCCGCGGGGCATGGCCGCTGCTGCCGGTCGGCTTTGCCCTGATTGCCGTGGGACAGACTGCCATCTCGATGACGGCGGCAAGCATGGACATCGGCGTCGTCGTGGCGCTGACCGTTGTGGTGTATGCCGGAGTCGGTTTGGTGCTGAGCCCCTCGCAAACGGCCGGCTTGGAGACGCTGCCTGCCGCTGAGCATCCTCACGGAACAGCATTGCTCAACACGTGGAACATGATTGCCGCATCGTTTGGCCCGTCGCTGTTTATCGGTCTGCTTTCGAGTTCTGCGGCGACTGCCGGCGCCGCTGGCGTTGCGACCGACGTTGCCCAGGCGATTGGATTTGCGACAGCCGTGCGTGTGGCGGCTGTAATTGCCTTGGTCGGATTTGTGGTATCGGTTGTGTACGCTCGCCGCGAGTCGCACATGTCGCATTAATGTGTGCACATAGATTCTGCAGCTAGATTAGCGGGCGACACCATAAACTAATGGACGTTTTGCCGAGAGGCATGAATGTTTTAAGCGCAAAGAGTGCGCGACGGGCCCCGCGAATGGGGCGATGATGCCCGAGAGGGCCAAGAAGGAGTCTCATGTCTGAGAACGAAGAGATCATGAACGAGACCGAGAACGAGACCATGGCTGCTGAGGTTGAGGCAGTCGAGACCGTGGAGACCGAAGCTGCCGAGGTTGAGGCTGCTGACGAGGTTTCCGCCGAGGAGGAGGCCGAGGTTGTCGAGGCCGCCGTTGATTACGATGACGAAGAGCTGATGGACAAGATGCAGAAGGCCGCCCGCCTGCTGCGTAGCCGTCGCTTTGCTATTTCCAAGGAGGAGGAGGCCAAGGCCGAGCGCATGGCGAACATCGAGCGCGCCATCAAGCTTCTTGACCTCAAGCCCAAGATGGAGCAGAAGGAAATGTCCGACCTGTTGGGCATGCGCCTCCGTGAGCTCGACGGCCTGATGGCCGAGGCCGAGGCTGCCGATCTGGTCGGCCGCATCGACGACGCCGAGGGCGATATGCGCAAGATCGTCGTCTTCGCTGCCGAGGATGCCGCTGAGGGCCTGGTCGAGCTTGCCAACAAGAAGGAGAAACTCCTGCCCGAGCTTTCTTACGAGGAGGCCACCGAGCTGATGGCTGCCCTTGATAAGGTTATCGCTCCGCTCGTCGCCATGGGTCTGGACGAGGACCGTGGTCCTCGCGGCGGCCGTGACGACCGTGGTGGCCGTGGCGGCGACCGTGGCGGTCGCGGTGGCTTTGGCGATCGTGGCGGCCGTGGCGGCGACCGCGGCGGTCGCGGTGGCGATCGCGGTGGCCGCGGCGGCTTTGGTGACCGTGGCGGCGACCGTGGCGGTCGCGGCGGCTTCGGCGGCAACCGTGGTGGCTATGGTGACCGCGGCGGCAACCGTGGCGGCTTCGGTGGCAACCGTGGTAACGACCGTGGCGGTCGCGGTGGCGATCGCGGCGGCCGCAACGGTGGCGGCTTCCGCGGCAACCGTTTTTAGTTACGGCGTTTTACCAAACGCCGTAACGGGCCGACGCTGCGCGGGCCGCATTTGGACAATCTGACGTTCAACTTCAAGGGCGCGACCAGAAGGTCAGCGCCCTTTCGTTTCACGTCACCTTGCCTCAAATGCGACCCGCTCGCTGTCCGTCCTCTGCCTGCGGCGTTGTCTTGCTCCGGATGCGGCAGTTAGGGACGTTCCTTTTAATATGAGCAGGACATTGTCAAGAGGCAAAATCGGGCCTGG
>CATYLC010000015.1 GCA_958408685.1 uncultured Collinsella sp. | reverse complement strand
CCCTGCCGGGGCGCGAGGCGTAGGGACTACCCACACGAACTCACGAAGGCTCTTTTAAATGACCGATTTCATTTGTTATGTGTACGCCTTGCATGTCTGTCTCCTGTCCTGCTGGTTTTTATATAAGGCTAAGGCAGGTTCCTTGTTGTGTTGCGGAAAAGTTAAAAGACGTATGTAATTGATAAATAACATCAATTTTAAATATCAGATTGATTAATAACGTCACTTTAGCTGCCGTTCATAGGTGAAAAGCGACACGATGGCGATGGTTGGCCGACCACCGCTGAGCAACCTCATACATTTATGGTGCCAGCTGGATAGATGGGAAAAGGAATGAAGGAGGAGATATGGCAGCGGAAAGTTCGAAAGGCATCAAGCAGTTCAAGGTCCCGCACGTATATGCGATCATCTTTGCACTTATGGTCATCTTCGCTGTTCTCACGTGGATTGTTCCCTCTGGGTCCTATCAGCGTCAGGAGGTGAACGGTCGTGAAGTCACTGTCGCAGGTACGTATGAGCAGAGTGAAAAGACATATATTGACGAGGAAACCGGGGATGAAGTAGATCTCAGACAAGGCGTCTTCGATGTTCTTCAGGCTCCAACGCGCGGTATACAAGAGGCAATTGAGGTCGTTGCATTCATCTTGATTGTGGGCGGTTCGTTTCAGGTTATTACTAAAACGGGCGCTATCACGAGCGGAATGGGTCGTGTCGTTCGCCGCTTTAAGAACAAAGACATTCTAATTATTCCTATTGCGATGGTTCTCTTTGCATTGGGCGGAACGAGCTTTGGCATGGCGGAAGAAACTCTCCCGTTCTTTGCGATCTTCATGCCAATTATGATGGCTATGGGCTTCGACTCGATGACGGCGTTCATGGTCGTGTTCGTTGGAGCGCGCACGGGTTACATCGCCTCAACGATTAATCCGTTTAATGTTCTCATTGCGCAAGGTATTCTTGGTATTCAGGGCAACCCCCAGCTGTGGCTGCGTATGATTGCCTGGGTTGTTTTGACTGCCGTTGCAATTACTTGGGTTGTCCTCTATGCACGAAGGGTAAAGAAGAACCCTGAGTCATCGATCACATTTGAGGATGATATCGCCAAGAAAGTCGAGTTCGCTGCCGATGAATCTGCCCTTGACGCGGAATTTACGGGTCGTCAAAAAGGCGTGCTTGCGGTATTTATCGCTGGTATGTGCCTTATCATCTGGGGACTTGTGACCCAGGGCTGGTATATGAACGAGATTTCTGCGGTCTTTTTGGCCATGGGCCTGTTGGCTGGTGTTATTGCGGGCTTTAGTCAGGACGTCATCGCTCAGGAATTTGTTGCGGGTATCGCTGACTTTGCTTTCTCGGCAATTGTCGTTGGACTTGCGCGTGGCATCCTTGTCATTGCCTCTGACGGCATGATCATCGATACCATCCTCAATGCGCTCGCCACTGGTCTGGGCGGCATCCCGGCGGTTCTCTTTACTACGCTTCTTTATGCGGTTGAGAACCTCCTGGCGATTCTGGTTCCCAGCTCATCTGGCCTTGCAGCACTGACCGCTCCCATTTTTGGACCTTTGACCGAACTCATGGGCCTTAATCCCGAGGCCGCCGTGTGGGCTCTCTCCATGGGTAGCGCGACGATGTCTTTGATCTGTCCTACTAGCGCCATTCTTGTAGCGGGTTTGGGCGTGTGCAAGATCAAGCTTGGCCAGTGGTGGAAGACCGTTTGGAAATTCTTCTTGGTCGTGTCGCTCATCAATATCGTATTCGTAGCAATCTCGGGACTTATTGCCCTGTAGGTTTCATGGCTGAAATGGAGTAACAGGAATGTCTAAAGGACTGAATGTACACAGCGAGATTGGTAAGCTCAAGAAAGTTGTGCTTCACCGCCCCGGTCGTGACCTTGTGAACGTAAAGGCAGAAGAGTTCGAGGATGTCTGGATTCACGATTGTTTCTATCTTGATGTGGCTCAAAAGGAGCATGATGCCTTTGCGGATCTTCTGAGGAGCGAAGGTGTTGAGGTTCTCTATATGGAGAAACTCGTTGCTGAAGCGCTGGATGCATGCCCCTCGGCTCGCGCTGAGTTTACCGATACATTTATGGCTGAGAGCGGGATTGTCAATCCTATGCTTGAGCAGGCTGTTCGTGAAAAGCTCGACGCTATTTCAGATTCGTATCAGTTTGTACTTGAGGCTATGGGGGGGTATCGTTATCGTGACCTTGAGCTGCCTCGCGTTTCGACTACGCTTAGTATGATGGATAATGAGGATGCGAAGCCCGATGATTTGGTGTTGAAGCCTCTTCCGAGTTCATATTTCTCTCGCGATCCTCTTGCTTCCGTGGGCAAAGGCGTTCTGCTTCACCATATGTATTGGAAACAGCGAGATCGTGAAGTGCCCTTCTACGAAGCGATTTTCAAATACCATCCCGATTATGCAGGGACTCCGATTTGGTACGACCATAAGAATCCCTGGCATATCGAGGGCGGTGATGTGCTTAACATTAACGCTCATACCTTGGCTATTGGAATTAGCCAGCGAACTGAGGCGGCTGCGATTGAGGAGCTTGCAAAGAATTTGTTCTGGGGATCTGGGAATTCTGAGATCGATACCGTTTACGCTATTAAAATCCCCAACGGCTATGCTTACATGCATCTTGACACCGTTTGCACCATGGTGGATTTCGATAAGTTCACAGTTTATCCCGGTATTTTTGAGACCCTTCGTGTTTATCGTCTGACTCGTGGTGACTCTGAGGGAATGGTCGCTGTTCAAGAGATTGATGACACGCTTGAACATATTCTTGAAATGGCTACTGGCGTGGAGAAGGTGCAGCTTATTGAGTGCGGTGCCGGCGATATGGTTGAGGCATCTCGCGAGCAGTGGAACGACGGGTCGAACACTCTTGCCGTTGCTCCTGGTAAAGTCTGTGTTTACGAGCGCAATGTTGTCACAAATGATGAGCTCTACAAGAACGGTTTGGAACTTTTGGTCGTTCCCTCCGAGGAACTGTCCCGCGGTCGTGGTGGCCCGCGCTGCATGAGCATGCCCTTCTGGCGCGAAGATATTTAGTTGCAAATCCACTGTGATGGGAGATGGCGAATATGGGTGTTAATATCGCTGGGCGCAGTTTTCTGAAGCTGCTTGATTACACGACGGAAGAGATTGAGTATCTGCTTGAGCTTTCTGCTAACTTCAAAAGCATGAAGCGTGCCGGTGTTCCGCATGAATACCTTGAAGGCAAGAATATTGTTTTGCTATTTGAGAAGACTTCCACGCGTACTCGCTGCGCCTTCGAAGTTGGTGCACTTGACCTTGGCATGGGTGTAACTTATTTGGATCCGGGCTCGTCTCAGATGGGCAAAAAGGAGTCGATTGAGGACACGGCTCGCGTCCTTGGCCGCATGTATGACGGAATTGAATACCGCGGCTTTGAACAGGCGAAGGTTGAGGAGCTTGCTGCAAAAGCTGGGGTTCCCGTTTGGAATGGGCTGACTACTGAATTTCACCCGACTCAAGTGCTTGCCGATATTCTGACCATGCGTGAAGAGTTTGGAGAGATTAAGGGCAGGAAACTTACATTTTTTGGTAAGGCGGCCGGAAACGTCGCTGATTCGCTCATGGTCATTTGCGCTAAGCTCGGCATTAACTACTGTTCTTGCGGCCCAATCGGGGGAAATTCGGAGGGGGCTACATCCTATGATCCTGAACTCCTTGCAGAATGTAGTCGTATTGCGGCCGAGCATGGATCGACGATTACCATTACAGAGGATATTGAGGAAGGCGCTCGTGATGCCGATGTAATTTACACGGATGTTTGGGTTGGCATGGGTCAGCCCGCAGAGCTGTGGGAAAGCCGCATTAAGCTCATGTCGCCGTATCGTGTGACCGCTGAGGTGATGTCTATGGCAAAGCCCGAGGCGATTTTCCTCCACTGCCTTCCGAGCTTCCACGATACTAATACTACTGTTGGTGCCGAAATTGCTGAGAAGTTTGGAGTTACCGAAATGGAAGTCACGGACGAGGTTTTTGAGTCCGATAAGTCTCGTGTTTTCCAAGAAGCGGAGAATCGCATGCATACGATTAAGGCGGTGATGTACGCAACGCTTAAGTAGCGGGGCGTTGAGAAAACAGTCGCAAATCTGTTTCCATACTATATTTCTCTCAACAAGCTGATAGGATACAGGGGAGAATGATGCGCGCGTCAGTCGATTTTTTCGACTGACGCGCTTTGTGAAAGAGGCAAAGATGCGTACCGATGATTTTGACTATAACCTGCCCGAAGAGCTCATTGCCCAGGCTCCTGCCGAGCCGCGCGACTCCTGCCGCCTGCTGGTGGTGGATCGCAAGGGCTCCCAGGCGGGAACGCCGCTGGAGCACGGCGGTACCGTTGAGCACCGCATCTTCCGCGACATTATCGACTATATCGAGCCGGGCGACGTGCTCGTCATCAACAAGACGCGCGTGATGCCGGCTCGCCTGATCGGTCGCAAAGCCGGCTCGGGCGGCGTGGTCGAGACGCTGCTGCTCAAGCGCCGCGAGGACGTGGATCCGCTGGGCCATGTTTGGGAGTGCTTGGTCAAGCCGGGTAAGCGCCTGAAGCCCGGTGCTCATATTGAGTATCGCGCCGGTGGCGCCCATGCGCCCGAGGGGGCTCCCGTGGTGCTGACGGCCGAGGTCATCGACTTTGTCACCGATAGCCGCGGCGGCCGTCTAGTGCGTTTTGAGCCGGCCGGTTGCAATGCTGCCGGCGAGCCGCGCACGCTCGACGAGGCCATTCACGCCGCCGGTCACGTGCCGCTGCCGCCCTACATCACCGATTACGAGGGCGACCCCGAGAAGTACCAGACCGTCTACGCCATGAAGGAGGAGCACTCGGCTGCCGCTCCCACGGCGGGTCTGCACTTTACGCCCGAGCTCATGGCCGCTATCGAGGCCAAGGGTGCCAAGTTTGCCGCCGTTGAACTCGAGGTGGGCATCGATACTTTCCGTCTGGTGGAGGAGGACGATCCCACGCAGCATGTGATGCACACCGAGCGCTACCACGTGTCGCAGGAGGTTGTCGACGCCGTGCATAAGGCGAAGGCTGAGGGGCACCGCGTGATTGCTGTCGGTACCACCGCAGTGCGCTCGCTCGAGAGCGCGTTTGACGCAGAGGCACCGGTGTCCGATCCGGCTGTGACGGCGCGCTATTTTGAGGGCCGCGAGGACGGGGCCGATATGCTTGGCCGCGGTGACATCGTGGTGCGTGAGAACGCGACGACGCAGCTCTACCTCATGCCCGGCTCGACCTATCACGTGGTCGACGCGCTGATCACGAACTTCCACGTGCCGCGCTCCACGCTCATGATGCTCGTGAGCGCACTTGCCACCCGCGACCAGATCATGGATGCCTACGCCGCTGCCATCGAGAAGCGCTACCGCTTCTTCAGCTTTGGCGACGCCATGCTCATTCAGTAGGTTACGGCGTTTTACAAACGCCGTAACCGGTCGACGCTGCGCGGGCCGCATTTGGACAATCTGACGTTCAACTTCAAGGGCGCGACCAGAAGGTCAGCGCCCTTTCGTTTCACGTCACCTTGTCTCAAATGCGACCCGCTCGCTGACTCTGCCATTACATCGGTGTTGCCGTGGTTGTTGAGTAGTCATTGGGCACTTGGCACTTGGGGACGTTCCTTTTGTGCCGGCACCTGGGGACACTCCTTATGTCAAGAGTTTGGTGCAACAGGGGTAGGTTGCCTTGTGCCAATCTAAATAAGTTGCGGTGAGATAGTTCTTGAATTGGCCTTTTTGGGGTTAAACAGGAACTATCTCACCGCAACTGCGTTGAGCGTTTTTTGGCGGCTGGTTTACTTGCTCGCGAACAGCCAGACTAGGATGATCACCAGGATTGCGGCGACGATGCAGACGATGGCGCCGGTGAATTTGATGCGTGAGTCGCGGGTACGCTTGCGCACCGCGTCCTCGGTGGCCTCGAGCTGGGCGACTTCGCGCTCGGTCTCGGCGTGTTCGGCTTTGTCTCGGGCCAAGGACCCTGCAAGCGACTCAGTGATCTCTGGATGGTCATGTACCTCGGTCGCCTGCTCGATGATCGACTGTGCATGTGCGGCATCTGCTTGGGCGTTGGCGATGCTCTGCTCTTGGTCGCGGCGTGCCTTGTCCTCGGCGGCGATCTTCTCGCGCAGTTCGCGCTGGCGCGTTGCAGCGGCGGTTTTTGCGGTCTGCAGCTCGTCGCGCGCGGCATCGGCCTCTGCCGTCACGGCTTGGTGCGCGCGTTTGGCTTCGGCAATGGGGGCCTGCGCCTGTTCGACGGCCTGCTCGGCTGCGGCAAGCGAGTGTTCAAGGTCGGCGGTGATACGCGGGACATCTTCTTCGGCTTTACGCAGGGCATCTGCCGTGTCGGAGATCTGCATCGAGAGCTCGCTGGTGCGCACCGTATAGTTGGCGGGATTTGCCGAGGGATTGCGTTGCAGCTCGGCATACTCATGACGCAGTGTCTCGAGCTGGGCGCGCGTGGCATCGACGGTTTGTTGTGCGGCGGCAATGCCGGCGTCTCGCTCGGCCTGCACCTTGTCGCGGATGCGCTTGGAATCCTCAAGACGGCGAACGAGGCGGTTGCCGGTCTCGCGCGAGCTCGCCTCGCGGGCCTCCACGGCATCGAGCGCAGCCTTCAGGCGGAGCTCGGTCGCGTCATCCTCTGTCTTCATTTGTTCGAGCTGACCCTTGAGCTCTGTCGCTTTGGCGGCGTGGGCATCACGGTCAATCTCGGCGGCCGCTGCAGTCTTTTGGGCCGTGGCAATCGCCTGGTGCTGGTCGGCGACGATCTGGTCGTAGCGGCCTGCGATATCCTGGCGCGTCTCGAGTTCCTCGGCCTGATCGGCAATGCGCTGCTCAAGTTCGGCCAGGTGGGTGCGGGCATCGGCAAGCGCCTTTTTCGCGGCATTCATCTCGCGCATGGCCGAGGCACCCTGGGCGATAAAGGCGCCCACGGCGTTCGCAGTGTTCGAGACAGCGGTCCCCAGATCGCGGCTCGCGGCGGGGGAGTGCGGGGCGGTCGGGCGAGCGGTGTCGGCGGCGTCCGCATCGGCAGCCTGCGGCGCGGCGATATTGCCGGTACCGCCCTCGACCACAGAAAAGCCTGCTGCGTGTGGATCGACCGCATCGGCGCCAATCGTGGGGTGCTCGAGCTGCAGAAACGAGGGCATGGTGCTGCCCTGGTCGGCAACCGGAGTCTCGCCGGGCACAAAGGTCGAGGCCGCCTCGGCGGCCTCCTCTTCCTCGGCATCGATATCGGCATCGGCGACGGCGTCTTTCATCGCTTTGACAGCATCCATCATGGAGTCCATGACGGCATCGAGCTCTTCTTCCGAAGACACCTCGATGGGGCCCGCTGCTTGCGGGGCGTCGTCCTGTACAGGGGCGTTGTCCTGAGCGGGCGCATCGTCGTTTTGCTCATCGGCGTTTTCTGTTTCGGGGGTTTCCGCCGTAGCGCTTTCGTCCAAGATGGGGTCGTCGATGTCGATACCATCGCAGGTCACAGCGTCAGTATCTGCGGTGACGTCTGCGGGATCATCAATATGCTGTTGAGTCTGGGGGTCCAGCTCGTCTGTCATAGGCATGTGCTCCTCATCGTTGTTTGTCACCCTATGATAAAGTCTCGCGCCGACATCCCGCGCGCCGCAGCAAAGTTTCAAAACGTGTTCGATGACTCGTTTGGCTGACAAAAATTCGGCCACTTTATCCAGTTCGTGCTTGACATTCCCTTCGCCGAATGACGTTGTGCCGTTCGCCTGCTGCGGTCTTTATTTTTCACTTGAACCCGCTAAAGTTGCATTTCAGCTTTTGGCGCGTGAAGTTGGATGCGCGCAGTCGGCGGGTGGGCCCGTCGCGATTTGAAAGGACTTTGTATGGGACTTTTCACTGGTAAGACCGTGATCGTCACCGGCGGCGGCAAGGCCACGCTTAAGGACGGTTCCGCTGGCTCCATCGGCTACGGCATCGATATCGCTTTTGCCAAGGAGGGCGCGAACCTCGTCATCACCGGCCGCAACGTCGCCAAGCTCGAGGCCGCCAAGGAGTCTCTCGAGGCCGAGTACGGTGTCAAGGTTCTGCCTGTTCAGGCCGATGTTTCAGCCGGTCAGGACAACGAAGCCGTCGTCCAGAACGTCATCGACAAGGCCATTGAGGAGTTTGGCCGCATCGACGCCGTCGTCAACAATGCTCAGGCCAGCGCCTCGGGCGTGACCATCGCCGATCACACCATGGATCAGTTTAATCTGGCCATTTACTCCGGTCTGTATGCTACCTATCTGTACATGCAGAAGGCCTATCCGCACCTGAAGGAGACCAAGGGCTCCGTGGTCAACTTTGCCTCGGGTGCCGGCCTGTTTGGCAACTATGGCCAGTGCAGCTATGCTGCCGCCAAGGAGGGCATCCGCGGCCTGACCCGCGTTGCCGCCAACGAGTGGGGCAAGGACGGCATCAACGTCAATATCGTTTGCCCGCTTGCTTGGACCGCTGCGCTCGAGAACTTCCAGGATGCCTATCCCGAGGCGTTTAAGGCCAACGTCCACATGCCGCCGGCTGGTCACTACGGCGACGTCGAGAAGGAGATCGGCCGCGTGGTCGTTCAGCTCTGCGGTCCCGACTTTAAGTACATGAACGGCGAGACCGTCACCCTCGAGGGTGGCATGGGCCAGCGGCCTTAGGGGCTACGTCTCAGGTTCCGCCGTTCTAACGAACGGCGGACCAGCCGACGCTGCGCGGGCCGCATTTGGACAATCTGACGTTCAACTTCAAGGGCGCGACCGGAAGGTCAGCGCCCTTTCGTTTCACGTCACCTTGTCTCAAATGCGGCCCGCTCGCTGACTTATGCTCAACCTGCGGCGCCATTTTGCTTGAAGGCACCTTGCTCGATCTGGCGGGTTTTCGCTGTCGGAAATGATCCGTTGGGGACGGAGGAAAACGGATCATTTTTATCCTGGTGCATTGGTGCAGGGGGCAGGTTTCCTTTGCACCAGTTTCTGTCGAGTCGGTGCTTCTTGCGGGTTGCCCGTATAATGGTTTGCGTATGAACCGCAACCAAGGAGTTCCAGTTTATGGACCAGAGCCTTTTTAAATTCGACCTGATCGCCGAGGATCCGACGACGCATGCGCGTGCCGGCGTGCTGCACACCCCGCACGGCGACATCGAGACGCCGATCTTTATGCCCGTGGGCACCAAGGCAAACGTCAAGGGTATTCCTACCGAGACCGTCAAGCAGCTCGGCGCCCAGATCGTGCTTGCCAATACCTATCATCTGTCCATGCGTCCCGGTGAGGACACCATCGCCGAGCTGGGCGGCCTGCACAAGTTTATGAACTGGCACGGCCCTATCCTCACCGACTCGGGCGGTTTCCAGGTGTTCAGCCACAACGATGCGGTCAAGCTCACCGACGAGGGCGTGCGCTTTATCGTCAACGACTACGACGGCCGCCACGTGTTCTGGACACCCGAGGACAACATGGAAATCGCCATGAAGCTCGGCTCCGACATCTGCATGCAGCTCGATCAGTGCCCCGGCTATCCCGCCACGCGCGCCTACGTTGAGCGCGCCGTTGAGCTGTCGAGTATGTGGGCCGAGCGCTGCTATAAGGCGCATACCCGCGACGACCAGGCGCTCTTTGGCATCGTTCAGGGCGGCATGCACCTAGATCTGCGCCTGCGCTCGCTGCGCCATCTGGAGGAGTGCGGCGACTTCCCCGGTTACGGCATCGGCGGCTACTCGGTGGGCGAGGACCACGAGACCATGTTCGAGACGCTGGCGCCGCTTGCGAGCGAGTATATGCCCAAGCACAAGCCGCGCTACCTGATGGGCGTCGGCAACCCGACGACGCTCGTGCGCGGCGTGGGCGTGGGCATCGACATGTTCGACTGCGTGCTGCCGACGCGCACCGGCCGCATGGGCACGGCATTCTCCAGCGAGGGTCGCCTCAACTTCCGCAACGCGCGCTTTGCGCACGACGACGGTCCCATCGATCCCACCTGCACCTGCCCGGTGTGCACGGGCGGTTACAGCCGTGCGCTCATCCGTCACATGGTCACGCAGAAGGAGATGCTCGGCGGCATTCTGCTTTCGATGCACAATATCTACTACCTGCTCAACCTTATGCAGCGTGCCCGCCAGGCCATTATCGAGGGCCGCTACGGTGCGTTCGTGAGCGACTGGATGAACAGCCCCGCGGCGGTGGATTACTAAGAGCCGCGGGCGCGCTTGCGGGGCGTGAGTAACGGCAAAGGCCAAGCGGCGATCGGTCGTCGCGTTCGCTAGCACTATCTGCACGACCGCTGACCGATAGCTTGCAAGCACTTGATGCATCGTGGGTACCATACCGAATAGTTGATGTTCGGGCGGGTGTTTGGCGCATGGCGTCGACCCCGCCCGTTTCTATTTTCGATAGGAGTACCCATGATTAAGAATGAGAACGTCGAGGGCGAGCCTGCCTACGACGAGACGTACCGCCGCGGCCCCGTGGTCATGCGCGGCCCCATGATTCCTAAGGACAACACCTACGCCAACCTGCTGGCGCCCGAGGAGTCGACCGAATGGCTGCATGCCGATCCGTGGCGCGTACTGCGCATCCAGGCCGAGTTCGTCGATGGTTTTGGCGCACTTGCCGAGCTCGGGCCTGCGGTGACCATCTTTGGTAGCGCCCGCACGCCCAAGACCGATCCGCTCTACAAGGCGGCGCGCACGGTCGGTCGCAAGATTGCCCAGCGCGGCGTGGCGGTTATTACCGGTGGCGGCCCCGGCATCATGGAAGCGGCCAACAAGGGAGCGGCGAGCGTCAATGGTAAGTCAGTTGGCCTGGGCATTGAATTGCCGCACGAGCAGGGGCTCAACAAATACGTGAACCTCGGCATGGACTTCCGTTACTTCTTTGTGCGCAAGACCATGTTCGTCAAATACAGCTCGGGCGCTATTGTGTTTCCCGGCGGGTTTGGCACGCTCGACGAGATGTTCGAGGTGCTCACGCTGGTGCAAACGCACAAGGTCAAGCGTATGCCGCTCGTTTTGGTGGGCACCGAGTACTGGCAGGGCCTGTTCGACTGGCTCAACGGCCCGGTGATGGACGCCGGCATGATCAGCCCGCTCGATCCCGAGCTCGTGCACATCACCGACGACCTCAACGAAGCCGTCGACATCGCCCTGAGCGGGCTGATGTAGATCAATCGTGCCCACGCGACATGAATACGCATGGCAATCTGATGTTATCTAACATCAGATTGCCATTTATATTGGGTATACTGATGCAAAAGACGAGGCGAGGAGGTCGCATATGTCTACTGCAACGGTTAAGCCTACGACGGTTCGCATCGAAGAGGGGCTCAAGGAACAGGCGACTGAGTTCTTGGATTCGGTCGGCCTCAGCCTCAATTCCTATCTCAATCTTGCCGTTCGGCAGCTTGTAAATCAGCGAAAGATTCCTTTTGAGATTGTAGGAAGGGCGGAGGTGCCCAACGAGGCGACGAGGCGCGCCATGGTGATTGCCGAGGCTCATGAGTTGGGGATTTTGCCGGACGATAGCCTGTCATTCAATAACGCTGATGAGCTTATGTCATTCCTCGATGAGGAATAGCGATGTTCGAGATTAAAGTCGAGGCTCAATTTAAGGTGGACTACAAACGAACGATGCGCATGCATCCGCAGCTAAAAAGTGAGTTTAAAGCGGCGGTTGCAGAGCTTGTGGCTCATGGGTCACTTCCGGCGGAGTATGGCGCCCACGAGCTCTCAAACCCGGGCGGAAACTACAACGGCCACATCGATTTCCACCTATCCGATGGCTTGGTCGATGTGGTCGTTCTGTACTTGCCGCATAAGACTAATCCTGTGATCCGACTGGTCAGAATGGGCTCGCATGAGGAACTGTTCCAGGGCCCGCAGGGCTGATTGCCCGCTCATAATTTGCGGTGGAATAGGGATTGATTGGCGGTTAATAAGCCAAAAACAGTCCCTATTCCACCGCAAGTGGTATGGGTAGCCCTAATTGGCGGGTTGGTAGCAGGGGCAGTAGCTGATGGCGATGGCGTCGACGCCCACGTGGGTCGCGATGGTGCAGCCGATGGGGCCGGTGCCGGCGTCTACATAGTCTTGGCCTGCGAGCGCTTGGCTGACGAGCTCCTGCTCCTCGGCGGCGCCGGTCGTGAGCACGCGCACGCTGGAGCCCGGATGCTCGGCCAAAAATGCGAGGCAATCGGTCATGGTGTTGGCAACGATGCGCTTGGCGCCGCGGCCCTTCTTGATGGCCTTGATCTCGCCCGATTTCCACTCCGGCGAAACGGCCAGGCGAATGTTGAGCATTTGCGTGAGCTGGCCGGCGAGCTTGGGCGCGCGGCCGTTCTTGACCAGGTTCTCGAGTGTGCGCGGAATCAGCAGCAGATGGGCGTCGGGCAGCGTCGCGCGGATCTGAGCCTCGGTCTCGTCCAGGCTGCGGCCGTCCTCGCGCATGGCGAGCGCGTACTCCACCAGCAGGCCCTCGGCGCCCGAGCCGGTGCGCGAATCGATGCAGCGCACGTCGAGCTCGTGGGTATCGGCCACCTGGCACGCGTTGGCGTAGCAGGCGGACCACTCGCTGCACAGCGAGATAAAGATGGCGCTGTCGTGGCCGTCGGCGCGCACGCGGTCAAAGAGTGCCTTGAACTCGCCGGCGCTCGGCTGCGAGGTGTGCGGCAGCTGCTCGGAGCCAGCCATGCGCGCGACGTACTCCCGGGCGGTAATCTGCACCTGGTCGAGCAGGTCCTCGCCCTCGATAATCACATGCAGCGGAATCACGTAAATGCCGAGCTCTTGAGCACGGGCGGGGGAGATGTCCGACGTGGAGTCGGTTATGATGGCAAAAGACATAATTGCACCTTTCGTTGGGGCGCGACGGCGCCGCCTTCTGAGAGCAAAGTGCGACAAGTATAGTGGAGTCGTTCCACATTTCTATGTTCAATTGTTGAATAGTCAACAGTTTGAAGTGTCGGTGTGGAAATCGTCAACTGGGGAAGAGGGATGCCGATGGAGGCACTGGAGATATGCAGGCGGCCGGTCGTGCTGTTTGATTTCGATGGCACGGTGGCCGATACGGGTCGGGCGGTGATGACCTCGACGCGCAAGACGCTGGCCGCACGCGGGTTTTCGGAAGCGCAGATGGGTGACCTGCGCCGTATGATCGGGCCGCCCCTGTGGAAGAGCTTTCACGACTTTTACGGCTTCTCGCGCGAGGAGTCGCTTGTGGTGGCCGACGAGTACCGCGCCTTTTTTGATGAGCTGGGACCGGAAGAGTACCCCGTGTTCGATGGGATCCCCGAGCTGCTGGATGGGTTGGCCGCTCAGGGTAAGCGTTTGGCCGTGGCGACGTCGCGCGTGGAGGCGAAGTGTATCGACATGGTGCATGAGCTGGGTCTTTCTCAGTTTGAGGCGGTGGCTGGCATGAATCCGCTGCAGGGGCGCGAGACCAAGGCCGATTCGGTCCGCGATGCCCTGGCAGAGCTCGGTATGACGGCGGGCGATGCCGTGATGATCGGCGATCGCTTCAACGATGTGGAGGGCGCGCACGCAATGGGCGTACCGTGCATCGGTATCTATTCGGGCGCGGCGGCGCCGGGCGAGCACGAGGCGGCGGGTGCCGATGCAGTGGTGCACTCGGTGGCCGAGCTTGCTAAACTTTTCGCTATCTAATAGACGTAATGTGAGGGGCGGGCGTACCCGTCGCTCATTGGTAAGGAGGTCGTCCATGAATCAGGTGGAGCAGAGCGTTACCGAGTATGTCGACGAGGTCTGGGAGGACGTCGTCGCCGATATCGAGCAGCTGGTGAGTTATCCGTCCGTAGCCGTTGCTGCCGATGCGGAGCCTAGCGCGCCGTTTGGCCGCCCGGTTCGTGATGCGCTCGATTGCGCGCTCGGCATTGCGCAAAAGCTCGGCTACCAGACGAGCGACGACGAGGGCTATGTGGGCATTGCCGATATCCCGGGTCGCGGCGACAAGCAGCTCGCGACCATCTGCCACGTGGACGTGGTGCCCGCCGGCCCCGGCTGGAACACCGACCCGTTTGCGATGGAGCGTCGCGAGGGCTGGCTGCTCGGCCGTGGCGTGATTGATGACAAGGGTCCGGCGGTGTTGTCGCTCTACGCCGGTGCCTACCTGCTCAAGCACGGCATTGTGCCGCGCTATACCTTCCGCGCGCTGCTGGGCTGCGATGAGGAAGTGGGCATGTCCGACGTTCACCATTATCTGGAAAATCACGCAGACCCCGACTTTTTGTTTACGCCCGATGCCGAGTTCCCGGTCTGCAATGCCGAGAAGGGCCAGTTTGGGGCGACGTTCGTGAGCCCCAAGATCGACGGCGGGCGCATCGTGTCGTGGAGCGGCTCCGAGGCGAGCAATGCCATTCCGTCGCAGTCCATCTGCGAGCTCGCGATTGCCGCCGATGAGCTGCCGGCGCCGGTCGAGAACGCCGATCGTCTGGAGATCACGGCGCTTGATAATGGCCATGCGCAGATTTTCGCCCACGGTATCGGTGGCCATGCTTCGATGCCCGAGGGAACGATCAATGCCGTCGGCCTGATCGTGTCGTATCTGCGCGAGGCCGAGGACGCGTTTGGTGCACGCGACGAGCGCCTGCTGACGCCTGCCGAGCATGAGTTCGTCAAGTTCCTGGCCTTTGTGCATGCGGATGCCTATGGCCGCGGCCTGGGTATCGATGCGACGAGTCCGGCGTTTGGCCCGCTTACCTGCAACGCTGGCGTCATCCGCGTGGCGGATGGCCATATTGAGCAGGTCATCGACGTGCGCTTCCCCGACAGCACGAGTGCCGATACCATCCGCGAGCAGCTCGACCCGCTCGTGGGCCGTTTTGGCGTGACGTGTCGCGCGGGCCATGCGAAGGTGCCATTCTCGGTCTCTGCCGATGATCCGGCCGTGAAGGCGCTTATTGATACCTATAACGAGTTTACGGGCAAGCATGCTGAGCCCTTTGCCATGGGCGGCGGTACGTACGCGCGCAACTTTGCCCGCGCCGTGTCGTTTGGCCCCGAGGAGACCGGTCTGGAGCTGCCCGCATGGGGCGGCCAGATGCACGGTCCCAACGAGTGCGCCAACGAGGAACAGCTCAAGCAGGCGCTCAAGATCTATATTGTTGCGATCCTCCGTTTGAATGAATTAGAGCTTTAAGGTCTCGCGGTTTCCCAATCTAAGTTGCGGTGGAATAGTTCCTAGAATGGGCCATTTGATGGCCAAGCAGGAACTATTTCACCGCAACTTTGTTTTTAATGGTGTAAAAGGCTGGCCATGTTTGGCGGCGGGTTTGTTATTCGTTTGTAAAGGCCGTGCTGCGCTTGCGGTAAGGGTCTATCAAATGCCCGTAAGAAACCGCAGTTGGCGCGGACGCTACCCGGTCGGGGCCGTATCTTTCCAAACAGCAAAGCGGGCAGGGTGCCCGCGAGTCGCATGTATGAAAGGAAGATCATGCTCGATCAGGCTTATTCTCGTCGTCAGTTCCTCGGCCTCGCTGGTGGTCTTGCCAACATCGTCGGTCTCGGTCTCGTTGGTTGCGGCGGCTCAGGTGCCTCCGGTGCCGCCGACAAGGGTAGCGCCGCCGCTGCCGAGTCCGTCTCCGGCGAGGTGACCTACGACGGCGCCTCCTCGTTCCAAGCTCTCGTCGAGGCTGCTGCCGAGAAGTTCATGGACGCCAACCCGGACGTCTCCGTTTCTGGCTCGGGCAACGGTTCGGGCAAGGGTCTGACCGCCGTCGCCGCTGGCACCGTCACCATCGGTAATTCCGATGTCTTCGCCGAGACCAAGCTCGAGGCCGACCAGGTCAAGAACCTCGTCGACCACGAGGTTGCCGTCGTGGGCATGGGCCCCGTCGTCTCCAAGAACGTGACGGTCGACGACCTGTCCTTCGAGCAGCTCAAGGGTATCTTCTCCGGCCAAATCACCAACTGGAAGGAGGTCGGCGGCGACGACGCCACCATCGTCGTGCTCAATCGCAAGGCCGGCTCCGGCACCCGCGCCACCTTCGAGGCTGCCGTCTTTGGCGACGAAGCCGTCGACTTTAAGGGCGACGCCGAGCTCGACAAGTCCGGCGATGTCCAGACTCAGATGGCCAGCACCGACAACGCCATCTCCTACCTGGACTTCTCGCACTTCGACGACTCCAAGTTCAACGCCGTCAAGGTCGAGGGCGTCGAGCCCAAGAGCGCAAACGTCACCGACGATTCCTTCAAAATTTGGGCTACCGAGCACATGTACTGCTCCAAGGACGCCGACGAGGCTACCAAGGCCTTCCTGGAGTTCATGCTCTCCGACGACGTCCAGGGCAAGCTCGTCGAGGAGCAGGGCTTCATCCCCGTCTCTGCCATGAATGTTGTCAAGGACGCCAGCGGCAAGGTCTCTGCTAAATAACTAATCGCCCCGGAAAGGTTTGCAATGGCAAAACAGCTGCCAAAGCGCGACCTTGAGAACGTGGGCCTGGGCGTTACGGGCGCGTGCGTAGCGCTCGTGACGCTTGTCGTTGCCGCACTCATCTTTATGGTCGCCCAAAAGGGCCTCTCGGCTTTTCTCAAGGACGGCGTTTCGGTCGTCGAGTTTTTCACCGGTACCAAGTGGGACCTGGCCAACACGGCCGAAAACGGCCTGCCCTATACCGGCGCCCTGCCCCTGATCGTCACCTCGTTTGCGGTCATGGTACTCTCCACGCTCATCGCGCTGCCCATCGCCATCGGCTCTGCCATCTTTGCGGTCGAGATCCAACCCAAATTTGGCTCCAAGGTCTTTCAGCCGCTTATTGAGCTTTTGACCGGCATTCCCTCGGTCGTCTTTGGCCTGATCGGCTTTCACGTGGTCGTCGGTCTTATGAAGAGCGTTTTCCACGTGAGCACGGGTCTGGGCATCTTGCCCGGCGCCATCGTGCTAGCCGTCATGATCCTGCCGACCATGACCACCCTTTCGGTCGATGGCCTGCGCGCCGTGCCCGACAGCTACCGTCAGGGCTCGCTCGCGCTGGGCTACACCCGCTGGCAGACCATCTGGCACGTGGTGCTCAAGTCCGCCATGCCGTCGCTCATGACTGCGGTCATCCTGGGTATGACCCGCGCCTTTGGCGAGACGCTCGCCGTGCGCATGGTTATCGGCGGTATCGAGGCCATGCCGACGTCGCTGCTGTCGCCGGCGTCCACCATCACCACCACGCTCACCACGTCCATGGCGGTCTACGCCGAGGGCTCGGCCCAGGACGACGTCCTGTGGGCACTCGGTCTGCTGCTGATGGGCATGAGCCTCATCTTCATCCTGATCATCCATCTCATTGGCCGCAAGGGGGCGGAGGCTCGTGGCTAGCACGCGCATCCACATCGACGAGGCGAGGCTCGGGCGTGTCCAAAAACAGGATCGCATCGCCACGGGCGTGCTGACGGCGATCGTCGCCATCGTCATGCTCATCGTCATCTCCATGGTGGCCTATATCCTGTTCGAGGGCATCTCGACGCTGTTCCAGCCGGGCTTCCTCACGGAGCCCTCGCGCGCCAACGGAACGCAGGGCGGCGTGCTCTACCATCTGTTCGACTCGTTCTACCTGCTGCTGATCGCCCTAGTCATCTCGGTGCCCATCAGCCTGGGCGGTGCGGTCTTCCTGGTTGAGTACGCGCCGAACGGACCCATCCGCGACATCGTCTCCACCGCCATCGAGACGCTGTCCTCGCTGCCTTCCATCGTCGTTGGCATGTTCGGCTTTCTGGTGTTCTCGGTGCAGCTGGGCTGGAAGTACTCCATCATCTCCGGTGCCGTCGCGCTCACCATGTTCAATATCCCCATCCTGGTGCGCGTGATTCAGCAGGCGCTCGAGGATGTGCCACAGTCCCAGCGCGATGCGTGCCTGGCCATGGGCCTCACCCGCTGGGAGGCCACGCTGCACATTCTGATCCCCGAGGCCATGCCCGCCATCGTGACTGGCATCGTGCTTTCGGCTGGCCGCGTGTTTGGCGAGGCCGCAGCACTGCTCTTTACCTCGGGTATGAGCTCGCCGGTTCGCCTCAACTTCTTGAGCTTTAACCTGTCGAGCCCCACGTGCGCCTGGAACGTGTTCCGTCCCGGTGAGTCGCTCGCCGTGCATATCTACAAGATCTATGGCGAGGGCAGTCCCGAGGCACAGCAGATCGTTTGGGGCACCGCGGCGCTGCTGATGATTTGCGTGCTGCTGTTTAACGTAGTCGCCCGTATCGTGGGCAAGCAACTGACAAGGAAGATGACGGCCGAATGAGCGAGATGAATGCAACGCCCGCAACCGAAGCGGCATCGTCCGAGACCCAGGACTTCCTGTCGAGCGTGGGGGAGAGCGAGAAGCGCGTGCGCGTGAGCGGCAAGGCCGTGAGCGACGAGGTCGTGCTCTCCACCAAGGACGTCAACGTGTACTATGGCGACCACCATGCACTGCACAATACGTCGCTCGACTTCCACAAGGGCGAGATCACGGCGCTCATTGGGCCTTCGGGCTGCGGTAAGTCGACCTTCTTGCGTAGCCTCAACCTCATGAATCGCGAGATTCGCGGCTGCCGCGTGGAGGGCGAGATCAACTATCGCGGGCGCAACGTGAACACCAAGACCGAAAACACCTACGAGCTGCGCCGTTCCATTGGCATGGTGTTCCAGCAGCCCAACCCGTTCCGCAAGTCCATTCGCGACAACATCACGTTTGCGCCTAAGCGCCACGGCATCACCGACCGCGACGAGCTCGACCGCATGGTCGAGGAGAGCCTGCGCGGCGCGGCGCTGTGGGACGAGGTCAAGGACAAGCTCGACAAGAGCGCCTACGCGCTTTCGGGCGGTCAGCAGCAGCGCCTGTGCATCGCGCGCACGCTGGCGCTCAACCCCGACGTGATCTTGTTCGACGAGCCCTGCTCGGCGCTCGACCCCATCTCGACGCTGGCGATCGAGGACCTCATGTCGTCGATCGTTGCCGACCGCGCCATCGTCATCGTGACGCACAACATGGAGCAGGCGTCGCGTGTGTCCAACCGCACGGCGTTCTTCTACATGGGCGATATGGTCGAGTACGACGAGACTGACGAGATTTTCCAACGGCCCAAGGACAAGCGGCTGAATGATTACCTCACCGGCATGTTCTCCTAGTCCGGGACATGCTTGAGGCCCGCGGTGGCCACGGTTGCCGCGGGACTGATTGGAGAGGCGGGTCATCTCTTGTGGGAGATGGCCCGCCTTTTTGCTCTGCGACCGAAACGACCACCACAAAGGGGACAGGCGCCTTCGTGGTGGTTTGGGGTGGGGCTCGCTGCTATCATGGACAACGTTGAATTTCTACGAAGGAGCAGGGCATATGGCGATTCTTTTGGGATGCGATTCCGTCAGCCTAGAGTTTCCCACCAAGCATATTTTCGATAGCGTGACGCTCGGCGTGGGCGAGGGCGACCGTATTGGTATTGTCGGTAAAAACGGCGACGGTAAGTCGACGCTGCTGAGCGTGCTCGCCGGCACGTTGGAGCCCGACGACGGCCGCGTGACGCACCGCCGCGACACGACGATCGGATTGCTCGGCCAAAAGGATAACCTGGTCGATACCGACACCGTGCATCATGCCGTCGTCGGTGACACGCCCGAGTACGAGTGGGCCTCGAGCCCGCGTACGCGCCAGATTCTGGCCGGCCTCATTAGCGATGTGCCTTGGGAGGGCACGGTGGGCGAGCTTTCGGGCGGCCAGCGCCGTCGCGTGGACCTCGCGCGCCTGCTGATCGGCGACTACGACGTGCTCATGCTCGACGAGCCCACCAACCACCTGGACATGCGCACCATCAACTGGCTCGCGCGTCACTTAAAGGCCCGCTGGCAGCGCGGTCAGGGCGCCATGCTCGTGGTCACGCACGACCGCTGGTTCTTGGACGAGGTCTGCACCAGCATGTGGGAGGTCCACGACGGCCAGGTCGATCCCTTCGAGGGCGGCTACTCCGCATATATCCTTCAGCGCGTGGAGCGCGACCGCATGGCCGCGGTTACCGAGGAACGCCGTCGCAACATGGCGCGCAAGGAGCTCGCGTGGCTGAGCCGCGGCGCCCAGGCGCGTTCCACTAAGCCCAAGTTTCGCGTTGATGCCGCTCGCGAGCTGATCGCCGACGTGCCGCCCGTGCGTGACGAGCTGGAGCTCAAGCGCCTCGCCGTGAGCCGCCTAGGCAAGCAGGTTATCGATGTGGTCGACGTGGACGCCGGCTATGCGGATGTCGATGGCGCGCCCAAGCGGGTACTCTCCGACGTGACCTGGCTCATTGGTGCGGGCGACCGCTATGGTCTTTTGGGCGAGAATGGCGCTGGCAAGTCGACGCTGCTTAATGTGATCCAGGGCAAAATTGCGCCCACGCGCGGCCGCGTGAAGATTGGCCAGACAGTGCGCTTTGGCGTGCTGTCGCAGCAGCTCGAGGAGCTCGAGCCCTTCATGGGCGACACGATTCGCGAGGTGCTCAGCAACTATAAGAAGTACTACGTCATCGACGGCAAGGAGACTTCGCCCGAGAAGCTCTGCGAGCGTCTGGGCTTTACGACGCAGCAGCTCTGGAGCCGCATCGGCGATCTTTCGGGCGGCCAGCGCCGTCGCCTGTCGCTGCTGCTGACAATCCTGGACGAACCCAACGTGCTCATCCTGGACGAGCCTGGCAACGACTTGGATACCGACATGCTGGCGATTGTCGAGGATCTGCTCGACGGCTGGCCCGGCACGTTGATCCTGGTGACGCACGACCGCTTTTTGATGGAGCGCGTGACCGACCAGCAGTGGGCGCTGCTCGACGGCCACCTGACGCATATACCCGGTGGCGTGGATCAGTACCTGCGCCTGTGCAACGCCACCGCCGAGGGCGAGCCCGTGGGCGCGCCGAGCGCCAAGACCGGCACGTTCGACACCGGTGCCGCGGCAGCTGCGGCCGAAAAGCCCAAGTCGAGCGGTCAGCCCAATGGCCTTTCCAATGCCGAGCGCCAGAAGCTCCGCCGCGAGGTGAGCTCGCTCGAACGCAAGATGGAAACGCAGCGCGCTCGCGTGGAGGAGGCCGAGGCCGCCATGGCCCAGGTCGATCCCACCAACTACACGGCGCTCGGCGAGCAGCAGGCAAAGATCGACGAGGCCCACGCCGCCATGGACGAGCTGGAGATGGCGTGGCTCGAGGCGAGCGAAAAGCTCGAGGGCGAGGAGTAGACGAGGATGATCAAAGCCGCGTTTTTCGATATCGACGGCACGCTGCTGAGCTTTAAGACCCACCGGATTCCGGCGTCGGCGCAGCAGGTGCTCGACAGCTTTCACGAGCAGGGGATCGCGTGCGTGATCGCCACGGGCCGTCCGACCTACCAGATGCCGGACTGGCTGTTCGACCTGGGCTGGGATGCGTACATTACGCTCTCGGGCCAGCACTGCTTTGATGCCGAGGGAGCTTACCGCAGCTGTCCGATTGATCCGGACGACGTTGCGGTGATCGTGGACCAGGTGGCGCAGGGGCGCTACGACTCGCTGTGTATGCAGGGCGAGAACTCGTTTGTGAACCGCCTGTCCGAGCGCGTGGTGACGGCTGGCAGCAACGCGGGAATCGTCTACCACGAGGAGCCGTTTGAGCACGCCTTTGACGCGCCGGTCTATCAGTTCTGCGCCTTCGTGGACCCTGCCGACGAACATATCGTGACCGACGCTGTGTCGCATTCGCTCACCACGCGCTGGTGCGACCTGTTCTGCGACATTATTCCCGCTAACGGCGGCAAGGACCTGGGCGTGGCGGCGACGCTCGAGCGGCTTGGTATCGACGCGAGCGAGGCGATTGCCTTTGGCGACGGCGAGAACGACCTGTCGATGTTCTCGGCCGTGGGCACAAGTGTGGCCATGGGCAACGCGCAGGATACCGTGAAGGCCGCGGCGACCTACGTAACGACCACCGTGGACGACGACGGAATTTACAACGCCGCCAAGCACTTTGGCCTCGTGTAGCTACGACCCAGCACTTGGGGACGTTCCTTTTCTGCCGGCAGCTGGGGGACACTCCCTGCGGGGCGTCCCCATTTTGGTTTCGTCCCGCACGTTTTGTGAAACACGGCTAACTTTTAGGCAAAGTAGTAAGACATGGGAAACTTTTGCAGTAAAGTAAGCGGTGGAAAGTATCCAAAGGCTAACTAGCAATCATCGCGAAAGGCGGCCCATGGCCCTACGTGAATCCGGAGAAGACTATCTCGAATCGATCTACGTTCTGTCGGAACGTCAGGGCATCGTGCGCTCGATCGACGTTGCGGAGTACCTCGGCGTAACCAAGGCGAGTGTTTCCAAGGCCATGGCGACGCTGGAAAGCAACGGCTATGTCGAAATGGGCAAGCGCGACGTTCATCTGACGGAGCGTGGTCTGGAGGTCGCTCGTCAAATGTGGGAGCGTCACTGCTTTTTCGTGCGGCTGCTGGAGGATGCGGGTGTTTCGGCTGAGGTCGCGTCGCAAGAGGGCTGCCACATGGAGCACTGCCTAAGCGAGGAAAGCTTCGAGAAGCTGAGGGCGATGCTGGGACGGGACGGTGCTTCGGCGCCAATAATGACCGACTAGCACTCCCGCAGCGGCGCGCCTCCCGCGCCGGAACGGCGCGGGACAGCGACCGAGACGAGTGGTCCCACCAACTAAGTCCAACTCAGACAAGGAACCCCACCAGCAAGCGATGCCCAAGAACCGCCAGCTGTGTCAACGCAGGTCGGGGCCGGGCTTGGTTTTGAAAACACTCCGCAGCGCGAGGCCCGTCTTTCCGTTGCTCCGCAGGAGCAGGAAAGACGGGCCTCATGCGCGAGGACGTTTTCAAAACCAAGCCCGGCCCCGACCGGACGGCCACGTATGCTACAGGTTCTTAACACCCATCGCGCGCATGGCGTTCAGGATGGCGATGATCGCCACGCCCACGTCGCCAAAGACGGCAAGCCACATATTGGCGATGCCGAGCGCTGCCAGCACCAGGATCAGCAGCTTAATACCCAGCGCAAAGATGATGTTCTGCCAAACAATCGACATGGTCTTGCGCGCCACGCGAATAGCGCGGGCGATGTTGGACGGCTTGTCATCCATGAGCACGACGTCGGCGGCCTCGATTGCAGCGTCGGAACCCATAGCGCCCATGGCAATGCCAACATCGGCGCGCGTAAGCACGGGCGCGTCGTTGATACCGTCGCCGACAAAGGCGAGCTTGCCCTTGCCCGATTCGGCTGCCAGCAGCGCTTCAACACGCTCGACCTTGTCGCCCGGCAGCAGCTGCGCGTGGAACTCGTCGAGACTGAGTTGCTTGGCCACAGACGCCGCAACCTCCTCGCGGTCGCCCGTGAGCATGATGGTGCGCTTGACACCGGCGGCGTGCAGGTCGCGAATCGTTTGCTCAGCATCGGCCTTGACGGTGTCTGCAATCACGATGTGGCCGGCGTACACGCCGTCAACGAGCACATGCAGAATCGTTCCGACGACCTCGCAATCGGGCGCTTCGACTCCTGCCGCGGCGAGCATCTTTGCGTTGCCAACGACGACGTGCTTGCCGTCGATGGTTGCCGTCACGCCATGGCCCGCGTCGTTGGTGGGGTCGCTTACGCGCTTGGGGTCGACCTCGCCCTGGTAGGCGACACGTACGGACTGCGCGATGGGGTGATCGGAGAACGACTCAGCAAGGGCTGCGACTTCGAGCAACGACTGCTCGGTATAGCCTGCCTCGGGGTGTACCGCGACCACCGAGAACGTGCCGTTGGTGAGGGTGCCCGTCTTGTCAAAGACGACGGTGTCCACGTCGGCGAGCGTCTCGAGGTAGTTAGAACCCTTGATGAGAACGCCCAGCTTGGACGCGCCGCCGATGCCGCCAAAGAAGCTCAGCGGCACGCTGATCACGAGCGCGCACGGGCAGCTGACGACCAGGAAGGTCAGGCCGCGCAGGATCCAGTCGGACCAGGCGCCGGTGACCAAGCCGCCGCCGAGCGCGAGTACCGCGGCAGCGCCGGTGACGGCGGGCGTGTAGATGCGGGCAAAGCGCGTGATGAAGTTCTCGGTGCGCGCCTTCTTTTCGCTGGCGTTTTCTACGAGCTCCAGGACGCGCGCGACGGTGGACTCGCCAAAGGGCTTGGTGGTGCGCACGTGGATGAGCCCCGTCATGTTGATGCAGCCGCTGATGATATCGTCTCCGGTTTTGGCCGGGCGGGGGACCGACTCACCGGTAAGGGCGGCGGTGTCGAGCTGGGTTTCGCCTTCGACGATGACGCCGTCGATGGGCACGCGCTCGCCGGGCTTGACCACAATTACGGTGCCGACGGCGATGTCATCGGGGAAGACCTGTTCGAGCGTGCCGTCGGGTTGCTCGACGTTGGCGTAGTCGGGTGCGATGTCCATCATGGCGCTGATCGATTTACGGCTTTTACCCACGGCGTATGCCTGGAACAGCTCGCCGACCTGGTAGAACAGCATGACGGCGGCGCCTTCGGCCATGTGCGGGTCGGTATCGGGGAAGAGCACCATGGCAAACGCGCCGATGGTCGCGACTGCCATAAGGAAACTCTCGTCGAAGGCCTTGCCGCGGCGGATGTTATTGAATGCCTTTTGCAGCACGTCGTAGCCGGCAATCAAAAACGGTATGAGGAACAGCATAAAGCTGGCGTAGATGTCGCCCGGGGTACCGAATGCGGCGGTGAGGGTGCCGAACTCATCGAGGGCGTACACCACGGCAAAAATGCCCAGCGCTACCAGAATGCGGTTGCGCTTATGCTCGAGTGACTCTTTCTTCTTGCGCTTCTTCTTTTTCTTCTTGGGGTCGGCGGTGGCCATGACTCGTATCCTCCCATTTGAATGTATGAACACTCGCTCATATAATTTCGCGAGCAAAGGCCGCGGCAATCGCGGCCTTGCAGGTTGGCGTAAACCTGGGCTAGAGAATGATCTCGCAGTCCGGCTCGGCGTCGGCCGTAAACTCTACAACGCGGTTGAGCACCTCGTCGAACTCAGCATCATCAGCCTCGAGCGTCAGCTTCTGGGTCATAAAGTTGACGGACACGGATTTGACGCCCTCGAGCTTGGCCAGCTCGTCCTGAAGCTCACGCGCGCAGTTGGCGCAGTCGATCTCGTCGAGTTTAAACTGCTTTTTCATGGTGGGTTCCTTTCTCTGTATTTGCGGCTTGGGTGCAGGCCGCGCTGGTACCGTGGTTGGTCGCTATTCGCAGATGTGGCTCATGCCTTGGTTGAGCATGGTGTAGACGTGGTCGTCGGCGAGCGAGTAGAGGATATTGCGCCCGTCGCGCCGGAATTTAACCAGGTGCGACTGCTTGAGTGTGCGCAGCTGGTGCGACACCGCGGACTGCGAGGTTTCGGTCGCTTCGGCGATGTCTGCCACGCAGAGCTCGCGGCCCATGAGGGCATAGAGGATCTTGATGCGCGTGGTGTCGCTGAAGACCTTGAACAGGTCGGCGAGGTCGTAGAGAAGCTCCTCGTCGGGAAGGTCCTCGGGCGAGCAGGTGGTCGGGATCGCGGGTTCGGTGGCCTCGATGTCGAGTTTCGTTTCATCAACGCGGATGCTCATTGCAATATCCTTTCATATGAACATGCGCTCATATAATTTACTTTCGATTATATGAGTGCATGTTCATATGTCAATACAATTTGCGTTAATTTCGATGACTGCTTGCCGCCTCTGCGATTTTCTGTGGGTTGGGAGACATCGACGCAATGCTCGCCAACATATTTCGAGATGTTCGGCTAGCATGCTAAGAAAGCCACCTTGAGAAGCATTAGAACTGTTCATATTTGTACTTTATCGTGTCAAATACCGCGAGAATCAGTTCTTCCTCTACGGGAGTTCCTGCAGAATCAGTTTTATCTAAAGTTATATTGAGCATTGCTGCAGCCAATCTGGCACATCGGTGGCCGAATAAGTCGAAAAATGTAGGTGGACATCCGCAGAGATCGCCTTTAGAAGAGCGAATTCTCAATTAGATCAATAATCGTGTCGTCTTCCGTGCGGTTTTCATCGATTTTTGCGAACATGTCGCATTCCCAAGCCCCATTGATTTCCTCAGCAAGGGCCCCGACGTGTTGCATGTCGTCGGGTTCGGGCACATCGTTGATGCTCGGGTCATCAGCTTGCGGATATTGGCTTGCAATTTCGCGCTTGGCGGCCTCTTCTTCTTTGAGTGTCTCCAGGACGCGGCGACCGTATTCGAAGTAGCGCCGCAAGACAAATTGACGAAGAGTTTCTTGCAGGATGGCGAAGTTATCCGGGAGTCGACCGGGCCATATCTTCTCGCGAATGCGAATCGCTTCCATGACCCGTTTAAAAGCGGACTGCTTGAAAAACGAATGACGATTAACTGTGATAACGGCATATCCCATGTTTCGCAGCGTGTTTCGGCGCTCCTCGTCAATTGATTGCTGCTCGGGTTCGTCGTGGTAAAAGCCGTTGTATTCGATATCGGTCATCGAATTTTCGAGCAGCGCGTCGAGGTAGAAAACCGTCCGTCGCGTTAGGGCGGCGTATCTTTTGGGGACTGGGATCGGATAATCCGTTTTGATAGCGCGTATGGCTAAGCCACCCATTGACTTGGGCATTGTCAGCATCATGACAAACGCCGTTTCGAGTGGGGAGCGACAGCCTTCGTGTACATAAGAAAGTGCCTTAAGTGCTTTATTAGATCCACGATACCCCGGTGCCTCTGAAAAGAAGGCTCTGAGCTCTTCAACGCTGGTTAGGGCTGGGCGCTCGCGATATTGAGTTTCGTCGGACGTTCCAAGCGCGTAGGAGCCGCAGATTTCAAAGTAATACTCAACGAGCTCCGAAAGGTTGAGGTCGGCTGTTGCTTCTAACGCGCACAGCTTGATATCGACGATGTAGACGTTCGGCTCGAGTTCTAGGTAGCTTTCTGCATCAAACGTATAGCGCGTGCAGTGGCAGGTGCAGCCCTTGCGGTGCCTTTTGGCATTATTGGAAAACGTCAGCACATGGATACGTTCAGAATCGACATTCTTTCTGTTGAGCCATGCTCGTGCCGCTTCCAGGTCGGACGTGGTCGGCGCAGACACCCTGATCTTTTCCATAGGTATGGGACCGGTCGCGTAGCTTGCGAGCGAGTTGGCTGTTTGGTATACAGCGCGTGCCGTGGTATGTGACAGAATGATTCCCATACGCGCATGATGGCATAGCGGACGCCGCATACGCCCGAAACTTCGGGCAACGGTATTGGGGCGCGGCTTATCTTCTGCGAACGGTGGGTTTTTGAGCTGTCGTATTGAGGGAGCAGCTTTGGCTGGGGAGGTTTCTGCCGGCTGCCCCTTTTTGATGAACTTTAGTTGCGGATTCGTAGCTTCTAAGCGTTTTTGCCGACCGCTCAGATGCCTCACCAACATAATTTGAGTTATTCGGCCTTATCCTATACAAATGGTGCGATCGCAACGTCCTATTCGAATTGATTCAGGTAGATTTATGGGGCTTGGTTGCGAAATTAAGGCGATTTTAGCTTCGATTGCGGTTCAAGGGGCCTTGACTAGTGGTTCAGCTGGCCGAACAACTCGAAAAATGTAGGTGGGCCAACCTGCCGACTATGTGAAGCACGCGTATTTGCTCGTTTTGATGAAAACTAGGGTGCAGCCATAAGGCTGCGCCCTAGTTTACTGCGTGTCGGTGTGCCCAGACGGATTGCGCTGTGCCTGGCAGGCGCTCCCGCAGATGGATCGGTTATTTCGCGAATAGGTTCTTGAGGTTGAACTCGGCCTGAACCGTGCGGAGCATGAGGTCGGTGTCGTCGAGGCCCAGATGCTGCTCGTTGGCGTCGGCGGCGAGGGTTCCACGGCGGCGCGCCCAGTTCTCGAGCGCGGCGGGCGCGGATTCGCGGGGGAGCGAGCGGACGTCGGCATCCAGGCTGCGGCAGATCTGGCGCGAGTCGATGACGATGATCTTGCCGGCGCGGCGTGCCTCGGCGTAACCGTCCAGGTGGATCTTGAACCAACTGTCCTCAAAGGCGGCGTTGTGCGCCATGTACGGGTACTTCTTCATAAGCTTGAGCAGCTGCTTCTGCAGTTCCTTGTTCTCGCGGAACGGCTTTTTGCCGTCGATGTCGTCCCAGGTGATGTGGTGGATATTCGACAACGGCACATCCTCGCCGCGGTAGATATCGGGCAGGCCGCAGTAGTGTGCCTCGGCGTCGTGCGGGACGGCGTCGCTGGTGAGCTCCATGATTTCCCAACCCACATTGATGATATAACCGCGCTCGGGTGCACGGCCGGTGGTCTCGATGTCGATACCGAGCACGGTGCCCTGGATGGGCTTGCGGGCGTAGGCCACGCCGAGCGCGTCGCGGTCGCCGCGGATCTCGCGCATGACCGACGCGGCGGTGCGCTTTTGCATCTTACCGATGGCGGCGCAGGTGTCGGCATCGGACAGGCCGCGCGAAAGCGTCGCGGGCGTCACGTTGCGCAGGCGCGCCTCGCCAATCTGGTCGCACAGGTCGCGGTTGCGGTCAGCCAGGTCGCGCACGGTGGCAAAGTCGAAGCTGGGGTCGCCCTCGGCGGTAAAGTACTCGGTTTCGAGCACCTTAAGGGCCTCCTCGCCCTTCTGGCGCTCGGACTCCATGGCGCCGTGATCGCCATAGATAAACATGGGGATAAACGGCTGACGCTCGTATTCGAGTGCTTGTGAAACGTTCATATAACTGCTCCTTGGACGGGCCGCACCGCGCGGCTCGGGTTCATTGAGATGTGGCGAGATGATAGTTTACCATGGGCAACTATTGGCATCGCGCCTAGGACAACTACAATACCCTAGTTGACCGCTAGGACTTTTACAATGCTGCCGAAAGACATGAAAGGTTCCATCCGTCATGGATTTGCTGATTGATATTCTGCTCGACGCCGGCAAGGACACGCTCTCGCTGGCGCCGTTTTTGTTGGTGACGTATCTTGCTCTCGAGACACTTGAGCACGTTGCGGGCGACCGCGTCAACGGCGCTATCAAGCGCGCCGGCGCTGCGGGTCCTGTGGCTGGCTCGCTGCTGGGCATTGTGCCGCAGTGCGGATTTTCGGCCATGGCAGCAACGCTGTACGCCGGCCGTGTCGTGACGCTGGGCACGCTGGTCGCCGTGTTCCTCTCGACCTCCGATGAGATGCTGCCGCTGTTGCTCGCCGAGCAGGTGCCCGTGCAGACCATGGCGATGCTTTTGGCTTCGAAGGCACTGATCGCGCTGGTCACGGGCTTTATCGTGGACGCGGCTATCCGCGGCCTTCGTCGTAATGCCCGCGCGCATGCGGCGATTCGCCGTACCGTGCTGGGGACCGCTGCCAATCCGGCTCATGTGAACTGCGCGCACGACGACCATACCGGGGGCGACATCATTGATGAAGTGGCCGAGGCGGGCGTGAGCGCCGACCACATCCACGAGTTGTGCGAGCGCGACCATTGCGGTTGCGATGATGATGAAGATGAACACGAGCGCGACCACGGACACAGCCATGACCACGGTCACGCAGGCGAGCATGAGCACCACCACGGCCATGGGCACGACCACGGTCACTCCCACGAAGGTGCGCCCGTCCTGTCGATTATCCGCAGCGCGATCTCGCACACCGTGCAGGTTTCGGTTTTTATTTTCCTGGTGACGCTGATTCTAGTTGCCGTGCTCGAGACCTTCGGAGAGTCCGCGATCGAGCAGTTCCTGCGTGGCAACGAGACGCTCGCCGTCTTGGGCTCGGCACTCGTCGGCCTGATCCCCAACTGCTCGGCCAGCGTGGTCATTACGCAGCTGTACCTGGAGGGCGCGCTACAGCTGGCGCCGATGCTCGCCGGCACGCTCATTTCCGCCGGCGTGGGCTATCTTGTCCTGTTCCGCACCAACCGCAGCGCTCGTGAAAACGCCGTGTTCCTGGTCATGATGTACGTCATCGGCGCCGGCTGGGGCCTTATCCTATCCGCCTTCGGCCTCTAAGTAGGCCTAAAAAATGGGCTTCAAATAGCCATGCTCGGCGCCTGCGCAATGCGGCGACGCATGGCATTTTGAAGCCCGTTTTTTGTTGAGCCATGGATTCCGAGCGCTCACACCGCTCAAAACAAAAAGGTAGATTTCCGGGCATGTTCCGAAAATCTACCTTGGTTAGCGCAGCAGCTCGGTGAGGTTGCGCTTAAAGCGGGCCCGGTCTTCGCTGGTAAATGCCGCCGGACCGCGAGTGCGACCGCCGGCGCGGCGCACCTTCTTTTCCTCGTGGCGAATAAACAGTTGCATGTCGATGGTCGCCTTATCGTAGACGCGCCCGCGCACGCCGATGGCGGCGGCATCGCGCCCGAGCACCATGCTCGCCAAGCCAATGTCCTGCGTCACGACTACGTCGCCCGCCTGCAGGCGTTCGACAATGGCAAAGTCGGCGCTGTCGGCGCCAACGCTCACATCGAGCGTCGTGACCCAAAATCCGCGTCGCGTGTGCTCAGCATCGCGCGGGTCGTCGCGGCGAATGTGCCGTTCTAGGTGTTGCGTGCTGTTGCCGGCGATAACAACGGCGACGCCCGCCCGCCGCGCGCAGTCAATCGACTCGCGCGTGACCGGGCAGGCGTCTGCATCAATAAAGAGCGTTCGTGGCATCTAGTGCACCAGTTTGCCAAATTGAGTAGCACGAACAATCAGCGTTACGCCAAACACCAGCAGTGCGGCGCCGCTAAAGATGACGAGCATCTTGGCCGACCACAGCGGATAGATAAACACGAACATGCCGGCGATGATGGAGAGTGCGCCGCTCAGGATGGCGAGGGCGCGGTTGGACGAAAGCTCGGACTCCAGAATGGACATGACACCTTCGACAATCCAGCCAAAGCCGGCCACGATAACCACCATCGTGGTGAGCGTCGCGGTCGAGAAGGCCTGGTTGCGCAGGATTATGGCGCCGCCCAAGATAATGAGTAGGTTGGAGATGATGCTCGTCACGCGCCAGCCGGTGGGCAGCAGCGGCTCAAAAATGGCAGTGAACAGCCTGATGGCAGCAGTGATTACAAAGTAAAAACCCAGGACAGTCGTCAAAAAGACGAGGGACTTGGCGGGTGCAAAAAGCAGCGCGATACCAGCAATGAGCGCTAAGACGCCCGTGATGGCGTAAATCCAGCGCACGGCCTTGACGGCTTTGCCCGCCATGCTTTTCTCGTCAAATCCAAACTGGCTCGATTTTTGGTCATCGTTCTTAAAGATGCCCATAATGTCTCCTTTCCGTGCGGCGTAAGCCTTGATCGTTACAACCAGTATCGCCTAAAGGCGCTGGCGTATGGGTCGGAGAGGGCGAAACGTAACCCAAAGGCCCCGAATTGTTTCCGTTGTTCCCCACGTTGCGATTTTCTATTCAACAGGTGTAGAACATTGCAGCCCTGTTCGTTATTGCCTACGTTTTAGGTTAGATTTTCCTAAGGACAATTGGCTTGTATTGGGGGTCCCTATGAACGAAGCAGTTCCCGAGGCGCCGTCGAGTGTCGAATCGATGGCAGAGCAGGGTTGCGAAAAGCTCGGCTTGGAAGCGTTTGATGCGCTGGTCCGTCGTGCCCGTACGTGCCGCCGTTTTGACGAGTCCATGCGCGTGCCGCGTGAGTTTTTGCTCGAGCTGGCAGAGCTGGCTCACCTGACTCCCTGTGGTGCCAATGCTCAGCGTCTTCGTTTTCATGTGGTGAGCGATGCCGAGGATTGCGCGCGCGTATTTGATGAGCTCGCGTGGGCCGGTGCGCTTAAGGATTGGCCGGGTCCTGCCGAGGGTGAGCGCCCGACCGGCTACATCGCGATTTTGGCCGAGCGCGCCGTTCCGGGCAAGCCCGCCGCTCCCATTACCGAGGTCGACACGGGCATTGCCGCGCAGACGATGATGCTCGCCGCCCGCAGCGCCACGCCCGAGGTGGCAGCCTGCATGTTCAAGGCCTTTACGCCCCACGCGATCGATGCCATGGGGCTCGATAACGACAAGTATGAGCTCAAGCTGATCATGGCGTTTGGCGTTCCGGCCGAGACACAGGTGATCGATGCGATCGATTCCAACCCCGACGGCTCCATCAATTATTGGCGCGACGAGGCGCGGGTGCACCACGTACCCAAGCGTCCGCTTGCCGACGTGCTGCTGTAGTTGTGCGTCGTTGCGGTGCAATCCGGCGGCAAAATCACCACAAAGGCTCCTGTCCTCTTTGTGGTGGTACGAGGGGAGGGTGTGTGGCAGATCTGTATTTGGTGCGGCATGGGCAGACTGAGCTCAATGTGCAGAGCATTTTGCAGGGCTGGCACGATTCGCCGCTTACGGCGCGCGGGCGCGAGCAGGCGCTGGCGACGCGCGCGGCGTTTGAGGCGCGCGGCGTGGCCTTTGACCATGTGTATTCCTCGCCGTTGGGCCGGGCGCGGCATACGGCCGAGCTTATCGTTGGCGAGGGCCGTTCCATTGAGCTGGTCGATGACCTGCGTGAGTGGCATTTTGGCTCGCTGGAGGGCACATCAAATCGCGAGATGCCGCCGCAGCCCTGGGGCGATTATCCGGTGGCCTTTGGCGGCGAGTCGGAAGTGCAGCTTCAGTCGCGCATGGTCGCGGCGCTGTCCCGCATCATGGCCAGGCCGCAGCACGACTGCGTGCTGGCGGTTTCCCATGGCTCAGCCTGCCAGGAGTTTCTTGAGTATGTGACTGGCGAGGGGGAGCTACCCGACAACGGTGCCGTGCTTCATTTTGGCTATTGCGACGGGGCGTTTTCGCTCTTGGGTTGGTAACGAACGAAAGGACCCCTATGAATAAAGATCTGTATCTGGTCCGTCATGGACAGACGATATTCAACCTTAAGCGTATCATTCAGGGGTGGAGTGACTCGCCGCTTACGCAGTTGGGTTGCGACCAGGCGGCGCGCGCCGGCATGTTTTTACGTGCGCGTGGCATTGAGCCCGATCATGCCTACACCTCCACGCTTCATCGCACCGAGCAGACTATCGCCAACTTGTGGCCGGGCTTGGCGTACGAGCGCCTGGACGGTCTGCGCGAGTGGTTCTTTGGCGACTTTGAGGCCGAGCGCGTGATGCTTATGCCCGAGCGCCCGTGGCGCGACTTCTATTGCCAGTTTGGCGGCGAGGGCCAGATGCAAGTGCGCGAGCGCATGGTGGCGACGCTGATCGAGCTTATGCAGCGTCCGGACCATACGTGCGTGCTCGCGGTAAGCCATGGCTCGGCCATCAAGGAGTTTATGGATCACGTGAAGGGTGCGGCGGCCGACGAGCGCGATCGCGTGCCGGGCAACTGCGCGGTGCTGCACTTTGCGTTTGACGACGAATCCGACACGTTTGAGCTGATTGAGATTTTTACGCAGGAGGATTACGCACGCGAGCTGGGGCTTGAACCGCTCGTGGCGGCAGCAGGCCCGCAGCGGGGATAACGTGAGCGTGGCGGCACGGGTCGCCGGCATAACTTCTCGACGCAAAAGGGGCGGAGATGCATGTACCTGCTGCATCTCCGCCCCCTGTTTGTTGAGCTGCCGATTTTTGTGCTGGACGGTCTGGTCTTGCTAGAACCGCGCGACTTGGTGCGTGAGCAGACCCGTCGGAACCTGCGGCGCGCCGCCGCTGACCTGCGCGGCGGGGAAGAGCGCAGCTACGGCAAAGTTGAACGGCTCCTTGCCGGTGTACGTTCCGGCGGCACGGGCCTCATCGGCCAGCAGCTGCGACGCCCCGGCCAGCGCGGCAGCGTAGGCGGGGTCGTCGGCCAGTGCCGGCTCTGGTACTTGGTCGAGCATGGCACGGATGGCGGCAACAGCGTCCTCGCGCTTGACCTCCCACACACGGTGCGTAATGCCGGCGGGGTCGGTGACGGCATAGAGCGAAGCGCCCTCTTTGGCGGCGCCGAGGATGATATCCATGACGGGCGAGGCTTCGTAGGCGAGCGACACGGGGCGCGGCTGCACCTTGAGCTCGGCGATCGCGTGCGCAGCGGCGAGTGCGTCGACGTTCTCGGCGGCAGTCTCGCCGCTGCCCGTCGGCACGCTAACCGGGCAAATCGCCACGACACCCGTCACACGACCCGGCTCGCCCGAGCATTCGTACACGTAATACGCCGCGCCTGGATCCTTGAGCATCAGGCCGTCGGCGATGGCGCCGCGCAGGGCGTCGTTGCCGCTCAGGATACCGCCCATCTGCGGCAGCGCCTCGAGCACGCGGTCCTGAGCCGGTCGGATGCAGGGAAACGGAAGTGCTTTCATGGACGGTCCTAACGCGCGAATCGGTTTGTTCGCGGCTTATTATGCCCCAACTTGGCCGCCTGCGTCCCAGAGCGCGTTGTCAGTGAGCGCGATGAGCACGTTTTGGCAGCGAACGATATCGGCGTGGGGCACATATTCGTTGGGCTTGTGCGCGAGCGCGAGCGACCCGGGACCGTAGCTCATACAGTTGCGGTTACCCGTCTTGCCGGCAATGACGGCAGTGTCGGTGTAGCCGGTAAAGAAGCCGACGGTCGTGTCCGCGCCCGTCACGTCATCGACGGCACGCTTGAGCGCGGCTAGAAGGGGAGAGCTTGGGTCGCGCTCGATGGCGGGGCGGTCGCCCGTCACGGTATAGCTTCCATGGCAGCCGGGAACCGCGGTCTCAGCGCCGGCGATGGCCTGCTCTACCATGCGCGTCGCAGCGGCCGTATCGGTCGGCGGCGTTAGGCGTATGTCGACCCAGACCTTGGCGTGGTCGGGCACGACATAGGGACGATAGCCGCCCTCAATCTGACCAAATGTGACAGTTGAAGGCCCCAGCTCATCATGCGCGGGCAGCGCCGCGAACGCATGGCGAAGCGAGCAGATGACCTCGGCCATGGCGGCGACAGCATCCGCGCCCTTCCAAGGCTGGCTCGCGTGTGCCGTGACGCCGGTCATCTCAATCTCGAACCATGTGCGTCCCTTGTGCGCCACCTGAATCTGTCCATCGGTGGGCTCGGTGTCCAGCACCCATTCGCGCGAGCCGACCCAGCCGGCGGCAATCGCGGCCTCGGAGCCGCGCATAAAGTCTTCCTCGTCGACCGAGCAAATGAGCGAAAAGCCGCGGCGGGGCAGCGTGCCATCCGCCGCCACGCGCTCGAGCGTATGGACCAGTGCGGCAATGGCACAGGCCAGGCCACCCTTCATATCGCAGGCGCCGCGGCCATAGAGTTTATCGTCACGCACGATTGCTCCGAGCGGCGGAATGCCTGCGTCCCAGCCGTCGCCCAAGGTGACGGTATCCATATGGCAGATATAGACCAGTCGTGGCTCGTCGCTCAAACCGGGCACGGTGACCATGAGGTTGCGGCGTCCGGGGAGCACCTCGAGTTCCTCAACCTGCACGGCATGGAGCACCGGATGACTCAACCGCTCCAATTGAGCCTCAACCAACACTTTGATATAGCGTTCAATCTCGCCCTCATACGCACCTGGGTCGGAACTGTCGATCCGCACGAGCCCTTGCGTAAGCCGCCAAGCAAAATCTGTATCAACCATAGGCACCTCACAGATAGTTAGGTCAACATACAAATTGTATGTCAAGAAGCGGCTCGGTGCATTTAATGGAGCGCTCACAAAAACGGGGGCGCCTCTCGTGCGAAAGGCGCCCCCCGCGGGCATTCAATGTCAGTAACGGGCAGGCCACATGGGGAACTGCCCGTCAGATCAGCCGGCGCTATTTGATCACGCGCACGCGATACATCGACGGAATCTGCTTGAGCGCCTGGATGGTGCTGCTGTCCAGGTGCTCGTCGGTGTCGAACATGGTGTAGGCGTTCTCGCCGGCAGACTCGTTGGTCATACGCTGCACGTTGGCATTGTCCTTGGCCAGGATTGCCGTGATCTGACCGATCATGTTGGGCACGTTGGCGTGCAGGCAGGCGATGCGGCTTGCGGCGCGCGCCTTGCCCATGCTGCAGGCGGGGTAGTTGACGCTGTGCGCGATGTTGCCGTTCTCCAGGTAATCCTTAAGCTCGCTGATGGCCATGTCGGCGCAGTTGGCCTCGGCCTCGCCAGTGCCGGCGCCCGAGTGCGTGGTGATAAACGTGTTGGGCATCTTGACGGTCTTGGGCGTGGCAAAATCGCAGCTAAACCAGCTCAGCTTGCCCTCGCGCAGGGCGGCGTCAACGGCGTCCTCGTCAATGATGGTCTCGCGTGCGTAGTTGATGAGCACGGCGTCCGGGGCCAGCAGGTTGATCTGCTCGGTGCTGATCATGCCGATGGTGTCGGCCTTGCTGGGCACGTGCACCGTGAGGTAATCACAGCCGCGGCAGAGATCTTCGAGCGTGCCCACGCGCTGCACCTCGCGGCTCAGCACCCACGCGTGCTCAACGGAAATGAACGGATCGTAGCCGTAGACGTCCATGCCCAGATCGACGCAGGCGTTGGCGACCTTGGAGCCTACGTTGCCCAGACCGATGACGCCGATGCGCTTGCCCTTGAGCTCGCGGCCCACAAAGGCCTTCTTGGCCTTCTCGGCGTCGACCTGGATCTCGGGGTCGTCGGCGTTGTCGCGCACCCAGTTCATCGATTGCACCACGCCGCGGCTCGAGAGCACCAGCATGCCTAGGACGAGCTCCTTAACGGCGTTGCTGTTGGCACCGGGGGAGTTAAAGACGACGACGCCCTTCTTGGCGTACTCCTCGACGGGGATGTTGTTGACGCCGGCGCCGCAGCGGGCGATGGCGCGGATGCCCTCGGGCAGCTCGTAGCCGTGCAGGTCAGTCGAGCGCATCAGGATGGCGTCGGCCTCCTCGGCGGTGCTCACAAATTCGTAGCCCTCGCCAAACTCGACTTTGCCGTCCTTGGTGATGTCGTCGATGGTCTTAATCTTGCGCATGAAAAACTCCTTAGCAGGTTTGGTTTAAACAGGTGGTTTGAAGTGGCTGGTCGGCCCGCGCGTTGCGGGCTAGTTAGATCGCGGGCTCAAACTACGCTGCGTTTCGAAGTCCTTCATGTACGAGGCCAGTGCCTGCACGTCTTCCATGGTTACGGCGTTGTAGACGCTGGCGCGCATGCCGCCTACCAGACGATGGCCCTTGACGTTTTGAATCTGGTGCTCGGCCGCGCCTGCGACAAAGGCCGCGTCGAGTTCGGCGTCGCCGGTGCGGAAGGTGACGTTGGCGATGGAGCGGCTGTCGGCCTGCGTGGTGCCATGGAACAGCACACTGTGCTCGAGCAGGTCATAGAGCAGGTTGGCCTTGGCCCAGTTGCGCTCGGCCATGGCGGCAAGTCCGCCGGTCTCCTCGACCCACCGGAACACCTTGCCGCACACGTAGATGCCAAAGGTGTTGGGCGTGTTGAGCATGGAGCCCTTGGCGGCCTGGGTCTTAAGGTCCATGTACTGCGGCGCCCGCGCAAAGGCGGGGCCGTCGGCGATGAGGTCGTCGCGCACGATAACCACGGTCACGCCCGCGGCGCCGGCGTTTTTCTGCGCGCCGGCGTAGATGAGCCCGTAGCGCTCAACATCGAGCGGCTGCGACAGAAAGCAGCTCGAGACATCTGCGACCAGCGGTACGTCGCCGCAAGCGGGCAGCTCGTGGTACATGGTGCCAAAGATGGTGTTGTTCTGGCAGATGTAAACGTAGTCGAGCCCGTCGCTCGCGGCCTCGGCGGCAATGCGCGCGTTGATGTCGGCCATGTCGGGGATGCGATCGAAGTTGGTGTCCTCGGAGCTCGCGAGCAGCACGGCCTCGCCGTACTTGGCGGCCTCCTTGTATGCCTTGTTGGCAAAGTTGCCGGTCACGATGTAGCCGGCGCGGCCGCGGCGCATGAGGTTCATGGGGATGCCCGCAAACTGCAGCGTGGCGCCGCCCTGCAAAAACAGGACACGGTAGTTGTCGGGGATGCTCAGCAGGCGACGCAGGGTTGCCTCGGCGTCGTCGATGATCTGCTGGTACATGCTAGATCGATGGCTCATCTCGAGCACGGACATGCCGCAACCGCGGTAGTCCATCATCTCGTCGGCGATCTCGGCGAGCACGCTTGTGGGCAGCGCTGCCGGGCCAGCTGAGAAGTTGTGCACACGTGCCATCTTCTAGTTCCCCCTTGTAGTCGTTTGGACGTTCGGGTTACTTTAGCACAGTGGAGCGCCAGGCGCGACCGCATCACGGTAAAACTCGAGTGCGTCGCTATGATTTACAGGATGGTTACATGGGGGAGGGGTGCTTTACTCCTCAGGCAAATCCAAATCTGCGAGCGAAGACATGAGGTTCCTAGGCGCTTGATCTCTTCGTCCTAAAGTAGCTACCTCCTAGTCACTACGATGCTAGCGTGGCGATGACGGCTTCGTCGCCGGCGTATATTAGGGTGTTGCCGTCGGGGATGATCGTTTGGCCTTCGCGCTTGAGCATCACCACAATAAACGGATGTTTGCCTTGCGGCACATCGCACAGGCGCTGGCCGGCCAGGCGACCGTGGGGAGTCACGGTGACCTCGCGCAGCGTAACTTCGGTACGCTCTTCAAACGTCGGCGCGGCCATCACCAGCAGATCGCCTTCCTGGATCACGGTGTCGCCATTGGGCAGTACCGGGTGCGCCCCGTCGCGCAGCACCAGGACCACGAGCATATTTGTGGCGCTGCCAATGTCCGCGAGCGAGCGTCCGGCAAACGGATGTCCAGCGCACACCTTGAGCTTTACAAACGACATGCCGTCCTCGTCGCGGTAGTCGTTAAAGGTGCGGCGCACGTCGCCGGTCGCATCGATCATATCGAGCTTCTTCGCCACCGCCGGCAGCAGCGAGCCCTGCACCACAATGCTCGACACGGCAATCATAAACACCAGGTCAAACAGGTCGTGTCCGCCGGGAACGCCGGCCACCACGGCAAAGAGGCTAAACACGACCGAAGCTGCTCCGCGCAGGCCCGCCCAGCTTACGAGCGCGACCTGGCGGGGGTTCGTCTTAAAGGGCGCCAGGAGCACGCCGACGGCGATGGGGCGGCTCACGTAGAGCATAAACGCCATGAGCGCCAGGCCCGGCAGCAGCATCTGTGGTAGGCGTGCGGGCGTGACGAGCAGGCCGAGCAAGAAGAAGATCGTCATCTCGGCCATCTCGGTGAGGGTGTCAAAGAAGTGCGCCATCTCGACCTTGCCGGTGATGTCGCTCGCACCCAGCACAATGCCGGCCAGGTATACGGCCAAAAAGCCGTTGCCGCCCAGATAGCTTGGTAGCGCGTAGGCGACGATCGCCACGGCGAACAAGAAGATGGTCTGCGCGCCCTCGGCCGTTGCGTGCGCGCGTTCAATCAGACGGCCCGCCGCCCAGCCGATGGCAAGGCCCAGGCCCGCGCCCAGGATAATCTGCTTGGCCAGCAGTGCGGGAATGTTGATGTCGCCGCCGGCCGCGAGTGCGGCGAGCACGGCGGTGAGCATGTAGGCGACGGGGTCGTTGGAGCCCGATTCGACCTCGAGCAGCGAGTCGGTGCCGCCCTTCAGCGAAAGGTTGTGCTCGCGCAGCACGCTAAAGACGCTGGCCGCGTCGGTGGATGCCACGACCGATCCCAACAGCAGGCCGTCGATCCAGTCGAACCCCAGCGCGAAGTGGGCGAACACGCCGGTGATGCCGGCAGTGATGACGACGCCGAGCGTGCTCAGCAGCACCGCCGGCACAGCGACGGGTTTGGCACGGTCGATATTGGTGTTAAAGCCGCCGTAGAACATGATGAACAGCAGCGCCGTGCTGCAGACGGTTTCGGTGAGCGCATAGTCGCTAAAGTCGATATGCGCCGGGCCGTTGACGCCCAACAGCATGCCGAGCGCGATAAAGATGAGCAGGGTGGGGAAGGGGAGCTTTTTGCCGACGGGTTTGATGGTCAGACACAGAATGATGACGAGGCCGATAAAGAGAAGGATCTGGTTCATGGATGGTGTCCGCTCCTGGTTGGTTGGCGTGGCACGGTCAGTTGCCTGCGGTTATTTGTACCCAAAGATGGTGGGTTTATGGGGTTGGATTGCGGGCGTGCGCGATATCGTCATAGACGGCTGCCGTCTTTGCCTCTGCTCGGAAACCCTTTCCAGCTTTATTGCAACGGAGTACAATGGGTAACGTTTAAGTTCAACTTGAAGTTTTAGTTGCGGCGCCGGGCTTCGGCCGCAATGCAAGGAGAGGCGTACCATGGCGATCTATGTGACATCTGATGCTCACGGGCACGTGCGTGCGCTTGACGAAGCCCTGTCTAAGATCTCGTTGACGTCCGACGACACGCTGTACGTGCTGGGCGACATGATCGATCGCGGGCCCGATCCGGTCGGCGTTATTAAGCTCGTGCGCTCGCTGCCCAACGCCCACGTGCTCAAGGGTAATCACGAGCAGATCATGCTCGATGCCATCATTGGCCAGGATCCGCTCGATGCCGAGACCTGGGATATCAACGGTGGTTGGACGACGCGCGAGCAGCTCAACGACATGGAATTTGAGGCATACGAGGAGCTCGTGCGATGGATGGCCGCGCTGCCGCTCTACGCAGTGGTCGAGACCGAGGAGCGCCCGTATCTGCTGGTACATGCTGGAATCGAGATGAAGGCGGCGCGCGCGTTTTTGCTTGAGCATGGCGTCGATTGTGCCGATGGCGTCGGAGCGGTGGGTGCCGATCGCGAGCTGTTGCAGCAGATGCTCGCGGTGCAGTCGTCCGATGACCTGCTATGGATTCGTCACGGCTATTGGGATGTGCCGACCGGGCTGCTTTCTGCCGAGGGCAAGGGCCCGGTCGTGGTGAGCGGTCACACGCCCACGGTATCGCTTGGGCGCTATTGCGAGGTCGGTGGTCTGGCGGGGCTCGATGAGGAATCGGGACGCGGGCAGATCGTGCGCTTGGGCGGCGAGGACACTGCCGGCGTGCCCGATCGCATCGACATCGACTGCGCCGCCGCCACCGGCTCCGAGTTCGGTCGAGTGGGCATCCTGCGCCTGGACGACGGGGCGGAGTTCTACGCGAACATCAACCCGGGCGAATAATCGGTGCAAGGGGTAGCTAATTTGGGACGGGGCTTTTTTTACTACTTTTGCCCTTCTGCCCGCTAATTGATTTCTCTGGGACGGGGATTAAATAATCATTTGGCTGCCCGCTGGCTAAGTGAGTAGACTTTTTTGGAAATGCCGAGCACCCAACATATTTGCCTCAATAAAACCGCAGGTCACAGACTTGTGCTCTGTTGGTGTGGTCGGGGATTCGGTAAAAGTCTACTCACTTAGTTTTGCGTGATGAATATTGTCCGCAACGAGACCCCAGACGGGGTGATTCCATCGCAAATTCCGGTGACCGGGCGGCTAATTAGGCGCCGTATGGGTTGCGGTCGCGTTCGATGCGTTGGCGGATGTGGGCGTACTCGATAATCAGTAGCACCAGGAGTAGGGCCATGATGGCTAGGTAGCTCACCACAGCGCCCATCAGACCCAGCAGCTTAATCAGGATCACCGGCAGCACCACGCTTACGGCGAAGCAGATCAGGTAGATCTTGGTGACGTCTCCAGCGTGGCGTAGCACCGTGATGATGGCGTAGATAAAGTCGATGGCCGCGGTGACGCCGCCGGCGACGACCATCAGCAACGCCAGCGTACGGTAGCGCTCAAAGCTGAGGCCGTACATAAAGCTCATGAGGGGAATACCGGGACCTGCCATAAATGCGGCGCACACGCCGGTGATGGCCACGATCAGCGCCATAACGGCAACAATAATCAGGTCAAAGCGACGACGCTTGCGAGGATTAGCCCAAATGCTCGACAAGCGCAGGAGCTGCGGTTTATAGATAAATCCAATGCTCAACAGAATAGCCTGCGCCGGAAAGAACAGGGCATTAAAGTACAGCTGATATTTGTATGCCAGCGTGCCTTCCATCACAAACTTGGGCATGCTCTCAATTAGGTTGAACAGGAACAGTGCACCAAAGAGCGGGGCGCACTGGACAAACAGGTGGCCGACCTCGCGCAGGCTCACGCGGCGCGATTTTTCGGTCTCGAGCAGGGCGAGCGGCGCGGTGACCAGCACGAGCGAGGCGATCGCGGTGACACCCATGGCCATGGCCGCGATGGGCATGCTGCGCGTGAGGAACAGCGCCACGCTGAAGACCGCGATGACGCCGACGGAGCGTAGCGTTTGGCTCATTCCAGCCAAGTAGAGTTTGTCGGCCTGCTGCAGGCGGCCTTCGTACACGTCGGCGACGCCATCGATGACCTTATACAGGTAGACGCCCAGGCCGATCGTCGCCATCTGCGCATCATAGCCGCGGGCGCTGCTGTACATGAGGCCGCAGCCTAGGGCGAGCGCTCCACAAAGCCAGCGGTTGAGCTGGTAGGAGGCAAAGGACGTCTTTTCGTCGATGTCTGAGACCTGGAAATTGCGCACGCCGTAGTTGCACGCGATCATGATGAGCGTGCCGGTGACAAAGGCGATGGAGAATTTGCCTGCTTCTTCGGCGCCCACGAGCTGCGTAGACACGATGGTGAGCAACGGAAACGCCAGGCCCCATACGGCGGTGCCGAGGGTGTTCCAAAGATAGTCGCGGCTGGTGGCGTGCTCCTCGTATTCCGCTTCCTGCATGGAGAAGCCGCCGCCGTAGACGGCGCCGAGCAGACGGTTCCACCAAGCGTTGACCATGCGGCGGACGGGGCCGGGCTCCCGATCGCGTTCGCGCCGGCGACGTGTGGCTTGGCTGCTATCGGGTCCGCCGGCGTTGCGCTGGCTCAGCTCCTGGATGCGCGCGAGCTCTTCGGCCGTGTGGGAGGCGGGGAACAGGCCGTTCTCGATGCGGCCGCCCTGGGCCTTCGCGGCGCCGTCTTTCGATGCAGCGGGGTTGGAGATGCCGTTACGGCGGGCGATGGCGCGGCGAATGCTATCGAGGGGCGTGATGCTCAAAGCGGGGTCCTTTCTATTGCTGCGCTCTAGTATAGACACCGCGGTGTCCGCTCGTGTTTTTGAACAGGTTGTTCGATAATTTCGGCGGCGCCATTCGGTAGTCGGCACTTAGGGACGTTCCTTATGTGCAGGCACTTTGGGAACGTCCCTAAGTGCCGGCATCTGGGGACACTCCTTGGCTGTTGCCTGTTCAAGAGTGTCCCCAACGACTAGTCGTTTAAGAACGTCCCTAACGACTAGGCCGCTTGCGTGCGATTTTTGACCGTTGAGCGGGCGCTTCGCCGTTGCCGCAAAAACGTTTTTGCATATCGGGTACAACGGGCTTTACGTGAGTAAAGTGCGCGCCGCGTCCACGTGTCGCGCTTTTAAAGGAGGCCCCATGCCCGGTGTTACCCCTGCAGAAGTTCTGTCCAACTTTGGCATTACGCTGGTCGAAGATTCCGCCGAGAACCAACCTCGCCTGCTGGTCGACCTGCCGGCAGCCGAGCTCGTCGAGCACGCCATCCGCCGCAACGAAGGCCGCATGGCCTCCAACGGCGCACTGGTGATCGAGACGGGGGAGCGTACTGGGCGTTCACCCAACGACCGCTTTATCGTCAACACGCCCGACGTGCACGACAAGATTGCCTGGGGCGCTGTCAACCGCCCGCTGTCCGTCGAAAGCTACGAGGTCATCAAAGCCGGCATCGTCGACTATCTCAACGAGCGTGATGTGTTCGTCACCCGCGACATGGCCGGCGCCGACCGCAACCACACGCGTCGCCTGCTTGTCGCCTGCGAGCGTGCCAGTCAGGCGCTCTTTATTAAGCAGATGCTTGCCCGCCCGCTTGCCCGCGAAATCGCACGCACCGGCGAGCCGGACTTCTGCGTCCTTGCCGCGCCAGGTTACCAGTGTGACCCCGCCATCAAAGGCCTCAACTCCAGCGCCGCGGTGGTCATCAATTTCCAGGAGCGTGTGATTCTGGTCGCGGGCACCGGCTACTCCGGCGAGATCAAAAAGTCCATCTTCAGCGTCATGAATTACCTGCTGCCCGTCGAGGACGACGTGCTGCCCATGCATTGCTCGGCCAGCATGGATCCCGTCACGCACGAGACCGCGGTGTTCTTTGGCCTGTCCGGCACCGGCAAGACCACGCTTTCGGCCAATCCCACGCGCCTGCTGATCGGCGATGACGAGCACGGCTGGTCCGACATGGGCATCTTTAACGTCGAGGGCGGCTGCTATGCCAAATGCGAGGGCCTGGACGCGTTCCACGAGCCCGAGATCTTCAACGCCGTCCGCTTTGGTGCCATCTGCGAAAACGTGGTACTCGATGAGAATCGCAAGCCCAACTACGACGACGTCTCGATCACGCACAATACGCGCGTGGCCTACCCCGTTGAGCATATCCCCAACGCGTGGACCAAGGGCATGGGTACCACCCCGAGCGTCGTGCTGTTTTTGACCTGCGATGCCTTTGGCGTGTTGCCGCCCATCTCGCGCCTGACGGCCGATGCCGCCATGTACCACTTTGTGACGGGCTTCACCGCCAAGATCCCCGGCACCGAGGTCGGCGTCACCGAGCCCACGCCCACGTTCTCCTCGCTGTTTGGCGAGCCGTTTATGCCGCTCGACCCTATGGTCTACGCTAAGATGCTCGGCGAGCGCATCGCCGACGGCCGCACGCGCGTCTATCTGGTCAACACCGGCTGGATTGGCGGCGGCTACGGCGTGGGTCATCGCATCGAGCTTGCCTACACGCGCTCACTGGTCGCTCGCGCCCTCGACGGTACCATCGAGGACAGCGAGTTTGTGCACGACGACATCTTTAATGTCGACATTCCCACTACGTGCCACGGTGTGCCCGACGGTATCCTGGTGCCGCGCCAGTACTGGCAGAGCACCGCGCGCTACGACGATGCCGCGCACAACCTGGCTGTGATGTTCGAGGAGAACTTCGAGAAGAAGTACTCGCACCTGCCCGAGTCCGTCAAGGCCGCCGGCCCGCACGCTCAGGTGCCCACCGAGGCCCGTCATCGCGGCCGCGGCCTGCTGGGACTCCGCCACTAGCGTTGCCGCGAGTTCAAAACCACCACAAAGGGGACAGGTACCTTTGTGGTGGTTTTGCTTGGGCGGATGACTCGGGTTATAATACGCCAGACATATCGTCCCCTTCTCCGGATGGGGACAGCGTAAGCGCTCTTGTGACGGCACCGTAGGACTTTGAAGGTGGCCGTCGTGAGGGCGCTTTTTGTTTAGGTGCCCGGGCTCGGGCGCACGCTATGAAGGGAGAGCATATGAAGAGTTTCGTTGCTGAGGATTCGTTTTGGGAGCTGTTTCCGCAGGCGGCGGTCGGCGTCGTGGTCGTAAAGGGCATGAAGCCCGCGGCGCAGATTCCTCAGGAGGACGTGGATGCGATCGCCGCGCTGCTCGACCGCGCCAATATCGATGCGGAGCGTCACCTGACGAGCGATACCATCAGCGAGAACGCGCCGGTTAAGGCATGGCGCGAGGCGTATCGCCTGTTCAAGACCAAGAAGGGCGCGCGTTGTTCAGTTGAGAACCTGCTCAAGCGCGTGCTCAAAGGCAAGCCGGTCGGCCACATTACGCCGGCGGTGGATATCTACAACACGATTTCGTTGACTTATGCGTTGCCCGTTGGCGGTGAAGATTTGCATGCTATTGAGGGCAATCTGCGCCTGGCGGTGACCGGCGGCGGCGACGCGTTCTTGCCACTTGGCGAGGAGGCGGATGATCCGACGCTGCCCGGTGAGCTCGCCTACATAGATGATGCGGGCGCCGTGTGCCGTTGCTGGAACTGGCGCGATGGCGTTCGCACGGCGCTGTCCGACGATTCGGCGGACGCATTTCTGGCGATTGAGTGCGTGGAGCCCGAGCGGATGGGGGACTGTCAGGCCGCCATCGATCGCTTGGCCGAGCTGCTTGAGCGCTATCTGGGAGCGACGGTCGTCGTTAAGACGCTTGTAACCCGCGACAATCCCTGCGTGGAGCTGTAGCGGCGCCTAGAACCTATTGATGTCCCAAACCACCACAAAGGTGCCTGTCCCCTTTGTGGTGGTTTTTATGTTGATGGGTTAACAATTGGGATATTTGGGTATGGGGGTCCGGACATGCGGCTAAGATGTTTACCCGTTAGCATCATGCAAGCGAAAGGCGGTCGTCTCCCATGCAGCAGAACGACGAGACACGTTTTGAGGATTTTGTCGGACTGATTAGCGGGCTCTACAAGGAGATTCAGCGCATCAAGACGTCCGAAGGTGCAAGGCTCGGCCTTAAGGGCTCCGACGTCATGTGCCTGTACTATCTTGAGCGCAGCAAGGACGGCCTGACTGGTGCCGACCTCGCCCGCATGGCCGGCGTTACCCGTGCCGCCGTTTCGCGCACGCTGGCACATCTGGAGGAGGGCGGCTACGTCGAGGTCGATGATTCGGGTGATGCGGCCGTCAAGTACCGTGCCCCGGTGCGCCTGACCACGCTGGGTGGCGAGAGCATGAACGAGGCCGATCGCATCATTCGTGAAGTGCTCGACACCACCGGTAAGGCCATGGGCGTGGAGCAGCGCGAGCAGATGTATGCGTCGCTGCGTACGATTCTCAACACCTTGCGCGAGATCTAAGGCCGCCAAGGCATTTGCTTCCAATTAACAACTGCATCGTCCTGTTTGAGTGCGTATACCGTGCCGGGGCATTGCTGCCAAAATTCCCTGCGCGAGGTCCGCGCAAGAAAGGATTCGTTATGTCCGTTCGCATTATTACAGATTCCGCAAGCGATATGTCGCCGGCTGAGCACCCCGCTCTGCGTGTTCTGCCGCTGTCCGTCACTTTTGGCTCCGACGTGTACATGGATGGCGTCGACATCGATCACCAGCGCTTTTACGAGATGCTCGTGGAGCGCGACGAGTTGCCCAAGACCGGTCAGGTCAACCCGTACGCCTTTTCGCAGGCGATTGCCGAGGCGCGTGAGGCCGGCGACGAGGCCGTGATTATTACCGTGGGCGCCAAGCTTTCGGGCACCAATCAGAGTGCCCGTACCGCACTTGCCGAGGCGCCGGGCGGCGACGTGTTCGTCGTGGACAGCAATAACGTGACCTTGGGCGAGCGCGTGCTGGTCGAGTATGCACTGCGCCTGGTGGACGAGGGCCGTAGTGCGGCCCAGATCGCGGCGGCGGTCGAGGCCGTGCGCGACCGTGTGGTGGTTATCGGCCTGCTCGAGACACTGGAGTACCTGGTGCGCGGCGGTCGTCTGTCTGCTGCCGCGGGCGCTGTGGGCACGCTGCTCAACGTGAAGCCGGTCGTGGCCGCCGAGGACGGCCTCATCGTGCAGTTGGGCAAGGCGCGCGGTTCCAAAAACGGTCGAAACCTGTTGAACCAGAAGGTCGAGCAGGCGGGCGGCGTCGACTTCTCCATGCCGCTGGCGCTGGGCTATACGGGTCTTTCGGACGCGGTGCTCAAGAAGTATATCGAGGACAGCGTCGCGCTGTGGGCCGGCCATGCCGAGAACGAGCTGCCCATCCACACCATTGGCGCCACCATCGGCACCCACGTGGGTCCCGGCGCCGTAGCCGTAGCCTTTTTCCGCCCCGCCAACTAGCTATCCGGTCAAAACCACCACAAAGGGGACAGGCACCTTTGTGGTGGTTTATGCTGGTTTCGGTTGAAAGGAGCGCATGTTGGCGTCTGAGGGCTTTTTTGAGCAGGTGTACGAGGTAGTCGAGCAGATCCCTGAGGGGATGGTCGCCACGTATGGTCAGGTGGCGCTGCTTGCCGGACGTCCGCGAAGTGCGCGGTACGTGGGGTATGCCCTGCATAGCAATCCGCGCCCCGGCGAGATTCCCTGTCACCGCGTGGTGTTTGCCGACGGGCGCATATGCGAGGGTTTTGCTTTTGGCGGCCCCGATGCTCAGCGTGAGCTCTTAATGGGGGAGGGCGTGACGTTTACCGATCCCATGCACGTCGACTTGGCCGCCTGTCGCTGGCCAGCAGGGCTCTAGCGGCTCTGCCGTGGCCAAAACCACCACAAAGGTGCCTGTCCCCTTTGTGGTGGTTTTCAGTTGCAGGTTTACCGGGGCTAACTTATGGAGACGATGTGTTGGCGTATATTCTCGCCAGAAAGTAAACCATGGTGAACTATATTGGTTTCAGCAACGGAGCAGGCAATAGGCGATGAAAAAGCCTGCCCTGTTGAGTTTGATTCGCATTCCTCCCCTCTGTGCGATTCAACGGTGTACTTCGGGAACAGGCCCGCTGGCAACTAACTGCCAGCGGGCCTGTTCCTGTTTCGGTGAGGATTCAGCCTCACCGTCTATGTTGTGCGAAAGCGCTTTGCCTAGTACACCATGCCCATGGCGTCCTGAACCTCGGCCAGGGTCTGCTCGGCGATCTCGTTGGCGCGACGATTGCCCTCGTGCAGGACGTCCTTGACGTAATCCAGATCGTTCTCGTAGCGCTGACGACGCTCACGGATCGGGGCGAAGTACTCGTTGACGGCCTCGGTCACGTACTTCTTGAGCTGGCCGGAGCCGCCCATGCCGATCTCCTCGGCAATCTCGACCTCGGAGCGGCCGGTGCAGATGGCGGCTGTGGAAAGCAGGCCGGACACACCGGGGCGGTTCTCGGGATCAAACGTGATCATGCGCTCGGAGTCGGTCTGGCTCTTCTTGATGCGCTTGGCCGTCTCCTCGGCGGTCATCGAGATATTGATGGCGTTGCCGTAGCTCTTGCTCATCTTGCGACCGTCAAGGCCGGGCAGCAGCGGGGTCTCGGACAGCAGCGCTTCGACCTCGGGAAATACCTTGCCGTAGCGGTTGTTAAAGCGGCGTGCGATGGTGCGGGTGAGCTCGATGTGCGGCAGCTGGTCGCGACCGACGGGCACCACGTTGCCCTTGCAGAACAGGATGTCGCAGGCCTGGTGCACCGGGTAGGTGAGCAGAAGGCCGGTGAGCTCGTGGCCCGAGGCCTCCATCTCGGCCTTGACCGTGGGGTTACGCGCCAGCTCGGCCTCGGACACCAGCGACAGGAACGGCAGCATGAGCTGGTTTGCGGCGGGCACGGCGGAGTGCGCATAGATCATGGTCTTGTCGGGGTCGATGCCACAGGCAAGGTAGTCCATGACCATGTTGTACACGTTGTCCTGGATATGCTCGGTGGTGTCGCGGTCGGTGATGACCTGGTAGTCGGCGATGAGCACGTTGGTCTTGGCGCCCATGTTCTGCAGCTCAACGCGGCCCTTAAGGGTGCCAAAGTAGTGGCCCAGGTGCAAGCGTCCGGTCGGGCGGTCGCCGGTGAGCATGGTGAACTTCTCGGGCGTCTTTGCAAAGCCCTCGCGAATGGCGTTGCTCTTTTGCAGCGCGACTTCGTAGCTGTTCTCGTTTGGCATGATTGCTCCTAACGTATGCGTATTGGTCAAGATGATAACGCGTTTATTGAAAGGGGTGGGGCGTAAGTGGGCGAGGTGCCGGTAGGGCGAGGGCTATGCGGCGGTCGCGACGCGGTCGCGAGCGGCCAGCAGCAAAGAGTCACTTCCTCGGCAATAAAACCTAGCGCCTGTGGTGGCGCTCCTCCTTGCGCTCCTCGGCTGCCTGCTCCTCCTGTTTAAAGGCGGGGTCGTCGGGGGTTACCAGCTCGTCCTCGTGTGTGCGCTTGTTGTAATGGTGGCGCAAGACGGGCTCAAATAGGTGCAGGTGCTTGGCGAAGGCAGCCGAGCCAATGGCGAGCACGACAAAGATGAGCACGCGCGTGGGCACCTCGACCTGATTGATCGCGGCGGCGCCGGCCGAAAGCATGATGCACCAGGCGTAGATGAGCAGCACAGCCTGCTTTTGGTTGTAGCCCTCTTGGATCAGGCGGTGGTGGATGTGGCCCTTGTCGGCCTGTCCGATGCTAATGTGGGCGCGCTTGCGGCGCACGATGGCGCTGAACGTATCGATGATGGGCACGCCTGCCACGATGAGCGGGATGATGAGCGAGGTGAGCGCGGCGGTGCGGCTCACGTTGAGCAGCGAGATGGAGCCCAAAGCGAAGCCCAGCAGCAGCGACCCCGAGTCGCCCAAGAAGATGCTCGCGGGGTTGAAGTTGTAATGCAGAAAAGCCACGCACGAGCCAAAGAGCGCGATGGAGAGCGCGGCGGCGTCGATGCGGCCCGAAAGCATGGCCATCGTGAACATGGTGAACGATGCGATGCCGCAAATGCCCGTAGCCAGGCCGTCGAGGCCGTCGATGAGGTTGATGATGTTGGTGAACGCCACCAGGTAGATCACGGTGATGGGGTAGGCGAGCCAGCCAAGCATGATATCGCCAGGGGCAAACGGGTTGACGATGACGCCGATGCGCAGGCCGCCGATGCAGGCGATGAGCGCTGCGAGGACCTGGCCGGCTAGCTTTTGCTTGGGTTTGAGCTGGTAGACGTCGTCGATTGCGCCGGTCGCAAAGATGACGGTAAAAGAAAGCGCCAGTATGGGGTAGCTGATGTGCAAGAGGGGATGAGGCACCAAAACGGGCGGCCAGCCCAGGTACCAGGTGCCCAGGATCTGCACAATGCAGGCGACGACGAGGCCCAAAAAGACCGCCGTGCCGCCCATGCGCGGGATGGGTTTAGTGTTGATGCGGCGCTTGGAAGGATAGTCGACGGCGTCGAGCTTGATTGCCAGGCGCTTGACCAGGGGCACCGCAAGGAAGGTCGTGATAAAAGCCGCGACCGCCACGCAAAGGTACGGTATGAAGCTCGTGGAGGAAGCCATGAATCGATAAACCGCCAAGCGTCGAAGGAAAAGGTCAAAGGACGCTACGCGCAAAAGGGCATAGCTGACCCATGATACTCGACCGAGGGGGTGCGGGGGTTTGCGCCGTGCGATTATCACGCGCTTACCAGATATTGGGATGTTGGCGGGGGATCTGCCGAGTGCCGTTGGGTGTCATACGGGATCTGCGATGGCAATTTTTGGCAAAATCGGCAAAAGAAAACCACCCCCCACGTTACGAAAATGAACCCACCTAACACAGGTGGGTGCCCTCATCGACCGTTCCAGCGTCCTTAACAACGAAGGATACCTGTACTAAGTACGACTGTGTGGGCTCCCTAAATAAACGCGACGGTTCACCCAGTTGCTCCGCGGGGGGCGGAATACCTACATCATAAAGCGGCACTTTGTTGATTCCAGTCTTGACATTACAAAATTCGTGTCGGACGATTACGGCGCCTTGGGCTTGGAGCCGTCTGTGCGGTCCGGGCCTTTACGTTTGAGCTGCTGAATCGTTGTTTTGGAGCATGTTTTTATGCCGACGTCGTTGACCGAACTTTTTTCGCCCGCCTGCCATTTGTGTCCACGCCGTTGCGGCGCGGCGCGCGACGAGGGTGCGCGTGGCGTGTGCGGCGCCGACGACACGCTTAAGGTGGCCCGCGCGGCACTCCATATGTGGGAGGAGCCGCCCATCTCGGGCGAGGCCGGCTCGGGCACGATTTTCTTTAGCGGCTGTTCGCTCAAATGCGTCTACTGCCAAAACCACGAGATCTCGACGGGCAATTTTGGGCTTGAGATTACGCTCCAGCGTTTGGTCGAGATTATGCTGGAGCTGCAGGACCAGGGCGCCAACAACATCAACTTGGTGACGGCGACGCATTATGCTCACCTGCTGCCGGCCGCGATTGCCGCAGCGCGGGAGCGCGGGCTGGACATCCCGATCGTCTACAACACGAGCGGCTATGAGCGGGCGAGTGCCGTGGCTGCGCTCGGCGATCTAGTCGATGTGTGGCTTACCGATTTTAAATATGCCGATGCGGCGCTTGCACAGTCGCTTTCTCATATTCAGGATTACCCGCGTGTAGCCGTGTCTGGCCTGGCTCAGATGGCGCGCGAGATTAAGCGCCGCGGGGGAGAGCTGGTGGACGACGAGGGGCTTATGAAGCGCGGCATCATCGTGCGTCACCTGGTGTTGCCGGGTCATGCAGACGATTCATGTCGCGTGCTGGACTTGGTGTGGCAGACGGTGGGCGACGTGCCGATTTCGGTCATGAACCAGTACACGCCCAATGCGCTCATGCGCGAGCAAGGCGGCGAGTTGGCACGCGCCGTGACGCGCGAGGAGTACGAGCGGGTCCTTGACCATGCCGACGACCTGGGCTTTACGACCATGTTCTGGCAAGAGGGCGGAGCGGTAGACGAGAGCTTTACCCCGGCGTTCGACACCACCGGCGTCCTCACCAGCGCAAAGTAGTGCTTTTGCTGATGATTTTTCTGGGACGGGGATTAAAAAAGGCTCTGTTAGACCAGGATTGACATGCCGACCTGCCGGCTATCTCGCCGTCTTCCCGTCGGGCGCCGGCGCCTTGACCCTCATCTCG
>CATYLC010000014.1 GCA_958408685.1 uncultured Collinsella sp. | reverse complement strand
TCGCCCCGCGCCCGGTCCACTCCGCGCTCGACCTTTCCAGGCTCGAGTCGGTCGGCTTCCACATGCCCGACTGGGAGGAAGAGCTGGGGGAGTACCTTGACGAGATTCTGGATCGACATAATGAAATGGTTCGTGCATGAGAGTTCTTCATGTGAGTTTAGGATTGCCGCCTTTAAGGACTGGTGGATTAACTAGATACTGCACCGAGCTGATGGATGCTCAGGATGATTTTGGCTATGAAATCGCCCTGCTTTATCCCGGTCGGTTTCTTCCAGGCAAGACTCGAATAAAGGCAAAAAAACTTGATAATTTGATTGCGTTTGAGGTGGTAAATCCTCTTCCGGTCCCGCTTACCTATGGAGTGGCTGAACCTAAGGCTTTTATGGCCTCATGTGATAATCCCGACGCTTATAAGTCTTGTATTGAGATTTTCAGCCCTGACATTATTCATATCCACAGTTTCCAGGGTATTCATAAAGAATTTTTCGATATTGCAAAGAGCAGAGGCATTCCTATGCTCTTTACAACTCATGATTATTTCGCTATTTGCCCTCGTTGCACGTTGGTCAACCGTTGTGGTGAAAGCTGCTGTGGTCCTTCTGCGTCCCGTTGCGCTATGTGTTGCAGCGGCGTTGGTATGACGTTTGCGAAGAGCAAGATAATGCAGTCGGGGCTATATTCGCGTCTAAAACAATCGAAAATGGTTCGGTTTTTCGGCTCTCGTGTTAAGCACGAGATGTCTGTCTCTGACGAATCCATGCTCGTTAATGCCCCTACGACTGAACAGGTCAGCGTCTATAAAGATTATCTTGATTACAATCGAGCGATTTTCGATGATGTTGATGTCATAGCGTCGAATACCCTCATGACGGAATGCATGTATACGGAGTATTTACCAGATGCCTTTTATAGGTTGATCCCCATCACTCATGCAGGTTTAAAAGCATCAAATGAGTTTAAAGAGTTTCGCCGCCGCGGTAATTTGGTAAAGATGGCTTACTTTGGGGGAGTAAAAGGCTATAAGGGTTTTGCAACTCTTTGTAAAGCCGTGCGAATTCTTCATTCAAGTGGAATTAAATTCGAGCTCGATCTATATGGAGACGAGTACCCTGCCTTTGAAGATATCCCGGAGGTTCATGGGTACGGTCGTATCGCTCCCGACTCAATGCGTGACATATTGAAAGCGCATGACGTTGTCGTTGTGCCTTCAATATGTCACGAAACCTGCGGGTTCGTGGTATTGGAGGCGCTTTGCGAACATGTGCCAGTCGTTTGTTCCGACGCTGTAGGCGCATGCGAGCTGGTCCCTGATGAGTTCGTATTCAAAGCTGGGGATGCGTCCGACTTGGCCGCAAAACTTGAACTTGCATGCTTGAACTCGGATTCTGTAGTTTCCATTCCGGAAGACTATCCAATCACAATGGCTGAACAAGTAGCCCTTCTTGAGAGTGTTTATTTAGATTTGATGTGCGAGGTAAATAGTGAGGCGTAATAAGCTACTGACTCCAGCTCTACATATTGTTGGTAAAGATGACTTTGAGCTCGATAAATCTGTGCCGTTATTTTATTTATTTCAAACTTGTATATCCTATGCCGCTTCGGCTATTCGAGGCTTTATAAGGGGTTTTCGTTACGCTTCGAAGAACGGGCCCCTGTTTATGGGAAGAAGAGTCAAGCTTCGTTGTAAATCTCAAATTTCTCTTGGGGCGAAGGTCCGTCTTCAAGACGGTGTCTTCATTGATGCTCTTTCATCTAATGGTGTTCGACTTGGCGATCGTTCGTTGCTTGGGCGTTATTCACGCATTGAATGTACTGGTAGTTTATCGCATATTGGTAAAGGCCTTTCTATTGGCAATAACTCTACGTTTGGTTCCAATTGCTATTTCGGAGCTGCTGGTGGCATTAGTATTGGCAATGATGTAATAGCCGGTCAATATGTGCGCTTCCATTCAGAGAATCATGTAATTGAAGATATAGATACCCCTATACGTCAACAGGGCGTTACGCATCGCGGCATTTTTGTTGATGACGATGTTTGGATCGGTGCCGGCGCTGTTTTTCTTGACGGGGCGAATGTTGGCCATGGTTGTGTCGTTGCTGCAAATGCCGTTGTGGCGTCCGGTACATATCCTGCATATTCCATTCTGGGGGGGGGTGCCTGCAAGGGTGCTTAAGTCAAGGATTAAGGAGAGCGATTAATCGCTCTCAAATTAGTTTGCTGATGTGAGTATGTTTGCCTTTGTAGCTTTATTTAATCGAGCGGAGAAATAGAGTGAGTAAACCCATTATTTCTGTAGTGGTCCCTGTTTATAACGTTGAGCATGAGTTATCCCGCTGCGTGGATAGTATTTTGGTCCAATCTTATGCAAATATCGAAGTGATTCTTGTTGACGATGGCAGTACCGATGGTTGCCCGTCTCTGTGCGATGCCTATGAGAAAAAGGATTCAAGGGTTCGCGTAATTCATAAATCGAATGGTGGGCTTTCCAGTGCGCGAAACGCAGGGTTGAATTGCGCAACGGGGGAATGGGTCCTCTATGTTGACTCTGATGACTACATCCTTAATGACTCTTGTGAACGCCTTCTTGCTGTCGGCACGAAATATGATTGCGACATTGTATCTGCTGACGCTGTAAGAGAGTTTAATGGTGGACAGGAGTATATGGTTCACGATTCTCTAGCCGATGGAGAGTGCTATCCAAGCAGGGATTTTATTATAAAGTCTGTAAAGCCATGCGAGTGGTATGCTCCTGCATGGTTTAACCTCTATAACCGCTCTTTTCTTATTGAGAATAATCTATTCTTTGTCGAAGGATTGCTCCACGAAGATATGGAGATGCAACCGAGAGTTTTCTTGGCTGCAAAGACTGTTGCCTATTGCGCTTATCCCTTTTATAGATATGTAGATCGTGCTTCTTCTATTATGAATGCATCCAAGTTTGACGAGCGCGTCACTGCGATGGAATGGATTTATTCAAACTGGAAATCAAAATTTGAGGCTATTGAAGACAAAGAATTGGCAAGTGCGCTAAATGGTCATCTGGCTAAGTGCTACCTGCATTCTTGCTGCGAGCTAGGCTTCGTTCTGGATGTTTTGGGAGTTGACCGTTTCTTTCTTATAAGGAATTCCCTCAACGTTAAGGAATTAATAAAGGCCGTTATCTTTGCTGTGATGCCCTTTGCTTACTTAAAGTTGGGAGTCGTTCGCTAATGTGGCCTTATCTAATTTTGGCTGGTTATACAGCTCTGCTGTGGTTGCTTCTGTATCGGGGCTATCTTAGCCGAAAAGGATTTCTAATCGCGGCGTTATTCCCTGCTGCCATCTTGCTTGGTCTCAGGGATTCTAGTGTAGGCGAAGATACGGATATGTATCTCCGTATGGCCGTTGTGGCTAAGGGAATGGGATGGAATGAGCTGTCTCATTTGGGGTCTAGCATCATATGGAATATGAATCAGTATGGCTATGGTTCCTCTGTCAATGTAGGATATCTAATTCTGTGTAAAGCAATCATTAGCGTATTCGGAAATCCCGAAGCCGTTCAGGTCGTTTGCGCTCTCGTTACTTGCTGGCTGTTCGGTCGCTTCATTTATAGAAACATCGAAAACGTTGGAATGGCGTACTGGATTTTTCTATGTGGTGAACTTTATATGTTTGCTTTTAACGGGATGAGGCAGATGCTCGCGCTTGCCATTGTGGTGCAGGGTTATGACTCATTGAGGTCGGGGCGCATATGCCAAACGCTGCTCTTTATTGCTCTCGCTTCTGTGATACACACATCGGCGCTGGTTTTTATTGCTATCTATGGGCTATACGTCTTAACCGCGAGTGAAAAAACTTTGAAGCCTGTGCTGATCGCTTGTATGTTGCTTCCTTTATCGATGCCTTTGCTGATGGCAATTACTAAGCTTATATCGTTGCAATATGCATCGTATTTTCAGACTAACTATTGGAACGCTTCCGTAGGCGGAGTTGCTATTTTGTGGCTGTTTATTTTCGGAAGCTTGATTTACTTATGCCGAAGGAACCAGACTCATGTTGGAAGATTTATTACGGTTACATCGGGTACTTATTTGAGCCTCGCGTTTTCTTCGCTGAGCGTCAGTATTTTGGAGAGGGTGGCCCTTTATCCACAGGTTTTTATTCTGTTCCTATTCCCATATTGTCTTGAGATAGTGAATGAGAAAAATCGATGGTGGTATGCCTCTTTGGTTGTATCGGTTTTCCTTCTTTTGTTTATTAGCTATGCGGCAAGTCCTACTAGGGAATACATACCGTTTATTTAGGTTGAAATATTATGATACAAACACTGCCTCGTAAATTACATTACTGTTGGTTCGGCGGCAGCCCTCTTGGAGAGAAGGAGGTTGCCTGTATTGAGTCGTGGAAGAAATATCTACCTGATTTCGAAATTGTTCGCTGGGATGAGTCAAATTTTAACGTACGTTGCTGTAGCTATGTGAGCGAGGCCTACGATGCGAAAAAGTGGGCTTTTGTAAGCGATTATGCCCGCTTTAAAATCTTATTTGATAATGGCGGTCTATATTTTGATACGGATGTAGAGATTATTAAGCCCATTGATGACATTATTGCTGCGGGCCCGTTTATGGGGTTTGAAACGGATTGTCTCGGTTCTGGCAATAACGTGAGCTCCAAAACGGGGTATGTCGTTGCTGCCGGGCATGGCCTGTCGGTTAACCCCGGGCTTGGCCTGTCGGCTTACCCAGGGCTTGACCTGTATAAAATCGTCCTTGATTCATATGACGGTGATCATTTTGTTAAGGCAGATGGTTCTTTCGATACAACTACTATAGTCACAAGGGTTACTGATCTTCTTCTTCATCAGGGCCTTAAAAATGTTCCGGGTGTGCAGTCTGTAGCTGGCGTTACTATCTATCCAGCCGAGTATTTTAATCCAAAGGATTTTGCTACCGGCAAGATTTCTTTAACTGTGAACACCCGGTCCATCCATCATTTCGATGCATCATGGTATTCCCCCGCGGAAAAATTCGAATACCGCATTGCAACTTTTCTGCGAAAAAAAGGTGTATCGAATGGGGCTTCAAAAAAGATTGCCGCTATCTGCAGAGTTGTTCGATACCTTGATTTGTCAAGGCTAATCGATGCGATTCGAAATCGTATCCAATAGTTTGTAGAGTGCCCTGTACATGTTTCTACTATTTTGAGATTGATGCGTATGGCTAATGGAAAATATCGTTATTTGTTAAAAAACGTTGGACTTTTAACTCTCAGTAATTTTGCAACAAAATTACTGAGCTTTTTCCTTGTCCCTTTATACACGAGTGTTCTAACGACAGGTGAATATGGAACTTACGATCTGTTTAATACAACGGTCGGTGTTTTGCTGCCAATCTTGACGTTAAATGTTCAAGAAGGCGTGCTTAGGTTTGCGCTTGATAAAGATTACGATCGCGGCGCGCTTGTTACAGTCGGCGTTCGTTATATTCTTTCAAGTCTGATTATCGTGTGCCTCGGTTTGGGAGTACTTTACTTTACCGGCTTATTTAATTTCGGTATTGATTACGCATGTCTATTTGTGCTGATGTATTTTACGCAGGTGGTTGTTGGCTTTGTAACCTATTACGTCCGTGGGATTGCACGTATTACTGACCTATCCGTTTCAAGTGTTATTGCATCTGCAGTTACGATTACTTTAAACGTTGTATTTCTCTTGCCGCTTCATATGGGATTAATTGGATATTTTCTGGCCAATATTGTTGGTCCGCTAACCCAAGTTGTCTATCTTGTGGTTCGCTCTCACATGTGCGGTGATCTGCACCTATTTAGAAATTATTCTACACAGCGTAAAGAAGTAGTCGCCTATTCCAAACCGCTTATTGCTAATAGTATCGCCTGGTGGGTTAATAATGTCTCCGATAGGTATATTGTTATTTTTTTCTGTGGGGTTGCTGCTAACGGTATTTATTCTGTTGCCTCAAAAATCCCCTCTGTTTTAAATATCGTTCAGAGTGTATTTAGCCAAGCATGGACTCTTTCATCTGTTAAGGACTTTGACTCTGAAGATAAGGATGGGTTTTTCTCCAATACATACGCTGCTTATAGTTGTTTATTGACCATTATTTGCTCTGGTCTGATAGTTGCCGATAAGTTTCTCGCAGGCTTTCTATATGCAAATGAGTTTTATTCTGCCTGGAGGTATGTACCATGGTTGACCATCGCAATTCTCTTTGGTGCCTTAGCGGGATATCTGGGTGGTTTTTTTACTGCTGTTAGAGATTCAAAAGAGTTTTCACGATCGACTACTATAGGTGCTGTTGTTAATGTTGTTCTCAACGTATTTTTAGTTCCGTTGCTGGGGCCACTTGGAGCCGCGATTGCCACTGCGGTTTGCTATGCAGTTGTCTGGGCAATTCGGCTTATGCGTTCTAGGAACTATATCCAATTAAGGATTAATATCAAAAGAGACTCTTTTGCCTACATCATTCTTGGAGTTCAATCTTTGGTTCTCCTGTTTGTAGACAATTATTTATTGCTTTATTCGTTTTTGGTTGCTTTATTCTTAATTGTCTGCCTTTTGTATTTGGGCGAACTAAAGACATTTGTTAATAAAATCGTTTCTACGTTGAGGGGTTAGCTTATGAGATCCTTGTTAGCGGATCGACGAGATGGACTAATCGATTTTGCTCGAAGAGTTCCTAGGGCGGTTTTTAAAAGGCTTCGTAAGGCTAAATTTTTATTAACGTTCAAGAGTGCTCAGAGAATGCCCCTTAATAACAATCTCATCGTTCTTGAGAGCGAGGGTGATTTGTCTGACAACGCTTTTGCTTTATATGATTACTTGCGTAGCGAGGGCTATCTTGATAGGTATCAAGTAGTCTGGGCTGTTGATGATGTTCTTCGAGCAAAACAGTTAATGTCCGAAACACCAGGTCAATGGATTAACACTAATTTTGTAAGTAAAGCTCTTGATGTTTATGATTCAAATTTAGCTCGTGCTTTGGCTACATGTAAGTGGTTCATATATGACCATTCTAATTTGATGGCGAATTTGATGAAGCGCCCAAACCAATCGGTGATCTTTTTGTCACATGGTTGTGGATATAAGGGCCCTAAGGGCTTGGGCTCACACGATATAACTTCATATGATTTAATGACTGTGACTGGACCCTTGGCGGCTATATGCGTTTCAAATTGGCAGAATCGGAGTTCTGAATTTGCCGTAAACACGGGCTATCCTCGTAATGATTACCTCCTTCGTCCTGATATGAGGGTCGATGCTGTGGTTACTGATTGGCTTGATTGCTCCAAGTACAAGAAAACAATTCTCTGGATGCCTACTTTTAGGCAGTCTGATAATGCCGGTATATCTGAAGACTATATTAGTAATGAAACTGGTCTTCCCTTATTTAATTCGCGGGCAGATTTGTCTAAACTTTCGGCCTATTTAGTGCGTAACAATGTGTTACTTCTTTTCAAGCTTCATCATCTTCAATCTGAACTGCCTGTATTTAACGAGAAATTCAAAAATATTGTTGTAGTTCGCGATGAGCAACTTCGGGACAGGGGTGTGCAGCTCTATCAATTTGTCCGATATGCCGATGTTCTCATCAGTGATTATTCGTCTATCTCTGTCGACTTCATGCTTCTCGATAGGCCGATTATTTACACCCTGGATGATTATGACGAATACTCAAGGTCTAGGGGGTTGTTTCCTCCTAATGCTATCGATTATATGCCTGGCTATCATGTGTACAGTGTCGATCAGCTTGAAAACGCGATTGATGAGATTATCATCGGTGAAGATGTCTATCGTTCTGATAGGGAGGCCATTATTTCTGAGTATCACACTTATCGCGATGCTAATTCCTCGAAACGGGTGCTCGATGTTTGCGGTATCAAGTAATTCGCTTTACTCATTCACGCTGTGTTTTTAATTTCAATTTTGGTTCCATGTAGAAGTTGCTAGAAGGAGATAATTATGGTAGTTGCCATCATCATTGCTGGTGGAGTTGGCTCACGTATGGGCCAGAAGATTCCTAAACAGTTTATTAGCGTTGATAATAAGCCGGTAATTGCATATACCCTTGAGGCTTTCCAGGCGCATCCGCAAATTGATGCAATTGAAGTGGTTTGTCTTGAAGGCTGGGAAAGCGCGTTAAGGGCGTATGCCAAACAATATGGAATTGATAAACTTAAATGGGTTGTTCCTGGTGGTGCATCCGGTCAAGAATCTATTCGCAATGGCGTGTTTAATCTTGAGGGGGTTTTGTCCTCTGAGGATATTTGCATGATTCACGACGGTGTTCGTCCCATGCTCGATGCGGATGTAATTACGGATGTTCTTCGTGTTTGCGAGGTATATGGGAATGCCGTTACAAGCATGCCATATAACGAGCAAATTTTTGTAATTGATGAGAGTGATCCAACAACGACCACTCGGTTCATTCCTCGTGAAACCTTAAGGAGGGTTTCCACCCCCCAGGCTTATAGATTCGGAGTGCTCGACTCTAAATATCACGAGGCGTTCGAAAAGGGCATCGGAATTGACGGGTCTAATTACACTAATACGATGATGGTGCAGCTGGGCGAGACTCTTCATTTTGCATCTGGGTCTGACAGAAACGTTAAATTGACGACTCCTGAAAATCTTGAATTCTTTAAGGCCAGTCTTGCTGCAGGCTCTCGTTAGCTCGCATGTATCTGTAAACTCTCATACGTTAAAGATCGGATCGTACGTTTATGATTTCAAGGATGTCGCTGCCGCAGTATTTGCAAGAGCTTGACTCAGTTATCCGTCAAGATATCTCTTGGGATTGTCTAAAAGGAAAGACGCTCGTTGTTTCCGGTGCTACGGGTATGATTGGCTCTTTTCTTATTGATTTGATAATGCGGCTTAACTCGATTTATGAACTTTCTTGCCACGTTGTCGCACTTGGCAGAAAACGTCAAAAAGCTGAAAAACGGCTTCCGTATTTCGATTCTCCGGATTTTGAGTTTATTGAATGTGATCTCTCCAACACGAGAGAGTTGCCTGCTTTGAATGCAGACTATATTCTGCATCTTGCGAGCTCTACTCATCCAAGAGCTTACGCTTCGGATCCCATTGGGACTATCGAAGGTAATGTTGATGGCCTAAGGACCCTTTTAAATCTCGCCGATCAGTCTGGCGCTGAACTTCTATTTGCCTCTTCAGTTGAGGTTTACGGTGAGAACCGTGGCGATGTTGAAAGATTTGACGAAAGCTACTCTGGCTATCTCGACTGTAATACTTTGCGCGCTTGCTACAACGAGTCAAAGAGGCTCGGCGAGGCCATGTGCCAAGCTTGGAAGTCGCAGAAGGGCGTTTCTGTTCATATCGCGCGTATAGCAAGGGTGTATGGTCCAACCCTTCTGCCTTCGGATTCCAAGGCGCTCTCACAGTTCATCCACAAAGGCATCGCCGGTGAAAACGTTGTTCTTAAAAGCGAGGGAAATCAGCTCTTTTCCTATCTCCATGTAGCAGATGCCGTCTCAGGCATACTGAGGGTGTTGCTTAGCGGCGAGAGTGGGCAGGCCTATAACCTCGCTGACGAGTCATCCGATGTCCGTCTAAGAGACCTGGCAAAAGTTGTTTGCGATTCCTGCGGTGTATCGCTGGAGTTCTGTCTGCCCGATGCCAATGAGGCTGCGGGTTATTCTAAGGCTACGCTTGCTTTGATGGATGGTTCTAAGGCGAAAAATGAACTCGGCTGGAAAGCTGTTTATGATATCGAGACAGGTATAAACGAAACGGTAGATATTATTAGGGAGCTTTAAATCTGCTTTCCTTTTGGTTTCTGCTTGGAGCATTTTTGACTCCCATTAGAGCGGCGGTTAACGTTGAATAAAGTCAATCTATATCTAAGAAAAGCCTCAAATAGGGTTTTAAAAACGTTGTTAAAATGCCATAAAGTCTACGAACTCGTCGAACATGTATCTGATTTCTACAGGGTATCATTGCCTTCGTACGATGATTCTGAAGATCTCCTTCTTCGAGTTGAGCCGTATCATGAGTTGGGAAAGGTTAGGAAAAAGCTGTGGCCTGCTGATCCCAAGGTCTGCATTTCTGTGATTGTCCCTTGTTTTAATGTTGAGCGATACGTTGAATCCTGCATTAACTCAATCGCAACCCAAGTCAGTTCGCGACCATTTGAGATAATTGCTGTGGATGATGGTTCTACCGATAATACCGGGGTCATTCTTGATGAAATATCATCCCGTGTAGCCAATCTAAATGTGATCCATCAGCCTAATCAGGGACATTCGGGTGCAAGGAATACCGGAATTGCAAATGCAAAAGGATCTTATCTTGTATTTGTCGACTCCGATGATTTACTCAAATCAGATGCTCTTGAGAAATTAGCAAATTCCATATCATTATCTGGAGCCGACTTTGTTACAGCTTCATATGACAATATGAGCGAAGATGGCAGCGCGATTAGCCCCATCGATGGTAGGCGGCAGCATGGCGCTCCTTGGGCGAGAATATACTCTCGTGATGTGTGGCGCGATGTTGATTTTCCTGAAGGATATTGGTTTGAGGATACGGTTCAAGGGTTTCTCATTGACCCGAGATATTCTCAAGCATATTTGGACGAGAGCGTTTATCTATATCGTAACAACAGCGAAGGCATCACGGCTCGATGCTCGTTAAGTAAAAAAGACTCGACTCTTTTTGGATTGTCAAAGCATTACTTAATCGTGCTGAATTGCTTGGAATTCCTTACGACCAGAAGATGCATGATCGAGTAGTTAAGCAGCTCGGCCCGATTCTCTGGTGGCGCTGCGCTGCGTTGAATTCTGCGGAGAAAAAGGCGCTGTTTATTTGCGCATGCGACCTTTATTTAAGTAGAGCTGGGAATATGAGCTGTAGCTTTGGCGGATTGTGGAACGATCTTGAAAGGGCCCTTCGCGAGCGGAACTACTTGTTGTGGAAGGCTGCGATATACGCTATGTCCTAGTGTGAATGTTGGCTTCATTAGTAAAATATAGGAAAAGGCTCGAGCGAGATTAATCCGTCTCGCTCGAGCCTTATTTATAAAATTTGATAGCGGTTAAACCTCTGATTTTCATTTCTGCTTTTAGCTTGCAGAATTAAGGTTCATCTCAACTAAATACTACTGAATAGGCGGCTGAGGGGCGCCGAGGAGAGCGTCCAGCGCTGGGCGCACGTCCCGTTCGGCTTTTACAGGCAGACGGGGTTGCCCTCCGTGGCACTGGCGTTCGCGAGGTCGAGGGCGAGCCCCGACGCAGAGCGGAGCTCGTAGTAGCGGCCGCAGCTCGACAGCCTCCCATAGCTGCGAGGCCGAGACGTCCGGCGCGGCGAGGACCGCGGAGCGCCCGATCTCGGCGAGGGCGAAGCCCCCGGAGAGGACGCGGTAGCGCCCGGTGGCGCCGTCGCGCTCGAGGGCCAGGGAGCCGGCCGAGGCCGACAGCATGCATCCGGACTCGGTTCTGTTGACCTTTCGCATAGATTAATATGACAGCACCCACGCCTGCGCCGCGCTGCCGTTGGCCTCGTAGAGCCACACGAGGTTGCCCTCGGCCTTGGAGGCGTAGTGGTCGTCGAGCGCCAGGCCCGTCGACGACGTCACCGTGTAGCCGCGCGCGCACGGCGACACGCGCCACAGCTGGGAGGCCGACCCGTCCGGGTCGGCGAGCACGGCGGCGCTGCCGGACTCGGTGAGCAGCCTGCCGCCCGACGATATGCGGTAGAGCCCCGTTGCGGGGTCGCGCTCGAAGGCGAGCGCCGCGGCCCCCCTCGAGAGCGAGCAGCCGGAGGCGGAGGCGGACACGGCCATGCGCTCGTCAAGCGAGGTGGCCAGGCGGTAGGCCCCGTCGTCCACGGTGCGGGGGAGGGCCGGGTCGGACAGCACCCACGCCTGCGCCGCGCTGCCGTTGGCCTCGTAGAGCCACACGAGGTTGCCCTCGGCCTTGGAGGCGTAGTGGTCGTCGAGCGCCAGGCCCGTCGACGACGTCACCGTGTAGCCGCGCGCGCACGGCGACACGCGCCACAGCTGGGAGGCCGACCCGTCCGGGTCGGCGAGCACGGCGGCGCTGCCGGACTCGGTGAGCAGCCTGCCGCCCGACGATATGCGGTAGAGCCCCGTTGCGGGGTCGCGCTCGAAGGCGAGCGCCGCGGCCCCCCTCGAGAGCGAGCAGCCGGAGGCGGAGGCGGACACGGCCATGCGCTCGTCAAGCGAGGTGGCCAGGCGGTAGGCCCCGTCGTCGATGACTCTCTCCAAAGTTTTCTTTTTGTATTCAGCTTTCAAATCGTACTTGGCGTTCCATTTGCTGTTCGATTTCTTGGTGACGTTTGATGTCACGCAAAGCTCAACTTTGGCGTTGTCGGTATTCCACTCCCTCTGATTCATCGCATACGCAACGATCCCGTTCTGAATCCCCGAGATACTCGGCGGAAAGGACTGGTTATCAGCATCAATGGAAAAGTTTTCTTCCATCGCATCTAGATGTTGTTGAATTCGGCCGGCATACTTCTCGGCCCATTCATTTGCCTTGCCATTTCGCACAAAGTAATTGTTGGATAGGTCGGTCGAGCGGTATGTGTAGCCGTCCTTCTGATAGTTTGCCGTGTGGTCGGAGTGGGCGATTGCCATGAGCTCGTCGGTTAGGCCAAAGTACAGATGGCGCTGGTCCAGGTCTCCGTACCAGTTGTCGTTGGTGTCGTCCCAGGTTAGGTCTATCTGGCACCATTTGCCGTCGATCTTTACGGCGTTCCAGGTGTGGCCGTTGCCGGTGATGCGGCCGTTGGCGATGCCTGCGACGTCAAGGAGCTTGGAGTAGATGCGCTGGTAGCTCTCGCAGGTGCCCTGGTGGCGCGTGAGGCCGCTTTCGGCCGAGCACCAGTTAAGGCTGTGGTCGTACTCCAGCTGGTCGAGCGTCCAGTCGTGGAGCCACAGCGCCATGTCGTATTCCGAGCCGTTTGTCTCTTGCCTGCACTGGGCCACGGCGTCGTCGACGATCTGCGTGACGCTTGGGCGGGCGGCGTCGTTTACGGTCACCTCCGCCGTGGTGCGCAGATAGTAGATCCTCTTGTCGTTTTGGGGGTCGTATCTGTCGTTGTCCATAAAGTAGAAGTAGATGCGGTACGTGCCCGATGCCGTGAAGTCAAAGGTAAAGTCGTGGCCCGCGGTGCCCAGGTTGTAGTAGCTGGACCATGCCGCGCGCGACGGGTCGCAGACGCTTTCCTGGCTGCCGCCGTCCCAATAGGTGGGCACGTCCATGCGCGCCTTGGCCTGGGACGAGCCGTTGGTCTGGGTTACGTGGAAGGTCGTTGCGGTGCCCGCGGGGACATCGTTCCACGTGACGGTGAAGGTGACGCCGTTTTGGGTTGCCGTGGCGGAGTGGGCGTAGGTGGTTTGCGACGTGGCGGAGATTGCTGCGGGCGTGGGGTTGGTTTGGGCTCGGAGGGATGAGGTGGGGGTGCCGGTTGCGGCGGTGGTGGCGTCAGCGCTTTCTGTGTTGACGGTGCTGGTGCCGGTGGATGTTGCGGGCCTGTCCTCTACGGTATTTGCTGTCGTATTTGTGTCGGTGCCGTCTTCGGCCTTGCCTGTGTCGCCGCTCGGGGCGTCGGATTGCGCCTGCTGCTCGGCTGTTGCCTGAGGTTGGGTGGCTTCCGCAATGGCTGCCATGGGCATCGTCGTGCTGACCATGGACGTGCACGCGATCGCGCAGAGCAGGTAGTAAAGGGGTCGTTTCATAGCGGAGCCTCTCGGTGAGCAGCCAATAGGGTCCGAAGGCAGCTCCAGGCCAGCACTCCGCGCATTTTTTGTTGGGGTTTATTTTACGGGAACAAGACTGCTGCTAAGGCAGGTATTTAATAAAATGGGAATATGGACCATGCGCCATACCTACTTCTCCATTAATTAATTTATTGTCAATACTGTTAACAGCTGACTGGTTTTGATCAGTTTTTACACTCCCACGCTTTCTAGTATGTTGATGACCATCTTAAGCTCACGCGTCTCAGTTTGATCAATATTTGAGGTGAGTGAAATCGATTGATGATTGCTTGGCCAACGAAAAGCTCGGTACAGCACTCTTCTTTTTATTTCTGCCAGCCGTCTACGCTTTGATGGGGATACTTAAGTTCGTATGTTGAGGGCGGCGGTAAAATTGCTGCTATTCGTATAGTAAGTTTAAGCCGAAAAGTAGGGAGGGGCTTACGATGGCGAGGATTACCGGTATTACGTGCAACCATGTTAAGGGGATTAACCATCTTGACGTGCCATGCGATTTTTACCCGAACAAGCCTAACTTTCTTGTGGCGCCTAACGGGTCGGGTAAGTCTTCGCTTGCGACGGCGTTCGCATCCCTTAACACCAGGCGACTAAAATTGGCAGACGCGGATCGTTATAACGGGGAGGACTGGGACGACACCTCCTTGTCCGTGACTTTTGACGATGACGTGACAATGAGTGCTAATGCTGATTCGAATGAAATTGCGAGTAGGGCAGACGTGCAGGTCGTCCGCTCGGGGCTGTATGCAAATATGACGAACCTCCAGGTGGGGCCAAGGGTTCTCAGCCAAACGAAGATGAGCGTCCAGCAGTGCGTTCTGTACGATAAAGTGCCAGCCACTGTCCGCTTGAACTATTCAGTCACTGCGGAGCGACAGAAATATACGTCGGATCTACGCGGGAGAATGGATAACCTAGCTGAGGCATTCAAGAGCTATGAGTTCCTTAGCGAGCTCCTCTGCTGCGATGCGGCTTTTAAGGCGACTACGGGTTCCCGATATGCTGCAGCCATCAATAATTTCTTCAAAGGCGTTATTTCGCTCGAAACGGGCATGGGCGGTGATATCACTGAGGCTGAAGTTCTCAGTTACATTTCTTTTGTAAAGCCGTTGAGCTCAATCAAGGAAATCCTTGATCGTCGATATCCCACGAAGGGGGATATCTCGAATTACGTAAACGCGATACAGGTTAATAGATTTATCGAGGGGAAGCGTAACGAGATAAAGGAAGCCTGTTCATACCTTCGATTCCGTAAGTTTAAGAATGAGATCAACAAGATGCTCCCACTGCTGAACAGAACCAGGTTTGGAGTCGAGGCTAAAGTCAGGAACCATCAGCTCGTCGTTGAGTTCCCCGATTGGGATGACGCCTCTAACGGTGAAATCGATGTACTCCAGCTGTGTGTTGCGCTATTTCGAGCAAGGGCGAGGTTTACTGAGAAAGAGAACGCCCTATTGATTGTCGATGAGGTTTTCGATTACCTTGACGATGCCAATCTGCTTGTCGCCCAACACTTCCTGCTGGAGATGATGAAGCAGTTCAAGAATTCCGGGAAGAACCTCTATGTCATCATCTTGACTCATCTTGACCCAGGCCTCTTTAAGAGTTTTCGTTTCAAAAGCTTCCATACCTCATACATTCCTAATTCAGGTGACGACTCTGTAAATGGGTGTTTGAATAAGCTGCTCGTTGACAGAAATAGGTGTAAGAAGGAACTCTCTGATATTTATAACTCGGTTTCCTCCCATTACCTTCATTTCTCCGACTGTGACACAGCCTCCGAAGATGTCTTGGAATATATCGCCAAGCAGGGGATTGAAGGTGAGCTGAAGAGCCCTTCATCGTTTCGGAGTGTTATGGAGGCAAAGCTCAGCGACTACTTCTCTGGAAAGCCCTTTGCTCCATCGGAAGTGTGCTGTGGTATTAGATTGGCCGTCGAGAGGCTCAGCTATGAGGCGCTGGCGGCAGATGATAAGCCTGGATTTCTGGAAATTAATACAGGGACCGAGGACAGGCTTCGATATGCGAGTGAGCATGGTGTTGAAGTGCCAGAGACATTCCACCTGTTGGGCTCCATATACAACAGCTGCATGCATCTTTCCGGGAGGCCAGGGGAAACAGAGCTTGTCCAAAGAGAGTTGGGGAATAATATCATCAGGCATATGATCGAGTCGTCGTTGAAGGAATTCGGCTGGGCATAGGCGGTCATTTACGCTCGTCGATGACGGGCAGGCGGCTTTGCAGTCCTTGGACAGTGCCTCTCCAGCATCCTATATGCCTTGCGGTGCTTGGCTGCGGCGTTCGCGGCGACCTTAGCTATTTTGAGATAATGAAAGCGCCTTACTTTGCTTTCTTCGGAAGGACGATGGTTAATGGACGAGCGCATTTCAACTCTTAATACGGTTCAATTGAACAGCAAGAAGCCGTTCGCCGATAATGAGATTGCGCATTTTGAATGGGAAGATACGGGCCTTCTATCTCTACTTATTGATGGTCAGCCCTGTTTACATTACAGGCATTTTCCCGATCGAGATCTTCAAGATGAAGAAAATGATGCAGTTAAAATTGCGAACAGATTAATACGGGCTCATGCTGCGGACAAAGATTTGGCTAAGCTCGAAGCCGTCTTTAGCGAGTCTATAAACTCTTCCCACGGGTACCTGCGGGAAAGACTTTGCGAAATCGAGGCCCAAGTTGTTAAAAACGCCAAAACGTTGAAAGGTCTCTTAATTTATGGCGAGGGCGGTATTGGAAAAACCCGTTTTCTATATGAATTCTGTCGCGGTTTAGAAGCAAGGAATCGACCATTTTTAGGTTGTTTCAACCAGGGCGCTTTTGTCGAATTGAAAAACATTGGATCGCAGGCCTTTAAGAATCTAGTTCTAGATGGCTGCACGTTAATTGTTGATGCTTGCAATGAGCTTGACGATGATGTTTTCGATTTCGCGATGGAGCTAATTAAAGAAACTTTGAAGGCTCAAAATAGCAACGTAGTAGTTAGCACGCGTCCTGAATCTCCGACATCTCGTTTTCATGAATTGCAGTCTTTGGTTCCAAGTTCAATTGAATTTGAGGGCGTCAATCCCTATCGAGTCTATGACGCCCTCTCTGAATGCTCTGATGAGCTGATAATTCAATTTCAGGACATGCTGTTTTCTCGAAACCCAAGAAATCTAAATGCCGTAATTAAGAAAATTAAAGCGATCAACGATGGAGTCGGACCTAATTCGGCGGCAGCGCAAAGAAGCTCTCTAGTTGAAAGCAGTATTAAAGACGCCTTAACACGCGACAGGTGGACGGAAACAAAATTAATTTGCAAATGCCTGTTAAGTTCCAACTCACTGAGTTTCAGCAAACTCGATGCTGATTCTTTTTTAGGCTACGACTCGTCCCAATACCTAACTGAAATGGTTGAGCAGGGGTTTATTCAGTCATTTAATTATGAAGGGATTAGATATGCATTTACAAGTGAGTCGCAGATTCGTTTTGTGATTGCACGATCATTAAATGACGAACTCGACCAAATTGACGAGGCGGATTTAGATGAAGGCAAATTAGTAGAGTCTGTCGCAAAAATAACCGTGAGTAAGTGCAGTTTCGTAAATGATTACGAGGTTGTTCAGGTTTGCGTAGATAGATATTTGAGTCGTGGACCTTCTTTTTTGGCCAAGCTGCTTAAAGCACTTGAAGACAATGGACAGGAAATTGATTTGGTGAGGCTGTTTACCCAAACCATCTTTCCTGCCGACTGGGATTTTGAATCGTTTAATGCCAAATGTTGCGTGGATACGGACTGGGCTTTTTTGAATTTTGCTGGACTCGCTAATAGTCCCTTTAATTTGACCCACTGTATTCAGTGCTATCTATTTGAAAAACCGTCTACTGTTGATGCTATTTTTCGGAAGGCATGGGATGAATTCACTCTTCATCCTTTAATCTCTCGCCTCCAGAACATTACGGATTACGTGTCACATACAGGTAGGGTGCTTGGCGGAGCTAAAGATGAATGGGTATGGCTTTCTATCTGGTGCTCCTTTGCATCGAATATGAAGCTGCGCGCCTTGAGTCAGCGCTTGATGTTCTTTTTGGCTGATTCTGATCCATCGGTGGCAGATTTCCTTATTGAGGAATGGCCTGACGTGCATGATGTATATGCTCGCAGAGCAATCGCCAAGACTTTGGCGCATTTGAGCATTGAGACTCGATGCGGTGATGCCGTTGAGGGTTTTCTTGATAGGGTGGTTGACGATCCTGAGATTACGGACTCAATCGTTATCTCTTATTTGTGTAAGACATCTGGGGGCAAGTTCTCTCCGGTAGATTTTTATAACAAAAATTACCACCTTGCTTTTCGTGATATTAAGCCATCGAAAAAGGATGTCGATTGCTTTATTAAGCAAGTCAATAGAATTGACTTGCATTTAAAAGGTTACCTCCCACTCAATGTTTACACGCTGGGAGATGGGCTCGATTTTGGCTACTCGGCTAGATTTATTAGTGCGGATACCAGCTCTGTTGCGGACTGGAACCGATCGTTAAGCGCTTTGTTAAAGTGCCCACAGGAAGGCGATTGTAAGGGGCTGGTTGTAAGGCATGATGACTTTGACGAAGTGTTGCCAGTAAATTTTGATATTCGGCCCCTAGATAAAAAGGTTCTGTTGGATTGTGCAGTTGTCCTCGCCGATAAATGGCTGCATGTCTATGGCGGCACTCTGGATGAGTTGCTTGGAACTTTCGTATCCGTAGACACTAGGGCTCCTAGTCTGATAAATCCTAATTTTAAACCGTTTGATCTGGCAATTCATGAGTTGCTCGGCTCTCTATCGGCGAATTATTACATTGATAAAATAGTGCTAGGCGGTGAGGGATTCAACACCGTTGGATTCGCTCAATATGACGAGACTGCCGAGCAAGAACCTGGCGTTATCCACACTTGCTCCGCTTCTGCCGACATGCGAATAGATACTGCAAAAGCCAAGATTGAGAGACGGTTGGTATCTCCTCTCGATAAAGAGCGCGCTTGGTTTAACGATACTGGAGAGGCACTTATTGAGATAAAGGGACTCATCGAGTCCCTTCGATTGGGAAAAGTCGAATGGATTCCGCTTGCCTTTTCTGTTAAGAAGAGAGTCCATAGCGATAACGAGCTCCAATGCTCGAATGAAATTATCGTTTCAATAGCAATTAACAGCGAGAAACACATTAGTGGATGCACGGATGATAGGTATTTAACTATTGAGCACGCTTCATATAAGGGCAACACAAAGGACTTCCGAAAAGCTCATGGGAGTAACTGCGTGGATCTTGAGGCTCCAGACCGTCGCAGTGTCTCTGTTGAGCGAAATAATATACTGCTCCCTCCTCCTACCCTTGTAGATATGCTGGACCTATCGTTTAATCCACGGAACGCTTGTTTTGAACGTGATGACGAGGCAGTCATTCTTTGCGACGGTAATCCGGGAAATTACTATGAGGAGCCTGTTCATAATTTAATACTCATCCGTCGGGATGAGCTAGAAAAGGTGGCTCAGACTGCTGATCTTAGGTATTTCGTTTTCACAGAAAGATATCAAGAAGAGTTTGGCTATGACAATGCCTGCGATCGCCACTGGGAGCTTGACCTGACTGGGAACGAGTTGGCCTCATATCCAAATAATGGCGGGAGAAATAATTCGCAGGCCAATCAAGCTTGCTTTGAGTGCCGATTCTCGTCTACCAATAGGGAGCTTGAGAGCGAGGAGAATGCCGCGAAGATACAGAAGATAATAGATAGCCTGCTAGGGGAGTACGGTTCTGATTCTTTTGCTGTCTGATGGGCTTAAGCAATTAGGGGGCCATGGGCCAGATAGCGGCGTGCGTTGATGTAGGCGCAGGAAGTGGGTTCAAAGCAAGCGGAAGGCATCAAAGCGATTTCGCTCTTTGCTGGTTTGCTACTGCATGCGGGGATAGAAAATGGAAGAATATGATTCTGAATTCGAAGGGTTTTATTGATGATCGAACCGCTAATTGAGAATGAGTTGGGAATCGAACTTCCAGTCCGGACCGCCTCGCGGTTCAACTTTCTGTCCGTACCCCCTATAGACTGTTCTATTTCACGTATGGTCGCTCCTTACTCGTAAATGCGTAGTAATCCTTAAGCTCATATCCTTCGTTTACCCAGATTGTTGTCAGCTAAGTTATCCAGCTCGTTTTCATTCAGGCTATCCAGTGAGTTAGCGTAAAAGCGATTCGAAGATAATGAATCAACGGCATGAGATCCCTCTGTTCTATCGGGATTCTCATTGCGTTCCATAAAAATCTAGTTAGTCTATCTTTTAATATATATTCTTATTCCTTCAGTGGCAGAGAACGCTTCTGCCTGCATTGCTGTCCTGTTGCCTTTAGATGACGTATTGCGCCGTGCTGCTGTCTTTGATCTTTAAATTAAGCGGTAGCTAGGCTTTTGCGCCATTGTGATCTCAGGTCATTGCATTGGCCTGCCCCTAGATGGTCTACAGGCTGAAGGCAACTCTTATGGAGGCTATGATATGTCCGATGTCAAGAAACAGCACTATGTGCCGCGTTTTTATTTGAAGTCGTTTACTAATCAAGATGGCTTTCTTTATGCGGTGAAGCATGAGCTCGATGGGTTGGGACACATATTTAAAACCAAACCCGAAGGCATTTGTTTTGAGAGATATCTTCATGAGGTAAAGAGACGGGCCCCAATACATGGGGAGCGATTTATTGAACAGGGATCTGCTGAAAAGGCACTAAGCAAGATGGAGAATGGCCTTGCGAACAGCTACAGGCGACTCATAAAGCAATTGGATGCCGGCGGGTTTTCTGATACCGATGAGACCTGTGAACTGCTCGAACGTCTGATACTTCTGATTTCGTTATTACTCGTTAGAACCCCAAAATATCTTAAGAGAATAAGAAGTAATGCTGCCACCTACGCGGCTGAGTTGGAGTCGGGGGGATTCCTTACCGAGGATGATCGGAAAGAAATGGATGCCGAGGGCTTTGGCGGGGAGTTTGAATCGATTGTAGAACTTGCTATTCAGGATGTTGCATTGTTTAAGTTCTGTGAGGGCGCTCCGCTTTACTCGCTAGTTTCTTCGATGCTTAAAATGGATTGCAGCTTCTTCGTGGCGCCTGAGGGTTCAGAGTTTATAGCTTCGTCGTTGCCCGTCTTTCCTGAGTGGGTGGACATCCAAGATAGTGATCCCTATAGCATCTACTTACCATTGAGTCCTCGTTACGGAGTGGTGTTTAAGCAAAAATCAGAGGATGACCGTCTGGTGAGCATTTCTCACATTGATGGTGCCGCGGTCAATGTGATCAATCACGCGCTTATGCACAGCAATGACTCCTGGGATTTTCTTATCGCAAGAGACCGCGAGTGTTTGGAATTGCTTGTGAGTGAATGACGGGCCCTATGTGACCGTTAGGGCTACTGTCAATTTCTGTCCGCACAGACCAGTATGTTTTTCTCAACCTAATTTCATGGTATCTAGACTTGATATAGATGCGTCAGGGCGTATTTAAGGATTTTAGGCTTACTATAAAATTTAGTATTTAAAACAGACGTTGTAGGGACTATTGAGGGGAGATATCGATGGCTACGGTTAACGTTGTTGCTAACTACATATTGGACTCACTTGGATTTGTCTCTACGATGAAGCTGCAAAAGTTGACGTTCTACTCTCAAGCCTATTCGCTCGTGTATTATGATGCGCCGTTGTTCGAAAGCGATTTTCAGGCATGGGCCAATGGACCAGTCTGCCCCGATCTTTTTGTCCTACATCGTCGTCGATTTATTGTCGGTCCTGGCGATTTGGGCTCATCGAATCAGCCTGTATTGCTCAATCAAAACGAGCGGAAATCAGTTGATGAGGTTCTTTCGGTTTTGAGTGAATATGACGGCGATGAGTTGAGTAAGCTTACTCATGAAGAAGCCCCTTGGAAAAATGCAAGGGGAGGTGTCGAAGACGGGGAGCGTTGCTCCAGTGTCATCTCTAAGGATTCGATAAAAAGTTACTACTCTTCGCCGGCTTGCGAAAACCCTGTCTTTCAAACTGCCTAGGTGGTATCAATGAGGCCTCTCTCCAAAAACATGGCAAAACGGGCCGGTGTCATTCTTCGCGACATCAATGCCCCTGAGGATAAAGTTAAAGAGGCAAATGCCATTGTTTCGGACTGGAGAGAAGCTCATCAGGAAATACTCGATTTCTATCATGACCTTCTAAAAACGACGGCATTGAGTCTTGATTCTGACGCGCTTTGTGTGAGCCGATTAAAGAGGTATGACACAATTATCGGCAAGTTAAAGAGGCCGGGGCTGCACATGAATCTCAACCAGATGCATGATATTGCAGGATGCAGGGCTATCGTTGGCGACAATGACTGCGTGTTTGCTGTTAAGGATTGCCTCGAGGCTGCGCTGAAGAATAATTGCATACCGGGTATCAAGGATTATATTCACCAACCCAAGAAAAATGGATACCGAAGTCTGCATTTGAATTGCCAGCACGATTCTTCGCTGGCGGGCTTAAAGGACTTGTATTGTGAGATACAGATCCGCACCAGGTTGCAACATGAGTGGGCAACCGCCCTTGAGACATACGATGTCGTATGTGGTAGTGCCCTCAAGTTCGACAATGGCTCTTTGGATGAGGCACGCATTTTTGCTTTAATCTCAAATGTATTTGCAATAAAAGAGAATGCCGCCTTAGTGCCCTGTGTGTCAGCAGATCTTAATGAGCTGCGTAGCGAAATAATTGAACTTGACAATAAGCTGAAACTGCTAGATCGTCTTGCGGCATGCTCTGGCTCTGTGAGCGTCGTCGCAACAAGTGGTAACTTTAGCGATAACGCTTATTGTCTGATGTGCGTTGATTACGGGGAGCAAAAGACCGATCTGTTTATTTATGACGATTATGAAGACCTGCGAACTAATGAACTGTATACGAGGCAAGAAGAAATGAAAAAGGATTTGCAAGACGTGCTTCTTGTCAAGGTGTCGTCTCTGAAGGGCCTTCAAGAGGCCTATCCGAGCTACAGTATGGACATCAAGGGATTTCTTAATACGGTTAATGATTTTTTGGGACGTTAGTGTTCGAAGCCGCTGCTACGTTCACGGCAATTATGTCCTTGAATGCGCCGCCGATTCGTGAAATAAGTTAATTGTTCTTTTAATTGGACATTGCTGGACTCTTGCGCGATAGCGAATGGGGCCTTGTCCGATTCTCAAGCTCTTCCCCTGATATCATGACCATAGCGTTCTATTTGCCGACCTTTATCGGAGATGCCCTATGGTCCAGATTGATCCGATGGAATATCCAAAGTTTTCCGATTATTCATCCCACGCCCAGTCTTCTCCCAATATTCCTGTTGGGAGTGCGGGGATGATCGAGACTCTAAGAATGATTCTGGATGTCTTAAAGCGCGGCCAATCCCTAGACGATGCCATTTCAATTGAGGGCTCAACAGCCAAGCTTTCTCTTGGCGAAGCTTGTCTTGCCCTGAGCCCGTGCGGATTGGTTGTTAAGACTCCTGAGGGATACACTCCTTCTGCAGAAGTGGAACGTTGGATTGACACGGGAGATAACTCCTATCTGGCTGCGTGCCTGGCAAGTCGTTGCAGATTCTTTAGCGGTATGATTGATGTGCTGGGCGCGCCAATGACTTCTGGTGAGCTGCGTTTGTTGGCCAATGCCGAGTACGGAATGAGCTGGAGCAAGACGAGTGAGGTCCAGCGCCGTTTAAAATGGGCTCGCGAGCTCGGCCTTGTTGAGTATCGAGAATACGAAGGATGCCGATATGTACGGACCCTTCTAGGTGACCAATGGGTTTCCCAGATCGAAGTGGAACCCAAGGGTGTCTTGGAGGAGTCCGCTTCTTTAAACTGGACCGAGCCTTCAAATTGGGCCGTCGATCTTGCTATAAATGCTAAACAATCTGATCGTTCGGATTCCATTGGATTTTTCGCTGGCGGGGCATCCGGTTTTATTGATGCTACGGCTGAACTTCTTTCCATCGTGAATAACGGTGGTGACGAGTCTGAAATCGTTCGATTTTCTAACTCGTCCTATAAGCTATCCGAAAGCTCAACCAAGACGGCGATTTCTGCACTTTCAAAATTGGGCTTTGTGCGGCGGTCGTCACTTACTACGTACGAGTTAACTGCAATTGGCGACGCTTGGCTGTCTGAAAAATCTGCAATTAATTTTGCTTGCTGTTTTCATGCAGCGTTTTCTTGGGTTTTTGAGCTTTTGCCTCTTGTGGGTCACGGCGCGTTTGATGTTAAGTCAATCCAGCTGCTTCTATTCGAACGTTTTAACGTCGACATTTCCCATGATGCACTAAGAAAGCGACTTAATGTGTTGCTGAAAGCCGGCTTGCTAAAAAAGAGAAGCCAGATGAGTTATCAGGCAACTGAGCACTGCGATTCATTTTTGAGTGGATATGGCTTTAATTTCGCTGTTGATTCCTTGGGCAAACAGGGAACGGGGCTAGAACAGCCCGTGGCTACCGATGTCGACAAGCTGATTGGAGAGCTTTGGGATGCATCGTGCGATTCCGGTCATCCCGATCGGCTAGAGCGAGCTGTGGAGCGGTGTTTTAGTCGCCTTGGGTTTAGAACGACTTTATTGGGTGGGTCTGGCGACACAGATGTTTTAGCCGCCGCGAACGCTGCTTCGAGATTTTCTTATTCCGTGGTAATTGATGCCAAATCAACCTCTAATGGCGGCGTCTCTGCCTCACAAGTTGATTTTGATACACTTGAGCTGCATCGTCGTAAGCACAATGCGACGTTTATCGCCGTTGTGGGTTCAAGTTTTTCTGAAAAACGAATCTGCGATAGGGCTAAGGAACACGACGTCGCTTTATTTGGAATTAGCGAGTTGGAAAAACTCCTTAAGCTTCAAGAGGAGATTCCTCTCGTCTCTCAAGACTACAAAATTCTCTTTGAGTATTCGGGATCTATCGATCTTGGTTTATTGGAACCTGCTATTGCTCGCTTTAGGCGAACGACCAAACTGCTCGATTTGGTGCTCAGGGCGCTGCTTTCTCAAAACGAAGATAAAGAATTTGGCGGTTTGATGTCTAAACGGGATGTTTACTGGTTTATGAAAAACGGCGTGTCCTCAATTGAAGACTTGTCGATCAGTGAGGTTGGGGAAATGCTCGAGTTCCTGTCCTCTCCTTTTGTTGGGTGCATTGGTAAGGATAAAGACGGATATTACGCTGTGGGATCTTTTGATGATGCTGCTAAGAGGCTTGTTCTGCTGGCTAAGGCGTGTAATGGGTAGCGTTGGCTTGGTCGGGAACTTGACTGCGTTCATATAGAGGCGTCCGTCAGGCCGTCGATATGCGCTTCTTGGGGTGCGAACTTCAGCAGGTAGTCGATGTCGTCGTTAGGTATGGCGTGACCTTTCGTTGGTTGACGCGTCTCGGAACGCCCGGTGCGTTTCGGGTTGATGGCTGCCAGGATAAGGTCGAATATGGGCGGCTTCTACTGGTTGACGTGACCGTGGACAAACAATTGATATCGATTAGAATTAAACTAATTGCGGTGGAAGCCTTCGGGCGACACCTGAAGAGGGTTGATGCGTCGGCCCTCTTTTTGTTTGGATGTAAGATTCGGCCTGTCAAAACTTACATCTCAATTGGGAAAAGGTGAAATTGCGGGTGTTTTTCTGCTCGCATGTAACTTTACCGATGCTCATTTACTTGGCTCTAATTCGCAACGGATTCTTTGCCGAGGATTGACCGCGACTGTTCATTTCCTTAGAGTGTGAATTGTGATGTGGCCTTGCGACAGTACGTCCGGCTTGGTCCGCGAAAACCGCCGAAAGGCGGTTTTCGCGTTTAAGGTGCTGGTCGAGGAAATCTAAAACAGTGGTCTGGTCTGCCGATCTCGGATTTTCCCCGCGCTTCCGGATTTAGCACAAGCTCGACTGGGTTGTTTATCGATTGAAGCTGTGATATCTAGCATAAGCCTTGTTATTTGTATTTAAATAGATACACTTAACTTATAAGTTAAGTGTATCTAGAAATGGGAGGTGGCTTTTGGTTGAAGGATATGATCTTGTCGAATATGGGGATCCCAAGGGCCGACCGTTTTGGGAGCTGACGACTTCTCCCGCCAACTCTCAATTCCAGAAACTGTTGACAGACCCTAAAAAGAAGCTTGCCGCCCGTAAAATGATCGATCAGATTTCAAAAATCTATGATTATGGGTTAAAGGTTGCGAGTGGGACCTCAAAGCTACGATGTATTGATTCTAAGATCGGCCTCTATGAACTAAAAGGGTTTGACGGGGCAAATCGAGAGATGATTTATGCCATATGTCAGGGCGTAGACAAAATTGTTCTATTGTGTTGGTTTAAAGGACATCAGGGATCAGGAAATATCAGTAAAGAAATCGAGCGGGCCAAGCGATTAGCCGTAATAGCACGTCAACTTCTGGAAATTGAGCGTTGACTTTTATACTTGGCTTTCGAAACGGAGAACACAATGAATAAAGTAGATTTATCTGATTTTTACGCCGAGACAGAAACTAGCGAAACACGCGCTTATGAACACGCGCTAGATATTGAGTTTATTGTTCATCGCGAGATGAAGCATTTGGGTTTAAGCAAAAGCGATTTGGCAAAGCGTATGGGTGTGAGCCTTCAGTCTCTTTCGAAGCTGTTGAATTCTCAGCCCAATATGACGCTGAAGACGATCGCTAAGTTCGAGCTCGCTTTGGGTATCAATATCGTTCCTAGGGTTACCGTTAACTATTCTAAAGAGCTACCGTTTCTCTCGTCCAATGAATCTCTGCGCAAGCAATGGTCTTTTAGGAACGAGCGTCCGTCCTCGCATGTGAATCTCGAGATGATTTCCGGAGGTTTGGCAGCATGAGTGGGGATTTTATTGCTCCGATTCAAGTCGTTCATTTGTTCGTCGTTGACTCCGATTTCCATATCGAGGATTCGCCCTCGGATAACATGGAATTAAAATTTGACGTTAGCTACCAAGATGTCCACCTTTGGAAAAACGGTAATGACGCTCGCGCAAGTTTAAAGATGTGCGTAATTGGCAGCCTCCTTGACAGAGATGAAGGTGCACAGGAGAAGATGCACGCTGGCGTTACAGTATCCATCTCGGTTTCAGCGCAAATGCCAATGAACTCTCCCGATGACGAGGCGCGTCACTACCTTCTTTCAAATGCTATTTCGATGGCATATGCCCATGCAAAGAGCTATTTGATGGTTGTTACTGGACTTTCGCCCATGGGAGCGCTTACATTGCCTGCCATTCTCCCTGCAGAGCTGTCAGCAGATTGCGATGTGCCTTTTCAGAGCGAATAGCAGCCTCTCAATGAGCCTGGGTCGGACGAGTTGCCACTCCCACATCCTCTAAAAAAGTTCTTAAAACAGCCTTAAAGGCGCTCTAGCTTGCGTTGACAGCGTAAAATACGCATGTTTGACTATGTCTAAAGTGGATTTTAGGGGAGGGGTGCGCTATGGAGGTGCTGGTTGTTGGCAACACCGCATATGTTGACGATGACTTTTGCGCCAAGGCGTTCCCCGGGGACCACGTTAAGGTCGTCGCTGCTGCGGAAGCGCGCCGCGATGAGTCGTCGACCCATGCTTCGTGGAAAGAGCTGCTCCAGCACTTGGAGCAGGCATACGAGTTCGACCGCGTGGTCTACCTGTCTAATTGCCTTACCCCGCATACCGATACCGTGGGCGATATCGAGCTGCTGCGCACGGTCTTTCGTGCGTGCGCGGGTCGCCGGGTCCAACTGCTGTATGTAGCGGGGCCCACGGGTGCCGAGGGCGCCGCCGATGCCGCGGGGCGAACGGGCAAGGGCATTATCGCGCACGCAGCCAACGACCTGTGCCGCTACTACGCTGCTCGCGAGGGCGTTCAAACCAAGATCCTGCGCGTACCGTTCCTGTATACCGAGTCTGCCGCGCTGGAGGACCCGTTTTTGGTGCCGCTGTTCGACGCGTGCTCAACCGGATCGGTCGTTCTGCAGGGCGCGCAGGATGCGGCGTTTCCCCTGCTGTGTGCCGAGGAGCTTGCGGTGCTGGTACGCCGTATCTTCGATAGCTGGGATGGTAACTTTGAGACGCTCGACGTAGCCGATACCTTCCATCACACGGCGGGTGAGGTGGGCGACGCCCTCATGGCGCTGTTCCCCGGCCTTGCCGTTGCCTATGGCGATTCTGCCGGCTATGCTCTGCCCGCCAGCGACGTCGCTCGCGTGCGCTATGGCTGGTTTCAGCGTTACGACTTGCTGCGCGACCTTTCGACCATTCAAGCTCGCTGGGGCGCTGGACGCATCAAAAAGATCAACCCGCTGCGCGCCGCCATCGACCGCATCCGGCTGCACACGCTGCCTATCAAATGCCTGGAGACGGGCGTTGCCTGGGTCCTGTTCGAGGTGCTGGAGCATCTGTTCTCACAATCGGCCCAGCTCAACGTGCTTGATTATCGCCTGCTCTACGTGGTGCTGATCGGCACGCTGTATGGCTTGGACTTTGGCCTGGTTGCGGCGCTGCTGGCGTCGGTGGGCTTGGCCTTGAGCTACTTTACCCAATACGGCTATACCTTCCAGGGCCTGTTCTACGAGCCGTCCAACTGGCTGCCGTTTATTGCGTATTTTGTGGTGGGTGCTGTGTGCGGCTATGTGCAGCTGCGCAACAGCGAAGCCATTAGGGCGGAGCGCGATCAAAACGAGCTCGTTCGCAACCGCAATACGTTCCTTACGCAGCTCTACCACGACGCGATCGAGGACAAACGCGCGTACAGACGCCAGATCGTAGGTCGCCACGACAGCTTTGGCAAGATCTTTGCCGTGACACAGGAGCTCGACGTGCTCAACCCGCGCGATATCTATCGCAAGTGCTGCGAGCTTCTGGGCGTGATCCTCGAGAACGATTCGGTGGCGATCTACCATGTTTCGGGCGGGGCATTTGCACGCCTGGTGGCGGCAAGTCCCGCGATTGCCGAAGATGCCGCACGCTCGCTCACGCTTGAGCAGCTTGCACCTCTTTTGGGTGACGGGGGTCGTTCGAACCTGTGGGTGAACCGCGAGCTGACGCCGGGGCTTCCCATGTTTGGATACACGATCGAGCGCGACGGGGCACCCGCCGTGTTGATCTTTGTGCGTAGTGCGGCCGAAAACCAAATGAATCTCTATTATCAAAACCTGTTCCGCATCTTGTGCGGGCTGGTCGAAAGCGCGCTGGGCCGTGCCTTTGACTATGAGGCGGTGGCGCAGGATAAACGCTGCGTTGACGGCACTTGCGTGCTCAAGCAGGCTGCCTTTGGCCAAGAGCTCGCGGCGGAGCAGGCACTGGCAGATAGCAAGATGGGGAGTTTTTTGCTCCTGCGCGTGGTACCGGGTATGGAGCCTGTCGGCGAGCTGGTGGGCGCAATTGGGTCGGCAATCCGCGAGAGCGACGCGGCGGGCTTGGTCGACGGCGACGTGCTCTATCTGCTTATGCGCCAGGCAAAGGCGTGCGATCTGCCCATTATCCGCGAGCGCCTGAGCGCCAAGCAGATTGCGGTGGAGCCCGTCGACGGCGAGGACATCGTGGCGCTGCTGCAGCACATCTCTTACACCGGTGACGGCGAGGGGAGTGTCGCTTGATCTCGCTTGTCGTTGCTGCCGTCTTGTTGCTGATTCATGCGCTGGTTTGCCTGATGCTGTGGACGCTCATGAAGTTGGGCCTGCTGCCGGTGCGCGGGCACATGCTGGCTGTGATAGTGCTGGTACCGCTGTGGGGCCCGTTGCTGGTGGTTCTGCTATCGGTCCGCAGTGCGGTGTTTGGCGAGGGGCTGAAAGAGTCTGCGCTGGAGTCGCTGCGCTTCAACGACGACCTGCATCGCAGCATCCTGGTTCACGACCGTGACGCCGATGCGGGCGTGGTCCCGCTCGAAGAGGCGCTCATCGTCAACGACCCGGCAGACCGGCGCCGCCTAATGCTCTCCATGCTCACCGAGGAGCCCGATGCGTACCTGGCGCAGCTGCAGGCGGCTAAGCTTAACGATGACGTTGAGGTGGCGCACTATGCCGCAACGGCGGTGGCGCAGATCTCCAAGGAGTCCGACCTTAAACTGCAGCAGCTGGAGCGCGCCTTTAAGACCGACCCGAGCGCGCAAAACCTTGACGAATACTGCGATTTTCTCGGTGAATACTTGGACTCGGGCTTGGCCGAGGGGCGCGTAGCTCAGATTCAGCGTCAGCAGTATGCGCGCCTGCTTGCGCGCCGCTGCGAGCGCGAGGACTCCGTTGAGCTGCGTATTCGGTATGCCGCGGCGCTGGCCGATGTCGACCAGATCGACGAGGCGCAGGCCGTGACCGACCAGCTGGTGCTCGACGTGCCCGAGGAGCAGGAGGTTTGGATGCTTTGCCTGCGCCTGGCGGTGATGCGCCGCGACGGTGACGAAGTCCACCGCGTGATCGATGTGATCGACAAACAGCATGTGTACTTGAGCGCCGCCAACCGCGAGGAACTGGCTTTTTGGCGCAACGGAGAGGAGGCCCGATGAGCGTGGTGCAGCATATCCGCGACCGTGCGGGCCATTTTCGCTGGATGGGACTGCTCGTGGTGTGGGCGGTTTTTATTGCCATGGCCGCCGTGCTGCTGGTGGAGCGTGCCGGCGTGCAGTACAGTGCGGGCCAGCATAAGCTGGGGATGCTTGCCGCCAACGATGCGGTGCCGGCCTCCTCGGCAATCTTTGGCCAAAAGCCCACGTGCCTGGTCATTACCGATTCCGATCAAGCTGGCGTCGAGGACGTAAAGGAGCAGTTCGACCAGATCCTGCTCGACATGAAGATCGCGCACCGCGACGTTGACCTTGCCCTGGATGGCGCGGATGCCATTCCCTCGCTTACCTCCTTCGATCGCGTGATTTTGCTTATGCCCTCGCTTGACGGGCTGGGTACGCATCTGAGCGACATTATGAGTTGGGTGAGTGCCGGCGGTTCGCTTATGCTCGCCATGCCGCCGAATAACTCGAGCTATCTGCAAGTGATTGCTCCCAAGCTTGGCATCGAATCGGCCGGATATGACTATGTGAAAGCCGAAAGCATTGTGCCGAGTGAGGACTTTATGCTGGGCGGGGGAGAGCGCTACGAGCTCTCGGACCCCTTTGATTCGTCGCTTTCAGTATCGCTGCGCGAGACGGCGCGTGAGTGGGCTAAGACTGGCGATGCGGGCGCCCCGCTCATTTGGTCTAATGACTGCGGTAGCGGGCGCACCGTGGTGTGCAATATCGGTATCTATGACAAGGTCATGCGCGGTTTTTACGCCGCGGCGATCAGCCTGCTGGGTGATGCTACGGCCTATCCGGTCATCAACAGCGCCGTGTTCTATTTGGACGACTTTCCTAGCCCCGTGCCCTCGGGCGATGGTACTTATATCAAGCGTGACTACGGCCTTTCCATTGCCGGTTTTTACACCAAGGTCTGGTGGCCCGATCTGCAAAAGCTCGCGCAAAAATATGGCATTCGCTATACCGGCGTGATGATCGAAAACTACGAGGACGCGGTCAACCAGACCGAGCCCGCGCGCCAACCCGATACCACGCAGTTCCGCTATTTTGGCGGCATGCTGCTGCAGATGGGCGGCGAGCTGGGCTTTCACGGCTACAACCATCAGCCGCTCGCGCTCTGGGACACCGACTACGGCACGCTGTACGTCTACAAGACCTGGAAGAGCAAAGAGACGCTCGTGGCTTCGCTCAACGAACTTATCGCGTTTCAGGACGAGGTCCTGCCCAACGCTCATGGCTCGGTTTACGTGCCGCCGTCGAATATCCTTTCGGCCCGCGCGCGCAAGCTTATCGGTACCGATGTTCCGCGCATTAAGACCATTGCCAGTACGTATTTTGAGGATGGCACCGACCTGCCGTACGTGCAGGAGTTTGGCGTGGCAAGCGATGGCATTGTGGAGCAGCCGCGCATTGTCTCGGGCGGCATGGTCGACGATTCCTATATGCGCCTGGCTGCCGTGTCCGAGCTCAACATGCACTACGTGAGTACGCACTTTATGCACCCGGACGACCTGCTCGATCCCGATCGCGGCGCCAAGGAGGGCTGGGAAGTCTACAAGGGCGGCCTGACCGACTACCTGGACTGGCTTACCAAGTCTGCGCCCGACCTGCGCCGCCAGACCGGCTCGGAATGCTCGGGCGCCATTCAGCGCTTTTCCTCGGTTACGGTGAGCGTGGATACCAGTGCGGATGCCTGGACGCTCAGCCTTGGCAATTTCCACGACGAGGCGTGGCTCATGTTCCGCGCCAATAATGGCGAGCCGGGTGCGGTGACGGGTGGCGAACTGACGCACCTTACGGGCAATCTGTATCTGCTCAAGGCAAATGATAAGAACCTGACGATCGAGCGCAAGGAGGGTGGCGACAGATGAGAATCTGCTTGGTACTCGAGGGTTGCTACCCCTATGTGCACGGCGGCGTATCTACCTGGATGCATGGCTATATCCAGGCCATGCCCGAGCACGAGTTTGTGCTGTGGGTGATTGGCGCGCATGCTGCCGACCGCGGCAAATTTGTCTACGAGCTGCCCAGCAACGTGGTCGAGGTGCACGAGGTGTTCCTGGACGATGCCCTGCGGCTTTCGGGCGAGCAACTTGAAGCCAGTTTTAACGACCGCGAGCGCGAGGCGCTACGCCGCCTGGTGTCGCTCTCCAATCCGGACTGGGACGTGCTGTTCGATATCTTTCAGCGCCGTCGCGTGCATCCGTTCTCGTTTTTGCAGAGCCGCACGTTTATGGATATCTTCCGCGACGTGTGCCTTGCCGAGTACCCCTACACGCCCTTTGCCGACGCATTCCACACCATGCGCTCTATGCTGTTGCCGGTGCTCTACCTGCTGGGCAGCGAGGTGCCGGTTGCCGATGTGTACCACGCTATCTCGACCGGCTACGGTGGCCTGCTCGCCTGCCTGGGCTCAAGCGTTCACCATGCGCCGGTGCTGCTCACCGAGCACGGCATCTATACCCGCGAGCGCGAGGAAGAGATCATTCGCGCCGACTGGGTGGTGCCGTCGTTTAAGGACCGCTGGATTCGCTTTTTCTACCTTCTTTCGGAGGAGATCTACCGCCGCGCCTTCCGCGTGACGAGTTTGTTCCATAACGCCCGCAAGACGCAGATCGATATGGGTTGCGATGCAGACAAATGTCTGGTCATCCCCAACGGCATCCAGTTCGACCGCTTTAAGGACATTCCCTTAAAGCCCGATGACGGCTGGGTGGACATTGGCGCGGTGGTGCGCCTGGCGCCCATCAAGGACGTCAAGACTATGATCTATGCGTTCTTTGAGCTGCACGAGCGCCTGCCCAAGGTGCGCCTGCACATCATGGGCGGCGTGGACGACGAGGAGTACGGCGCCGAGTGCCACGCGCTGGTCGAAACCCTGGGCGTGCGCGACCTGATCTTTACCGGCCGCGTCAACGTGGTCGAGTACATGGAAAAGCTCGACTTTACCATTTTGACGAGCATCTCCGAGGGCCAGCCGCTCAGCGTGCTGGAGTCGCTTGCAGCGCGCCGTCCCTGCGTGACGACCGAGGTGGGCTGCTGTCGCGAGCTTCTCGAAGGCGCCCCGGGCGACGACTTTGGCGTGGCGGGTTTTGTGACGCCGCCTATGTATCGCAAGGGCTTGGCCGATGCCATGGAGCGCATGTGTGCGAGCCGCGCCCGCCGTATCGAGATGGGGGAGCGCGGCCAGCGTCGCGTTGCCACGTACTTCTTGCACGAGCAGATGCTCGCCAACTATCGCGCGCTGTACGACGAGACGGCGCAAGCGTTTGACCTGCCCAGAGAGGGGGAGTAGCCGGTGGCCGGAATCGGTTTTGAGCTCAAGCGCCTGTTTAGGCGCAAGGGTCTGTTTGCCACGATGCGCGCCTATGGCTACGCTGGCATTGTGTGCACGGGCCCCATGCTGCTGGGCGTGCTGCTCCAGGTGGGTATCTTGGTGCTGTGCGGTCTGTGGGGTGTGGGCCGTGCCAACCAGGATCTGCTGGTGTGCATGGTGACCTACACACTGCTGGCCTCGCTTTTGCTCACGAGTTTTTTCTCCATGCCGGTTACGCGCTTTTTGGCTGATATGTTGTTTGCCGAGCGCGAGGATGAGATACTGCCTTCGTTTTGGGGCTCCAACGCCATCATGCTCGTTGCGGGCACGGTGCTCTACGGCGTTTTTTTGCTGTTCTCGGGCGCCACGCTGCTGCAGGGGCTGCTGTGCCTGTGGCTGTTCAACATTATGATCGTCAACTGGAACGGCATGAGTTACCTCACGGCCATCAAGGATTACCGCGGCATCCTGTGCAGCTTTGCGGCTGCCATTGGCGTGGCGTGCCTGTGCGCCCTGGCCGCGCTGGCGCTGGGACTGCCGCCGGTCGAGGGCCTGTTGGCATCAATTGCTCTGGGTTACGGTGTCATGCTCGCTTGGGACGTGGTGCTGCTGTACCGGTATTTTCCTCAGAGCGACCGCAGCCCCTGGCCCTTTTTGCAGTGGCTCGATCAGTTTATGCCGCTGGCGCTCACGGGCCTGTTAACCAATCTGGGACTCTTTGCGCACCTGGTGATTATTTGGGCCGGTCCCATTGGCGTGCAGGTCAAGGGCTTGTTTTATGGTGCGCCCTACTACGATGTGCCGGCGCTCATTGCGTTTTTGACGATCCTGGTCACGACCGTCAACTTTGTGGTCTCGGTCGAGGTCAACTTCTATCCGTGCTACCGTGACTACTACAGCCTGTTCAATGACGGCGGTGTGGTAGGCGACATTGTGGTGGCCGAGGAGGAGATGCTCTCCACGCTTAACAGCGAACTGCGCTTTTGTGCGCTCAAGCAGCTGTTTGTGACCGCGGCGGTCATTTCGCTCGAGACCACGGTGCTGTCGGCCCTACCGTTGGGCTTTAACAACCTTATGCACGGTTATTTTCGTACACTGTGCGTAGGCTATGGCCTGTATGCCGTGGGCAATACGGTGATGCTCATCTTGCTGTACTTTACCGACTATAAGGGGGCCGTGCTGGCTTCGGGCCTGTTTGCCGGTGTGGCCGGGCTGGCGACTGCCGTGTCGTTGCTTTTGCCGCAGCAATTTTACGGCTTTGGCTTTTTGTTGGGTGCAGCGGTGTTTTTTATCGTGGCGCTGCTGCGGCTCGATACCTATACCGCCAACTTGCCGTATCGTATCCTGAGCCAGCAGCCCATTGTGGCGACCGACAAGACGGGCTGGTTTACCGAAGTTGGCCGGGTGCTCGACCGTGTTGAGCAATGCTACGAGGACAAGCGCGCGGGCGGTGAGCCGCGCAGTGCGTTTGAACGTATGGTGGTTCGCCTGTACCAAAAACATTGGGGAGGTTCTGATGATCGATAAGTTGATGTCTCGCCGCTGCCTGATCGAGGCGGCTGCCGGCGCGCTGTTGCTTTCGGGCTGTTCGTCTCAGGGCGAATCCTCGACCAAAAAGGTCAAAAAGCAGGACAAGATTAAAAAGGCCGAGTCCTCGGACGGTGCTAAGCATCTACGCGATAAAGATGAGCTGTACGAGGTCTACGACGACTCGGGCATTGTGACCATGTACCTGACGGTCTCACGCGGCAACAGCTCCGAGAACACTGATCATAGCTGGGCCGAGATCAACACGTACTCGGTGTATGACTATGCCGACATGGGCGTGACGCGCTATCAGGTTATGGGCCTGCTGCAGCCGGGCGACGAAGACGGCCCGGAGGCCGGCGAGGTTGGCTATGGCGAGGAAGCGCCCAATGCTACCGTGCAGGTGCGCGGTCAGACATCGAGCAACAACTCGCAAAAGAATTACAAGGTGGAGCTCAAAAAGGGCAAGGGTACCTGGCGCCAACAGCGCGCGATTGCGCTCAACAAGCACATGGGCGAGGGTATGCGTTTTCGCAACAAGATGGCCTACGACCTTATCCGTGGGATTCCCCAGATGATGGGCCTGCGCACGCAGTTTGTGCATCTGTGGGTGTGCGACCAGACCGAAAAGTCCAACGACACCTTTGAGGACTACGGCCTGTTTACGCAGGTGGAGCAGCTCAACAAGACGGCGCTTAAGGCACATGGCTTGGATAAGAGCGGGCACCTGTACAAGGTGAACAGCTTTGATTTCCATCGCTACGAGGACACCATTAAACTTGCCGACGATCCCGACTACAACCAGGCAAGCTTTGAGGGCATGCTCGAGATTAAGGGCGATTCGGACCACACCAAGCTCATCGAGATGCTCGATGCGCTCAACGACGAATCGCAAAAGATCGATGACGTGCTCGACACCTACTTTGATTCCGAGAATCTGGTTTATTGGCTGGCGTTTCAGATCCTGACGGGCAACTGCGATACTCAGAACCGTAACTGCTATCTGTATAGCCCGCTCAACTCAAATACCTGGTACTTTTTAGATTGGGATAACGACGGCATGCTGCGCAAGCTGGAGCTTTCTCTTACCGGGTTTTCGGACTACGCGAGCTGGGAGCGCGGCGCAAGCAACTACTGGGGCAACGTACTGTTCAATCGTGCGCTGCGCAGCAAATCGTTCCGCAGCGAGCTCGACCGCGCCGTCAAGGACCTGCGTTCGTATATGACCGAGGCACGCCTGAGCAAGATGATCAAGCACTACCGTGAGGTTACTGAATCGCTGGTCTTTGCTTCGCCCGATATCGATAATCTGCCTGTCACCAAGGACCAATACGAGCAGATCGCCGCGGCGATTCCCTCCGAGATCGAGGAGAACTATAAGAGCTTTCGCGAGAGTTTTAAAAAGCCCATGCCGTTCTACATCGGCGTGCCGCAGATCGATAACGTTAAGCTGCGTATTAACTGGGATGCGTCCTACGACTTTGAGGCGCGCGACATTCGCTACACCGTGGAGCTTGCGCGTGACTATGCCATTAGCGACGTGGTCTTTAAGGCCGAGGACGTGCTGCTTCCCGAGGTGACCTGCGATGCGCCCGATGCCGGCCAGTATTTTGTGCGCGTGCGTGCCACCAACTCCGACGGTTATAGGCAAGATGCGTTTGACTACTATGTGACCGACGACGGCAAGCACTACGGCATGAAGTGCTTTTACGTGCAAGACGGCGGTAAAGTCGTGGAGGACACGTATGAGGAGGGCTAGCGCGCTGCTTGAGCGCTTGGCGGCCCCGCCTGTGCGTACCACGCAGGAGCGTTACCGCCACGAGCTCAAATATCTCATTAACGAGGGCGAGCACGCTGCGCTTGCCTGTCGCATGGCGCCGGTGTTTAAGCTGGACAAGCATGCGCGGGCGGGCGGTTACACCATTCGTAGCCTGTATTTTGACGATTACTGCAACTCGGCCTACGAGGAAAAAGACGCCGGCATTCTCATGCGCAAAAAGTATCGCGTGCGTATCTATAACGGCAGCGACAAGGTGATTAAGCTCGAGCGAAAAAAGAAGTACGGCAGCTGGATCTACAAGGAGGACGCACCGCTTACGCGCGGCGAGTTTGAGCAGATTCTGGCCGGCGACTACAACTTTTTGCTGAGGAGCCCCTATCCGCTCTGCCGCGAGTTCTACATCGAGTGTATCTGCAACATGATGCGCCCGCGGACCATCGTGGACTACGAGCGCGAGCCGTGGGTGATGGATGAGGGCACCGTGCGCATTACGTTTGACATGAACGTGCGTGCCGCGGTGGGAAGCTTCGATATCTTTGACGCGACGCTGCCCGCGTTGCCTGTGCTGGAGCCCGGCAAGCTGGTGATGGAGGTCAAGTTTACGGAGTTTTGCCCGCAACTGGTGCGCGATATGGTGCCGCCGGGCGCAGCCGAGCTTACGGCGGTCTCCAAGTACTGTCTGTGTTACGAAAAGACCGCCTACCTGCGCGGTTTTACCTACTGGGAATCGGATTTTGAGAACCGAGGGGATATTTAGACCATGAGCACCAGGGACTTTTTTAAGAACTCCGTCTTGGAGGCGTTTGGCCAGGTCGACCCTGCCAAGATTGGCCTGTCGCTGCTCGTGGCACTCGCCATGGGCATCCTGATCTATTACGTGTACAAGCGCTTTTTTACCGGCGTGGTGTACTCGCGCAGCTTTGCCGTAACACTCGTGGGCATGTGCGTGCTCACCTGCATGGTCACGCTCGCGATCTCGACTAACGTGGTCATCTCGCTCGGTATGGTGGGTGCTCTGTCTATCGTCCGCTACCGTACGGCGGTCAAGGACCCGCTCGACCTGCTGTATCTGTTTTGGTCCATTACCACAGGCATTACGGCAGGCGCCGGCATGTACGCGCTCGTGGGGCTTACGGCAGTGGTGATTGTGGTGATGATTGCCGGCTTTGCGAGCCACCAGGACAAGGCGCGCGTGTACATGATGGTCATCCACTACACGGGGCAGACCGCCGGCGACGATATCGTGCGTGCATTTGGGCGTACCAAGTTTACCGTCAAGTCCAAGACCATGCGCGGCGACAAGGTGGAAATGGCCGTCGAGGTGTTCTCGGACGGTGTTGACATGCCCTATGCGGACGCCATTCGCGCGCTCGACGGCGTTGAAGACCTGACGCTCATCCAGTACAACGGCGAGTACCACGGCTAATTTTGTTCCGGCGTTCTAACGAACGCCGGACCGCTCGACGCTGCGCGGGCATCTGCCGGGCTATTATGTTCCGGCGTTCTGACGAACGCCGGACCGCTCGACGCTGCGCACGCATCTGCCGGGCGATCTGCCGCTCAAACCGTCGCTCGCGTACATGAAGTACGCGTCGCTCCTCTTTCGCGGCACCTCGCCACGGCAGCTGCGCGCTCGCTGACGTTTGCTTGACCAGGAATTCTATTTACTCAATTTGCTGGCAAGGCAGCTATCATGGTGCTTGTGAATTCGTTGTCAGGGGTGCTCGTGGTAAAGATGAAAGATGTGGCCGAGCTGGCCGGCGTTTCGAGCGCCGCCGTCTCGCGCTACCTCAACGGTGGGTATATCTCGGCGGATAAGGCCGAGCGCATTAAGCAGGCAATCGAGCTGACCGGATACGTGCGATCCAGCCAGGCTCGCGCGCTGCGCACCGGTTCCACCAAGCTCATCGGCGTCATCGTACCTAAGATCAACTCGGAATCCGTGAGCCGCATTACCGCCGGCATTGGTCAGGTGCTCGGTCGCCGTGGCTACCAGATGCTGCTTGCCAACACCGACAACGCGGCCGATCGTGAGCTCGAATACCTCGATTTATTTCAAAACCACCCGGTTGACGGCATTGTTCTGGTGGCAACTATGATCACCGACGAGCACCGTCGCGCGATTGAGTCGTGCCGTGTGCCCATTGTGTTGATCGGCCAACATGTCGAGGGCGCGGCGTGCGTCTATCACGACGATTACGAGGCTGCCTTTGAGCTCGGCCGTGCGCTTGCGGGTCGGGTGGATGGCAAGATCGCCTACATCGGAGTTACCGAAGAGGACCGCGCGGCCGGTTATAACCGCCGTCGCGGTTTTGAGGTCGGCTTGCGCGCCGCGGGTAACCCGCTCGATGCCGCCTTGATTCGCCTGGGCTCGTTTACGCTCGACTCGGGCTATCGCGCTGCGCGCGAGCTGCTTGCCGATGCCCCCGATGTTTCGTTTATCGCGTGCGCGACCGACACTATGGCTGCCGGCGCCCTGCGCGCTCTTGACGAGGTGCGTGGCATGGGCGAGGGCGTGCGTCGCGTGAGCGGCTTCGGCGACAACGCATTTTTGCGCGCGCTGACGGGCGGCATTCCCACCGTGCATTACGGCTACCTGACCAGCGGCGTCGAGGCGACCAATATGTTGCTCAACGCGCTCGATGGCGAGGAGGGGGAGAGCGGTCTCAAGACGCTCAAGCTCGGCCATCAGCTTATGAATGTCTAGGCCTTGGGCACGTCTGCCTTCCTCTGAGACCCCTGTTTTTGCTTCAAAACTACCTTTCGCCGGCTTTTTCCTACCGTTCACCCTACTATGAAAACGATTACAGTCATATCAAACTGAAAACGATTACAGTGTATGTGTCAAAGATGGCCGGGTGCACATGCGCCCGTTGGAGGAAAGGGAAGTTATGGACTACCGCAAATCAGCTCAAGAGGTGCTCGACAACGTCGGTGGCGCCGACAACGTTGTTTCGGCCGCACACTGCGCCACGCGTCTACGCCTGGTGATTGCCGATAATTCCAAGGTTAACAAGGAGGCCATCGAGAATGTCGATGGGGCCAAGGGCGTCTTTGAGGCCCAGGGCCAGCTCCAGATTATTTTTGGCACTGGCACCGTCAACAAGGTCTACGAAGAGTTCATCGCGCTCAGCGGCGTCGAGGCTGCCACCAAGGCCGAGGTAAAGGAGGCCGCGGCTCAGCAGCAGAACATCTTTATGCGTGCCATTAAGGTGCTCGGCGACGTCTTTGTTCCCATCATCCCCGCCATCGTGGCTTCGGGCCTGCTGCTGGGCATTATGAGCGCCCTCAACTTCATGGCCTCCAACGGCTTTATCGCGCTCGACACCAATAACTTTATTTATAAGATCGCCGACTTGGTCTCGGGCACGTCCTTTGGCATTCTGCAGATCCTGATCGGTTACTCCGCCGCTAAGGCCTTTGGCGCCAACCCGTATCTGGGCGCTGTCGTCGGTGGTGCATTCATCAACTCCTCGCTGCAGAGCGCCTACACGGTTGCTTCCGAGGGCGTTCAGACCATGGTTACTGTTATTCCCGGTGTGTACAGCTTTGAGTGGGTCGGCTATCAGGGCCATGTGATCCCCATCGTTATCGCCTGCGCCATTCTGGCCTTCCTCGAGAAGCGCCTGCACAAGGTTGTTCCCGAGATGTTCGACCTCTTTGTGACTCCGCTCGTCTCGGTGTTCGTGACCGTGCTCGTGACGCTCGTTGCCGTCGGCCCCATCTTTGTCTGGGCCGAGAACGCCATCCTCGGTCTGATCCAGTCCCTGCTGACCCTGCCCTTCGGCATCGGTTCCTTTATCGTCGGCCTGTTCTATGCCCCCACGGTCGTTACCGGTATCCACCAGATGTACACCGCCATCGACCTGGGTCAGCTTGCCCAGTACGGTGTGACCTATTGGCTGCCCATCGCCAGTGCCGCCAACATCGCCCAGGGTGGCGCCGCGCTCGCCGTTGCCTTTAAGACCCGCGATGCCAAGATCAAGGGCCTGGCGCTTCCTTCGGCCCTGTCCGCCTTCATGGGTATTACCGAGCCTGCCATCTTTGGTGTGAACCTGCGCTTCTTTAAGCCCTTCATCGCCGGCTGCATCGGCGGCGGTTGCGGTGCCCTGGTCTGCGCACTCACCTCGCTTGCTGCTTCCGGCACCGGCGTTACCGGCATCTTTGGTATCCTGCTGTGCCTGGCCCAGCCCGTGCAGTACGCGATCATGTTTGCGGTCGCCGCGCTGGTTTCCTTTGCCGTCTCGTTTGTCCTGTACAAGGACGAGCCCAAGGCTTCCGAGCGGGCCTAAGAGCTTTTGATTAAGGGAATGCCCGCGGGCTGTATGCTCGCGGGTGTTTCCAGCATCTGGCGCCGATCTCTGGTGCCTTGTAACTTTCGATCCGTTAGGACTTTGATATGTCTAATGCACTTGGTCGCGATCTTGCAAAGCTGGTTGCCGCTGTTGACGCTGCCGCCACTGAGTGCGGTCATGGCGCGTATGGCCAGCGCTTCCATATTATGCCGCCGGCGGGTTGGCTCAACGACCCCAACGGTCTTTGCCAAGCGGGCGGCGTGTTCCACGCTTATTTTCAATATGCGCCGTTTGATGTTGAGGGTGGCGTTAAGGCCTGGGGCCATGCGACGAGTCGCGATCTTATGACGTGGAACTACGTTGGCGCCCCGCTGCTGCCCGACGAGCCGTTCGATTGCCATGGCGTGTATTCGGGCTCCGCGCTTGCCGAGGACGGCCGCATTCGCGTACTGTACACGGGCAACGTTAAACTCTCCGATGCAGACGGCACGTACGACTACGTCAATACCGGCCGCCGCGCCGATACTGTTTATGTCGAGAGCGTTGATGGCCTTGCCGGTCGGGAGTTCAGCCAAAAGCGTGTGGTGCTGGCGTCCGAGGATTATCCCGAGGATTTGACCTGCCATGTGCGCGATCCCAAGGTGTGGCGCGATGATAATGGGCGTTACCACATGGTGCTGGGCGCGCGTCGTCGCGTGGATGGGCCGCATGTCGATAGTCGATTTTGCGCCATGCACGGCGAGGGTGCCGGGCGCGATGTGGGCGAGATCCTGGTGTATGGCTCGGCCGATATGCTGAGTTGGGAGCTCGAGAGCCGCGTGTCTACCCCCGAGCGCTTTGGCTTTATGTGGGAGTGCCCGGGGTATCTGGAGCTTGAGGCGGATGGCGGCGTGCCGGCAAGGTTTCTGTCTTTCTCTCCCCAGGGGCTCGAGGGCGACCGTTGGGACCGCGGCAATGTGTATGCAGCGGGCTACATGCCTGTAACGGGCGACATTACCGGTGGCAAGGACGCTTATGAGCTGGGCGAGTTCCGCCTGTGGGACGCCGGCTTTGACTTCTATGCTCCGCAGGAGTTCACAGCCGAGGATGGTCGCCACATTCTGATGGGCTGGATGGGCATGCCCGATGAGCCGACCTATGACAATGCGCCCACCGTGGCGTGCGGCTGGCAGCACTGCATGACAGTGCCGCGTGAGCTTACAGCCGGTGCCGGCGGCGTGGTGCTGCAGCAGCCGGCGCGCGAGATCGAGCTCCATTATGCCTCGGTGCGTGTGGGGGCGGGCTCGTTGGAGGTTTCTGGCGATACCTGTTTTGACGTTGTTGTCGACGGTGTCGACGGCGAGTTTGCCGCGACCGTTGATGGCGAGCTGAAGCTGGCGTTTGTGCCCGCCAATGGCGAGCTGCCCGCGCGCTTTGAGATGAGATTTACCGATGAGGGTCGCGCTTCTGCCGGCTGCGGTCGCACCGTGCGTTGGGAGCCCGTCGACGAGGTTCGTAACGTGCGCATTGTCGGCGATGTCTCGTCGGTCGAGGTGTTTGTGAACGATGGCGCACTCGTGTTCTCGACGCGCATCTATCCCGAGGCCTATGGCGTGACCGTTGACGCCCTGGGTGCGAGCGTGACCTATCATACGCTCATCATCTAGGCGATTCGTCGCATATCGGCGCTATACTGCAGCCGTTACCCACGATGCGGGGAACACCCGCATCGTGGATTTTTGCTTATGAAGGGACGGTGCCGCGTGGACGTGCAACAGCTAGAAGAGGCTTGGGCTTTGAGAGCCGGCGCGCGTGAGGCGCGGTTGCTTGCGGCCTCGCATGTGCCAGCAGCGCTGTCGCAGCTGGGGATTGTGCGTCCCGGTGACCGCTTGGTGGCCTTTGCGGATGACTTTGCCGATGCGTTTGCGCGCGGCTTTGATGGCTGCGACGTTGTGCTCGTGGACACGCCGTCGGTTGCGGCGTTTGCCGCTGCGTCCGAGGGCTTTGATGCTTCGTTTGATGTCGAGGGTCCGCACCTGTGGTGGTTTGTCAACTCCATCGGCGGGTTTGGTTTGTGCGTGCCCGATCTGCGTGCGCTGGGTCGTGCGGCTCGCGAGGCCCATGCGCTGCTGGTTGTGGACAACACCGTGGCGTCGGCTTTTGGCTGCGATCCGCTGCGTTTGGGTGCCGTGCTGTCGCTCGAGGCGCTCGACCGCGTGTGCGCCGGCAAGGCTCCGCGCAAGTTGGTTGCCGTATCGGTCGCGCGCTCGCAGCTCAAGCGCCATCGCGTGGATGCCGCGGCTGAGTGCGCGCATGCCCTGCTTGAGGGCTGTGGCTTGGCCAAGCTTGATATGCCTGCTGACGAGGCCGGTGTGCTGGAGCGCGGGCTGGGCTCGCTCGATGTCCGCATGCAGGCACATTTCGACCGCGCACGTGCGCTGGCCGAGTATCTGGCCGCCAATGAGATGGTGCGCAACGTGCGCTATCCCGGGCTGACCTCGCATCCCGACCATGCGGTTGCAACGGGTATTCTCGAGCACGGCTTTGGCCCGGCAGTTGAATTTGACCTTATCGAGCATAGCTCAGGCGAGCTGTTCGATGCTTTGCCGGGGGAGTTCCGCACATCGCCCGCCGGCGGCGCAACGACGCGCCTTTCGGCCCCACGCGGCAAGCAGGGGAGCACCATCCGCCTCTTCGCCGGTACCGACGACCCCTTGATCGTGGCCGCCACCCTAGACAACGCCCTCCGCAACTAGCTAAATCATCCTCGACTTCATAAGTTGCGGTGAAATAGGGATTGATTTACGGCTTTAACCGCATAAACAGTCCCTATTTCACCGCAACTTATGAGAAGGGGTTGTGTAGCTAAAAAAGCCCCGTCCTAAATTGGCTATTCTATTATGCTGGCGATGAGGTCGTTGGCCTTTGCGGCAATTACTTGGTTGATGTCGGCCTGCAGCTCCTCGTAGGCCGCTATGGCTCGCTCGCCGGCGGGGGTGAGAGTTGATCCGCGGGCGCCGTCGCGCTCGATGAGCTTGCAGCCCAGCTGGCCTTCAGCCTCGTTTACAATACGCCACGCTTTGGAATACGCCATGCCCATGCTCTTGGCGGCGCGGTTGAGCGAGTGCTCGCGGGCAATACCCTGCAGCAGCAAGACGCAGCCATGACCAAACACGCCCGGCAAGTCCTTGTCGCACGCTTGAATGACCAACTTTGCCGTCGTCTTGTACTCCATGTGCTCCACGTCTTCCCGCTAAAGTGTTTGCTGGGCAAACGCAAAGCCTGCGTCAAACCCTCGTGTGCTCTTCTTAAATCATGCATTGTAGCAGTCAAAGTGCGTTAGGATACATCCCCAGTATTGGGCGCCCAAGGTTGGGCTGGGTCCTACGAGGCCTGCAGCCGACCGGTCGCATGGAAAAAGGAGAAACATGGCTACGTTCTTTCCCGGTGAGTCCCACACGTTTTCGGAGTATCTGCTGGTCCCTGGTTACTCGTCCTCGCAGTGCATCCCCAACAACGTCTCTCTTAAGACGCCGCTAACCCGCTTTAAGCGCGGTGAGAAGCCGGCAATCACCCTGAACATCCCCATGGTTTCCGCCATCATGCAGTCCGTCTCGGGCGTCGACATGGGTGTCGCGCTCGCTACCGAGGGCGGCCTGTCCTTCATTTACGGTTCCCAGAGCGCCGAGTCCGAGGCCGCCATGGTCAAGGCCGTCAAGGATCACAAGGCTGGTTTCGTTCAGTCCGATTCCACGCTGACCCCCGACATGACCATGGAGCAGGTCATCGAGCTCAAGGAGAAGACCGGTCACTCCACCATGCCGGTTACCGACGACGGCACTCCCAAGGGTAAGCTCCTGGGCATCGTCACCAGCCGTGACTATCGTCCCAGTCGCGATGACCACCAGACGAAGGTCTCCGAGTTCATGACCCCGCGTGAGCAGCTCATCGTGGGCGACAAGAACATCAGCCTCAAGGTTGCCAACGACGTCATCTGGGACAACAAGCTCAACGCCCTGCCCATCGTCGACGACTACGATCACCTCATGGGCATCGTCTTCCGCAAGGACTACGACAGCCACAAGACCAACCCCAACGAGCTGCTCGATAACGACAAGCGCTACATGGTAGGCGCCGGTATCAACACCCGCGACTATGCCGAGCGCGTGCCGCTGCTCATCGAGGCCGGTGCCGATGTCCTGTGCATCGACTCCTCCGAGGGCTTCAGCGAGTGGCAGAAGCGCACCATCGAGTGGATCCGCGCCAACTACGGCGAGGACGTCAAGGTCGGTGCCGGCAACGTTGTCGACGCCGAGGGCTTCCGCTTCCTGGCTGACTGCGGTGCCGACTTCATCAAGGTCGGTATCGGCGGCGGCTCCATCTGCATCACCCGCGAGACCAAGGGCATCGGCCGTGGCCAGGCCACCGCGCTGATCGACGTCTGCCGCGCTCGCGACGAGTACTACGAGGAGACCGGCGTCTATGTGCCCGTGTGCTCCGACGGCGGTATCGTCTATGACTACCACATGACGCTCGCCCTTGCCATGGGTGCCGACTTTATGATGCTGGGCCGCTATTTCGCCCGCTTTGACGAGAGCCCGACCGAGCGCGTCAACGTGAACGGTCAGTACATGAAGGAGTACTGGGGCGAGGGTTCTGCGCGTGCCCGTAACTGGCAGCGCTACGACCTGGGCGGCGCCGCGAAGCTCAGCTTCGTCGAGGGCGTCGACTCCTACGTTCCCTACGCCGGTTCCCTCAAGGACGGCGTGGGCGGCACGCTCTACAAGGTCAAGTCCACGATGTGCAACTGCGGCGCCCTCTCAATCCCCGAGCTCCAGGAAAAGGCGCGCCTGACCCTGGTAAGCTCTACCTCCATCGTCGAAGGCGGCGCCCACGACGTAGTCGTCAAGGATTCCCAGCAAAGCGTCAGCTACCGCTAAGCGGCTTTCCCAAGCACCGCACCTTGCCGTTCAAACCGTCGCTCGCGTACCAAAGTACGCGTCGCTCCTCTTTCACGGCAATCTGCGGCACCTGGAAAACCCGTTCGTGCTAGAACGGGTTTCAGACAAAGGTTGATTCACAACCACGTTATTTAGATAAAGCGAGATGCCTGCAAGTCGCAGGCATCTCGCTTGTCGTATTTGCTATCATCATGCGAGTTAACCTTAGGGTCGGGCGGCTTAGCTTTGTTCGCTACAAGTTCCGCACGCAAAGAAGAGCACTTAATGTGCTCTTCGTCTTGCGCAGGACTGTCCGCAGTAGCGAATAAAGCTAAGCCGACCGACCCCAGCTAAGATTAAAGGAGCTGATATGTGCGATTGCACAGATCATAAGGACGAGATCCCTGCCTACGACGCGCAGGCCATTGAGTCTCGATGGATGAAGGCTTGGGAGGACTCCAACCTCTTTGCCGTCGACACCGACGACAGCAAGCCCAAGAAGTACGTGCTCGAGATGTTCCCGTATCCGTCGGGCGACCTGCACATGGGCCACGCGCGCAACTATACCATCGGCGATGCCATGGCCCGTCAGGCCCGCATGCGAGGCTACGACGTGCTGCACCCCATCGGCTTTGACGCCTTTGGCCTGCCTGCCGAGAACGCCGCCATCAAGCACAACACGCAGGCTGCCGCTTGGACGTATAAGAACATGGACCAAGCGCTCGCCACGATGAAGCGCATGGGCTTCTCCTACGATCTGGATCGCATGGTCAAGACCTGCAGCCCCGACTACTACCGCTGGGGTCAGTGGATCTTTGAGAAGCTGTGGGAAAAGGGCCTGGTCTACCGCAAGAAGAACCCGGTCAACTGGTGCCCCACCTGCAAGACCGTTCTGGCCAACGAGCAGGTCACCGAGGGCAAGTGCTGGCGCTGCGGCACCGAGCCCGAGAAGCGCGACCTTGAGCAATGGTACTTCAAGATCACCGAGTACTCCCAGGAGCTGCTCGACGACCTGGAGAAGCTCCCCGGCTGGCCCGAGCGCGTCAAGCAGATGCAGGCCAACTGGATCGGTCGCTCCGAGGGCGCCGAGGTCGACTTTACCCTGTGCGACCAGGATGGCGAGCCTATCGAGGGCGATGAGGGCAAGATCACCGTCTTCACCACGCGTGCCGATACCCTTTTTGGCGTCTCCTTCTTTGTCCTGGCTCCCGAGTACGCCGGCCTGCACGAGCTCGTCGAGGGCACGGAGTACGAGGAGGCCGTCACCAAGATCGTCGAGGACTCCAAGCATATCTCTGCCGTCGAGCGTGCCCAGGGTACCCTCGAGAAGCACGGTGCCTTCACGGGCCGCTATGTGGTGAACCCCGTCAACGGCGAGAAGGTCCCCGTGTGGGTTGCCGATTATGTCGTTGCCGACTACGGCACCGGCGCCGTCATGGCCGTTCCTTGCGGCGACCAGCGCGACTTTGAGTTTGCCCGTAAGTACGACCTGCCGATCGTGCCGATCATCCTGGACGATGACGATCGCGCTGCCGTCGAGGCCAGCGGCGAGACCATCGATACCTTCCATGCCGAGACCGTCGACTGGGATTGCGCCCACGCTGCCGAGGGCACGCTCGTCCAGTCCGGCAAGTACACCGGCATGCGCGGCGGCAAGCACTCCGAGGGCGAGGCTGCGATCGTGGCCGACCTCGAGGCCATGGGCTGTGGTCGTCGCAAGGTCGAGTTCCGTCTGCGCGACTGGCTCATCAGCCGCCAGCGCTATTGGGGCAACCCCATCCCGGCCATCCACTGCGAGCACTGCGGCATCGTGCCCGTGCCCGAGGATCAGCTGCCGGTGACGCTGCCCGAGAACCTGGACCTGGGCGCTGGCGAAACCCTTGCCGAGTGCAAGGAGTTCTACGAGACCACCTGCCCGGTCTGCGGTCGCCCGGCCAAGCGCGAGACCGATACCATGGACACCTTCACCTGCTCCAGCTGGTATTACCTGCGCTATACCGATCCGCACAACACCGAGCTGCCCTTCTCCCGTGAGGCTGCCGACCGTTGGATGCCCGTCGATAACTACATCGGCGGCATCGAGCACGCTATTTTGCACCTGCTCTACAGCCGCTTCTTTACCAAGGCACTGCGCGACCTGGGCCTGCTGAGCGTGGACGAGCCCTTCACCAACCTGCTGTGCCAGGGCATGGTCAAGGACGAGAACGGCGACACCATGTCCAAGTCCAAGGGCAATGTCGTGCCCCCGAGCTCGGTCATCGAGCCCTACGGTGCCGACACCATGCGTTTGGCGATCCTGTTTATCGCCCCGCCCGAGAAGGACTTCGACTGGGATCCCAAGGCCGTCGAGGGCGCCAACCGCTTTATCAAGCGCGCCTGGCGTATCGTTTGGCAGCTCGTCCAGTCCGGTGACGCCAACGTGGCCTTCGACAAGTCCGCGCTCGACGAGGTTGCGATGAAGCTCTATCGCGAGCGTCACCGCACCATCGCCAAGTGCACTGAGGACTTCGACCGCGGCCAGTTCAACACCGCGATCTCGGCCGTCATGGAGCTCGTCAACGCGGCGAGCGCCTACCTCAACGCCACCGAGGGTACCGCCCGCGACAAGGCGCTGTGCTACGGCGTGGCCAAGGACATCGTGAGCGTCCTTGCCCCCATCTGCCCGTTCTGGGCCGACGAGCTGTGGCACGAGGCGCTCGGCTGCGAGGGCAACGCCTACACCGCCGCCTGGCCCGATTTCGACCTGGCCGAGTCCGTTGAGGACACGGTGCAGATCGTGGTCCAGGTGCTCGGCAAGGTCCGCGGCCGCGTCGACGTTGCCCGCGATGCCTCCAATGAGGATATGCAGGCTGCCGCCGAGGCCGCCGTCGCCAAGTGGCTCGACGGCAAGACGGTCGTCAAGGCCATCTGCGTGCCCGGCAAGCTGGTCAACCTGGTGGTCAAGTAAGCATTGCGCGCCTAGCTGACGCATAAAAGACGAGGGGCGATCCGGTTGGGTCGTCCCTCGTTTTTCATGTACCTGTCCTGATGTCTGCGGTCAATTGTCCTATTCTTGTGGAGAAGCTGTGCGCACGCTGACCTGCAGATTCGTACTGTGCTTGCACGTTTCCGCAGCTATTGGTATAGTTTGCTTGCAAATGAAGTTGTAATTGAAAGAAGTGGGGTTTCGGCCCCGCTTCTTTTTTGTATGGATGGAGGTGCCGCAATGGTCAAGACCAAGACCGAGCAGGCGATCATCAACGCGCTCGAGGCCGTCGCTCCCCAGCACGATGTCGACATCGTCGACGTCGAGCTCGTGGGTGCCACCAAGGCCCCCTGCGTGCGCGTGCGTATCGAGGGTGCCGAGGGTCAGAGCCTGTCGCTCAACGACGTCACGGCCAACACCAAGTGGGTCGGCGATGTGATTGAGGAGCTCGACCCCATCTCTTCGAGCTATACGCTCGAGGTGTCGAGCCCGGGTATGGCGCGCCCGCTGCGCCGCCCGAGTGACTTTGCCCGCTTTGTGGGCGAGAACTGCGAGCTCACCTCCACCGCCACCGAGGGCCGTCGCAAGTACGCCGGCAAGATTGCCGCCGCCACCGAGACGAACGTGACCCTCGAGCTCGAGGGCGGCGAGTCCGTTACCCTCGATTTCTCTGATGTTAAAAAGTGCAAGTTGAAGCCCACCTACGACTTCAAGCCCGCGAAGGAAGGAAAGTAAGATGGCAGCATCCGACATGATGTCCGCCCTGATGGAGCTTTGCCAGGAGAAGCACATCGACCAGCTCTACCTGATCGACCGCCTGGAGCAGTCGCTCGCCAAGAGCTATGCCGAGATCCTGCATCTTGAGTGGGGCGCCAAGGTGACCATCGACCGCACCACCGGCAAGATCTACGTCTACCGCCTGGAGCCGATCGACGATTCCATGGACGAGGAGGGCAACTTCACCGAGTTCGAGGAGATCGACGTCACCCCCAAGAACACGAGCCGCATCGCTGCCCAGCACGCCAAGGCCGAGATCAACGCCATCGTGCGCAACTCTGCCCGCGAGCAGATCTACGAGGAGTTCTCCGGCCGCATCGGTGACCTCATCAGCGGTACCGTGCTGCAGTCCACGCCCGACTTCACGATCGTCAAGATTCGCGAGGGCGTCGAGGCCGAGCTTCCGCACTTCGACCAGCGCCGTTACGAGAACGAGCGCAACGAGCGTCCGATGGGCGAGCGCTACCTGCACAACCAGCACATCAAGGCCGTGATCATCGACGTTCGCGACCCCAACTCCAACCTGCAGCCGGTTCGTGGCGAGCACAGCCGTCCGCCGATTGTCATCTCCCGTACCCACCCCGAGCTCATGCGTCGTCTGTTTGAGCAGGAGGTGCCCGAGATCTATGAGGGCACCGTCCAGATCAAGTCGATCGCCCGCGAGCCCGGCCAGCGCTCCAAGGTCGCCGTCCACTCGCTCGACGACCGTCTGGATCCCGTGGGCGCCTGCGTCGGCCCCAAGGGCAGCCGTGTTCGCGCTGTCGTGGGCGAGCTCCGTGGCGAGCGCGTCGACGTCATCCTGTGGGATGCCGATCCTGCCGTCTACGTCGCCAACGCCCTGTCGCCCGCTAAGGTCACCCGCGTCCTCATCGACGAGGAGAAGGCCTACGCCGGCGTCATCGTGCCCGACGACCAGCTGTCACTCGCCATCGGCAAGGAGGGCCAGAACGCCCGCCTCGCCGCGCGCCTGACCGGCTGGCACATCGACATCAAGTCCGAGACCCTTGCCGCCGACATCCTCAAGAACGTTCCCGTTCACGAGGAGCCCGCCGCCGACCTGATCGGTGACGAGGAGGACGAGGACGTCCGCCGCTGCGAGTACGTGTCCGAGGACGGCATCCAGTGCCGCAACCAGGCTCGTCCCGGCTCCCGTTTCTGCGGTGTCCACGACACCGACGCCTTCGATGATGCGGAGGACCTGATCTAGCGCGCGGTTGCGCCGGGCGGGTCCCGGCGCGTCTCCCACGCTCGTTCAGTCTCTAGGCACCCAAGGTGCCAGAAAGGGTAGGTGAAGTCATATGGCAAAAGTCCGTGTGTCCACCCTGGCCAAAGAGTTCGGCATGACCTCCAAGGAACTGATGGGTCATCTCGCCGATATGAAGATTCCCGCTAAGTCCGCTTCCTCCACCTTGGAGGACGCTTATGTCGCTATGGTCCGCAAGCAGCTCGCCTCGGTGATCGAGGCCCGCGCCCAGGAAGTCGAGGCCGCCAAGCAGGCCGAGGAGCAGGCAGCTGCCGCCGAGGAGGCCGCTCGCGCCGCCGAGGCCGAGCGCGAGCGCATCGCCGCCGAGAAGGCCCGCGAGGAGGAGCGTCGCCAGTTTGCCGCAGCCCAGGCTGCCGAGGAGGCTGCCCGCACCGAGGCCGAGGCCAAGAAGAAGGCCGAGCAGGAGCGCCTTGCCCGCGAGAAGGAGGAGGCTGCCCGCGAGGCCCAGCGCCGCGCCGTTCCCGCTTCCGACTCCGGTTCGCGTTTCCGTTCGCTGCTCGACCAGATCGCCGCACAGGAGACCGTGCTCAAGGAGAAGAAGGACGCCGAGGACAAGGCCAAGGCCGAGCGCGCCGCCGAGCGCGGTAACCGTCGTGGCGGCAACAACGACCGCCGCGGTGGCCGTCGTAACGATCGCAACGCTTCCGACAACAACTCCGAGCGCAACGCCTCCGAGAGCCGTCCGCACAGCCATCGCACCAACGCCAGCAACAACGTCGCTGCCGGCATGGACTTCCCCAACCCCGACAAGCAGGGCAAGGGCAAGAAGCGCAAGGGCGGTCACAACAACGAAGAGGACCACTACAGCCGCATGGCTCGCGAGGCCGAGGAGTACAGCCGCGAGAAGGTGCTCGAGGAGGCTCGTGCCGCCGTCGAGGAGGCCTCTCGCGAGTCCACCGGTCGCCGCAAGAAGCGCAAGGAGAAGCGCGAGCGCGAGGCTGCCAAGGCTCAGGAGGAGCGCAAGATAGAGGAGGCGCTGGCCCAGGGCGTGAACCCCGAGGACCTCGACGCTATCAAGGTCTCCCAGGGCGTTACCGTCCAGGAGCTTGCCGAGGCGCTCGACGTTCCGGCCAACGACATCATCAAGCGCCTGTTCCTGCTTGGTACGCCGCTCACCATGACGCAGTCCATGTCCGACGACCTTGTCGAGCTCGTTGCCGACGACCTGGGCCGTCAGATCAAGATCATCACCCCCGAGGAGGAGAACACCTTCTCGTTCTACGATGATCCCGCCGACCTTAAGCCGCGCGCCCCGGTCGTCACCGTCATGGGCCACGTCGACCACGGCAAGACGTCGCTGCTCGACGCCATCCGTCACACCGGCGTTGCTGCCGGCGAGGCGGGCGGCATTACGCAGGCCATCGGCGCTTCGCAGGTCATGATCAACGACCGCAAGATCACCTTTATCGATACCCCGGGTCACGCCACCTTTACGGCCATGCGTGCCCGTGGCGCCAAGGTGACCGACATCGTCATCCTGATCGTCGCCGCCGACGACGGCGTCATGCCCCAGACCATCGAGTCGATCAACCACGCCAAGGCCGCCGGCGTACCCATCGTCGTCGCCGTCAACAAGATCGATAAGCCGGGTGCCAACCCCGACCGCGTGCGCCAGGAGCTCACCGAGTACGGCATCATCCCCGAGGAGTGGGGCGGACAGAACATGTTCGTCAACATCTCGGCCAAGCAGAAGATCGGTATCGACGACCTGCTCGAGACCGTCCTGCTCCAGGCCGACGTGCTCGAGCTCAAGGCCAACCCTGATACGTTCGCTTCGGGCAACGTCCTCGAGGCTAAGCTCGACAAGGGCCGCGGCTCGGTTGCCACAGTGCTCGTGACCCGCGGCACCCTGCGCGTGGGCGACACGCTGGTCGCCGGCCTCACCTATGGCCGCGTCCGTGCCATGCTCGACCCCAAGGGCAACGCCGTCACCGAGGCCGGTCCCTCCGACGCCGTCGAGATCTTGGGCCTGCAGTCCGTCCCCAACGCTGGCGACGAGTTCCGCGTATTCGAGGACGAGCGCGAGGCACGTGCGCTGGCCGACGAGCGTTCGCTCAAGGCCCGTATCGAGGAGCAGAGCCGCGTGAAGCACGTGACGCTCGAGAACCTCTTCGAGACCATCGCCGACGCCGAGGTCAAGGAGCTCAACCTGATCATCAAGGCCGACGTCCAGGGTTCCATCGAGGCCCTTCAGGACTCCCTCGACAAGATGGATCAGTCCGAGGTGCGCATCAACACGATTCACTCCGCGGTCGGTGCCATCAACGAGACCGACGTCGTCCTGGCCGACGCTTCCAACGCCATCATCATCGGCTTTGGCGTCCGTCCCGACGGCAAGGCCCGCTCCGCCGCCGAGCGCGAGGGCGTCGAGATCCGTTGCTACGACGTCATCTACAAGTGCCTCGAGGACCTCGACGCTGCCCGCATCGGTATGCTCAAGCCCACCGAGGTCGAGGTCTCCACGGGTACTGCGACCGTCCTGGATACCTTCAAGGTGCCCAAGGTTGGTATCGCCGCCGGTGTCCGCGTCGAAGAGGGCGAGATCGCCGCAACCGATTCTGTGCGCCTGGTGCGCGACGGCATCGTGGTCTTCAACGGTAAAATCGCCTCGATGCGCCACTACAAGGACGAGGCCAGGAGCCTCAAGAGCGGCTCCGAGGGCGGTATTGGCCTGGAGAACTTCCAGGACATCAAGCCTGGCGACACCATTGAGGGCTACCGCATCGACCAGGTTGCCCGTACCGAGTAGGGGGTAGCGCTATGAAGCAAACGCAGGCAACCCGCCGTCTGGGCGAGCAGCTTCGCGAGAAGCTCGGTTATATCCTGCTCTTTGAGGTTTCCGATCCGCGTCTCGACCTGGTCACCCTGACCGCGGTCGAGGTCGCGGTGGACCGTTCGTTCGCGCGCGTGTACGTGTCGTGCGACGCGAGCCGCTACGACGAGGTCATGGAGGCGCTTGCCAGCGCCAAGGGCCGCATCCGTAGCCTGTTGGCCCGCTCGCTCGATTGGCGCGTCACGCCCGAGCTCGATTTTCGCATCGATCGCTCGACCGATGAGGCCGAGCGCATCACGCGTGCGCTGGAAAACGTTCCCGCCACGCTTGCGATCGAAAAGGATGAGGACGGCTATCCAATAGCGGATGCCGCCCAGGAGGCAGCTTTAGATGAGTAATTCCGCCGACCTCGCATCGTGCGAGTCTGCAGATATTCAGCGACGCATCCTCGAGCTCATCGAGGGTGCGTCCTCCATTGCGATTTCGGGACATACGTCTCCCGATGGTGACGCCCTGGGCTCCGTGCTGGGTCTGGGCTTATCGCTTATGAAGTTTTTCCCCAACAAGGACATTGCCCTGCTGCTGGCAGACGATGATCCGGTACCGCGCATCTACCGCTTTATGGAGGGCGCCGACCGTCTGGTGCCGGCATCTGCGTATACCGGCAATCCGGATCTGTTCATCTCGGTGGACGTGCCGGTCGTCGAGCGTCTGAACAACTCCGCCGAGGTGCTCCGCCGCTCGTCGCATGTGGTGTGCTTCGATCACCATCCGGCGCGCGAGGAATTTGCCGAGCTGAGCCTGAGGTGCGTCGGCGCCGCGGCCTGCGCCATGATCATCGACCGCTTTTTGGACAATTGCGGCATTGTGGCTCGCAACGGTGTCGCGACCTGCCTGCTGTGCGGCCTAGTGACCGATACCGGTCGTTTTCAGTACCAAAACGCCGATGCTGCTGCGTTCCATGCCGCCTCGCGCCTGGTCGCGCACGGTGCCGATCCGGCGCGCGTCGCGCTCGAGGTCTACCAGAGCATGCGCGTAGAGTTCTTGCATCTCAAGTCCATCGTTATGGGTCGTATCAAGACCGTGGCGCACGGTCGCGTGGCATATAGTTATGCGTACCAGAGCGACCTCGAGGCCTGCGGCGTCACTTCGGATGAGTGCGACGGTCTGGTCGATGTGGTGCGTTCGGTGATGGGCGTTGAGGTCTGCCTGTTCCTAAAGGGCATCGAGGGCGATACCAAGGTGCGCGGCAACCTGCGCTCCAAGGGTGACCTCGATGTGTCCGAGATTGCTGCCAACTTTGGCGGTGGCGGGCATCATGCCGCCGCCGGCTTTTCCAACAACGGAACGATTCGCGAGACGCTCGCCGTGGCACTTCCCATGCTGGCCGAGCTGGTGGGGGAGGATCCCGCTTCGGTGACCGTCGAGCTCTAACTTTTTGGATGGTACATGGCTCGTCGTACGCCTTCTCAATTGAATATGCTGCTCGCCGTCGATAAGCCGGTGGGCTGCACGTCCCACGACGTGGTATCGCAGTGCCGGCGCGCCCTCCATGAGCGACGCGTCGGCCATGCCGGTACGCTCGACCCCATGGCCTCGGGTGTCATGGTGGTGGGCGTGGGCCAGGCGACCCGTCTGCTGGGCATGCTAACCCTCGATACCAAAAGTTATGTTGCCGACATTTCGTTTGGTGTCGAGACCAATACCGATGACGCGGAGGGCGAGGCCGTCCGCACGGTGCCCGTTGCCCCCGAGCTGCGCGATCTCGCTTACGCCCGTGAGCAGCTGGCCGCTATGCTTGGCCCGCAGATGCAGGTGCCGCCAGCGTTTTCGGCCATCTCGGTTAATGGCGTTCGCGCCTATAAGAGTGCTCGCGAGGGCAATGCGGTTGAGTTGCCCCCGCGCCCCGTCGAGGTCTATGCCGCCGACCTGATCGCCGTGGGCGGCGAGGGCGATACGTGCGTCTGGACCGTGGCGTTTTCGGTAAGCAAAGGCACCTACATTCGCGCGCTCGCTCGCGATCTGGGTCGTGCCTGCGATAGCGCTGCGCATATTTCCGCGCTGCGCCGTACGGCCTCCGGCGTGGTTTCCATTGGCGCCTGTCATGCGGTAGAGGAGCTCTCTGCCGAGACCGCTGCCGGTTTCGCTCTGGATCCCATCGCCGCCCTAGGTGCCACGCGTGTCGATTTGCCGGGTAATCTTGCAGACGACCTGCTTTGTGGCCGCCGCATTCCCGTTGAACGCGCGCTTGCGGACTTCGATACGGCGAAGGCGCCGTTCGCGCTCGTGCTCGATGGGGGATTGAAGGCGCTTGCTCGTATCGAGGGCGGCCGCTTTGTGATGGAGCACGTCTTTCCGCAGGCGATCGGCGGTGTTCGATGATGCTGGCGCCCCACGAGCTCGCGCGTATCTTTTTCGCGGGTGAGTTGGATGAGGCCCGTATCGTTTCTGCCGATGCTTTTGATGGGTGCGAGTTCTTGCGTTCCGCGTCGATCGCTATTGGCGTGTTTGATGGCGTGCATCGTGGGCACCAAGAGCTGATCGAAGCGGTTATTCGCGATGCACATGATCACGGCAGCAAAGCGGTCGTGGTCACCTTCGATCCTGATCCGGACGTCGTGGTGAGTCCGTTGCCCGCCCAAAAATTGATGACGACGGCCGACCGCCTGCACGCTCTGGCTCAAACCAGGGTCGATGCGGTGGTGGCCGTTCCCTTTACGCCTGCCGTGGCGGCACTCGACCATGTCGGGTTTCTGGCGTTGTTGTCGCGCGTTGTCGACATTCGCTCCATTCGTGTAGGCAGCGACTTTAGGCTCGGCCGCGGCGGCGCTTCGGGCGTTGCCGAGATGCGCGCCTGGGGCACTGAGCGTGGGGTTGACGTTTACGGTCACGACCTGCTCTGCGTTAACGGGCAGACCATCTGCGCCACGCGTATCCGCCATGAGCTGGGTCAGGGTCATGTGGAGCTGGCCGCAGAGCTTCTCGGCCGTCCCTATATGCTGCGCGGCGTTGTGGCGGCTGGCCGTCACGAGGGCTCCGACATGGGCTTTCCCACGGCAAACATCCAGGTGCCCGACGGCATCCAAGTGCCTGCCGATGGCGTCTATGAGGGTCTGGTGCTGGTCGACGATACCGTATGGCCTGCTGCCGTTAACGTCGGCCTGCCGCCGACCTATGCCGATGATGCCGCCTCGGCGCATCTCGAGGCCAACTTGATCGGCTATGCGGGCGACCTGTATGGCGCCTCGGTGTCGCTGGCGTTTACGCGCTGGCTGCGTCCGTCTCGCGTGTTCGATTCCCTGGACGAGCTGATCGCGACCGTCGAGGGTAATATCGACGATATCCGTCATAACTTGGGTGAGCAGGGGGTGAGTATCCGTGATTAGCGATGAGGAAAAAGATCAGGTACGCGCGGCGTCAGACTTGGTTGCCATCGTGCAGGAAACGGTTGAGCTCAAGCCCCGCGGCCATGAGTTTTGGGGCTGCTGTCCGTTTCATGGCGAAAAGACCCCATCGTTTCACATTATCCCTGCTACGCAGGTGTGGCACTGCTTTGGCTGCGGCGAGGGCGGCGACGTCTTCACCTATATCATGAAGCGCGAGAACCTGAGTTTTCCCGAGTCGATCCGCTATTTGGCTGATCGTGCGGGCATTGAACTGCACGATACCGGTGCGCAGCGCGATCGCGGCACCAAGCGTGCCCGCATCTATGACCTGTGCGCCGAGACGGCCCAGTTCTACCACACCATGCTTATGCGCGGTAAGGACAGCCGTCCGCGCGAGTACTTTGCCAGCCGCGGTATGGGTGGCGATGTCTGTCGACGCTACTGCCTGGGTTTTGCGCCGGGTCGCAACGCGCTGGTTTCTCATCTGTCTCAAGCGGGCTTTACCCCGCAGGAGATGATTGACGCCAACGTGGCCGTGAGCCGTGGGCGCGGACAGCTCGCCGACCGTTTTTACGACCGTGTGATGTTTCCCATTTTTGACGAGCAGGGTCATAACATCGCTTTTGGCGGGCGCATCATGGGCGATGGTCAGCCTAAGTACCTCAACACCGCCGAGACGAGCGTGTTTCATAAAAAGCGAAACCTCTACGGCTTTAACTGGGCCAAGGAGTTTATCGTCGCGCAGGATACCGCCATCGTGGTGGAGGGCTATACCGACTGCATCGCCTGCTGGGAGGCGGGGATCAAAAACGTCGTCGCCACGCTGGGCACGGCGCTCACGGAGCATCACGTAAAGACGCTAACCCGCTTTGCCAAGCGCATTGTGTATATGTTCGATGGCGACGCCGCCGGTCAAAAGGCCGCTCGCCGCGCGATTCAGTTTATTGAACAGGATTCGATGGACCTGCGCTGCGTGGTGCTGCCCGACGGCAACGACCCCATGGAGTTCATCACGGCACATGGCGGCGAGGCACTTCAGGCGCGCATCGATGCCGCCGAGCCCCTCATGGACTTTGTGTACCGTTCGCTGCAGGAGTCGAGCGACATTACCACACCGGGCGGTCGCGCTAAAGCGCTCGAGGATGCGCTGGCGCTCATCTATCCGCTGCGCAACAGCTATATGATCGACACGTACTTTATCCAGATTGCCGATCTGCTGGGTTTGGACCTGGAGACCGTGCGCGCGAGTTCGGGCCGTGTGTTTCGCGATGTCGCCAAGCGTGAGGATGCGGAGCGACGTCGTGAGCAGAGCTACGAGCGTCAACGCGCGCAAGCTGAGCGCGCGGGCATCGCGGGCGGTCGGACGTCTGGTTCGCAGGGGACGTCTCGCGGTGCCTGGGCCGCGGGTGCGACGCCGCCGGTGTCCGCACCGGTCGAGGAGGACCCGTACGACTACGTTCCGCTTGATGCCTATGGGGCCGCGCCCGTGGAGGTCGTCGACGATCTTCCGCCGATCGATGTGCCTGATGGTATGGGCGCTGCGCCCGCCGGTGCCCCGACAGACGCCTCGGCCCCTATGGTTCTTACCGATCTAGAGCGCAAGTCCTTGGCAGGGGAGCGCGAGCTGCTGACGATGCTCACGAGCTACCCCGACCTGTTCCGCACGTATGCCGACCGCATCTGCTCGATCGAGTGGGTGGATCCGCGCCACGAGTCCATCGCGTGGGCCGTGCTCGCGACGCCGCCGGGCACCGACCCCACGGCGTGCATGGATGCGGCGCGCGCGGTGTGTCCCGAGGCAGCGTCGCTTGTCAGCGCCGGGCGCATTTCGTCGACGAGCAAGCACCCCACCGAGACGAACATCGTGTTTATGCTTGATACCCTTGAGCTCTACACCATCAAGCGCCGCATGCGCGCCGCACAGGCCAAGCTTCGCCAGGACCGGTCGCTCGACGATGAGGCACGCCGTGCGCTGACGATGCAGGCGATGCAAGATTCTCAGCGCCAGCGCGAGCTCCAAAAGTCGATCGGCGGCGTGGCAGACCCGTTCCGTTTGATCGGTTTGGAGACCGCGGACGCCGAGCAGGCCTAGATGTTGTGGTCAACCAGCGTATTCGCGCCTATATCCAGTCTGAATTTTGGGTATAGACGTCAATGTGTGTGCTAAAGTAATGAGTCCTGTGGACTATGAAGGGAGAATCTGTGCCAAAAAAGAGTGAGAGCACGGGTACTGGGCTGGAATCCTACGTTGCAAAGCTCATGGGCAACGGCTCAAACAGGACTTCGGTAACCGAGGACGAGATTCAGGTCGCCCTGAAGGATATCGATGTGTCTGACGAGCAGCTCAACGCGGTGTATTCCGCGCTGCGCAACAGCGGCATCCAGATTATCTCCGCGAGCGGAAACGACGACGCCCCCATAGACGTCGACGATGACGATAACGATAGCGATACCGACGATTTCGATGACGACGAGCACGATTCCGGCTCGCTCGACGATCACGAGCTTAAGATGGCCCGTCAGGCCGACGCTGAGATGGGTTCTTCCAAGAGCAAGAAGAAGCGCACCGTGCGCACGTCCCGTTCGCGTTCGCGCGTGCGTGGCATCGATGCCTCCTCGGTGATGCTGACCGGCGACCCGGTTCGTATGTACCTTAAGGAGATCGGTAAAGTCGACCTGCTGACCGCCTCCGAAGAGGTCGATCTGGCTATGAAGATCGAGGCCGGTCTCGATGCCACCGAGAAGCTCGAGGCCGCCGATGCGGGCGAGATCGAGCTCACCCGCGCCGAGATGCGTCGCCTGACCCGTATCGAGAACGTCGGTCTCGAGGCCAAGCAGGCGCTCATTAGCGCCAACCTGCGCCTGGTCGTCTCCATCGCCAAGCGCTATGTCGGTCGCGGCATGCTGTTCCTGGACCTGATCCAGGAGGGCAACCTCGGTTTGATCCGCGCCGTCGAGAAGTTCGACTACCAGAAGGGCTTTAAGTTCTCCACGTACGCCACGTGGTGGATCCGTCAGGCCATCACGCGTGCTATCGCCGACCAGGCCCGTACCATCCGTATTCCCGTGCACATGGTCGAGACCATCAACAAGCTCGTCCGCGTGCAGCGTCAGCTTCTCCAGGACCTGGGTCGCGACCCGACCCCCGAGGAGATCGGTGCCGAGATGGACATGAGTGCCGACCGCGTCCGCGAGATCCAGAAGATCTCGCAGGAGCCCGTGTCTCTCGAGACCCCTATCGGCGAGGAAGAGGATTCCCAGCTGGGAGACTTCATCGAGGACTCCCAGGCTATCGTTCCGCCCGATGCCGCCAGCTTCTCCATGCTGCAGGAGCAGCTCACCCAGGTGCTCGACTCGCTTGCCGATCGTGAGCGCAAGGTTATCGAGCTGCGTTTTGGCCTTGTCGACGGACATCCCCGCACGCTCGAGGAAGTCGGCCGCGAGTTTGGCGTCACGCGCGAGCGTATCCGCCAGATCGAGTCCAAGACCCTTGCCAAGCTCCGCCACCCCAGCCGCTCCAGCAAGCTCAAAGACTATATCGAAAGCTAGTCAAGCAAGAAGCGCCCTCAAGCACATCCGCTTGAGGCCGCTTTCATGTAGTCGTTGGGGACGCCCCCAATGACTAGGTCGGAAAAATTCTCAAAAAAGTTCTTGCCCTGAGCTGATTCGTCCGTATAATAATCTTCGTTGCTTGAGAGCACGCACCTATTCCTCGGTAGCTCAATGGTAGAGCACGCGGCTGTTAACCGCGCTGTTGTAGGTTCGAGTCCTACCCGGGGAGCCAGAATTTCTCAGCCCATTCTGCTGGGCTTTTAAATTCCTCGGTAGCTCAATGGTAGAGCACGCGGCTGTTAACCGCGCTGTTGTAGGT